>JBGSVD010000238.1:0-155952 GCA_041753135.1 Planctomycetaceae bacterium
CGCAATGCCCAGGCCAGCAAGTCCCACCAAAAAACCAGACGAAAACGACTGGTAGAACTCGGTATTGACCCCGACAAAATCAAATCCGTCCCACCAAAAAATGCTCAATAACTCGCCCAACCTGGCGCTGTCCAGTTAGGATCGCTTGCCATGATACGCCAGACCCTTTCAGCCGCCGTTTGCCGTGATGTGGCCATCATCAGGAGCATGAAGCATGCCGCAAGAAGTGGGCGACCTTTGATTCTTGCTTTCCTGTGTGGCTTGCTGTGGTCGATCGAACCTGTGCTTGCGCAGACGAATCCGGTAACAGCACAGGATCAGCAGCAGAAAACAGAATTCTTTGAGAAGACGATTCGTCCATTGCTCGTTCGACATTGTTACGAGTGCCACTCTGGAGCGAGTAACGCAGTCAAAGGTGGGTTACGACTGGACTTTCGCGAGGCCGTTCAGAAGGGCGGTGATTCCGGACCGGTTGTTGTCGCCGGCAACCCTGAGGAAAGCTTGTTGCTCCAGGCTGTCAGGCATGAAGGTCTCGAGATGCCGCCGGGAAAGAAACTGTCAGACTCAGAAATCCAGAACGTGACCGAGTGGATTCGGGCAGGCGCGTTTGATCCTCGCGATCATCCTCCAGATTCTGGCGAAGTTGCTGTTGAGACGTTCGAGGCGATTTATAAGGATCGACGACAATGGTGGAGTCTGCAGCCGATTCAGGAATTCCAGCCGCCACAAGTTGAAGATGCACAATCGCTGAAGGATATCGATCGGTTTGTCGTATCAAGGCTCCGCGATCAGCAACTCAAACTTGCGCCAGTTGCCGATCCGGGAACATTGGCGCGCCGAGCGTCATTTGCATTGACCGGTCTGCCGCCTTCTAAAGATTCGTTGAATGCGTTTTTGAAGAATAAGAGTTCGGACGCCTGGGAAGAGTACGTTGCCACGTTGTTAGCGTCTCCTCATTTTGGAGAACGCTGGGCACGCCACTGGATGGACGTTGTGCGATACACGGACACGTATGGTTATGAATGGGACATGCCGGCCAAAGGTGCGTGGCGTTATCGGGACTATTTGACGAGAGCGTTTAACGGCGATATCCCTTTTGACCAATTGATTCGCGAACAAATTGCGGGAGATCTGCTGGAGTCGCCTCGCCTGAATCACACGCAGGGAATCAACGAATCTCGAATTGGCCCGATGTTTTATCAGATGGGTGAAAAGCGGCACGGGGACAGCGCGGAGTTCAACGGGATTCATCAGGAGATGCTCGACAACAAGATCGACGCATTTGGGAAAGCGTTTCTGGCCACTACGATCGCCTGCGCTCGATGCCACGACCATAAGTTGGATGCGATTTCGCAACGGGACTACTATGCACTTGGCGGACTCTTCATGAGCGCGCGGTGGGTCACGAATACTGTTGACCTGCCCGAAAGGAATGCCGAGATTCGAGAGCAACTGAAGCAGGTGAAGCAGGGATTGCGTAGTCTGCTTGCTGAGCGCTGGCTGGAAAATCTCAACAACATTTCCGTCGAGTCTTTGGTCGCGATCGGAAACGCAACAGCCGCGCGGACATTGGAAGATCCGCTCTACGCCTGGTCGCAGGCTCAGGCTTCTCAGGCAGCAGGGAAGTCGATTGCTGATACCTGGAATTTGATTGGGCAACAGTATCGAGATGAAAACGTACGCAGAAGTAATGAGAACGCTGGTCACTTCAGTCTCGTCGCCGACTTTCGCGATAGTTTGCCAGAAGGCTGGTCGTCTGACGGTGAAGGACTGCGTGACATCACACCCCGTGGCGATTTTGTCATTGCTCTGGATGGAGACAAAGTTGTTGAGTCTGTTTTGCTGGGTGGCTTGTGTACAAACAGTCTGTCGCCACGAATGAATGGTGCGTTGAGAACGCCGTGGACGAAATCGATCGGAAACGGCAACCTCAGTTTTGAAGTGGCTGGTGGTGATTTTGCTGCTCGACGTGTCGTTGTCGACAATGCATTTCTGACCGAAAGGCAACAGTATCTGGTTGACCGCGTGGCAAAATGGCAAATGGTGGACGGTCTGTCCTCATTGGATCGAAACGTCTACGTGGAGTTCGCCACAAAAACGAGTAATCCGAATTTTCCGCCGCGTGTTGGACTGGGGGGAGCCTGTTCTGAGGAGCAGGCCGCAGATCCTCGAAGCTGGTTTCAGATTAGTCGAGTCGTCAGGCATGTGGCTCCTTTTTCGCCGCTTGATGAACTGACTTATTGCTTGCCGCTCTTCGAGGCGGACGCACCGGCTGCTTTGGATGAAGTCATTCTCCGCTATCAAGTTGTGCTGAAAGATGCGGTTATTGCCTGGCGCCAGAATGAGGCGAACGATGATGATGTGCGATTGCTGAATTGGATGCTGTCGACGGGTCTACTCCGGAATGATGCAACAGCAGCAACCGCAGCAACAGCGTCAGCGTTAGCGTCAGCGTCAGCGTCAGCGTTAGATTCCGCGATCTATTCGCAGGTGCAGCGATATCGGGAACTGGAGAGGAAACTTGCGGAACCGGAAACGGTCAATGGCATGGTAGACATCGACAGTGCGCTGGACTATCGGCTGAATATTCGCGGCGACTACGATCAGCTGGGAAGTCCTGTTCCTCACGGAGTTCCTGAATTGCTTGCCGATATTTGTGGTGTGCACCAGGAGAATCGCAATCGACTTGAGTTGGCAGAGCTTGTCGCCAGCGCGAAGAATCCACTGACGGCACGAGTCTACGTCAACCGAGTCTGGCACTGGATGTTTGGTGCTGGCTTGGTCACGACGACGGACGACTTTGGTCATCTGGGCGATCGGCCTTCACATCCGCAGTTGCTTGATTATCTTTCACGTCGATTCATGGAAGACGGATGGTCGACAAAAAAACTTGTTCGGGACATTCTTGAAAGTCGTACGTGGCAACAGTCGCAGCAGGCAGATGCGAGGGCGATGGATGTCGATCCCGCGAATCGGCTGCTGCATCATTTTCCCGTTCAGCGACTGGACGCGGAATCGTTGCGTGATGCCATGCTTGTGGTCTCTGGTCGGCTGGATGCGTCACTGTATGGCCCCACGACGAACCCCTGTCGACTGAGCGAGGATTCGCAGAAGCGATTGTTTTCGGGGCCACTTGACGGACAGGGGCGGCGTTCAATCTACACGAAAGTCACCATCATGGAGCCGCCTCGATTTTTGGCCACATTCAATCAACCGTCGCCGAAGATTCCCGCTGGTCGACGAGATGTGACAACAACGCCTGCTCAGTCGTTGACACTTTTGAATGATCCGTTTGTGATGGACCAGGCTGCGTACTGGGCGAGGCAACTGATTGTGCGGCCGGATCGTTATGTGGAGTCGCGTTTGCAGCACATGTTTCTGAAGGCCTTTGGTCGCGAAGCCGCCAGTGAAGAATTATCGCGATGGGCCGACGCCGTTGGTGATTTTGCAGTCGCCGAACAGCTCGCCGAAGGGGACTGGCTGAGCAGCGAAGAACTGTGGCAAACGATGGCCCATGCGATGTTCAATACCAAGGAGTTCCTGTACGTGCGTTGATTTCCGTTCAGGATCGAGCCTGAATCCGGGGAATCCGCGTCAGCGAGTTGAGGAATGTTCAATTTCCGTTGTTCTGGACGCTATCATTCGGCCGATTCACAGGCTTTGAAGCTCCGTGCGAGTCGCGGTTGCGCTGTGGGAATATCGCGTTGAAAATGGGAATTCAATGGCATCGTCATACAAGACTACTCGGCGTGTTGAGTTTTGCGAAACAGACATGGCCGGCATTGTTCATTTTTCAAATTTCTACAAGTGGATGGAGCAGGCTGAACACGAATTTTTTCGTGCTCAGGGGCTTTCGATCGTTCGTCATCTGCCCGACGGAAGTACGATTGGCTGGCCACGTGTTTCAGCGCAATGTCGCTTTGAATCGCCGGCGCGGTATGAGGATGTTTTGTCCGTCACGTTTACGATTCAGCGGATCGGTGTGAAGTCGCTGACTTTCGATGTGACATTCCAGAACGGTGATCGCATCGTCGCACGAGGAACGATGAAAACCGTATGCTGTGTTGTGCGTCCGGGGCAACCGCTTGAGTCTCTGGAAATTCCTGACGAGTACCGATCGAGGTTTGATGAGTACTCCGCGACGTAAACGACAACACGCGAACGGGATCACTCCTGTGTCTCATCTTCATACTGGACAATGCATACTGGACAATGCAGATGCTGTTACTGCGGCCAGGATTCCACGACATTGAATTGACTACTCCATGAAGCGTGCATTCTTTTTGATACTAGGGATAGTGGTTTCCGTTGGTTGTTTCGCCTGGTCGCTGAAGGACACAAACGCGGAGCAGCTAAAGGCCGGATTTTCCGGGGCCAACTATTGGTCGTTGCCAATCATGCTGCTGTTGCTGTTCGGCTTTTATTGGCTGAAGACCATGCGCTGGCAATGGTTGCTCGCACCTGTCTCGCCTCTGACAACAAAGCAGTTGTTTGGTCCGATGCTGATTGGATTTGCAGCAAACAATCTGCTTCCCGCGCATCTGGGGGAATTTATTCGGGTGTTTGTTGTTCGAAAGAAGTACGGCGTTCCGGCAAGTACAGTTCTGTCGACTGTTGTACTGGAACGGATTTTCGATGTGCTTGCGATCCTGGCGTTGTTTGGCGTCGGCCTGATGTTTACCGATGAGCTGCCTGAAAGCTATCGCAACGGTGCGTTGTTGCTTGGGGCCTTCGCAGCATGTGTCGTCATCGGTGTTGTTGTTTATCTCATTTGGACAGACGTGTTTCTGAAATTCATGTCGTGGTGCTTCAGCTTGTTTCCGTTTCTTCCAGCGAAACTGACCACCGGCGTTCTGGACATGCTTCGAAAAGGTGCTGATGGACTTGCAGCATTGCGAAGCGGAAAGGCTGTCTTCCTGATTACGGTGAGTTCGTTGGTCCAATGGTTATTGAACGGTTTGATTGCCTACGTTGCATTGAAGGCTTTTCAGATTGACGTCACTCTGGCCACAGGTCTGATTGTGACAGGAGTGACCGCTTTTGGAGTGACCATTCCATCGACACCTGGCTACTTCGGTGTCATTCAGATGTGTTTCCAGGTCAGCATGAATGCTCAACAGTTGCGACCGGATCCTTCGCTGGTCCTTGGAGCATCCGTCTATTATCAGATGAGCATGTACATTCCTGTGACGATGCTGGGCTTGTACTTCGTGCAGCAGCTTGGTTTCAGTCTGAAGGATCTGCAGCGAGCAGCCGACACGGATGAGACTGATCCGGGTGTTGGGGAAAATCAAGTTGCGGTAAACGCCGATTCGAATGACGCTCAACAGTGACGCTCAACAGTGACGTCGAATGGCAAATCGTCCAGGGCGTGAGAGCTGTCGTGGGGGCCGCAGGAACCGGTATGGAGACTCACCCGTGTGTTCATTCGTCGCCGAGATTCTGCACGTTTTACGAGCGTCTTCGCGAAGTTGGCTCATTGGACGCATGATTTTAGTCAGGTGTTGCCTGGTCAGTTGGTGGTTAAGGACTACAACCGTTGGGAATGAATTTTTCTTGACTCACTTAGTCTGATCCGAGCTTTCCATGGGCGACCTTGTTATGAGAATTTCAATGTTGGTTCAACGCGGTTACATCTGCCAGCGCTGCGGAGTCGAGATTGACGGCGAAATGACGGAGACGACTCGCTCTTGCGGGACTTGCCAGGAGATTGAAGCGGCGAATCGTCGTGAGGAAATGGAGACACCGGCTCGACCGATTGTCCGAGTTCATGCAGCTCGGCCGTAAAGTGATGGGCGTGTTTGACGAAAACGCGGTTGAGGCAAAATGTGCGGGCCAGCTTTAGGGCTCATGCTTCCTGATTGGTGTGGCGGACACTTCAGGATCATCTTAGTCGGCAATAGGAGCACTGCTTTTGGGGCCGATTGCCAGTGCGGTTTTCGCAGCTTGAGTCTCCGCCCAATTGATCTTGCGACGTTTGCCAATGGCAAATTTTCGGTTGATCGTTGCGACCGTTCATGGAATTGAATGGGCAACGAACCCGAAGGCAGCCTTTCTGGTGGCCAATTGGAAATCTGTGGACGTTTCTGCCTGCGGGTGAGTTGTTGAATAGCTGACAGATGGCTTCAATTAGCGTCGAAGTCGACGAATTCCCACTCAGCATTCTATAGACCGCCCGATGCAAACGTTTTCCCCAATCCCGGCACTACTGCGCGAGAGACAAGTCCTTCCGCAATACAGACGAGCGACGGTCTTGCTTTCGCTGGCATTTCTAATCTTGGGTGTTGATGCACTGGCAGGGGATGAAGTGTCGGAATCGGCATCGACGTCCCCGATTGCGACCGAAGCGAATGATGTCGGCAAAGTTTCAGTCAGCATGCGGTCTGGAGGGATTGGTCGATTCGTTGCTAATCGCTGGGGAACAGTACTTGGCAAGGTCTCGAATTTGGATGATCAACCTGCTTCGAGTCTGATTGTGGTGACGCCGTCAGGTTCTGGCGGTCAGCAATTTGCACGGCGAATCACCGTGCCTCCTCGCGTCGCTTTTGATACGAGCTGGCCTGTTCGTATCAGCACAGTCGAAGATCATGGAAACGTCGACTTTCAGTACCTGTTTTTTCCGGATGGCAAAGAAGACGGGGTGATTCGGCACGAGAAACATGATCGGGAGATACCTTCGTTTTCCGGAGTTACGCAGCGAAGCACGATGGCGGTGACCGGGCTCATGGGCGAGTCTGGGCCAGATCGACAAAGCGAGTACGCTGTTCATCAATTGATGGCGGTGATGCGTCATAGTTCCGGAGCTGTTGCAGCGGTTGCTCAAATTATTGCGTCAGACCTCACGACGAATGTGGAATGCCTGGATCCTTTGGATCAACTGGCGATCTGCGATTCGCAACTGGTGAATTATCCACAAGCCTGCGACTCAATCCGATTATGGCTACAACGTGGTGGTCGATTGCTGATTACATTGGATCGCACCGGGCTTGACGTCGCAGAGGCACTGCTGGGCGATAGTTTGCCGATGACTCTCGCGGGAGAAACATCAACGAATGAGGTGACACTGGAAATTAATCCGGAGTACTCGCAAACACAGTATCCGGTTCGCTCAGTCAACCGCCAGTTTCCCGAGCCGATTCGCTACCTGCGGGTTCTGCCAGGTTCTGGAGAAACGATCTGGTCGGTGGATGGCTGGCCGGTGGCAATACGAAAAGAAATCGGGCGAGGCGTCGTTGTTGTGACGACGATTTCTTCAGAAGTATTTATGGAGCCCAATGCGGAGACTCGTCCCGGCATCCCGGCGTTTTCAATGATTGCATCTTCGCGACGAATCCTTGAGTCATTTTTCTCTCCTCACGTCCCACCGTTGATTTCGGAGGCTGCAGCATCGGATGCCGCTGCTGCATTGGTGGGGTATCAGATCCCATCGCGAAACGTAGCCCTTATGCTGCTGATCGTTTTCCCGGTATGCCTGATTGTTGCTGGACTGTTTTTTCAGCGACGGGCACAGGGGGAGCGGCTTGTCGTTGCCCTGCCCTGCCTGGCAATCCTTGCGGCCCTGCCTGTTGCAGCCATTGGTTATCGAATACGTTCAGTCGCTCCGGAGACAATTATTGAGACTGCTGTGATTCAGTCATCGCCCGGTTTCAGTGAATACCCGGCCGACGGGTTTGTCACGGCCTTTGTTCCGGCTCCCACAGAGTTACAGGTGTCATCGCAGGATTCTGCAAAGCTTGATGTGCTTGCCGACGCGACCAACTCCGACTACCGACGTCTGGTTTGGGACGGTCCGCATGAGATCTCATGGATGCGTTTGAAGCAACCGGCCGGATTGCGAACCTACTCGATGTCGGCGACTCAGAGTGTTCGGGCACCATCACGAGCCTTCGCGACATTTGACGAAACCGGTATTCGAGGCACGATTCAGTCTGATACGGAATTCGCTTCCGGGGACGCAATTTTGGCAGGCATCAATCACGAAAATCTAGCCATCAGCATTGCTGCAGATGGATCATTTCGCGCAGATGCGGTCGACTTGCTTGCCGCTGGACAGTTCTTTCGAACGAACCTTCTGTCCGACGAACAATTGTATCGAGCGAAATTGCTGAAGTCTGTTTTTACTGATTCCGTGGAAAGTCAACTTGGCTCGTTTCCAACGTCGCCCTCAATTCTGTTTTGGGATGAGTCAGAGAAAAGTTCGTTGTTGATTGGCGGTGACGGAATTCGTCGAAAGCGAAATGTCCTTGTCGTTCAGCCGCTGGAACTACTGTCTCCCGAGGCTGGAAAGCCCTTTGCGATTCCGGCCGCTTTACTTTCGTATCGGTCGGTTCCATTAGCCAATGGCGGTATGAGTAGTGTGTTCAGTAATATCAAAATGCAGTGGCAGCCTCAGGAATCGCCCGCGCAGACATTGCTGGAGTTCACGATCCCCGACGCTTGTCGGCCGTTTGATCCTGAAACGGCAGAATTGGAACTGCTGATCCGAGCGGGATCGAGGATGGTGACTATTCAGGCGGGTGGAAGAGATAACCTGCAAACGGTTTCGGAATTGAGGAGTCCATTGGGAAGTCAGTCGATGTCGATTCCAGCCGATGCCGTTCGAGCAACCTGTCTTACCGGGAAACTTTATCTGCTAATCAATGTGAGCGGTCTGGATTCGGAGATCGCTGCGGATGACATGACCGGCGAACAGGATGACAGCTGGCGGATTGAGCGAGCGCTGCTGTCGTTGAAGGGACGTCGGCAGCCGTAGATATCGGAAAGGCTTTCGACAGCTTCGCAGTGCTGGCTGCTGGCTGTTGGCTGTTGAATGTGTGTCTGGACGTCGCAAATTCCTGACAGTTGACGGGCGCTATTCTTCTTTGCCCTTCGAGGCACTTAAAAGGCCAGGATGGGCACCCTGCCAGAGCGGATTTGACAGCGTTTTCTGATTTGTTCGGGAAGCCAGTCCCAGTTTTGTCAGGCGTTCCTGGTAGAAAAAAGTTTTTGAATTTCTTTTGTTGTTGAGAGCGAAACGAACATGTCGAATCAGGCCCCTGTTGTTGAGATTCATGAACTCTCGAAACACTATGGTGAGTTTATCGCGCTCGACCAATTGTCGCTGACTTTGAATCGCGGCAGCATCCTTGGGTTCATTGGTCCCAACGGTGCCGGAAAAACGACGACGATTCGCATTCTGGTCGGGTTGTCTCGGCCGACATCCGGATATGCCCGAATTGGCGGCGCCGATTGTGTGCGGGAGTTGAACAAAGTCCGCAGGCTGGTGGGCTACATGCCGGACAAGTTTGGCTCATACGACAACATGCGAGTTCGCGAATATCTGGACTTCTTCGGAGCCACGTTTGGAATTCCGCGCAAGGAGCGACAGAAGCGAGTGTCGGAAGTTCTTGATCTGACTAACGCCGTGTGGATGCAGGATCGGTATGTGGAAAGTCTGAGTCATGGCATGCAGCAGCGAATAGGGATTGCCCGAACTTTACTGCACAATCCGGAAGTGTTGATTCTGGATGAACCGGCCAACGGTCTGGATCCGGAGGCACGTATTGAGATGCGAACGATTCTGATGCGACTGGCTGCCGAGGGACGTACTCTGATTGTCACCAGTCATATTCTTCCAGAATTGTCTCGCATCTGTGATCAGATCGCGATTGTTGCCGGTGGAAAATTGCGAGCTGTGGGAACGCTGCAGGAAGTGACTCGCGAACTGTCGCAAAGACGAACGATTGAGATTCAGTATTTGTCGTCGTCAACAATCCTGGCGGCTGCAGAGCGAATACGTCCACAACTGGAAGCCGATGCGGAAATTACGGTTTCAGAAGCCGAGTCGATCATTCGATGCCGCACTTCTGCGAACGACGAAAAGATGGCCGACCTGCTTCGTTTTTTGATCAGTTCCGGCGATCATGTTTCGCAGTTTCGTGAAGTCGCTGGTGATCTTGAAGAAGCGTTTGTTTCTGCTGCTCGAGTTGCCGAGGCGGAACGAACAGAATTGGCTGCTTCGTCGCGTCCGTCGGCGCCGGAGGTGTCTCGATGAATGGTTGCCTTATCATCATTGAACGCGAACTTCTGGCGTTGCTTCGGAGCACAAAGACGCTGGCGATTTTTGTAATCGTCGCGGTTGTTTTCTCTGGCATTGTGTTGTTGAAGTGGCCGACAAGTGGCATCGTCGATCTGGATGGAAGCAAAGGCCGTGCGGTCTTTCAGTGGTTAACGTACGCAATGCTGGCTGCAGCAATTTTGATTGTCCCGGTCTTTCCCTCAACTGCACTCGTTACTGAAATTCGCCGCCGAACGCTGGAGTTGTTGCTCAACTCGCCTCTGTCGCGCACTTCGATCTACATGGGTAAGGCGTTGGCGATGCTGGGTTTTGTGATTCTACTCCTGTTTGCCACTCTGCCGGCTCTGGCCTGCTGCTTTCTGATGGGCGGGCTGTCGCTTACGGATGATATTCTGAAGCTCTACTTGTTCCTTCTTCTGGTTTCATCTCAGTTGATCGTAGTGGGCCTCCTTGTTGGTACGTTTTGTCGCAGTACTGAATCGGCTTTGCGGTGGAGTTACGGAATTACCTTTGCGATGACCGTTATTCCGTTTTTTCCGGACGCATTGTTTCCCGGTGGTACAAGTCCGATTGCGAAGATGTTTCAGTGGGTCAAATTGATTTCGCCGATTCCTTCGTTGATGCAGATGTTGAATCAAGGCTCAGTCGGCGGATCAGGACTGATCGAAACGCGGGACGTGGTTACCTGGTACATTGGTTTTGCTGTCTGTTTTATTGTTGTGGGCAGCATTGTTTGTATCCGAAGACTCAGCCACTCCCTGCTGGATCGTTCACGTTCGCAGGGTTACATCACAGACGATCAATCACAATGGATTCAGGCCAGTCGACGAGTGCTTTACCTCGTGGATCCTCAGCGCCGTTCATCCGGGATTCCGCCTTTGGTCAATCCCGTTATGGTCAAAGAATTTCAGTGTCGGCAATTTGGACGAATGCACTGGCTGCTGCGGCTTGTCGCTGGCTGTGCGGTATTGTCTCTGCTGTTGACACTCGCTTCCGCGCAGGGGACCGAATCACGTGGCGTGGAATACACCGGCGCTTTGATCATCGTATTGCAGGTTGCTCTGATTGTGTTGCTGACTCCTGGTCTTGCCTCCGGAATGATCGCCGGCGAAATGGAAGCAGGCAGTTGGAATCTTCTGCGAGTCACGCCGCTGACTCCTGGCCGAATTCTGCGAGGCAAATTGATCAGCGTTTTGCTGACTCTGGCATTGCTGCTGTGCGCCACACTGCCAGGATATGCCGTGATCATGCTGATTAAACCGACGCTGCAGCCGCAGGTCGTGCAAGTTCTGATCAGTCTTGTTCTGGCGGCTGTATTGTCCATGCTCGTCAGTGCGACAATCAGCAGTTTCTTTCGCTCTACGGCCGTTGCCACGACTGTTTCTTATGGAGCGTTAGCGGCGATCTTTGGCGGCACAATGCTCATCTGGATGAATCGTGATGCACCGTTCGGATTTGATTTTGTGCAACAGGCTCTTCGACTCAATCCGATGGCCGCCGCTTTGAATGCGATGCAGGCGGAGGGATTTCAATCCTACAACCTTGTTCCTTCAGCGTGGTGGATCACAGGAATCACTTCGTGTGTGCTGATGGTTGTTTTGTATATCCAGGTGCTTCGTCTGACTCGGCCTGACTAACGGGCTGTGAGTATTCTCATGGTGTTTGGATGGTCCACGACTTTATCCAGCACACGAATCATTGAAAGTGCAGACTTGTTGACGTTTGGGGCTGTCCTATGAAGTTTACTCTCTCGTTTCTCATATCATTGCTTTGCATTATTGCAAAGTCTGCATCTGCATTTCAGCCTGCAAGTCCACCAGTCACTTCACCGAGCGCTCCTGATCCTGAGTATTCGCCGCAGGGTGTGTACACGGGAGCAATTTACCTGCCGCACATTGTCAGGTTTCAAAAGTTGCCAATGCGGATGCACCTGGATCCGTATATTCCACTTCCCACTGAAGTTCGTCGGCTCAATGAACGCTTTGTCCCTCTTTGGGAACGAGTGCTCAAAGAAGCAACAGACGCTGAAATGCAGGAAGTTGCAGCCTTGTCATTGGCGCGAGTCGCTGAGCTTGGTCTTACTGAGATTTCATCTGCTGGACCGACGCTGATGACGGTCGCGGAGTCGACAAAGAACAATCGCATCCGATATGCCTGCGCGAAAGCTTTGGCATCCGGGAATATTGAGTCGTCGGCGCCGCTGCTGATCCGTTTGGCACAAGAAGGGACGGATTCACAGCGACTGCTGATTGAGCCGGCGTTGGCACGCTGGAAAGTTACCTCTGCGATCGAGCTTTGGCAGCCTCGAATTTCCGATTCGCATACCACGGGAATTTCGTTTCGTCTTGCAGCAGAAGGTCTGGCTGCCCTGAGTGACGTTTCATCCGCCGCCATGCTGATTGACATTGCAAACGCTTCGGCAGTCGACTATGCAAAGCGAACCGCAGCGGCTCATGCGGCCGCAGTTCTGGATCCGGATCGCTCCAGCGTCGCAGCCGAATCTCTGATCAAAGGAGATGTTTCCAGCCGACTTCTGGGACTTGTATTATTGGATGGAAAAAAGGTCGACGCTCCTGCGATGGCCGCAACCCTCTGTACGGATTCTTCAGATGGGGTCGCGTCGGCTGCCTGGTTACAGGTGTTTCGATACCAGCCCGACCTGCTGATTCAACATTTGCAAATCGGTTGCCAGCATCGCGACGCAACTGTTCGAATGACGGCCGCTCGAGTGATCAAGTTGTTTCCAGATCCGGAACGGATCGCCTGGCTGCATCAGCAGTTGAGCGACACGCACATCGAAGTGCGAAACGTGGCCCGTCAGATGCTGTTGGCAGTGGCGACTGATCACCTGGAACTGAAGGATCAGATTGTGGAACAGGCAAGCAGGATGCTCAAACCTGATTCATCGGACTGGCAGGGAATTGAGCAGAGTCTTGTGCTTCTGGGGCAGTTGCACGCATCCCAGTTTTCCGTGCCATGTTTTGCTTTGCTGGATTATCCCAAAGATGAAGTCAGCATCTCAGCCGCGTGGTTAATTCAGTTGTCACCAGATGAGACCATTCGTGAGCAGGTTCGAAACTACATTGAGGTTGCGGATGCTCGCCTCGCGAATGGAACTTTTGGTCCGGACGATACTGCGTTGCGAGAGGCGATGTTGCTTCAATACGCCGGGCTTGTTCGCATGAGAGAAATCCAGCCGCTGCTGGAACAGCAGTTCTCAAAATCCGCGCCAGGTACTCCTCAGAAACGAGCGTCCGCCTTGTGGGCGTTGGGAATTCTGTTCGAAAAGAATCCGGAGCCGTCGCTGGTTGGAAAATACGAAGCACGAGTCAAAGATCGCATGTCGATTCCACCGGAGCAGCCGGAGGTTCGGCGGGAAGCCGTCATGGCGCTTGGTTTGCTGCGTGCAACGACCTCAAACGCCGTGGTGTACGAAGCCTATGAGGTTGATTCACAGGAATCAGGCATTGCCGGGACAGCCCGATGGGTATTGCCGTTGATTGGCCAGCCGATGCCCGCGGATTTCATCCCCTATGACGCATGGATCGGAGGCTGGCGAATTAATCCTGTGGATGATCGATGATTGGTTGGGTGTGTGGAAAAATCGCCGCCAAAATAACGAACAATCGTCGATGTTCTCCATCGATCGCCAGTGAAGTAGTCGCCTTATCGCGGTGCATCAGAGTTTGTCCCGGCCATTTCTCAGGCGAGGCCGACATGTTCTCACTGTTCGATCGCAGGCTGTCTTGAACAAGAATACAGTGTCAGATGTCTTCCATACTGCAATCATGCCTTATTGATGAACATCTGGAACTGCGGCGGAGGGCGGCTCAAAATCCTGGATAGACGATGACTGATTGAGTTTACTTTGCTCCTGTAATAGAGCACAGTGCGGGTGATATTTGTCGCATTGAGAATCCACGGTATTTTCAAGGGATGAGAATTCAACGGGTGATTCAGGATCGTGCGAATCATTATGGTTGTTACTCGATCAGTTCTCTGAGTCGTGATTTATCTGTCTAAGTGTGAAACCTTCATGCCAGATGTCTCTTCAATGGTGATCCCGCAGATTGCAACTCTGTCCATTGGAGATCGAGCCTGGATCATTCCCGCACTTGTCATCGCCGCTCTTGGTGTTGTGCTGGCATTGTTGTTGAATCGCAAACAGGTCCGAACCGCGCCGCTTGGTCCAGTCCTTCGAATCACAGGCTGGCTGTTGCTTACGATTTGTCTGGTGAATCCGTTATGGAGCAGCTCGCGACCAAGATCCGGAGCGAATGTTGTTGCCGTGGTAACAGACATCAGCCGTAGTCATCTGGTCGTCGCCAAATCCGGCGGCGCGACTCGTGCGGATGCGGTGATTGAAGCTCTGAAGAATGGTGAAAAAACGGAGCCTGTCGGCTGGCTGACACGGCTTGGTCAGGATTTTGAGCTTCGCCGGTACACTATTGCCGACAGGCTTCAGCAAGTGGACCATTTCGATGCGGTCGAATTCGATGGAACAGCATCCAGTCTGCAGACATCGCTCAAACAACTCAAACAGCGATATGAAGGGCAGCCGCTGGCCGGCGTAATACTCTTATCGGATGGAATTGCGACGGATGCAACAGCTTCGCTGGATGATTTGAAAGGCATGCCGCCTGTCTTTCCCGTGCTGCCACCGGAGAGTGAAAATCAGCCGGATGTTGCGGTAGGGACATACTCCGTTACTCAAACGGCTTTTGATGATTCACCTGTCACGATTCAGGTTCAGCCGACTATTGTTAATGCAACGGCTGGACAAGTTTCGGTCACACTGATGGATGCTGCAGGCACTCCTATTGAAACTCAAAGTCGCGATGTTCAGGATCCTTCGCCGCTGAAGTTTCGACATCGACCGACCGAGGCCGGTACTGTCTTCTACACGCTCAAAGCATCACTAAAAGATGGAGATGGCAATGATGTGTTAACCGAATCCACAGCGGTCAATAACGAACAGTTGATCACAGTAGAAAGAGGCTCGGTGCCTCGCCGAATTTTGTATGTCTCCGGACGCCCGAATTGGGAATTCAAATTTCTGCGTCGTGCCATTGAAACTGATCCGCAGTTGCAAATGGTGGCGTTGATTCGGATTGCTCGCAAAGAAGCAAAGTTTGACTTTCGAGGTAACGCCGGGGAACGATCGAATTCGCTGTTTCGAGGTTTCAAGGACGGCGATGCAGAAGTTGCCGAAGAATATGACGAACCAGTCCTGGTTCGACTGAATACTAAAGACGACGAAGAACTGCGCGGTGGATTTCCCGAGAAGGCTGAAGAACTGTTTCAATACGATGCAATTATTCTGGATGATATTGAAGCCGACTTCTTCCTCGCTGATCAGATGCAGTTGATCTACGACTATGTGTCTCGTCGCGGGGGCGGCCTGCTGATGATGGGCGGTCAGGAAGCGTTCCGGCAAGGTGATTATGATCGTACACCGATTGGCGAAATGCTGCCGGTTGATTTGAGTCGTGAAATGAAGTCGCCGGACACCGGCGTTCATCTGAGTCTGACGCGAGACGGATGGTTGCAGCCGTGGATCAGGCTGCGGCCGGATGAGGTTGCCGAAGAAGAACGAATCAAGTCGATGCCGGAGTTTCGGACGTTGAATTCATCCGCATTTGTTCGACCCGGAGCCGTCGTGATGGCGGAGGTTCAGGATGAACAGGACAATCATTGGCCCGCGTTGGTTGTTCAGAGATTTGGCAAAGGCCGAACGGCTGCGTTGTGCATTGGCGACCTTTGGAGATGGCGGCTTAGCGAAGGCCTTCGCAAGCTTCATGGTCTCAATGTGACGACCGCAAATCTGGCTGACGGAGGTGTCGTAGCTCCCGGCGACGTTCCGGAAGAAGATCTTGGTGATCATGCTCGTGCGTGTCGACAAATGGTGCGTTGGCTGGTGGCTGATGTTCCCCGGCAGCTGGAGTTGAATGTTCGAGAAGAACCGTCATTAGGGACGGGCTCTGTCAAAATTACGGCCTTCATTCGCGGCGCAGATTTTGAATCGCGCGAAAATGCCGATGTGAAGTTTTCGGTGACAAGTCCGGACGGACAATCCTTTGAAATGGCGGGAGAACCTTCGGACACAAATTCCGGAATGTTCGAAGCCACCGTGGCAGCGTCACAGGCTGGAGCCTGGACAGCTACAGTCTCGGCCACTCTGACGGATGAAGAATCAACGGAGCCTCTTGTCGCGACAACCGGCTGGGCCAGTCAGCCTGATCAAAAAGAATTGAAGTCTGTTCAGGTGGATCGAAAGTTCCTGGAGGCTGTTGCCAATATCACCGGCGGTCGCACGATAGCACTGAGTGATCTGGAGAGTTTTGTGGACAGCCTTCCAGAAGGCAGCGCTCCGCTGGTGGAAGTCTGGTCGTGGCCAATCTGGCACTCGTGGTGGATTTTTCTGGCGGCTGTGGCTTGCCTTGCGACTGACTGGACATTGCGCCGTCGGAGGGGATTGCCATGATGTGTGTCAGAATGAATTTCGCAGGTTGCATCAATCAAACAGCTTTCATTCTTTCTGCATTGGCAGTGTTCTTCACGTTGCCTTGTGCCACCGCTCAGGAGCCGTCCGCCGCAGTGCAACAGGAGCTGATCATCGTCGTCGGCTCGCCGGGGACTGATGAGTATCGTCAGATCTTTTCCAGCTGGTGCGGCAGATGGGAAGAGGCGGCCACGCGTGCTGGAATTCAGTGCAACGTTATTGGAAAAAACGAAACGTCCGGCGAATCCGTTCAGGAGACGCCTCAGGCGGCGACAGATTTGGAGCGTCTGAAACAAATTATTGAGACTGCAGGAAAAACTGAATCAACGGAACCGGTTTGGCTGGTCTTCATCGGGCATGGAACTTTCGACGGTCGAGAAGCAAGCTGGAATCTGCGTGGCCCGGATGTCACAGCGGGACAGTTGGCTGACATCTGTCGTCCTCTAAAAAGACCGCTTGCCGTTGTTGCCTGTGCTTCGTGTACCGCACCGTTTGTAAATGCTCTATCGGGCAAAGGGCGAGTAGTCATCACCGCAACAAAGGACGGCAATCAGATTCAATACAGTCGCTTTGGTGATGCGATGTCGCTGGCGATCAGCACGCTGGATGCAGACATCAATCGCGATGGGCAAACGTCACTTCTGGAGGCGTGGTTGTTTGCGTCACGTCGCACTGCAGAGTTCTATAAAACCGAAGGTCGCCTGGCCACAGAGCACTCGTTGCTTGACGATAATGGTGATGCAAAAGGAATTCGTTCGGAGTTGTACGAACGAGATCGCATCGTTGAAACGGTAGACAATCCGGCCGAAGTCGATGGCTCGGTTGCCGCGCGCTGGCACCTCATTCGCAGCGACGAGGAGCGGCGACTCAGTCCTGAACAAAGGCAGCGTCGTGATGAGCTGGAAGCCAGGCTGGAAGAGTTGCGCGGGCAGAAAGATGCGATGTCCGAAGACGACTACCTGCAAAAACTGGAAGAACTGCTGGTGCCGCTCGCGGAATTGTACGAAACGGTCGATCGCCCCACGGCCGATCCAATGCCTGCCGAATAGTTATGTTCGATCGCAGTTCCGTATTCCTCGCTGCCCTGCCCTGCGATGGTCTTTCCTGCTCTGCCCGATTCTGATTCGGCATCGGTGCAGCATGGATGCTGCCTGATTCGAAGCGCCTGCTGCATTTGTGCAAATGCGAAGGTTTGACCCGACCGTTTGCCTGGTACTCACAGGCTGTGTGTGTGGCAATGAGATCCTGGCGGGACTATGCTGTCCAAACTCTGTCTGATCACAGCAAGCGAGCAGGCAGTGTTGCATTGATCCCCCACCGATCACATTCAGGAGAGATTCATGTCGAAAAGCACGCCGCAGTTTCCTCGACGCCGATTTTTGAAAACCACATTGGCAGCGACGGGAGCTGCCGTGATGGCTCCCACAATTATCCCCAGCTCTGCTCTGGGCCGAGATGGTTTTGTCGCCCCGAGTGAACGAGTTGTTGTGGGTGGCATTGGCATTGGAAATCGAGGTACGTACGACCTGGGTTGTTTTCTGGAACAGAAAGATGTGCAGTTTGTCGCAGTCTGCGATGTTAAAGAAACTCGTCGCGCTGCTGTCAAGAAGATGGCTGACGAAAAGTACGGCAATCAAAGCTGTGCGATGTATCGCGATTTTCGGGAGCTGCTGGATCGTAAAGATATCGATGCTGTGCTGATCGCCACTGGTCCAAACTGGCATGCGACAATGGCAATGAATGCCGCAAAAGCCGGCAAGGATATGTACTGTGAAAAACCGGTCACGAAGAACATTGCTCAGAGTCTGATCCTCGCGGAAACAATGCGACGAACAGGCCGAGTTTTTCAGGCCGGTACGCAGCGCAGAAATCTGCCTCACTTTGCCTTCGCCTGTGCGCTGGCACGGACTGGAAAGCTTGGCAAGATCAAACGAGTCTATGCGCATCCCGCTGGAATGCAGGCGATGATGAGCGGCTGGCTGGTTCCTGAGACTGAACCCGACAAGCAGGTGGTTGATTGGGATATGTATCTTGGCCCTGCTGCCTGGCGCCCTTTCAATGCAAAACTGCTGGACGGATTCAATTTCGAAAAAGGTGGCGGACTCGTCGGAGGCGGAGTCCTCGAATGGGGTTCGCATTGCGTTGACCTTTGTCAGTGGGCTGTTGATGATTGCCCTCCTCCAGTGGAATACGATGCGCCGAAAGACGGGCAGTTGGTTGCTCGATACGAAAACGGAACGGAACTGATCTTCCGTGAAACAGGCTGGATTCCACTGGGTTCCTGCCCTGTGAGATTTGAAGGAGAGACCGGCTGGGTTGAAGCGGGCGATAGTGGCAAGCTTGTGCTCAGTTCACCCGCACTGCTTGCTGGAAGAACGGTTGAAGAGATCGGCGGTTATCCGGCAACGTTCCACGTTCGTGATTTTCTTGACTGTGTGAAGACTCGCAGTCAGCCCAGAGGAAATGCTGATGCGGCCTGCAACGCGCACATTGCGTGTCATGCGGCAAACATAGCATTGCATCTTGGTCGAACGGTGAAATACGACAATACGACACATGAGTTCATCAATGACGAGCAAGCCAATCGGCTGCGCTCGGAAGCACTTAGAGAACCCTGGAGACTGTGATCGCAAAAGTTTTGTGAGTCTCAGCCCTTGAAAACCAACGCGTTGCCATTTTTCGAAATGGCCGGGGATAACAAAGCGATGAGCCGTCGTCTCGTCCATCTGCTTTGTCCCTGAGCGGGTTTTATTCATTCTCTCTTTTCAATTGAATTCATTTTGTCAGGAAACCAGAACCATGCAAAAGTTGCGACTCTTGTCGGCGGCCATCATTTTGATTGCGTCAACTTTCATATCGGCCCGGCCTGCCCCGGCCGATGGACCATCGACGTCACCGGAAAAAGAAAACGAGCTTTTGGCCGTCTTGCGGTCAGATGCGCCGAATGCGGACAAGGCAATCACATGTAAACAGTTGGCGATTTATGGCTCGGCGGCAGCAGTCCAGGATCTTGCCAAACTTCTGCCGGATGCTCAACTTTCTTCCTGGGCTCGCATCGCACTGGAAGCAATTCCAGGCCCGGAAGCCGATCAGGCATTACGGTCAGCAGTCGACTCTCTGGAAGGTCTACTGCTGGTTGGTGCGATTAACTCGATTGGTGTTCGTCGTGATGCCGAGGCTGTCACAACGCTGATCGCCAGGCTCCGTGTCGACGACGCTGAAGTCGCCTCAGCCGCTGCTGTTGCCCTGGGACGCATTGGAAATGAAGCCGCCGCCACGGCTCTTCGCGCTGCCCTTGCGGATACGGGAGCGGATGTCCGTTCTGCCGTCGCTGAAGGCTGTGTTTTGTGCGCAGAGCGATTTCACAGCGACGGCGATGCCGCTGAAGCAATCGCGATCTACGATCAGGTCCGAAAATCAGAAGTGCCAGCCCAGAGAATCATCGAAGCAACTCGCGGTGCAATTTTAGCGCGCGGCAATGATGGAGTTCCATTGCTGGTGGAATTGTTGCGATCTTCGGATCGAGATTTGTTTCGACTTGCTCTGGGAACAGCGAGAGAATTTTCAGGAAGCGAAATTGATCAATCACTTGCACAAGAACTGACCAGCGCAACACCAGAGAGAGCCGCGTTAATTGTGCAGGCGATGGCTGATCGAAAAGAAACGGTGGTGCTGGTTGCTGTCCTGAACGCTGCAGAGCAAGGTCCTAAGGCAGTGCGACTATCCGCGGTTAATGCGCTGTCGCGAGTTGGAGACGTTTCCAGCCTGAGTTCATTGTTGAAGATTTCTGTTGAGAAAGATGCCGAGTTGTCGCAGGCCGCCAAAACAACACTTGCCGAGTTGCCTGGCGAACAAGTGGATTCAGAAATTGCAGCGTTGCTTCCTAAGGCGGATGGTCCTGTTTATCCGGTTCTGATAGAGCTGGTCGGTAAACGTCGTATTGACGCTGTTCCATTGCTGATGAAGGCGGTTCAGAATTCCAGCCGTGATGTTCGTTCGGTTGCGTTCGTTGCGTTAGGCGAGACTGTTTCTCTCAAACAGTTGTCCGTGCTGATCGAACAGGTGGTTGCTCCGAAGCATGCTGAAGATTCCGCAGTCGCTCAGCAGGCATTGAAGGCCGCCTGTGTCCGAATGGCTGAACGAGAAGAATGTGCGGCAGAACTTGCAACGGCGATTGATCGTACAAAATCGGTGGTTACAAAAGGCAGCCTGCTTCAGATTTTGGGAGCCATGGGCGGACCGACATCTCTGCAGGCCGTCGCTAAAGCAGCCAGAAGCAAAGATACACAGCTTGCCGACGTCAGCAGTCGTTTGCTGGGGGAATGGATGACCGAGGATGCTGGCCCCGTTTTGCTGGACCTCGCGAAGATTCCGTCTAATACTTATCAGGTCCGCGCGCTGCGAGGTTATATTCGTATTGCTCGTCAGTTTGTGTTGCCCGAAGAACAGCGGACTCAGATGTGTCAGCTGGCCTTTGATGCAGCGAAGCAGACTGCGGAAAAGAAACTTGTGCTCGATATTCTTCAGCGATATCCGTCCGTTGAGAATTTGAAAATGTCGATCGCTGCTATGAAGGCAGCGGACCTCAAGTCCGATGCAACTCAGGCAACACTTGTCATCGCACAGAAGTTGGGAGCCAAGGGCGTTGATGTGAAAGATCTACTCGCCAACGCGGGCATTGAAAAGATGAAGCTGGAAATTGTAAAAGCTGAATATGGTTCCGGAACGACACAAAAAGACGTCACGACTGTGCTGCAAAAACAGGTGGGTGATTTGCCGCTGATTACTCTTACTTCGGCCAGTTACAATACAAATTTTGGTGGCGATCCGGTGCCCGGAAGTCAGAAACAATTGAAGATTCAGTATCGAATCAATGGAAAATCGGCGGAGGCGACATTTGCAGAAAATGCTCTGATTGTTCTGCCGATGCCAAAATAATCTGATGCGACGGATTGATCTTGAATCCAGTCTCAGCGGGAAAATTCAAATGTTTACGAGGCGGGCTTTTTAGCCCGCCTCATTTTTTATGGATCAGGTTCCTGGGATTCTGTGATGAGCTGTGGCGAACACCTTTCGAAGTGGTTCAAAACACTCCGTAGAAACCGTGCTTGACAAATTGCAGTTGTCCATTGATGACCCGATAGTCGACTCCAACATCATAGAGAAGATGATCGAGCTGAAACTTGTTGTCCGTCACAAATCGAATGTAATCGTCTGGGTACTGCTGCCAGTTCAGGAAGAAAACGAGCTGATCGATATCGACTCCGGAAAAATAGATGGTGTCCGCTGTTCGCTTATTGGCCAGGCAGATCGTATGACAATTTTTCAGCTCTGGTCGATACAGTAAATCAGTCGAAGAATGCCACGATTCAGAGAAGACAGAACACTGGAGCTTTTCGACGATTTCCTGTTGATGCCGCTTTGCATCAAAGAAGAAGTAAAAGTTTTCGAGTTGGCGACCCATGTGGGTGAACTCGTACGCAATGCCGGACGAAACACTGCTGCCTGGATTGCCGATGTAAACGTGTACCGAATCCAGGACGCCATTCTGGATCGCGGTTCGCTCTGTGAGATCGAATGAAAACATGAAATAGGGGATGTTTGCAGCGACGGGTTTTGGAAACGTCAGTCGACCTCGCGATGCGGATTCGAGTCGTTCGATGGAGAAAATTCGATCCTGCCGTTCGTAATCGTAGATATAGATCTCCAGCGACCACTTGCCATCAATTAACTTTACGCCGTAGACGCTGCGAAAGTTGCCAACGCCTTGCTGAATGACTCGCAGAGTCTCCGCGATCCATTCTGGCTGCGGCATTTCTGCGACGGCCTTGTACATCAAAACGCTCGGGCGAAGCTTCCCAACTCCACTGGTCGGCGGATCATATGCCCAATGGCAATAGTTGAAGTACGGATCTCCAGCTCGCATGCGTTCATCGAGCATTCCTGGCTGCAATGGCAGAGTCACGAGTCGCCCCTGAAACGATGTTGAAGAGGTTCCACCTGAAAATTCCCAACGCGGCGTGCCCTGTGTAAGCTGGTTCGCTAACATCAAGCGGCTATGTCAGAGTCTATGTCGGATCTAAGCTGTTTCGCAACGTACGGTTTAAATGAACTGCTGCGTAATGCTGCTTCGCGCGGGGTTTCGTTCGGCTTCGAACGCTCGGTTCGACTGCATTCGTCTTGTTTCGAGACACGTCGTTGCCTTTATTCATTTGCGAAGAATGATTTTGGGCCGGAAGCAATTAACGTTGTGCTTCACGTTTGCAGGACAATGAATGCGCCTGCCGGATTGCTTCAGAGTGTCAATCGGTTCTTTTCAGCGGCGGCCTATGTTCATTTTGGCTTTGAATGTTCGGGCGATCTGAGGATTGGTAAATGTTATCTGGAGTTGCCTGAGCAGAATTCCGGATGGACAGCAAGTTCTGGTCGACTGCAGTTCCTTGGCTTCAAATGGTCCATGAACGAAGAGTCGGTCGTTGTTGTGACTCGTTATCGAATGATCGCAAAACGCAGCTGGGACGATGTGGAAGAATTGCTTTTGAAAAACACGGGTACAGATTTGCGGATCGTCATGGAATCGTTGCTCAGTCGCATACGGCCGATCGATTCAACCTCATCTCCGGAATGCAGTCTTCTGGAAATTGAAGAAGAAGGCAGCCATCGTCGCTCTTACGATTTGAATATTTACAACTTCGAAATCAAAGTTCGCGAAATTGCACCATTACTTCCCCAGCTTGCTGATTCGCTGCAGTTGAATATCAAGCTGCTGCAAACCTGGATGGACAAATTTGAAGCCGCTCCGCTTGGCCATATCGCAATTGGGCAAGGGCGAGACCTGCAGTCATTTTTGACGCTTTATCATGGCGATCGATAGGTCGTCTCTCCTCCTCATGAAGACAGTTGTTTGCAATCAGCAGCATGCGGTTCTCATAAGGAAAAGTGCAGTTCAGCCACAAATGCTGCCAGCAGAAATGCGATGTGGCAGTTACTTTTTTTGCCCCCTAATGAGCATGAAGGGAACTTCCAGCGGAATCATTTTGTGACTAATTGCGCAGAATCCTGCCGATTCCAGCTGCGACAAGTACCATTGTGGAGTTCGGTAAGAGCGAAAGAACAGCAGTACAGGAAGCAGGCCATACGGCATTGACTCGCAACTGAAATCCCATGCCTCGCGTTCGAAGATCAGGAATTGTCCGCCTGATGGCAGGGCTTCGAATGATTTTCGAATGATGGCTTCTGCGAGTTCATCAGGCCAGTCGTGCAGCACTGATTTGCAGGTGATCAGATCGGCATCGGTTGGGAAAGAATCGTGAAGGAAATGCAGGGGCCGAAACTGGATGCGAGTGTGCTCCGGGAATTCCGCGATATGTCTCACGCCGACGTGGCATACGACTGGCAGGTCAGCAACAGTCGCCTGAATCTGCTGAAATCGCTGACAGACGCGCAGTACGAACTCGCCACTGTTGCCTCCCAGATCCAGCAGGTGCCGATGTTGGCCAAAGTCGAAATGGTCGCAGCAGACGGGTGCTTCATAGCGAGTCAGCATCGTCGTCAGCTTCATCCATCTTGATGCCAGTAAGCAGTTTTCATGTGTGACATCATGGCAGCGGCCATAATCGAAGAGCTCGAACAGCGTCGACGTTTCCATGAACTCTTCAGCCGAACTTAGCAGCTGCGGCATACGAAGAAGAAAGTCCGGGGCCACCAATGTTGCAAATTGTAGTTTCGTCAAAAGCAGATCACGATAGTTTAACGCCCGTTGAAAGAGTGGCGTGAACTGAATTCGGTCATCGACCAGGCTGAACACGCCGGCTTTGATCAGCACCTGAACCAGGAAGCGTCCACCCGCTGAATCACACGGACGATTGCGGAAAAGCTGTGTCGAAAGCAGAGGGCCGCTTGTCTGCAAAGTGTCGATCAGACCCAGCTCAAAAGCGGCCTGCAACAATCTTGCCTGAAGCGCATCTTGCAGAAATGGTTCAATAATGAGGTAGTCGGTATGCATGGCAGGCTCCTCACTTTTCAGGCAGACTTCAGCATTCCGCCATCCATGTGAATCCAGTCCAGCAATTCTTCATGAAGGGGAAGATCCTTCAACGCTTGCTCATTAGCCTTCAACTGGTCTCGCAGTAACTGTTGCACGCCTGCGGGATCAACACTTCGGGCCTGAAGTGTCGGTCTGGTCGGCAGTCGACCACAACCCGCGAGAAGATACCAGTAACTCGCTTCGGTCATGGTCTCCGGGGCTAATTGTCCGACGGTTCCAGAGGCCTGGTAAAGGGCAAGCTTCTGCTCCAGATTGGTTGAGGCTGACGTTTTCGCCGCCCGCCAAAAATCCGTATCAGTCCGTTTACTAAGCGAATAATGCAACTGAGCAAGATCCAGGAGCTCATCGTGCGCATGAGTCATCCGTTCGTTGAAATACTTTTCAGACGCCCGATTGGATTGACGCTCAGGAAACAAATCAATGAATGATTCGATCGCCAGTTGCGTAAGATGTCGACTTGCGGACAAGAGAGGATCCAGGACACAGGCCGCAGTACCAAACGCGATCACATTGTCACGCCAGAAGTGTGATTGCCTGCCCGGATTCAATGACTTGTATTTTGGCTGCAGCGGCTCTTCGGCAGGCGACGAAGAGTCGACGCCATTGTTCGCCAGCAAACCATCCAGTATCAGCAGATTCTTTAACTGCTGCAGAGCGGATTCGTCTGTGGCGAACCGGGATGAAAATGCATAACCGAGATTGATACTGTTCGACAGCGGAATCTGCCAGGCATAACCAGCTTCAAGACCAGTGATGCGTGTGAACGGTGGAACTTGTCGACGCCCGGGCAAGCGGATTGAAACCGTGCGATCACAAAGCAAGCGACTTTGCGATGAGTGAAATTCATCCTTCAGGGTTTCTCGCATCAGTCGTGATTCCGCGCCTGTGCAGTCCACGAAGAAGTCGCTTGCGACCGTCGTGCCAGTCTGTAGTTTCAGCTGAGCGATTCCGCCGCGACCATTCGTGGCGACAGTGCCAACTTCACCAACGATCTCTTCCGTTCCCAATGCCATCGCGACGCTGCGTAACCAGGTGGCGAAGGCTTGCCCATCGATGTGAAATGCGTACGCTGCTGCGCGTGAGATTGGCGACGGTCCCGAAAATCCATACGGTCCTTTGCCGGCCAGTGCCGCTCCCCAATGGAGCGAGTACGAATGAAATGGGCGAAGAAGGCGGCCCTGACTTCTTTCCGAAAACCAATACGGGAAAAGCGAAGCACAATCCTGACGGATGTCGAGCGGTGAAACTGGAATCCAGAAGTCTCGTTCGTTTTGAACCCAGTCAGAGAACTGTTTTGCGAGGTGATAGGTTCCCCGCGTCTGTCGCAACATATCATGCTCATCCACGCGGAGATTTTCCAGCAGCCCGAGCATCGACGGTGTGCTCGACTCACCAGGAAATTCTTCGATGGGCCGACCGTTGGAGACGACTGTAATCCGGCAGTCCAGTTTCTGGATTCGCAAAGAGAGATAAGCGGCCGTCATCCAGGCCGATTCGTTGTTTCCAACAATAACGATGCGTTTGGGCAATCTTCCGGTGACGCCAACGTCGACTCCGAGGCGTTTGCTGGACATTGAAAGCAGCCCTTCGAAAGCAGATTGAATGGATAGCGGTCAAGCCAGTTCTTCGGGAAGATATTTCTCCGGGAGACTCTGAAGAAACGTTGTGCAAACGTCCAATGCAGTCCCCTGTCCATCGATCGACAGTTCGGACAGTTGTCGTACTTTTTGTCGCTGCATTTCGAACAGTTTTCGAGTCGTCGTCAGGTAGCCTCTGCAAAATTCCTCAATCCACCGCAGTCCGTCTGTTTGGTTGTCTGCATGCTGAGCCTGCATCTCTGCACTGAGCTGCGCTATTTTTCGCATCACGGCAATATCTGCCGGTGTGTCGATCCAGACCTGAAAGTCAATCCATGGACTCAACGCTGGATGAAGGCGACCGAAATGCGTTTCCAGGAGAATGATTCTTTTGTTTTGCCGCCGAGGTGCACTGGAAGAAGTCGATACCGAATGCCGTTTCTCCGGGCACCTGATCTCCAGATGTTGAGTCAAAAGGGACAGATCAAGTTTTCCTAAATCGGCACCTTGCCTCCACCACAAATCGATCTGTTCCAGACTCCGCTCTGTGGTGCGGTTGAAATCATCTTCGAAGATCGCTTCACAATCCGGCAGCGCGGCAGCAACGTGTTCGACAACCGTCGACTTACCGCTTCCCATTGTGCCGCACACAGCAATGATGGTTGTCATTGGCTACTAATTATTCCTTATTGTAGTTCGTGTAGTCAGGAGTGAGATGTCCCAGGATCCCCTGTGATCCTGACGTCGACTGTGAATTCATCCCTGACTCTTCACATATTCGGCAAGCCTCAAACAGCGGAGCCTATTGCCACAGAGAACCTACAACAATAGATCATCAAGGCTTGTTTGCGACAAGGTATTCGTATCTCAGGCCGCCGTTATGATGAAGCCAGCGAAGCAACATCGCGGCACGTGAATTTATGCTGCCAGGATCTCGACATTCGGAGTATTGTTGCGGGATGATGAAGTCATAGGTCGGCGCCGTAGAAGTGGTTGCGTCGATCAATTGCATGTTTGCAAATCCAAGGTTTTCGCCAATCGAAAACGCATTGCCAGATTCTCCCCACGGGTCAGGCCAGGGGCCGTAGCCGTCATTCAGAAGAGCTTCGATCATGAAGCGCGGTGTCGATTGTGTTTGAACGGAATCAACCAGCAGAATGTCGGTCAGCACCAGGCGTCCGCCGGGTTTAAGCACACGCCTGGCCTGTTCCAGAAACCTTCGACGTGATGCGAAGTGGAACATCGCTTCGACACTGAAGACTCGATCAAACGTTTCAGATTCGAAAGGCAGATCGCATGCGTCGGCCTCGCTCCAGCGAATGATGTTTTGTGATCTGGATCGAATCCGCTGACAGATATCCAGCTGTTGAGGATCAATGTTGATTCCCGTGAGATGGACTTCACGAAATTGAGCGTCGATGCGTTCGATAAGCCCACCGAGCCCGCAACCGATGTCGAGTATCGTGTGCCCTGACTGCAACTTAGCCAGTTCGATCATGACATCATCCAGCCGAGACTGCGCTGCGGAGAATGGCTCGGAAGGATTTACATCGGGGCGTCCGTCAGGCAAGAGTCCCCAATGTCCCAAATGCGCAGAGCGACCGGTGCGGCCGTTTTCAAAGGCCTCAATCAGATAATCAAAGTAAGCGAGTGGTCGTGTGGGCATTGCGATTCAGTGAAAGCAGGAGTTTCTCGACGTCAAACTCACATGAGGGTCAGCCCCAGCAGTAGACGGCGTTCCGTTCTTTGGCATGGGCCATAAAACTACAGGCTGTCCAGCGGGTTGTGTTGCCAACAACAGGAGTGACACGGTGCAGATAACGTCCGGAGTCAACGATAATCATGTCGCCGGCATTCAGTGAAAACGTGACTGATGAAAGAGTCGATACGTCTGGTTTTGTAACGGAGTCATCACTCATCAGTCGTGAATCTTTTGGCTCAACTCGATAATCAAAAATCTCCAACGCACCGCCCTCGTCTGGCTTTCCGATCAGCAGAACCATTGAATACATATGGCTCGAAACCAGTGTCTGGAGATGTTCGTAAGCCGGTCGCAGTGCCTGTTCGTTGTCGCAATGAGCGGCGATGTAACCGCCTTCCCCATGACCCCGAAATGTTGTCATCATGTACGTCTGATCGGGATCCGGTCCCGGCGCAGCGCGATAGGGACGACCACCGTCAAGCTTCGACAAGATCTTCATCAGATGGTCTTCAATACCCATGGGCTCCGGCAACAGTTCTCGCATGTGATGATGGAACGTCTGTGCTTCCTGAAAATAGGTGTCAGGATCGGTCTGCATCAGATTGAGATTCTGGCCGTAGAACCATGAGCGAAATTTTTCCGGGAACCATGTCTTCAGAAAAGGCGGATCGTGTTTCTCAAGGCGTTCCACTGTTCGTCGCATCAGATCCTGCGGGTAAACATTGCGGACAATGATTCCTGTTACAGTTCCTTCGCGAAGCTGCGAAATTGCAGCGGCGTGTTCAGAGACTTCTGAAGCGTAGACATCCAGCAGCGAAAAGAATGGGCTTGGGGTTCCAAGAAGTTGCGTTGTCATATGTTGATGAGCATCTTCAGAATCTTCGAGAGTGTCATGCAATCTCAATCAGACTGGCTGGCCGATGGAGTCACTTACAGACCGAACAATGTTATCTGTTGGTGGTGATGAAAAGACCCAGAAGTAGTCACCAATCTGGCCGCCATGCAAACGTGCCTGTTCGTTCAGGAACTCACATTCACGGCGCATCGCGTCTTCCGACCAGCCGAGACACGATCGCATCTTTAGCGAAACAGGATCGTAGTTGAGAGCATGTTCAGGTGGAGATCGTACCATCAAGGCCGAGGGAAGCACGCAGCAATGATAAACACGAAGTGCGCAAGGAAACGAACGTGCTCGATAAAAGCTTTGGCGAAACTGTTCAGGATTATCGCCAGGCAGCCCCATGATGATTTCGATTGCCACTTTCGCAACACTTGAAAGTCTCGCCATGTTGGACTCAAATCGTTGCTCATCAAACGATCGATCCACATGTGCCAGCACTGCGTTGTCGAATGATTGCAGTCCAACACCCACAAGCGGCTGGCCGACGCCCGACAGGAAACGAATATGCTGGTCGGTTACTTTTGCAGGATAAACTTCGCAGATCAATTTTCGATTGCTGAAAAAGCCTGTTCGTTCGGCAGCGATTTCCAGTTGATCGAATGCGCGACCATTCAGATTCAACCCAGCATCAACCAGCAAAGCGCCGGTTACCTGGGCTCGTGTCATTCCAAGAAATTCAGCGGCCAGATGTTGGGCAGTGCGAACTCGCTTTGGAGACTCCATCGTTCCCCATTCGCAAAACGAGCAGGTATATGGGCAGCCTCGATAGGTTTGCAAAACACCCAGTCCGCCTGACGGTACAAGGTTCATCACATAGGGCGATGGTAGTTGATTCAGATCGGCCAGCGGTCGAGTTGGGGTTTCTCTCCATTGATCGCCGCACCATTGTGCGATGCCGTGAATCGATGCGAGTGAATTTGCGCGTCGATCGGCTGCCTGCACAATTTCGAGAGTTGTGAGTTCGCCTTCGTTGACGATCAAAACGTCGACGACTTCGCGTGTCTTTCGAAATGGCAGCTGATCGAGCATGCTGGGGCGAGCAGACGGGCCACCAAAGATCAGCAATCGTGTCGGATCGTCGCGATGAATTTGCACAGCGACCTGCGCGAATAACGGGAACGACCAGAGGTACGCCGAGAAAGCAACAACATCAGGGTCCAGCTGAACAAGTTCTTCGACCAGTTCGTCAGTCGACGCATCGTGCAGATCGTAAACGTGCAGATCAAGATCTTTGATATCTGCTGCTCGGAGAGTCGCTTCAATCATCCGCAGACCATGATTCGAGATTCGTTCCGGCATGGCAGGATCGGCTTCGGGGTACATGGCCAGCAGGGCCACGCGTCGCCCCGAACGCTTAGCGCCATTGCGTGCGTTCAATGGGACCACAGAGCTGCTGACAGGCGACCGGTCAGGCACTTTTCAGGCCTCCATCAGCGCGAGCCGGAACAAAGTTGCGAGTCGAAACGTCAGGAATCGCCTTTCGGGCGGAAGCCGGTGGAAAAGACCACCAAAACTGTCCAGAGGTGCCACCGCAACGAATTGTCTCGCGACTGAGCATGTCACGCATTTCGAGCAGTTCCGATTCACTCCAGCCAACGCAGGATCGCATGGACAGCGTGAACGGGTCAAATTGCATCAGCCACTCGGGCTTGCCGCGAGTCAGCAGTGCGTCAGGCAACACAAGGCAATGATAGACTCGCACCGTGACCGGGAGGCTCAAAGCGTAGTTCAATGTTTCCAGGAAGCCGTCCCATGTGTCTGTCGGAAGTCCGAAGATAATCTGAACTTCGATGTTTGCAGCGACTTTCGAAAGTTGCTCGATCGCAGGCCCGAATCGCTCGCGTCCATACGGTCGCTGCATGCGTTTCAGAAGTTCCGGGTTAAACGACTGCAAACCAACGCCCAGATAAGACGGCCCGCATTGGGAGAGAAATGTGAGATGTTCGTCTGTTATCTTCGACGGATAAATTTCGCACCACAGCCCGGTCTTTTTCAGAAAGCCGACCTTCTTTTCAGCCGCCGCCAGATTTCGAAACGCCTGCGCGTTGAGATTCAGTCCGGCATCAACATTGAAAACTGCCGGCGCATCGTGCGCGGCCAGGGCTTCCAGTTCACGAGTCAGGTAGTCTTCCGAAAAAGCACCCTGTGAAATGTCGGATGCCCCCCATTCGCAGAACGTACACGACATCGGACAGCCGCGAAACGATTCCAGATATCCGACGGCACCGTAGTGCATCAGGCCCATTTGATAGGGCGAAGCGATCACATCAAGATTCAGAATTTTTGGTCGCAGTCCGGTGAATTTCCAGCCGATCGGATTTGGTAACTCGAGTCCGCTGACAACAGACAGAGCGGTATACACGTCAACGGTGGCTGGTCGATCCTGGAGTGCTCGTGCGATTTCGCAGATTGCCTGTTCGCCATCTCGAGTGACAACGGCATCAACATATTCGAACGCCTGGCGATACGGTGCAAGATCGAGAACAGCAGGGCGAGCTGACGGCCCTCCGAAGACAATGGTACAATCGGGCAGCCGCTTCTTGATCCGTCGTGAGACTTCAATCAGGCACCTGGCTGACCAGACAAACAGTGAGATTCCAATGAGCTGCGGTTCGAAGGCCACTAACGCATCAACATAGCCGTCAACGTCATAGCGTTCGAGATCAAACAGTCGCGTTTCTGCGCCAGACAATTCCGGATCGGCGACAACGGCAGCAAGAATTCTGTGAATGCCATAGGAGGGCAATTCGATGCCTCGGTGTTCGTGGCTATCGACTTCGGGTGTCATGCAGACAAACGCGATGCGAGTCAGTTTTCGGAGCGCTGACGCCATTGAATGAGTGCTTCCATGCAATCATGAGAGTGTGCGTTTTGGGGTGTGCCGCAGATTAGCAAATCAGCTATTACGCCACAGCGCCAAATTGGCTGACCGATTTTACAATGGGATTTCAGGGGGAAATCTGCTTTCGCGGAAATCACTGTGCGACGGCATGATCACCTGGATGCAGTTTAGTCTGAAGTGCTGGATGTGCTTAAAGTCCGCAGCGTCAGGATGCTTTCGCCAAAACGGGGTTGTGAATTCGGTTGAGCAACTCCTCGTGCAATGGCAGATCTCGCAGCGCGTTCTCGTTCTGCAGTTCGATGGCCGAGAGAATCTCCTGAATCTGCTGGGACTCGATCGAAAGAGCCAAAGGCGAAGCTCGACGAGGAAGACGATCATTCCCTGTCAGCAGGTGATAGTAGCTCGTTTCCGGAACTGCTTCTGGCTGCAATGCGTCCAGGGAGCCTGCGTCGTCATACAAGTCGAGGCGCCGTTGCAATGATGGAGACAGTGCCGCATCTTGAGCAGCAATCCAGAATGGCGTGTCGTTTCGTTTGCTGAGCGCATAGTGCAATTGCACGAAATCTCTCACATCATCATAGATGGATGTCATTCTGGCGTTGTAGTTCCGTTGAAGTGGAGACCAGTCGTTGCTGACGGGAAAGTTCTTCAGAAACATTTCGACGCCAACCAGGCTGAGATGAATACCACTGGATTCCAGCGGTTCCAGAAATCCGGCGGATAAGCCGATCGCCAGGACGTTGCGACGCCAGAAGTTCGTTTGTCGACCAACACGCATTTTCAGGAAACGCGGCGAAGCGGTGGAGTCATTTAACGTAGTCGCCGACATCAGTTGTTCCCAGGCGTCGTCGTCCGACACAAACTGAGAACTGTAAACGTAGCCATGTCCAACGTGATGGGCGAGTGGAATATGCCACGCCCAGCCTGAAGGCATCCCCTGGGATTTCGTATACGGCGGAACAATTCGTTTTCCCGGCGTTTTGAAGGCGACGGCTCGGTCGCACAACAAATGGCTGCGCCAATCCTGAAAAGGATCCTTCAGGGCTTTGCTCATCAGCACGGATTCGAATCCAGAACAGTCAATAAAGAAATCAGCGGAGATCGCTTCGCCAGAAGTCACAGTGACTGATTGAACATCTCCCTCTGAATTCAATGTGGTCGCTTGCACCGTTCCGGCAATTTCTTTTACGCCAGCGGCCAGAGCAATCCCTCGCAGCCACCCGGCAAGAGCCTCTGCGTTAAAGTGGAACGCGTACGATTGAGTGTGTGTTATTGGCGAAAGTGCTGTGAATCCGTGAGGGCTCTTGCCCGTCTCACATGCGGCCCATTGAAGCGAATAAGAGTGGTAAGTTTTCGTGAGCGATGATCGTTTTCTTTCGGCAAGCCAGAAGTGGAAAAGATCTCGCTGATCGATTCTGGCTCCGCAAACGCCGAATGGATGCCAGTTCGTTTTGCCGATCTGATGCCAATCCGAAAATTGAATTCCCAGTTTGTAGGTTGCTTCGCAGTGCTGCATCATTTGCACTTCGTCAGCGCCCAGCATTTTGAGCAGCGCTACCATCGAGACGACGGACGACTCACCAACGCCGATGCCGCGTGGCCCCGGTGGTTCGATCACGGTGACTCGACATTCTTCAGGACGCAGCATTTTCGAAATCATTGCGGCCGCCATCCAGCCCGAAGTTCCGCCGCCCACAATCACGATGTCCCGCAGTCCGTATTCTGTACTTTTCTGAGTCTTCGTTAGAGTCATCGTTGTTGTCTCTCAGCCAGATTATTCTGGCCGGACCTTTCTTTTGGTTGAAGCCTGTTGCTTCTTTGTCAGCAAATCATGGACTATGCACATCGCGGGAACGGCCGAAGCTCATCCTCATGCCAGCCAAATTCTTTTACGTAAGCGGCGTTGAGCCCAAGACACTGTTTGGAACCGCAGACGTCTCGAAACGCACAGGAGTGGAATCCATTTCGATTGAATTCAGTCCAGAATCGCGGATCAATTCGAAGTTCAGGCTGATCATTAATCAGCACGTCCGCTTCAGAACCCAAAAGACAATGTGGGAAGTTTTTTGTTTCGACTTCACGTCCATAGCTTCGGGCCAGCCGGATGGCTTCCCGCAGAAACGGCTGCACTTCAAAGTGGGAGACCATGAGTCGCGGGTCGCCTTCTTCCTGCATCGGCCAGTAATTCCAGAAATCCATTTCGACCAGGTTAGGAATGTCTTTCAACAATTCCACAACACCCGGTAAACACTTGTAGCTCAGACGCGTGACGACAGTGTTAGTCAGCACAGCGACGTTTGGGAATTCAGACAAGTTGCTAATCCCGTGCAGTGTCCGTTCGAATGAGCCGGGCACCTCGGTAATGAAATCATGCAGCTCAGAGTTATCTGCCGTGAGGCTGACGAAGAACTCATCAATTCCGGAATCAACCAGCGTATGGCAATATCGCGGGTCTGAAAGTCGCATGCCGTGTGTCTGGATTCGTACATGCTGGAAACCGGCCTCACGAGCCTGCTCGGCCATCCTGGGAAGATCAGATCGCAGAGTCACTTCCGATCCCGTGAGGATCAGGCCCTTCCACTTTTGCTCGTGCCGATTTTCATTCAGTAATGCCTCGAATTCTGCAGCGCTGGCAGGAGTTAACCAATCCATGGTTTCCAGAATCATGCAATGGCGGCACTTCAAATTGCAACGAAAGTGGACTGTCATTTCCACATAGTCTGCATGATGAAAGTAGCTCATCTCACTCGCATCCTGCGAAGAAATCATCCGATGAAGACTGACTGCGACAGAAAGCCCTGAGTTAATCTTGCAGACTTTTTGTTTGAGAGGGGCCGAATGCCTCCATGTCAGTACTTGAATTCCAGAGCGATCGTCGGGCCGCTGAGACCAAGATTGGAGCCAACGCCGTAGAAGTCATCTGCCAGTGTGGAGTTCATCCAATACTGGGTTTCCCAGGCGGTGCGTAGTTCCATAACGACGTCGTTCGAAAGCGTGCGAGTGTAGGACACTCCCAACTGATTTTCCGCAATCGTCATGATTTCATCTTCGATGGTACCGGCAGGCATGTTCCATAGAACGGAGTCGTTTCGAAGATCACCAAATAACAGCGAGCCTCGCAGGTTTCCGAATATCCTGAAACCCGAATTCCCCAAAGTGCGGCTGGTACCGATCGATGCTGTTGGTCCAACACCCTCAAATGTCAGACGTCCAACTCCAATAACACCGAACAGCGTTGGAGTTCCGTTGGCGTATGTCTGATTGCCATATCGTACGCCAGCCGAAAGTTCCATATCAAAGTGTCTCAGTCGCTGATTGAGTGTGGCCTCAAAGTCAGCCACGCTCGTTTGAACTTTAAACTGTCCTGGCGCCCATGGTGCGACGTAAGAGAAATCATGATCGTACGAAAAGTAGCGTCCTCGGACTCCGAAGCCAGAGTCCGACTTGTAGCCAAGCTGGTAACGAAGATTCGTCTGGTATGAACTGTCAATCATTCGTCTGGCGCCGCCGGCGGAGGCAAAGAATGATGGCGATCCCGAGATATGAGGGCGCAAAAACGTGACTTCAACGCTGCCGTATAAGCCGCCGGAACCTGCATCCTGATTTATGAGCCGCTGTTCCAGAGTTGCCTGAGCGTCATAAACAGGACGACTGCGAAGAGCATCCAGCTCGGCTTCAAGACGCTGAACGCGATCTTCTAATTCCGAGGTCTGACTCTCCGGTTGATAATCGCCAAAATCCGCTGCAATCGAAACCGGGAGGAATGACGGGAATGAAGAGTCCGAGATATTGTCAAAAGGCAACGATTGTGCCGCGGCGGAAACGCAGGACAACAGCATAAAAAGAGTGACTTTGATCTGGTACAAGCGCCGCACGTTGACTCCCTCCCGGAGATTGTCGGGCAAAGCATTGTTGCGATGTCCGACCAGAGATTCCTTTTCAAGCTGCTTGATTCTGCTGAACGCACGGGCACGATGAGAGCGCGTGGAGCGAAGAATGAAGCGCCAATGCTTCGATCGACCACAGGGCTGTAGTATGCCTGCCATTCCAACGGTCTGGTCAGCGGATTCCGCCGAAACTGTGTCGTGAAAGTACTATGATCGGAACAAGTGCTACGATTGCGACGCAAGTTCGCTGAAGTATCTCACCAGGGGTTTCACCCATATGAAATTCAGAAACAAGCGGTGTGACGACCTTAAGAGATCGTATCGCTTTTCGGTTTGAGGTCGTGGACGAGGCCACAAGTCGTGCGTTGATTTTCGCGACGGAACTCTTCGCTGCGATCGCTGCGAGATCGCGTATTCATTCATCCAGCGCGCGACGCAAGTGGCCTCCATGCTGCGAAAGAACGTTCGCTGCATCAGCCGGAGCCAGGTTTTTCAGGTGGGCGACCACAGCGGTTTTCACCTGCCCGCCACATCGTTGCAGTAGTTCCCGAGCCTGTATGGAAGGCAGGCTGGTCAGTTCGGCAACAATTCGTTCGGATCGATCCTGCAGCTTTTCATTTGTTGCAGTCAGATCGACCATCAGATTGCCGTATGTCTTTCCGATCCGCACCATCGCGCCCGTGGTCAACATATTCAGGACCATTTTTGTTGCGGTGCCGGCTTTCAGTCGAGTTGATCCGGTGACAACTTCAGGGCCGACGACAGGCGTAATCATGATGTCCGACAAAGGAACAAGTGCCGATCCATTATTGCACGCAAAACCAATCGTCACGCATCCCAGGGATCTTGCAAACTCAAGCCCGCCGAGAACGTAGGGTGTCCGTCCGCTGGATGCAATCCCCATGACCACGTCTTTGCTGGACAGGGAAATGTCCTTCAAGTCGCGTGACCCTTCCTCGCGACGATCTTCCGCTCCTTCAATTGCGGACGTAAGAGCAGCTCGTCCTCCGGCAATCAGACCGATGACCATGCCCGGCGGAACACTAAATGTCGGAGGACACTCACTTGCATCAAGGACACCAAGTCGGCCTGAAGTTCCCGCTCCCATGTAAATCAATCGCCCGCCATTCGAAAAGCATTTTGCCACGACGTCGACTGCCGCTGCGATCTTCGGAGATTCTGCGGCCACTGCCGAAGCCACATTAGTGTCTTCGCGATTCATCAGCTCGACAATCTCCAGCGAGGAAAGAGTATCGATGGCCATTGATGCCTTGTTGCGGGACTCTGTAGCGGCGGACGGTGGAAGCGGGACTTGCATGGGAGCCAATTTGCTTTCAGGATTCTCGGTGAAGGAGCGAACTTTTAACGACCAACGACAAGGTGCAGCAGTGTCTGCGATTTGGAGTTCTTTGTCACACTTCAGTTTCTGGGTAGTGGACCTTGCTAAGGTCCTGCTGTTGTGATGGGGGCTTTAGCAAGATCCACTATCGGCAACCCTCGTTTTTTATCCGGACAGAGCACTAGTCGACGAACATGAATTCATTAGAACATAAAAGCACCTGCGCCAATTGTTCCAGTGGAGTCAGCAGTTCTATTGTGTTGCGAGGGAAATCGGTCTCAGAATTCCAGGTTCGTCTTTCGTCGTCCGCCGTTCCATCAACAACTGCCGACGATATCTGGCAACGCCAGAAATACTGATCGCTGTTGAGAACATTGCCGATGTCGACCACGAAATCAATGGTCTCGCCTGGCGAGACACTCAGCATTTCGACATTCATCGCAACTGTTCCTTGATGAGCCTTTGCGGAATGAAGCAGCCCCGCACGTGAACTCACAATAAAGGCGCGAATTCCGTCGCCTGGTTCGGGCTCATGAATCAGCTCAGACGAAATGCGAAGTTGCATGGCCGCTGGGGCCGTCCATCGGCGCACTGCTGCATGGAGACGGTCGTTTCCTGGGTGACCGCCGGTTGCACTCAATTGAACCCAGCCAAGCTTTCCGTCCGGAAATGATGGACCGCCCTGCCACGCTTGTCCCGTAAAGTGCGGCAACGGTGTAAATGCCGGAATGCGTTGGGTTGCCTCGTCGTAGGTGCCGTAGCCATATGACCACTCGGCGGCGGTTGGTGCTGATTTTTCTGCATCATGGACTTCGATACTTGTCAGCAGCATCGCATCCGAGAGTTGCTGATCCGTTGGTTCTCTTTGAAAGACTGCAAGATACAGGGCTCGAATCTGCTCCGACGGATCTGGCACGTCGACAACAATCTGCGCAAGCTGCCGAGCCCTTTCAAGGACAAGCGGGTGATTCATCAGAAACAAGGATTGCTGAGGAACTGTTGTTTCACTTCGTTGAGGAATGTGGAGATCAGGATTTGCAAAATCAAACATTCGCAACGTTCCGGGAAGGAATTGTCGATCCACAAGCCCGTACAAAGTTCGGCGAACTGGAAACGGGGCTTTGAACAATTCCGTTGGCTTTCCACCCAGTTGAATGTCGAGACGTCCAGAAACCGCCAGCATGGAGTCTCGCATTTCTTCAAAAGAAAGTCGGTGCGAGTTCATCCTCCAAAGCAGTCGATTGACGGGATCAATTGTCTGAGCATGGTTCAATGCCGATGGGTCAATCGGTCCCGCAGAACTTTGTCGAAACGCTGCAGACAACACGATACTGCGATGGAGGTTTTTGAGGCTCCATCCGTCCGCGAGAAACTGTGTTGTCAGCCAGTCCAGCAATTCAGGGTGCGATGGAGGGTCGGCACGCACTCCAAAATCGCCCGGAGTTGAAACAAGTCCTGTTCCGAAATGGTGAGCCCACAGTCGATTGACGATCACACGAGCGGTCAATGGATTGGCAGGATCGATGATCGCTTTGGCCAGTTCCATGCGGCCACTGCCATGTTCAAAAGGTCTGCGATCAGGACCACTCAGCAGTTTAAGAAACTGCCTTGGAGCATCGTCACCTTTATTCGCCGGATTTCCTCGCTTGAAGATGCGAGGGTCACGAGGAAAATCCCGATCTTTCATAATGACGGCAAATCTTGGTTGCGAATCCGCATTCAAGATTGCGCGATCCAATTCAACCTGAAGCTTCCAAAGCTCGTTGCACGTTCCAGAATCAAAGTCATATTCGGTGCTGACAATAGGTTCGTCGGGCACCGAACATGGACGCCCTGGCGCATAAAGGATTTCTCTTAACTGTTCATCGGCCGCATCAGCAAATTTCTGCGGAATTGGTTGTCCGCTGGTTTTCGCTTTTTCAATCTCCGACTGCCACTGCCCATCACAGGCCTGAAACAAAGTCGCGTATCTTTGGACGACTTCGTGAAATGTTGCTGGAGGTGTCGCAAAAACCGCAGCGACGCGTACATTCAGCTGGCCGGGCTTCAGTTGATGAAGCGATTGAGTAACCTGTTTCGCGGCATCACTGAATTCTTTGTCCGGAATGTCTCGAAAGGCGTGCCATGCTGCGAATACCGGATCTCCCGACTTCTTTGAGTCACGCAAAAAATCACGCCATCGATGCACAAACGAAGGCAGCAAATCGGAGACAGCCAGGATTTGATCGAAGCCTTCTTCCGGATACTTGCCCAGTTCAAGTTGGGCCTGCAGGTAATCACCGATTCGCGATCGAACTCGCGCTTCGGTGGTCGCTCGTCGCTCCGTCCGAGTCGATTCCATCACCGCCAGACGTGCTGCGTGATCCTTGAGGAATGCATCGTCCGTGGGCTTGGTTTGAGGAAGTGCGACCAGTTCCTCGCGAGAACTGTCAAAGACTCCGTAGAGCGAATAATAGTCGGCCGTTGGAATGGGATCGTACTTATGATCATGGCATCGCGCACACCCGACAGTCAGGGACATTGTGCCCCGACAAACAACATCAATGCGATCGTCAATGATGTCTCGACGCACTCCCTGAAATCTTCGACCAATGGTCAGGAAACCCATCGCTGCCAGATCATTTTCTGTGCGGTCTTCAACCTGATCGGCCGCTAACTGCAAGAGCAGGAATCGATCGTAAGGCATATCGGAATTCAGAGCATTCACGACCCAGTCACGATAATTCCATGCATGAACCCAGAACCTCTCCTCCCGGCCATACACGTATCCTTTGGTGTCTGAATACCGCGCGACATCCAGCCAGTGGCGAGCCCACTGTTCGCCATAGGCTGGTGAAGCCAACAGCCGGTCAACCAGTTTTTCGTAGGCCAGTGGATCGGCATCGTTGACGAATTGGACGACATCGTGTGATGTCGGTGGCAGTCCTGTCAGCGAATATGAGACTCGACGAATCAGCGTTCGTCGATCGGCCTCAGGAGACATTTGCAAGCCGTTTGCGCTGAGTTTTTCAATCAGGAATGCATCGATCGGAGTTCGTGCCTGAGATGCGTCAACATGAGGTGGCTGATGATTGCCGACGGGCTGAAATGCCCAATGAGTTTTCGTCGCATGACTCCCTGGTGCCTTGAGGGGTTCCGTGCTTTTGGGCCAGGGAGCGCCCAATTCGACCCAGTGAGTGATCTGTAATTTCTGCTCATCACTGAGTGGGTTTTCCGGTGGCATCTGCAGATCGCCGTCGTAGCGAATTGCCTTAATCAGATGGCTTGCTGCTGGGTCGCCCGGGATCAATGCGGCTCCGGAGTCTCCGCCTTTCAGAATTGCTTCCCGAGAATCAAGCCTCAAGCCGCCAGACTGTTTCTCTTCACCATGGCAGCTAAGACATTGACTGATCAGCAGTGGGCGAATCTGGGACTCAAAGAACTGCTCGTGTTCATCTGCGAGTCCAGTAGAGCACCAAAGATCCGACAGGCCAAGAATGCTCACACAAAAGACTGAACGAACAACAGTTCGCCAGGAAGTCGTCGATACGAACGTTGGTTCAGATATCAGTGGAGACTTCATGGAACAAACCTCAAAGACTGGCGGAAGCACGAGGGCATGGTGATTACGGCGGGCTCGCTATTGTCGCGTCGATCCGGCGTCACCTCAAGTGTCGTCTCAAAATCGCCTGACAACGGTCGCAGGTGTGGATTTTGGCGGGTCCTTCTTAGCGAGTCGCAGGTCTCGTGCAAAGACAGCAATTTAGGCAACCGAGGTCAACACTGCAGAATCTCGGAATGATTGAACGACCTCCGTTTAAAAAATCATTCCTCAAGAGAAGCCCGCACGGTGGTAAAATGTTTGCCAGAACACTATTTCTTAACACCCAGCGACGGGTATCTGAGAAATTCCCGATACTGTTTCCCACCCAAAAATTGCCCCTGCAATCTCACCGGAGTCGAGAATGAGTTTCCTGGTTTATTTGATTCCCATCATTGGACTTATCGGTTTGGCGTTCAGTGCGTATCGATACCGTTGGGTTGCAAGTCAGGATCCCGGTTCCGAAAAAATGGTGGCCATCGCAACTCGCATTCGTCAGGGCGCGATGGCCTTTCTTCGGGCCGAATACACCGTGATGCTGGGCTTCGTGATCGCAGCGACAGGATTAATGTACCTGTCAGGACAGTCCAAAGAATCTCATCCGCTGGTGGCTCTATCATTCGTCACGGGAGCGGCGTTTTCCGGCCTCGCGGGATTCTTCGGGATGCGTATTGCCACGCTGGCCAATGTGAGAACCGCCAATGCAGCGCGCAAGGGACTCGCACCTGCCCTGTTGATAGCCTTCGGCGGTGGCTCCGTGATGGGATTGATTGTTGTTGGTCTGGGTGTATTTGGTCTGGGTGGACTTTTTATCGTCTATATGAAAGTCCTGAACGGTGACAGTGCATCGCTTCCACGAGTGATCAACGTTCTGACGGGATTTTCGTTTGGCGCGTCATCTGTGGCGCTCTTCGCACGGCTTGGTGGCGGAATCTACACAAAGGCGGCTGATGTTGGAGCGGACCTTGTTGGAAAAGTTGAAGCGGGAATCCCGGAAGACCATCCTCTCAACCCAGCGACAATTGCCGACAATGTCGGTGATAACGTCGGTGATGTTGCCGGAATGGGCGCTGACCTGTTCGAAAGTTATGTCGGAGCAATTATCGGTGCGATGGTACTTGGTGCAACCTTTGCGCCGCTGGATGCGTTTGTTGGTTCGCAGGGCGGGCTGGGTGCCGTGATTTTGCCGTTGTTGTTGAGTGCTGTCGGAGTTCTGACATCGGTATTCGGAACCTTCTTTGTTTCTGGTGGCGATAATGTGGATCCGCAGAAGGCACTGAATCGAGGCGAGCTGATTGCGGCCGCCGTAATGCTGGTCGCCAGTTTTCTGATCATCAACTTGTTACTGCCAGCCACGTGGACATGTTCTGATGGCTTCGTTTACACGCGCATGGGTGTGTTCTGGGCGTCGCTCATTGGCTTGGCTGCGGGCATTTTGATTGGCTTTGTGACAGAGTACTTCACAGGAACCGGTCGTCCTCCTGTGCTGGGAATTGTCGAACAGTCCGCTACTGGAGCGGCAACGAATATCATTGCCGGACTCGGCGTGGGGATGCTGTCGACCGCAATTCCGATGTTGCTGATTGCCTTCGCCATTCTTGGTGCTCATGAACTGGCCGGGCTTTATGGAATTGCGATTGCGGCTGTCGGTATGCTGTCCAATACCGGTATCCAGCTGGCTGTGGATGCGTATGGACCAATTGCCGATAACGCTGGCGGCATCGCTCAGATGTGCGATCTGCCAAAAGAAGTCCGCGCTCGCACTGACCAATTGGACGCTGTTGGCAATACAACGGCTGCGATTGGGAAGGGGTTCGCAATTGGTTCCGCTGCTCTGACCGCGTTAGCATTGTTCAGTGCTTACATGACAACAGCCGGACTCAAGTCCATTGATGTGGCGTCGGCTCGTGTCATGTGCGGTCTGTTTATTGGCGCGATGATGCCGTGTCTATTTTCGGCGATGGCGATGCAAGCAGTTGGTCGAGCGGCCAACAAAATGATCGAAGAAGTGCGAAGGCAGTTTCGTGATGTTCCAATTCTTGCGAGGGCTCTGGCTCTCTGTCGAGAGCAGGAACATGTGCCAATGGAAGATTGGAGTAAGGACGATCAGGCGACAATGGAAGAAGCCATTGCAAACGTCGACTGTGACCGCTGTATTGCGATTTCAACCCGTGCTTCGCTGCGAGAAATGGCGGCTCCTGGATTGTTGGCGATTGCCGGACCAATGAGTGTCGGGTTCCTTGGTGGCGGTGAAATGCTGGGCGGTTTGTTGGCCGGGGTAACGGTCAGCGGAGTCATGATGGCCATTTTTCAATCCAACGCTGGTGGTGCCTGGGACAATGCCAAGAAGATGATCGAAGGTGGAGTGACCATTAACGGAAAATCCTATGGCAAAGGCAGTGACGCTCATGCCGCAGCCGTTGTTGGCGATACCGTTGGTGACCCTTTCAAAGACACGTCCGGGCCTGCATTGAACATTCTGCTTAAGTTGGTTTCAGTCGTCGCTCTGGTGATCGCACCATGGCTGGCAGTTGCCAAAGCGGACGCACCTGCAGAACCAAAGCCTGTCGCTGCAGAGTTGGCGACCGAGTCATTGCCAGCGGCTGAAATCTGAGCGAATGGCTCTGTTTCGAACGCCACTTCGAACCGGGTTCCAGGTTTTCTTCTCGTTGGCCTTAACCTGTAAGTCGTGATACTTGACGCGGCTTGTTGGTCTGTGGTGACGACGAAACTGCGGCGAGAAATCAGTTTCAGTCAACCAGTTGCTGCCCTGGCTCAGCGTGATATCATTCGCCTCCCGGAGAGGCCCAAAATGACGGACGAGTTACTGGATCGAAAAATACCTGCCGAAACAGATGCATGGTTGCGACGTGAATGTAAACGACGAAAACTGACTCGCAATGAGCTGGTGCTGTCGGTGCTGCAGCATCATATTGAGCGACAAAAGGGTCGACCCCTGTTTGATATGGGCTCCAGTGAAATTGCCGAAACAGCTGTGGCCGTTACCGCTGCTTCACCAGGAGCCGCATTTACCTTTATCGACTTATTCGCGGGTATTGGCGGACTTCGGTTGGGGCTGGATGCTGCCGGTGGAAAGTGCATTTTTTCCTGCGAGATCGATCGTCACGCACAGAAGACGTACCAGGCATGGTTCGGCGAAACACCAGAATCGGACGTGACTCAGTTTGCGTCGGGAGAGGGAATTCCGCAGCATGATTTGCTTGCGGCTGGTTTTCCCTGTCAGCCGTTTTCGATTGCTGGTGTTTCGAAAAAGAACAGTCTCGGACGAGCGCACGGGTTCAAGGACAAAGCTCAGGGGACGCTGTTTTTTCACCTCGCTAACATCATTGAAGCAAAGCAGCCGTCCATCCTGCTTCTGGAGAACGTCAAGAATCTGCGGTCGCACAACAAAGGGGACACGTGGAAGACTATTTCAGACCGACTGGATGAACTGGGTTACAAGGTCTTCGACAAAACGATTGATGCTGCCAGTTACGTGCCTCAACATCGCGAACGTATTTTCATTGTTGGATTTCGCCGAAAGACGTTTGGTGATAATCCGCCGTTTCGATTTCCGGAGCCTCCCGAAGGAACAAAACCAAGGCTTTCAGATATCCTTGAAAAAGAATCGGCCGTCCCGCAAAAATATATTCTGACAACGAAGCTCTGGGATTACCTTCAGCAATATGCCATCAAGCATCAGCAAAAAGGCAACGGCTTTGGGTGCAGTGTTGCGGATCGAAAGGGGATCACGCGAACTCTGAGTGCTCGTTATTACAAAGATGGTTCCGAGATACTGATTCCTCGTGGTACAAACAAAATTCCCCGCCGCCTGATGCCGCTTGAGGCGGGCCGTTTGATGGGATTTCCGGAGCATCTGGTTCGGAAGCAGGTTGTTTCAGATACGCAGGCATACCGCCAGTTTGGAAACGCCGTGGTCCCCAAAGTCTCTGAAGCTATCGCGAGGCAGATTGCTGAAGTCCTTCAATGGCATCAACAGCAAAAATAGCGTGATGCCGCTGAATGGTCAGCACAAGCCGAGTCGATGATGGCTGAGCTGTTCACTGCCGGTCTCGGTGATCAGATAGTTGTGTTCGAATCGCATTCCACCCTGACCTTCGATGTAGCAGCCAGGTTCAAGAGTGATCACATCACCTGGCACCAGAACATCTTCACTTTCGGAAACCAATATTGGCGGCTCCGGATGTTCCATTCCAAGGCCGTGTCCGGCATGATGAGCCAACTGGCCAAATCTGCGTGATTCCAAAACTGTCGAAGCGGCACTCCAGATGTCGCGACATGCCACGCCTGCTTTCAGAATTGCAGCAGCAGCGTTCAACGCATCCCGACATGCCTCGAACTGCGCAATGACTTTGTCAGAAGGAGTTCCGACGGCAATCGTGTTCGTAAAATCGCTGCGGTAGCCGTGAATGATCACACTGTAGTCAAGAATGAAAAGATCACTGTCCTGCAAACGATACTGAGTCGGCAAGCCACCAGCCTTGTAGAGCACAGCGTTTGTCGCTCGAAAATCGCCGTAGACAACGCACGGAACGCCAGCAGCTTCCTGCGCAGCTCGCTGAACTTCCAGGTAGACTTCGAACTCAGAAACACCCGGCTTAATGACTTCAAAGGCCCGCCGATGCCCTGCTTCGCCAGCTCGCATGCATGTTTTCAACAGCGCGACTTCGTCAGCGTGCTTGGATCGGCGCAGTGAACGGATAATCGTGCCGAGTGTTGTTGGTTCGTCGGTTTCATCTTCCGCGAATTGCCAGGCTGCGTTTTCCGCGACCATTGCGGCTGTCATCTCTGAAAGGCCTTCAGGTTCAATCAGCCCCGTATTGCCACTCCAGATATTTTCTACCTCGCTAAGCGACAGGCACAAGGCATCGTCGCGATTGGTGACAGATTTCTTGTGAGTGTACCAGGGGATGATGACTTCCCGGTCAACAAAGAAAGCGACTGTCGCCGATCTTCGTGTGAAATTGTCGGCCAGCAGAATGGCTTTGCCATCCCGAGTCATCAACAGCATGGCTTTTTGATCAGCGGAAAAGCTGATCGGGTTGATTCTGAAGTTACTGAAGTACTGAACGTGACGTTGATCACCGATCAGCACCCAGGTAATTTCTTCCGGCAGTCGTTGCCAAAGTCGGTTCCGTCGCTCGATACAACCTTCAAGTGTCAACATTACTCAACCAATCGTGAATTAGAAAAGAGCGTTCGGGCTCAAACTCTCGTTGCAAGCAGCCGGTCAATTCATTCGTGCCCGGCGCTGAGCCACATTTTCTGCGCGGCTCAATCGTATAAGTCGCGCGGTCTAAAATGAGATGTCATCGGCCGGCTTGTCGATTCGACATGGCTGGTGGCGTCGATTTTTATCCGACTTCGTATTGGCGGCGGCCTTATCAATGGCTTTTCCGATCTTCGAGGCGTTCTCTACATAGAACTCTGTGAAGCCGCAGACTTCACAAATCCATGCTCTCACCGGAGCCATGGTAACGTCTCTGAACATCATCGCATCGGGATGAACCGCGACTGCCACATAGGTCTCGAGATTGTGCATATGTTGCGCCAAGTCGGCCACTGGAACATTGCCCAGAACGCTTGTGCTCAGGCATTTTGGGCATCTTCCGTTCTTCATTGCCGCCACTCCGGTGCGCATTTTCGGTGTCTGCAGAAATGCCTGACCATCGCCGAAAACTCAACATCGCCGAACTATTCAATTCCCTGTGCGGCAAGCCAGCGTTCAGCGTCCAGAGCTGCTGAACAGCCGGTGCCGGCGGCACTGATTGCCTGACGATAGTAGTCGTCAGCGACGTCGCCAGCCGCGAACACGCCTTCAACACTGGTGTAAGTACGCTGAGGCGTTGTCCAGATGACATAACCTTTTTCGTTTGTCTTCAGTTGCCCTTTGAGGAAGTCGGTGTTGGATGTGTGGCCGATCGCGGCAAAGTAGCCGACAACGTCCAGTTCTTCGGTCTTTGATGGGTCGACAGTGCTGCGAATTCGCACGCCAGTGACGCCGGTTTTGTCGTCACCCAGAACTTCGTCAATCCCGGAGTTCCACTTCACTTCGATCTTGTGATTCGAGAGAGCCCGCTCGGCCATGATGCGACTCGCACGGAACGAGTCACGGCGATGAACGATGTAAACAACGGATGCAAACTTGGTAAGGAATGTTGCTTCTTCCATCGCGCTGTCGCCACCACCTACGACGACAACAGGCTTGTTGCGAAAACGAGGCAGAGCACCGTCACAGACAGCACAGGCAGAAACACCCATGTTCTTGAACTTGTCTTCCGAAGGGAGCCCCAGATAATTGGCCCGCGCGCCAGTGGCAATGATCACAGAATGGGAAAAGAAGACTTCGCCACTCAACGTCGTCAACTTGAAGGGTCGCTGAGACATGTCGACATCGACAATGTCATCCGTGACAATGCGAGTGCCGAAGTTGGATGCCTGCTGTCGCATCAATTCCATCAACTCCGGGCCACTGACGCCATGCTTGCCATGCGGAGCCATGTAGCGACGCTTGTCGTCATTGATGGAAGAATCCAGGTACGCGGTCATGTCCCCGGCTGGAAATCCCGGGAAGTTTTCGACTTCCGTCGTCAGCGACAATTGTCCCAGAGGCAGCGTACCCTTCTGTCGGTTTTCTTCATTAAACGCGCCTTCGTAAACAACGGGATTCAGTTCCGCGCGGGCGGCGTAGATGGCGGCTGTCCAGCCAGCGGGGCCGGAACCGATAATGGTGACTTTTTCAGTCATTTCTAAAACCTGCTTCAACGTGTTTTCGTGAGATAAGCTCAAACGGCTTCCTTCGCCGCATGAACCGAAAGACGGACACTAACCGACCAGCCCTGATCCGACAACGATTTTCAGCAGCGGTGCCCATTTTCCAGTATTATGCACCAGTTGGCGGCCCGTTCTTCGCGAGGAGGAAACGGGGGCGATTTGATCCAGTCGAATTCATGAGAATTTGGGGAGTCTATTGGCTTGCAGCCGAATTCTGTCGAGTCCGGCTGAAGCTCATCCCGCGCCGATCAGAGCATCACTGTGCCAGCGACGCCGAGCGGGCTTCTGTCGCAGCGCTGTCACAATTCTATCGTTTCACCACGCATTCATCATGATTCAGAAGGGCTTGCGCGAGAACGGTTGCGGCCGCCGCCTCTGGTGCTCCGATTTCAGCGTCGCGACTCTTCTGTCCGATTTTCAACAACTGTTCGGCATCTCCTGGATTGGCCTGAAAATGCTGCAGTTGCTCCCGATAAAGTTGTGACAGAATCTCAACTTCTCGCGCGTCTGGGCGGCGACTCAGGCAGCGAAGGCAACCCTGGTCAATCATCGCGGTCAGATCACCTTTTGTCTCGCGATGCAATGATTCGCCCAGAACCCTGGCAGCTTCAACGTACTGGACTCCATTGAGAAGAATCAGTGCCTGAAGCGGCGAATCAGTTCGTTCCCGTTTTGCCACACAGACGGCTCGTCGTGGAGCATCGAAAGCCACCATCGCGGGAGGCGGTCCAGTGCGACGCCAGTTCGTATACAAACTCCGCCGGTGCGCTCCGTCACCATCACTGACGGCTGCTGGCTTGAATGATTCCGTCATCTCATAAGGATTCACCGGCGATCCGCCCATGGTTGAGTTGAGTAATCCGGCTGCCACCAGAGCGTTGTCGCGAATCATTTCGGCCGACAATCGAAAACGCGGGCCGCGAGCGAGCCATTCATTGTCGGGGTCTTCCGTCATTGTGCTGACATCAGCGATACTGCTTTGCTGATAGGTTTCCGAAAGCACAATGGACTTTACAAGTTGCTTCATATCCCAGCCACTTGCGATCAACTGCGCCGCAAGAGTATCCAGCACTGCCGGATAGAGAGGACGGGATCCCTGACTGCCAAAGTCTTCTGCAGTGCGTACAAGTCCTCGGCCAAAAATACTTTGCCAGACGCGGTTCACTGTGACGCGAGCCGTGAGTGGATGGCGAGGGTCGATAAGCCATCTGGCTAATCCGAGTCTGTTTTTGGGAGCGTCTTCCGGGAAAGGCGACAATGCTGCTGGAGTTCCGGCCGTCACTTCATCGCGTCGCTGCGCGTATTCGCCGCGAAACAAGACGTAGGCTTTCTTAGGCTGAGGCAACTCACGCATCACCATGATTTCCTTAAGCCGATCGTTGTACTTCGCCAGTTCGCTGCGCGCTGTCTGCAGCTGGGTCAAATGATCGTTCCATGTCGCATCGACAGAAGCGAGGAAGTATTCAAACAGCATCGCCTGTTGTGACTCTTCCGATGTTGTGAGCAACTGATCGGGAGCCATCGGATCGAAGACGGCTAAGGCTTCGAGCGAACTCAATTGACGATTGAAGACTCGGAAATCGTCGATCAGACCACCGCGAAATCCTTTATCGCGGAATCGTTCGCCGAGCGCGATGTTGTCACCACCGCCTCCAGTTATTTCGCGGGACAGACTGTCCTTCATGACGTCAGTGGAAATCCGCTGACCGTCGACAAAAATCTGCAATCCATCCGCGCGGCTGCTGCCGTCTGAAGTGACGACAACGTGAACCCATTGGTCGACAGGCAGCGGCTTCTGGGCAGCAACGGATGCGGCATTCCCAGGCCAGAAATGGATCAAAGACCATTTGAGCTTTCCGTCTTCAATCAGGAGTTCGTAACCTCGACTCGCGGCGTCAGTCCAGGCTCTTGAACGATGGAAGATCACGGCACGTTGTTTGTTGTCTGGCGTCTTCAGCCAAAGAGAAACGCTGAATGGTTCTTCACGTTTGAAGTTTCCCAGTGGCAAATCAACCGGATCATCGCCGGTAAATTCGATCGCATTTCCTGTTTTGCCAGGCACAATCTTGTTTTCGCCTCGAAGTACTGCCGGCTCAGCGTTCTCAATGGAATTGGGCAGTTTGCCACCATCGACGGACTCGAATTCAAAACGAGCGGTCTGCGGGAGAATGATTGTTGATGAGAGACGATCGGGCGTTGACATCCTGGTCTGAAATTCCGATCGCCGTGATTCGCGAATTTCAGCGGACTGTTGCTCCAGTTTCTTGACGTTGAGATGCAGTTTATGAAGTGCGTTTTTGGAAGTCGCGTCCGTCATCGTCAGTGCCGGAGTCGGCGGTGATGGCGTAAAGTAGGAGTAGAGGCCCGCTTCGTCGATGTTCTGGAAGATCGAAAACAGCTGATAGTATTCCTTTTGGGTAATCGGATCGTACTTGTGGTCGTGGCATCGAGCACATTCGAACGTCAGGCCCAGGAATGTCGTCGCAAATGTCTGAACTCGATCGCTCACATATTCCACTCGGTATTCTTCTTCGACACTGCCGCCCTCTGCTTCCTGCTGATGCAGGCGATTGAATGCGGTTGCAAGAATCTGATCATCGGTTGCACTCGGCAATAAGTCGCCCGCCAATTGCAGAGTGATGAATTCATCGAAAGGCATGTTGTCGTTAAACGACTTGATAACCCAGTCTCGCCAGGGCCACATTTCGCGTTCGCGGTCCACTTGAAATCCGAAACTGTCGGCGTACCGTGCAGTATCCAGCCAGTCAACAGCCATGCGTTCCCCGTAACTCGAAGACTGCAATAGTCGTTCGATCAGGGTGTTCACCGCGCTGGGCGTGTGATCATCCTGGAAGTTTTCGATCTCTGTAATGGTTGGCGGCAATCCTGTGAGGTCAAAGCTGAGTCGTCGAATCAGAGTGTTCTTGTCGGCCATGGGTTGGCGTTGCAGACCGCGTGATGCAAGCTCCGCCAAAACGATCTCATCGATTCGCTTTGCTGTTTTCTCTGCGCTGACGGATTGAGATAACAAGTCGGGCGATACTGGAATGAACGACCAGTGGCCTTCGTACTCGGCCCCCTGTTCGATCCACGCCTGCAGAGTTGCGATTTCCAAATCCGTGAGTCGCCCAAGTTTAGCCGACGCTGGTGGCATCTGCTGGTCGGGGTCAACGCTAAGGACTCGGCGAATCAGCTCACTTGCAGCGACGTCTTCCAGGTTGATGGCGCCTTTTTCGATCGCCACGTCGCGGACATCAAGTCGCAGATCGGCCTCACGTTTTGCACTGTCCGGGCCGTGGCAAAAGAAGCACTTGTCAGACAGGATCGGACGAATATCTTTGTTGAATGTGACCTTCTCTTGTGCGGGTGCGACAGAAGTCGTCAGCAGAATCGCAGATAAGATCGCAGCGGAAATTTGACGCACGGAAGTTCTCCGACTAACAATGAGGCTTCTCGCGCAAAGCGACAACGTTTCGAGACATAGAATCTCGGCGGATGCTCATTCTTTTCTTTGCGCAGGCGAAGTTGAGGTATTTCGCCGACAGGCAGGCTCGGTTGAAAAGTCACCAGCACACAGCATCAGCGAAACCGGAATTGTATCGAATCATCTTCCGTGGGGCAGGTGTTTAATCTGACTGTTTTTTGGATGGCAGGTTGAAAACCTACCCCACTTATTTCGAGAGTGCTCCTGAGTTGAGCAATTCCCTCGCGGTCGCCGTATGCTGGTAATATTGTCACATCCCGGTCTTTTCGCCTCAGACGCCTGATGCGGGCTGCTTTGCGGATGCCTTGTCGTTTGAACTTTGCACTTCAGGGATCGGGCGTTCAAGAATGCCCAGGGAGATTCCGTAAAGCAGAGAAATGTTCTCCAGGGCAGGGATTTTGTTCTCAGAAATCCATTCGGCAGATTTCTTGTCCATCATCCTATCTGCGAAAACTCGGCCGACGATGATGTAAGATTCTTCTCGCCAGATTCCGTTTTGTATTTTTGAAATTGTTGCGATCAACGCGCCAGGATCCTGAGTTGTTCTGGCTGCGGATTCGATGAGTTCGCAAGCCATCGCTTGCCGCATTCCTGGCAGATCAGTCCCAGCGCCAGATTCGAGGGCGATGAGTGCGGGGCCCGGGTCCTTGTCTCGTTCTGCCCATGCTCTGTCGGCAATCGCTGCCATCGGTACCACAAGTTTGGCATTCCCAAACAATGCGCGTCCCATTCGCAACGATGGGTCAGGTGAAAATACTTCCGGGAACTGTTGCCCGGTCTGTCGCGCGGAAATGGCAAGCAGGCCACTTAGTTCATCCAGCAACAAGTCCTGTTTCAATTCTGGCGAAGTGGCAATCGCCTGTTGTACAACAGCAGTGCCACCGGCGCGAACAATTCGAGCTAACAGGATCAATTCCAGCAGTCGTCGGTCTTCGGCAGCCCGTGCCAGTTGTTCCAGGTGTGCTCGATACTTTCTGAACATTGAAGCAAACGTGGTCTCGTTCGTGACTCTTAGCTCTTCTGCAAGCTTCTTACGAAAGTCGGCCTCATTGCTGGCAATCTGATTGATTGGAATCCGAACCAACGACGTTGCGGGAGCGACCGTCGAGAAGTCGGCAAGCAGTCGAGTCATCGCCGTTGCTGCATGCTCAGCATTGCCCAAAAGTGCCGCCGCGCGAACAACTTCAGTGACCGCGATGGCCTGATAGAGATACAAGCTGCGATCCGGTACTTCATCCTGAACCAACTGAAGGGACGAAGGAACCGGGACGGGAACCGCAGGGTCAAACTTTGCCATTGAGGCAATGCATGCGTCTAACCGGGCCGTATCTCTGGTGGCTGCAGCGACTGCGGCCTTGACTCTTAGCAAGCTTACAACATCGCTTGCCGGGACAGCCGCTTCAATCTGCGCGAATACCTCCGCAGGTGCTTTTTTTGCTGCTGAGATCTCTGAGATTGCGACCAGCGCATCTGTGAGAACACGTGGATCTGGCGCCGTGACGGACCACGCGATTGCCTGAGCCCAGCGGTCGTGAATAGCAAGGTCCACTGCAACGGCAGTGTGAAGCGGATTTGTCCAGAGCAGCGAATTCTGAACCGGAGGGCAGTCCAGACTTGCGTCTCGACATCGAAAGGCCACGAACGACCACGCCGTTGACGCAATGGCATCACGATTGTGAGGAATCGTCGTGTCGAGCTGACGAGCTGCAATGAGTTGCTTCGCTTCTTCAATCTTCCCGTCGTTGACCAGTGCGCCGGAGAGTCCGAGCGCGGCGTCTATTCCGAGACGTCCGGTTTTGGGCAGTGTCTGGGCTTCGGTCATCGCATCTGCCATCGCCTTTTTTGCCGTTTCCAAATCCCCGACGGCAATGGCTCGCCAATGACGATTCAAATGCGGCTCAATTCGATAGTAGCCTCGAGCTCGGTCTACACTCAGAAGCTGGTTGAATTCCTGTGCTGACAGTGTGGGATCGTTCAGCCTCAAGTAGAGATCGCCCGTCATTCTCCGAGCCCATGCTTTGTCGCGAAGGTTCGGTTGTCGAGCAAGAACGATCATACGCTTGGTATGAGCCGCAACTTCAACTGACGGATTGATCGCATCTGCTTCTGCTTGCCGTTCCGCTATTTTTTTCTCTTCGAGCCTCCTCGTTTCTTCGTCATCAGGACCAAACTTGTTGGGGTCTATCACCACGGGGACATTGAGATTGTTTGACTCCGGAGTTTTCGTCAGGAGGGGCAGGATCACCAGGGTCAACGCCAGCAAGATCCCACCAACGACTCCGTAGATCACAAGAGGGTTACGCTTAACAGGCTGTGATGATTCCGCTGCTCGTCTGGCGGCTTCAGCCTGATCCGACATTCGAGTCGGCTTACGTTCTGTTCCAGGGTCATTGGGGTCCGTTGCGGTAAATACCGGGACCATGCATTTTTCGTTGGCACATCGAACCGACTTACCAACAGCAGTTTTGGGAATAAATCCGACGCGTTCGCACATCGGGCAAACCACTTTGTGCAGCCGACCTTTTTCTGGTTTTTCCGACGCCTGAATCGCCTGCGCAGCGGCGGCTGCACTGCCCACTCCAAATGGGTCGTCTTCATCCACAACCGGCTTGCTTCCTCGCGCACCAGACACTGGTTTCGCCAGCGGCTTTGCCGGTTCAGTTGAACTTGAGGAGCTTGTGACTGGCTTTGCAGGTTCCGGCTTTTCAGGATACTTGCGAGCACCAGGACGATTCGTGACCGGTTTCGCTTGAGGGCGAGGAGTATTCTTTGCTCCGCGAGAACCATCCATGGCCGCCCCGCAGAAAGGGCAATCCAGTGCGTTGTCTTCAAGAACAGACTGACCACAGGATGGACACGTTGGCAACGACATAGCAACAACTCGGTATTTAGATGTTTTTGGAGAATACGGGCCGTGAGTAAAGTCTAGTACACAGCCCTGCTGCGGGCGAGTGGAACCTCAACGACAACGGATAGTACTCTAAACGCCCAATTGCCGTATTTTCCGACAGTTTTCCTCTGGAACTGGAAATCCGTTTGAGACTAAGACGATGCTCTTACGGCAAAGAGTTCCCAAAAGCAGCGCAAAAAGAAAGGGCGATGGTTTATGGCCATCGCCCTTTTCTGAATCTTACGACCTTCCGAGATACTCCGAATTGGATGTAAATGGCGGGAGGATATTTTTTCCGCTGCTGAATCTGCAGTCCGTGACCAGTGAGACCGCTGATTTCTGCGGACGTTGCGAACCGTCTCACATCATTGACTGTGCGTTGCAGACGGCCGTTTCAAATTAGTCCTGATAATCCACTTCGATGTGGTCTCGTTTTACTCGGACATCAACCGCGTACTTGCCGTAGTCGTATCGGATTCTGTCGCCATTGCGTTTGCAGCTGATCAATTCACAGCCGCATGTTGGAACACAAATCTGAATGTACACGCACTTCGGTCCGCAGCATCCGTCATCGCATGGATCCTTTACTGCGATGATCTTTGGTACTGCACAAGGAGACATCTCGTGACGATCCTTGTACTTAACATTTGTGTACAGCGGTGCCGCGCATGAGTCGCATGAGGAGATGAAGCTCCCATGCTCTGGCATCAGCCCTTCGTGGTAAACTACCGGCGATTCCGGAATTGGCATCAATTCCTGAGCTGCCTGAACGGCACTACTGGCAACAATCGCACACATCGTCAAAATTTTTACAAAGCTCTTCATTTGTTCCCTTTCGGCTGCGGGCCTGAAAAAATGATTCGACCGCGATTACTCCGCCGCCCACGGCAAGCAATCGTTTGCTGGACAACAAATGCCCTATAGATGGATCGGGGTCAAATTCTGATTTGAAAGTAATTGACCCGGAGCCACGATCCGCTACCAATTCAACAGTCGCGAAATCTCTTCTGGAAGTATTGTCGCCGAGTTCTGGGCGATATCAATGGGCTTTGGGGAGAAATTCCGGTTTCGTAAAACGGGTTAAATGTGTGGTTTGAGCGACTGTTTTGGGGATTGGCCACATAATGTGGTTGGCTTTAGCGGCTGCAACAGTCCCCGCGACTTAGCAGATGGAGCGTTTTCGGCCGAAATCGCGGCTTTTCCTGGTCGGATTGTATTGATCGGGATATGCGTTTTATTTCGTGAACAGGCAAGGTTTATGTGAACAAATCAGCAGTGCGCAAGGGGTCGAGAACACTACCTCACCGCGGCTGCAGTTCACTCAATGCTGTTCGTTGCTGCAGGACAACCGCACCTTTTTCGTCACAAACCTGCAGGCGAATGATTGGATCGGCGGCGGTCCAGTCAACCAGAATGTTGCCGTAGTTCACGTCGAAAAACGTCAGCCCGACTCGATAGGGATTTATCTCATTTGCAAATCGTACGCCGGCCTTGGACATGTTGCCGCTGGGTGCGTTCAGGCTGCTGCTGGTTACTTCGAATAGCGGGTAACCGATATTTTGCGGATCGTGAAGGTTAAGCGAGGCGATCTCTGCCAGATGCCGATCGCCGCTTACCAGAACGACACCGCCGACCCTGGATTCGCGAAGCACCTTGAACAGACGTTGTCGTTCTTTGGGGAAATTGCCCCACATCTCCCAACCATGCTGATCAGAAAGCACTTGATAGCTTGAACCGATCACTCGAATTTCTGCAGGGACTTTGAGTTGTTCGGCAAGCCAGGTCCATTGCGTTTCGCCAAGAACGGTCGCGCCTTCGTCCGTGTTTGCAACATACTTGCCACGATAGCCTTCACCGGGTTCACGCGAGTTGAAACCTGTTTTGAGCGGACTGCGGAAGTAGCGTGAATCCAAAAGGATCATTTGAATACGTTGACCCTCGGGGCCATACACTTTCGACCAGTAAACACCTTCCTGAGTTCTGCGAGGATCAGTCTTTTCGACGCCGAGAAAATCCAAAAAGACCTGTTGGGATTCTCGCCGCATCGTGAACTCTGCGCCGGAGTCGTCTTTACCATAATCGTGGTCATCCCATGTGGCGATGACCGGACAGATTTGTTTCAGTTTCTTGTAGCCGGGCTGATTATTTAACAGTTCGTATTTGGTTCGAAGGACGTCCATATCTGCACTGTCACCATAGATGTTGTCGCCCAGAAAGACGAACAACTCGGGGCTTCCCGATACGATCGCATCCCAGATTGGCTGTGGCCGATCCTGTTTTGCACAGGAGCCAAAAGAGATTCTGGAGAGACGCTCTTCATCCGCCTTCGCAATGCCGTTCATGCCCGTGAAGGTGACATATTCCGAGACGCAAGTGTTCGCAATAAGAAACAGCCCGGCAATTATCCCGCATGCAGTTCGAGCCGTGGAAAAATTCAAGTTTCGGATCATCATGTTCTCTCTTGTCTTAGCCATGGACGGCATTCAGGAAAGTTGAACGTTGCTGCCTTGGTCATTCAGGCGACACTGTTTTGTGTGGCTTCAAGTCGGCCGGCAAGCATTTTTTACTGGCAATCATTTGGCTCGAGTTGAAAGCGCTGTTTCGATGGATTTGACGACTTCACCAGCCAGAGCTTTTGAGCCATCCTTTGAAAAGTGGACGTCTTTGGGCCGTTGAATTTCCGTCAGGCGTGGCAATGCAAAAGCATGAAGATCATCAACGGCGACGGAATGTTTCTCCATAACTTTTGCGGCAATTGAATTGTACAGGACTGCTTCGTCCGACAATCGGCCTACGGCACCTTCCGGGACTGGCGTTGTTGTGCACCAGATCAGAGTTGCTCCGGTTTCCTTCATGCGAGTCACTAACGTCGACAGATTCTTTTCGTAGTCCTCAACAGAAACCTGGTGCCGCGCGCCGTCTGCTTTGGGTTCTGATCGTTTGGTGCCATCTGCAGAAAAGAAAACCATGTCGTGCAGGCCAAAGTTGAAGTGAATGACATCCCATTTTCCGTCGCCCAGCCACTTCTCAATGGACTCAACGCCACGACTTGAAGGACCACAATTGGTCAGCGGTCGAACCACGTTGGCTTTGCCCTGCAACAACTCTCGTACCGGGATCGTGTATCCCAGTGAGATCGAATCGCCGATCAGCAGAACGCGAGGCAGACCGGGGATTTCCTCAATCGGTTTTAGTTCTGGTGGAGTCTCTTTCTGTTTCCCGGTTGGAGCCTTTGCCTTTGAGTCCTGGGCCATCGCTGGCAGGGAAAATAGAATCCCACAGATCAACAAAGCGGCAATTTTTGAAACCTTCGTTGCATTTTGTTTCGTCGTGATCTTCAACATGGGATTCTTCCGTTTCGTTCAGGGTGGGAGGTGGTTGCGTTGCAATATGATTGCATGGTGGGTGCCATAAGCATGTGGCTGGTTTCGATCAATACAAGTTGATCATGTCATTGTTGAGGTATTTCGATCTGTGCAGGAATTTCGACTGCTGTCTCAATGGTTTTGGCATCTACGGAATTGCTCTGCCAAAGCACGCCAGCAAGGCAGGCTGTCATGCAGCAGGCCAGACTTCCACCCAGCATCGCTCGAAAAGCAATCTCCGTCAGCTCTCGACGCCGTTCCGGAGCCAGCGCGCCGATGCCACCGATCTGAATGCCGATCGACGCGAAGTTGGAAAATCCACAGAGGCAATACGTCATGATCACTGTGGCTCGCTCTGACAATGGTCGAGCGTCTGCTGCCAGTTTCGACCAGCCGCCGAGTCGTTCGTAGGCAACGAATTCCGTGGCGACGAGTTTGAGTCCAAAGAGTTCTCCGGCTGCGGAGCATTCTTTCCATTCAACACCCATTAGCCACGCCAGAGGTGAAAACAGTGTTCCGAGAATGCTTGTCAGCGTGAGCGGTTTTGCCTCGATATTCATCTTTGCCATAACCCACGATGAAATATGTTCCAGACCGTAATCGACCATTGCAATTAAGGCGAGAAACGCAATCAACATTGCGCCGACATTCAGCGCGAGTTGCAGGCCATCTGATGTTCCTGTGGTGGCCGCTTCGATCAGATTCTTGGTCGTGCGAGGCATTTCATGATGGGAAACGCCGAGCGTTTCTGGCACTTCAGTTTCCGGCACAAGGACCTTGGCGATCAGCAGTCCGGCCGGCGCGGAAATGACGGACGCTGTCACCAGGTGAGCTGCACTGATGCCCATATCGATGTAGGCGGCCATGACTCCACCAGCAATCGTCGCAAAACCACCGACCATAATGGACATCAATTCCGATCGAGTCATCTTTGCCACATACGGCCGAACAACAAGTGGCGCTTCTGTCTGTCCGACGAAAATGTTTGCGGATGCAGAAAGACTTTCCGCACCAGAGGTCCCCAGTGTTACCTGCATGATCCGGCTGATCGCTTTCACAACAACCTGCATCACGCCAAGGTGGTAAAGCACTGACATCAGTGCGGAAAAAAATATGATTGTCGGAAGAACTCGAAAGGCAAAAAAATGTTGTCCATAATCTTTGCCGAAGACCATGCTGCTGCCAGCATCCACAAAACCGAGCAACTGCGTGAAAAAGTCTCCAATCACGCTGAAAATGTTGAGGCCGGTTGTTGTATTCAGAATCAGCCAGGCAAAGGTGATCTGCAGCAACGATCCACCGATGACAACACGCCAGGGAAAACGAGTTCGATGAGAACTCATTAACCAGGCGAGGAAGATCATGACGAAATAGCCAAAACACGCGATCATCTGGTGCATGTAGGAACTTTCACGGAACACCACAAAACTATTTAAAGTGCCTCAAACAGCTCGCCCGCCGGAAGCTTCAGGCAACAGAGTAACTGCTGGCAACCGCCGAACAACCGATTGGCACAGGTTTCATGACATTCTTTCTTCTGTTGAGGTGTACGATTGAGCCTCGGTGGACTGGAACACAGTAATTGTCGGAGACATACTGCAGCGTGGCTCTCGTAAGTGCATCCAGCGGAGGCGGTTCTGTGGGTATTCTGAATGACGAATCTGGTGCGACAATTTCGTCACGCCGCGACTTCCTGCATGGGATTGGCGATGGTCTGGCTCTTGCTGCGCTGGCGGCCATGCCGGGGGAAAATGCACATGGTGCAGGTTTCGATGCGTTGCCGAATGCGTTGCAGACTCATCATCCGGCTAAGGCAACATCCGTTATCCAGATTTTCTGTCCGGGCGGCATGAGTCACGTCGACACCTGGGACTATCGACCCGAATTGGAAAAAGCGCATGGGACGTCGTTCGATGCGGAACTTGGAAAGCAGACGTTCGCCGGAGTTGCCGGGCAATATGCGAAAAGCTTCTGGCGATTTCGTCAGCATGGCGATTGTGGTCGCTGGCTGAGTGATTTGTTTCCACTCATGAGTCAGCATGTCGATGATATGTCCTTCATCTATTCGATGCAGAACAAATCGGCTTTGCACGGTCCGGCAATGTTCATGATGAACAGCGGATTTATTCGGCCCGGTTTTCCCAGCATGGGTTCCTGGGTCACTTACGGTCTTGGGTGTGAGACCGATAACCTTCCTTCGTTTGTAGTGCTTCCCGATATGCGAGGGCTTCCACCAGGCGGAGTCCTTAACTGGGGTGCCGGATTTCTGCCTGCCGTTCATCAGGGAACGGTTATTGAAACTGCGGCCGGAAAGGATCCGATTGCGAATTTGTTTCCTGCGGATGGACGAAATGTGGACGAGAGTGCGGAGAGAGAATTTCTGCATCTGCTGAATCGCCAGCACATTGCAGAACGTCCAAATGATTCACTTCTGGAAGCTCGTATTGCCAGCTACGAACTGGCGGCGAAGTTGCAGCTCAGCGCTCCAGATGCGGTCGACTTGTCACGCGAGAATGCATCGATTCACAAACTCTATGAACTGAACGATGAGGACATCGGGCCATTCGGACGCCAATGCCTGCTGGCTCGCAGAATGGTCGAACGTGGCGTGCGATTTGTTCAGATTTTCTGCGGTGCGGAGAATACTGGTGCGAAGAAAATCCGGCCGAACTGGGATTCCCATGAAGACATCGTCCGCGACCATGGATATTGGGGCCGAATTCTGGATACCGGAACGCATGCGCTTTTGATGGACCTGAAATCGCGCGGGCTGCTGGATTCGACTCTCGTCTTTTGCACCAGCGAGTTCGGACGGCAGCCGTTCATGCAGGGAAAGCAAAAGGGGCGTGATCATAACCCTGGCATCTTTACGACCTGGTTGGCTGGCGGCGGTATAAAGGGTGGGACAAGCTTCGGATCCAGCGATGATGTTGGTTTCAAGGCGGCCGAAAATCCAACATATTCATACGATCTGCACGCAACGGCGCTGCATCTTCTGGGAGTCGATCATGAACGTCTGTCGTTTTACCACAATGGAATTCAACGCCGACTGACGGACGTACATGGCCATGTCATCAAGGAAATACTCGGCTGAAGAAAAATTCGCTGGTCGTGCGTTTTCGGAAACCACAGGCTTGATGATCGTCGAGCAGTCTTATTGATTACGATAAGTCTGATGGCATTCCAGACACTTTTGTTCGAGGGACTTGAATCGCTCGCTGGACCGAGTCCGATCGCCGACCTGAACAGCGGTGGCAAGTTCCATCGCCACGGCATCAGATTCGTTGAGCCAGGTTCGAAACTGTTCGTCATAATTGCTGGTCAGATGACGGCCAGATTCGTGCAGCCCTTCCTGAACGAGTCGAACTTCAGTGGCGGGAACAAGATCCGGGTGGTCCTTTGGGACATTCCATTCCGCCTTCGCCAGGAGTTTGACGTTATCAAAGCTTCGATCCAATTTGGCCATCGCAGCCGCCAGAGATTCGACTTTGGCAACTTCTACCAGCTCTGGAAGTTCGGTATCAACGGGTAATGGTTTGAAATTCTTCACATCGCGCCACAGTCCGGTGTAGTCCTTTCCAGTTCCTGCCGCAGTCATTAACGCCAGTGCCTGTTCGTGATTGATTGAGTTGGCAGCAAGACATAAGACGGCGGTAGCAACCGGACCGCGGTGTTTTCCGTGGTGACAATGGACATAGATCGGCGACTTGATGTCTCTGGCGACTCGGGTCAGCGATTTGGCCGCATCCGTGCCGATGCCATCATAACCGATCGGGATATGGACATATCGAATGCCAAACTTGCTGGCAGCAGCCACGTCTGGTGTCGCGCCGTCCACGCTGACGATTGTCGTAACACCGAGTTTCTGCAATTCGGCGAATGCTTCTTCACCATGCGGTTCACTGCCCAAATAGACGTTCGCTGCTGCCTGATGCACGTTGTGTAATCCCGGCAGTTCACGCGGCGGAGCCCAGATCAGGAACAGTGTCAATACGGTGGTGAAAGTGCTTTGCATGAGAATCAAGTTCAGTCCGCCGAAGCGTTTTGCAGCATTGAATACTGTGCGAAGAGCATTGTTTGTCCGTGCCATTCGAACAACGGTCAGTACCAATGCTCTTCACGCGATCAAGGTTTGGGGATGCTCTTTTTAAGAGACCTGCCGGCTGCGATTTTGTTTATCTATTTCCTGAACATTGCGTTGCCTTTGTCGCCGCGAGACAGCAGATAGGCCAGCAGGTCCATTACCTCGTCCTGATTGAGTGGCTTCAGCAGATCGGCTGGCATAATGGACACCGCTGATGGCAGAGTTTCCTCGATGTCGCTTTTGGCGATCTCCGTGATCTTTGTGGGATCCTCGGGGCTCGTCAAGATCGTGATGGTGTCGTCGTTTTCAGCGACGATGCGACCGCTGTAGCTCTTGCCGTCGGTTGTGACGATCGTGCTGGCCTTGTACTGATCGCTGATCACTTTGCTCGGATCCATGATGGCTTCGGTCAGGTCGTTGAGATTGAATCGACCGGCCAGTTGAGTCAGATCAGGGCCCGTTGCTCCACCGTCGCCACCGAAGCGATGACAGATCACACAGCGAGTTGCCGCGAACATCTTCTGTCCGTTTTCGAAGTTGCGGCCTTTCAGACTGTCTTTTGCGAGAGAACGAACTTCGTCCAGAGTCCAGTCCTTGCCTGGTCCTGCTGGTTTTGGAATCTCCGGCGGTGCGTAAGCTTTGCGAGCTCCACTGGCTTCGATCAGCAGGCGTTCCTTCTCGCTGGCGTTGTCGAAACATTCGCGTTCGATATTGTTGAGGAAGCCGTGAAAGCTGGCTCCACCGGCCCATGTGTGAGCGCGTTCGAACCATGCGAAGTAAGATTTTCGCTGATCCATCGTCCAGCCTTCTTTCATGTTGCGAAGGCAGAATGCATACCAGATCTGCTGCTGATCCGGAGCCTTTTCGATACTTCTCAAAATATCGCCCGCGTAGCCTCGATTGCGAGCCAGCAAGTCAGAGGTTGGTTCGTCCAAGTTAGAAGCGGAAGGGCGCGAGCCCTCCGATTGCGTCGCACCGGGTCCACCGTCACCGGAGGGCTCGCGCCCTTCCGCTTCGACGGCGAGAAGAGCAACCGTCTTTTCGATCACCGTGGGTGATTTGAGGTAGACAAGCATCTCACAGAGTTCGCGGTTGAGGTTGTCGTTGTTGGAGGGAAAGAGCGGATCAAGCTGCTGGATAAGTTGGCTGCTCGTTTCGTCGCTGAATCCTTCCAGGCGAATAGCGACGAGAGAAAACGCACGGAGAACCCAAAGCCGTTGAGTTGGTGAGAGTCGACTCGCGTTGATGCGCAACAGATGCTTTACAACTGTCTCTTTCAAATCCTGGCGATTGCCGCGAGAGACAGCGACTGCCGTGCTGGAGTTGTAGAGCGCGTCAGGATTGTAAACAACCAGCCCGCCCGACGTTGCATCCAGAGTTTGATCTGCATACCCGTGTGCTTGTAGATTTTGAACTGCATAGAGGAACGCAGGGTCCGTGGTGAGCATCAACGGCAGAAGTTTCCTGTCGGATGGATCGGCCTCCGACTGTTTGAGGATCTCGTTGATCTCACGTGCCGATTTTCCTTCTCTGGCAGAGCGGCTATGGAATTGTTCGAACGTCTTCCGAAGTTGTCGGGATCGCTCTTGTGTCAAGTCGCGCGTCTCAACGCTTTCATGCGTTTCCGTCCCAACATACGTCACCCGAAACAACTCCGACTGAGTCCCGCGACCACCCACGGAAAAGTACAAAGCGCCGTCGGGGCCAGCCGCGACATCGGTCAGCGGCAGTGGAGTGCGGGACAGGAATTCTTCTTTCGTACCTTTGTAGGTACTCATGTTTGGTTCGGTGTGAATGGCGTACATCGTGCCGAAGGTCCAGTCGCAACAGAACAGAGCCTTCTGATACTTCGCAGGGAACTTCAAGCCGTAACCGAAGTCAACTCCCACTGGAGAACCGGGGCCGATGTTGACCAGCGGCGGCAGACTGTCGATGTAATACGTCGGCCACTTACCGCTGCCACTGCGCCAGCCGAATTCGCTGCCGCTGGTGGCGTGGACGACTCGAGTTGGTCGGTACCACGGCATCCCGACGTCCCACTCCATGTCAGCGTCGTAAGCAAATAATTCGCCGTCCGCGTTGAACGCCATGTCGTACGGATTGCGATAGCCGACGCTGAAAATGTCCCAGGTCTTGCCGTCTGGATCGGTGCTGGCAATCCAACCGCCGGGGGCCATGACTCCGCGAGCGTGTCCGTTGGCGTCCCACATGCGAGGCAGCAACAGGTCTTCGCCCCAGTTCGTGGGGACTCGGCTGGTGTAGTCTTTATTCGTCAGTTCTTCGCCTGCTTTGAAGGGCGGCTGAGTGTGATTGCCGGCGATGACGAAAATACGTTTGCCATCGGGAGACAATCGAATTGAGTGCGGACCATGCTCACCGCCGCCGCCGAATTCTTTCAGCTTCACGCATTCATCGAAGACATCATCGCCGTCATTGTCGCGAGCTCGATAAAGTCCGCTGCCCGGTCCGCCGTTACAGCTGAAGTAAAGTGAATCAAACGCCCAGAGCATGCCCTGAGCTCCCGATGGCTGAAACTCGCACTTCGAAAAGTCGAGACGTTCGACTTTGGTTTCCAGTTCGGCGAGCGGTTGGGCGTCAGCCCTCCGTGTTGCTTCCTGCGATTTTGCGCGTTCCGATTCTGAACCACCAGTGTTTGACACGGAGGGCTGACGCCCGGCCGCTCGCCCGAACAATGAAGGAAGAGTGATGCGACAAATGCCTTTGTCGCCCTGATCGCTGGCCAGCAGGCGGCCCTTGTTATCGAACGCGATGCAAACCCACGACCCAAGTTCATCTTTCGGAACCGTGAACAGCTTCTCGACCTGAAAGCCTGGCAGCAATTCAAATGTGCCTGCGGGAACTCGGCTTGCGATCGCGGCGTTATCAAAAACACTCTTCCAAGGGCCGTCGCCGTAAGTGCCACGCAGAGCGACCAGCGTTGAGGATTCTTCCCCCAGCTTTGTTGCCGAGTGCCATGTTTCGTCGGAGACAACTTCAACCAGCGAACCATCGTTTTTTTGAACCGCCAGCTTCAAAACAAATGCTGCAACCCCGCCTTCGTTTTGCACTTCTGCTTCGATCACATTGGTGCCGTCAACAAGGGCTGCTGTGACGTCTGCGTCAATCGGTTCCTGCCATTCGCTGCTGCTGCCAACTCGCTTTCCATTGACGAACACTGTTCCCACATTGTCGCACGATGCTCGCAATCGACCGGCTTTGATATCCCCGAGTTCAACCGTCGTTCGAAGGACATAGTTCTTTGCGTTGTCCTGTCCCCAGATCCATTTGGGAACGACTCCACCGGAAAACACAGATCCATCGATCGTCGGCTTTGCCGGCGCGTCTGTGACGTCGAGTGTTCCGCGTTCCTGAGCGGGTTGGACTTCAATATTCTGCTTCCACTGTTGCTGAGCCTCAGCGGAAGCAGAGAACAACAAAATGGCGGGAATGAGTGGGAGGGATTTGAACATCGGTGGGATCCTGGGAAATGCAATGAATTGACGAGCCGCCATCGTAGAAAGGCGAATCAAGCCAGTCCAGCGAGTTCTGGTTTCGCCAATTTCCGTATAGGCTCGAGTTCGAATAGCCTTGAGTACGTATCTCAAATTCTGTGAGATGCAGAATCTTGAGGGCTCGCGTTTCCGGGGATTGAAACAGTCTTGCTCAGAGGCCGATCGATCAATGTTATTCGACTGATTCCAAATCACTCACAATTGGTTACGTTGCAGCAAGTTTGCTGTGTTTGCCGTGGCGGATCGCGTTGAACGTGTGTCTTGATTCCTTCAACCAATTTTTCAAGTCTCAACATCATGGCCACCATCGCAGTTCTTGGTACTCTGGACACAAAAGGTCACGAACACGCATTCCTCGCTGAACGCATTCGTGAACACGGTCATCAGACATTGCTGATTGACGCGGGAACATCTGGTGTTCCGCAGATCGTGCCCGACATCACACGCGAAGAAGTGGCAGCGGCGGGAAAAATCGACCTGGCTTTACTGATGGCTCGATCCGATCGCGGGGAATGCGTGACGGCGATGACTCACGCTGCGCCTGAACTTGTCAGTCGATTGTTTGCTGATGGCCGCATACAGGGCATCATCACACTTGGTGGCGGAGGTGGGACGGCGATTGGTTCAGCCGCCATGCGAGCACTTCCGATTGGATTTCCCAAGCTCATTGTGTCCACATTGGCCAGTGGGAATACGTCACATTACATGGGCACAAAAGACATCACGATGATGCCGAGCATTGTCGATGTGAATGGGCTGAATCGAATTTCTCGGACAATTTTCAGCCGAGCTGCAGGGGCCATCAGTGGAATGGTCTCAGCCAGCATTCCTTCAGACGACACGAAACCCATTATCGTTGCCAGCATGTTTGGCAACACTACGAAATGTGTGAACGCGGCAATCCCGCTGCTGGAAACAGCCGGTTATGAAGTGCTCGTGTTTCACGCCACCGGTGCCGGTGGTCGAACGATGGAATCACTGATCGAAAGCGGCATGGTGGCCGGTGTACTGGACATAACAACTACCGAACTGGCGGATGAACTTGTCGGCGGCGTGCTGACGGCAGGTCCTGACCGCCTGAATGCGGCCGGGCGCGCGGGAGTCCCGGCGATCGTTGTGCCAGGCTGTCTCGATATGGTCAACTTTGGCGAGCGGCATTCAGTGCCATCGAAGTTTGAAGGGCGCAATTTCTATGTTCATAATCCGCAAATCACACTGATGCGAACGACTCCGGATGAATGTCGAACCCTCGGCAAACAACTGGCCGAAAAAGTCAACGCCTATCGCTCGCCAGTCACAGTGCTGATTCCTCGCAGAGGCATCAGCGTCATCAGTGCGGAGGGAGGATCGTTTTACGACCCCGCGGCTGATGCGGCCCTGTTCGATGCGATCGAGAAAACTCTTCGGCCGGGGATTCCGATGATCACAATGGATTGCGAAATCAATGATGCAGAATTCGCAACGGCCTGTGTGGGTGCTCTGGGGCAGAACATCCGCAGCGTGGACAATTCTGTGCCGAATGATCGTTGATGTTGATCGGCGAAGCCCGTCAGTTCTGGCGCATCTGAACCGATCACACTACGATTTTTTTGGCAGCCTCATCACAAGTGCGCCACCGCTGAGAATCAGGCATGCACCCAGAAAATAGGGCATCGAAGTCGATACACCCAACAGCGGAATTCCGACCGATGGCCCCAGAATTCTGGCGAGTGAGGAAAGACTCTGTCCTGTTCCCAGCACCGAGCCCTGCTCGTCACTGGATGCCGCCTGCGAAAGCAGAGACTGTAAAGAGGGAGTGACCGCGGAGAAGCCAATCACAACGATGGGCAGGATGAACCAAAGCGATGGTGGAGGAAGCACCTTCAAGCCGGTCGCACCGATCAGCAGAAATCCGGTTGTCATCAGAGTCACCCCGATCAGCGCCATTCTGCGTTCGCCAATTCGAGGCAGAAGACGTCGAACCAGCATTCCCTGACCGATCGTCAAAACCAGGCCCACGTAAGCGTACAGCAGAAAATTCCATCGACTGTCGTAGCCAAATTCGCGGGTCAGCAGTGACAATGTGCTTTCAAACTGTGCAAAGCCAAAGGTGGTAATAAAGACTGCAAAAAGAATGATCGACATTCCCGGTGTTTTCAAATGACGCACGACTTCGCCAGGACGGAATGCGCGATGTGATGCTCCGGAAGACGGTCCGGCGGGGCGGCGCGATTCTTGTAGTTTCATCGCCGCGATAATCAACGCAATTCCGGACAGCGTTGATGCAACGTATCCGGGCAATCCTGACGGCGGTTTCAGGAGTCGCGCTTTTAGCTCGGTTCGAGGCATTGATGACTTGAGCAGCAATCCAATGGATTCCTTATTGGCCCCTTCGATTGGTTTTGGAGTTGGCGACGCTTTGGATTCTGTTTCCGTCAGATCCGCAATGAACTGTTCGGCGGACACTGGAGTGTCGTCAGTATCGTTCCAGGCCTTGACCATGGCCAGCTGAGCATCCGTTAGTGCAATAGCGGCATCGTTGGAAACGCATGCGGCGCCAATCAGTGGTCCAAATGTGAAGCCGATGCCAAATGCCGCTCCGATCAGTGCCATTCCTTTTCCGCGATTCTGAACTCCAGTGCAGTCCGCAATAACTGCCTGGGCGGTCGAAATCGTGGCTCCGGCAATGCCTGCGCCGATACGAGTCACAAAAAGCCAGGGCAAGGCACCAAGACCAAGCCACATGAAGTCGCGGCCTTGTGAGGACACGAAGCCGAACAGTCCGTAAGAAAACGCTGATCCACAAAGTCCAAGTATCAGGATCGGACGTCGCCCGACTCTGTCGGAAAGGCCGCCCCACATCGGAGCGAACAGAAACTGCATCGCAGAAAACGATGCCATCAGAAGACCAAGTTGCATTTTGCTGGCATTGAACCACGCGGCATAGCGAGGCAACAGAGGCAGAACGATTCCAAAACCCAGCAGGTCAATAAAGACCGTCATGAAGACGATCATCAGAGTCGCTTTGTTCACCGAAGTCGCCGCTGGTTCTGCGGCGGGAGCATCATTGGTCACAGGTCGTACTTTCAGGGACAGCAAAAAATAGATTCGAAGGTAATTGTCGAGGTATTGAAACGATCAAGAGACGCCCCGCTACGTGCGTCCGACGACGAAAGCCGGACCTGGAATGCTCGGTTTCCAACCGCTTTGGAGTCCTTGTTGAATGAAGGACTCCACTACTTTTGGCGTAATTGGTTGATCGCGATTGAAGTCTACAAAGTTAATGTCAAAGGCAATCGGATAGACGAGCAGTTTTGAACCGGGAGCGTTTGCAAGTTCGACCGTTATTAGCAGCAGTCGATCAAATTCATCCCAATTAAAAGTCAGCTTCCAGACATAATCGACATCGTCCACACAAATTCGACGAGTGCCCTTTCGCGCCATCGCCACAGTGCTCTCCTATCCTTTCATAAACCAAACGCACGCCCATGCGAGAAACGGAAACAGCAGAAAGATCAACACAAAGGCGGTCAGGTTTGTTCGAGGGTTGTCGGGCCATCGTCCCATAAATGGACCTCTGATTTCAGATGTCAGTTTTCAAACCACTCCGTCAGAATCAGCGAGATCGCTTCGAATGGCCATCGCAGGATGGCCGCCGATATTACTGCTTCGAATTTCAACGGACACACTTTTCTACTGACACAATGCGCACATCCTGCCGCAAACGAACAACGCGCACGGATCTCCTGATGTCGAATCGACGGGCGATGCGAGTCAGGAGAAACGCTGTTGTTGGAATCGTCAAATGCGGAATCACGATGGAATCTGTTCGTCGGTTTCAGGAACAGCATCACTCTTTGGGTCAAACCACTCGTCCTTGAAGACGATTCGCTTTTTGTGCTTCATCGCCAGGTTTGCCGTCAACGCCATGATTGCGTCCGCCATTGCAACACGGCCGTTGCAGCGAAGCGTTTCGGATCCCAGCTTATTGCTGACGCAATAGCAGAAGTGCTCCATCTCTTCGCGATAGCCACGGCTGACTTTGTCGCCCATGCCGGCTTTCGCCATAGCGCCTGCGGCTGAAGGAGCTGCAGTGTTGTAGCTGTCAAGTGCCGGGCCGCCTGCTTTGGAATTGTCAAGCACCCATAATCGCTGCTCCAGACCGCCTCCACTGGAAGGGCTTTCTTCTTTGTAAAGCAAAGCTTCCATCTCCGTCTTCATAATCAACGTGCCGCGGCTGCCGAAGACCGTTTCGCCATAGGGTTCCTGGCGATTTGTGTTAATCGACGAATAGGTCACGATCGCAATGTCGTTCTTGTCCTCGTCGTAGTGCTTGCCTGGGAACTCGAGCGTGACATAAATGTGATCATCGATGTCACGATCATCGACCCAGTTTTCTTCAGGACCAACACCCTTGACGCCGTAGAAATTCTTGCCGCCGTAACCCTGCACAGCCAGCGGATGTTTCTTGCCCAGGAAGATACTTGAGGCATCCATCTGGTGGCTTCCGAGTTCCGCCATCAATCCACCACCCGTGGAGTTGTACAAACGCCAGTCGACAAGTTGCTGAGCACTTTCGTAGCCCAGTTCTTTCAGTCGACCAGATTTTTCCATCTCCAGAAGAACTGCCTTATCCTTTTTGGCATCCCCATCTCGGTCCCATTTACGCCAGCTGTCTCGACCGGGGAAGCTGTTGTTACGATGCCACTGTGCGCGGATGAATTTGATGTCGCCCAGCAGGCCCTTCTTAATCAGATCGTTAGCATTTTCATACAGTACGCTGTAGTGACGCTGATGTCCGACAGCCAGCAGCAGACCTTTCTCCTCTGCTTTGCGAATCATCTCCTTGCACTGCGTGATGTTGTGTGCCATCAGTTTTTCGGTCAGCACATGTAACCCGGCGTCAAGGCAGGCCATCGCAATGGGAGCGTGCTGACTGAGTGGTACGGCGATGACGACCATTTCCAGCCCAAGAGCATCTTTCTCTTTGAGCAGTTCCAAATGGTCAGTAAACACTTTGATCTTCGATGCGTTGGCCTGTCCCAGTTTCTTGTTCAAGCCAATACGCGCTTCGGGATGACTGCCCTTGAAGGTTCGATCGATGTTCGCCGGACGTGGGTCAGCGATCGCCACAATTTCCATATAGTCGGCCGGATGCTCCGTAATCAAAACGTTTGCTTCATCACCGCAGCCGATGAATGCCGCTTTGATCGGAGAACCATTCAACTTCTTATAGTCAAAGTATAAAGCTCCGAGACCGATACTGCCCGCGGCAACGGTCTTCAGAACGTCTCGACGAGTATAGCCGACAGCCTCGTTGAAGTTGTCTTTCCCGATCTGTATCTGCTCTGGGGTTAGTTCCATTGAAATTCTCCGATCACGTATGTTCGTTGTTCTTGATTTTTGTCAGGCAAAAATGTCAGCGATTGCCGCCGACTCTATTGTTCAAGCCCTGGTGACTGGAAAACCGTCGCCGGGCCATGGGTTTCTTGTCATCAATTCGCTCAGGACTTTGCAGCCTTTTTTCGCCCGGAAAAGAGTTTCCCCAGCAGGCTGTCCAGTCCAAACCATTGTCCAGTCGGCACAAAGCACAGCGCCAGCAGAGCCAGCACTTCGATCAGGTTCTTATTCACAATGAAGCTGTGTTCTGGTCCTGGTGCATCCGGCACGCCAGGCAGCGGCGGCATCGCCATGTAAAATCCGAAGACCATGAATGCCGCAGAGAACGCAGCAAAGCGAGTGAACAAGCCCAGAATCAAAAGAATGCCAAGACTGGCTAGTCCTGCGATCGTCAACGTGTCAACTATTTTTATAGGCGTCCACGGCGTTGGCAGTGGACCTTTTTTCAATTGATCAACAGTCAACATAGTGAGCGCGTCTTCTTTAAGTTCTACATCCAGTGCCATCATAGGCCCAGCAAGTTCGCGGCCCTTCGCACGAGTGTCAGACCAGACGCGATTCAGATGGTCCATTTCGAAAGCGACCTTTGCAGAAGCAAGCTTTTGCTCATATCGCGATACCATCTCATTATAGAGTTGGAGTTGGCTGATTCGCCCCTCGATGTTCCCAGCGTTGTCAGGGTTGCCTTGCAAATGAGCGAGCGCTCTTTCCTTGTAAGACAATTTGCTTGCTCGGGCGAAAACATCGTTCAACGCCTTGCGATATTTGTCGAAGCTTTCGCCCTCTTTGTCAGCGACCTGCTCTTCCAGAGTGGCTTTTTCTGAAGCCAGCAAGTGCTTCTTGCCGTCGACTTTCAGTTGTTTGGTCTTCGCGTCAAAGCTAATCGTCCCGTCGAGCCTGGCGGCTTTGAAATCAACACCTTCTGGTAAAGTGTCCAGTGGCGAAACAAACGCGGAGGCCCCGTCGATCATCGCGTTCAAGCGGCCGGCTTGCTTTTCATCAAGACCGTAGTGTGAAATGAATCGAGCTTTCCACTGATCCCAGCGCTGAGCAACCAATTCTTCGTCCAGCCAGGCCTTATCGTCCGGATCGCCAGTCATGGCTCGGAAAAAATTCCGCATCGGCCCCTGAGCACTTTTTAGATAGCCGTCCGAGGACCAGGGACTGGAACTCTTCAGGGTGTCAATCTTCCACAAGCCCTCGTAAAGCAACTGCCAGCCAAGCCCAAGTCGCAATACGACGAGCAGCACAACAGCCGCGAGGGAATAACGACGAATGTCAGCCACAGGAAACAGGCTCCAGGAAGGTAGGTTGGTGGGAGAGCTTCGTTGGAATGCGCAACCGAACCAATAGTTGGTGTCGCAAAAAGAATTATATGTTCGAAAGTCCAGTTTGTCTGAGCCTAGAGCGTGACTTGCTCTGAGTCCCAAACGATAAGTTCCTGAGGAATGCCGATCACAGTCGGTTGAACTTTTCGTCCGTGAGCGGGAAAAGGAATCAGGATAACACCAATTCCCGGCCAATTCTCACAACACTGCCGGGCTTTTTCGACCCCCATTACGAAAAACGCTGTGGAGAGCGCGTCTGCAACGGCCGCGGACGGTGCCAAAACAGTCACAGACAGCATTCCTTCAACCGGCCAGCCTGTCCGAGGATCGAGAATATGTCCGTACCGCCGTCCTTCGTGCCTGAAAAATTGGATATTTGAACCGCTGGTGGCCATCGCCCGATCACATAAAAGCAGAGTTCCCAATCGCTTTTCGGTGAACAGGGGATTACCTACGCCGATCGGCCATCCCGGATGCCCGTTGTGCTGACCTTTTGCCTTCAGGCTGCTGTGGCCGCCATGCAACAAAAATGATTGAGGGCCGTCCGCAGCGTCTGACAGCAATTTTTCCGCTTCGTCCAACGCATAGCCTTTTCCGATTGCTCCGGGGTCGAGCACGATTCCTGGCCGGTCGAACGAGACACGGTTCGAATCCGGTTCCAGGATCACATGCTTCAGCCCAGCCATCGACAATGCGCTGTCCACCTCTGGCTGGGACGGGATTCGTTGCTGCTGACGACAGGCTCGCCAAAGCTGAACCAGCGATCCAGTTGCCAAATCAAACGCACCGTCAGTTTTCGCAGAGATTTCTACCGCTTTGGCAATTAGCTCGAAAAGATCGCCACGGATGCGTTGTGGTTCTGTCGCCGCCGTTTGGTTCAGCTTCGACAAATCGCTGGATTCGCGATAAATGCTCAGCCACCCTTCGATGGCGTGAATTGCCTCCAGAACCTGACCGGCCGCTTCGATCTGTTCCGTGGGTCCCGGATTCATAATGACCGAAAAATCGCAGGCCATCGCTCGAGTTCCGAGCCGAACGGTCACTCCGGCTGAAGGCTGAATTCTGGGCGCAGGAGGATCCGAACCGGCTGTTTTTTCAGCGTTCCAGGCTGGTGTAAGGGCGGCAAAGACTTCTCTTCGCGTCTTCGAGTCAGATGGATCTGCCATGACAACAGCATGCAAAGTGCAGTGTCGTCATGCAAGTTCCGCAGCGCGGATCCTGGCGGGTGGGGTCGAAAGACTGACCGATCGCGCAGATTTTCCAATGCGAACCAGAAAAACTCCGTATGGAACCTCGGAGTTCCACAAAATGCGCTTTTCGAAGGCACGTAGTTGCGTGCAAAATCCCGGCCTGTTCTTGGATTGCCGAGGGAATGCGTAGCGATCGGCGGGTGACTACGAAACAATGTCTTCGTACGATCCTGCTCGTTCATCGATTCGTTGTGACTTCATAGAACCTGTATCTTTCTGCCCAAGCCGTTTTCAGACGTAGCACAAATGTCCAAACAACCCACCCCGCAAAAAACGATTCGACCCCGTGTTTCCAGTGGCGTACCCTGGTGGATCTGGCTGCTGTTTTGCGTGATCGGCAGCGGAATCGTGTTTTCGCTGGTCCGGAGATCCTTTCCTGAAGACCCAGCCGTGATTTTTGCAGAGGCGATGAAGGCCTCGGAAGATCGCGACTCAAAGGTGTTTTTGGAAAAAATGGAGGAGCTGAAGGCCTATCCAGATTACGAAAAACAGCGAAAGTTGCTTGACGCAATGCTTCTGCTGGGCTCATCTCGACCACTGAAAGCAATCCCGATCTTGAAGGAAGCGTCGGAAGAAAAATCAATTCGCAGCAAGGCATTGATGTTTCTTGGGACGGCTTACGCGCAGGCCGAGAATCCTCAAATGGCGATCAGTACCTTTGAGACCATTTTGAGTGAAGACGAGAACGATCACGCTGTTCGACAGAATCTTGCTTCAGTGTTTATCGATTTGTTCGCAATGGACGACGCGATCAAACAGTTGAACATTCTGGTTGAGAAAGACTACAAGCCTTCCGTCATCCGAAAGATGCGAGGCGATGTGCATTACGAATTGGAACGATTTGCGGAAGCGGCCCAGGATTACGAAGTTTCCATTGAGGCCGATTCCACGGACCCAACGAATTCTGTGAAAGCGACACGGCTTGTTCAGTGCCTTGCGAAGATTGGTGATTTCGAAAAAGCGGAAACCTATGTAGGCACCGTTGACCAACCCGGCTCCCAGGAATTACTGAAAGTCGAGAAGCTGTTCTCCGAGGATAAGCTTGATGAAGTATTCGTTTCGCTCGAAAAGATTCGTCAGCAGGCCCCGAGCAATGTGAAGGCCAATGAGATTCTGGGGCTGGCCACTCTGAAGCTGAATTCGCCCGAAAAAACGGCCGTGGCATTGGCGCTTCTTCGAAGGACTGTCACGAATGAGACTCGGCAACTTGCTCTCTATCGCATCCTTGTCGATCTGGCTCGCCGAGCTGGTGAAGAGGAATTGGCGGGGCTTGCTCAGCAAAACGTGGATCTTCTTGACGATCTGAATAAGAAGTTTGAAGCAGCACGCGATGAAGTAATCAAAACACGTGAAGGCTTCGATGCTCGCATGCAGTTGGCTCAACTTGCTGCGGCGACAGGTCGAGTCGAAACAGCAGCCAGAGTTTACGATTCACTTCTGCGATCGAGCCGCGATCGAGAGTCGGAAATTGCGCCGCTGAAGTTGCAGCTTTACCAGATGGTTCCTCAACTTGTCGTGACAGGTTCATTTGCCGATGAAGAAGCTGGTGGGTATCCAGGGCGTGAGGCCGACACAAAGGAGACTCCTCCTGCAGATGCAGCTTCGCCAGATGAAACCGCCTCTCCGAAAGCAGAATCGCCGGAACCAGCAACTGGTGAAACGCCACCAGGTCAGCCAACCGCAGCAGAGACTGCTGCTGAACCAGAACCAAAACCTGAAGCAGAGGCAGAAAAGCAACCCGAAGCAGAATCAGAGCCCGTTCCTTCCTCTGAAAGTTCTGAGAAGTAGAGTTCACACAAAAAGAGATACCCGGTTTACTCAATTTGACGCCACCGCCATGTCTCGTGGGAATTCATCCTTTTGTTCAGTCATGTTTTGTCCGATAAGCATGTCTTTGCCCGATAACACAGAGATTTTTTGTTGTTGAAATTATAGATCAACACAGCGATCGATGGCAGAAATCCGGCCAGTGACAAAAAAAAGTGGCAATTGGTCAAAAAGATGGTCGGGCAAAAAAAGAAACGAGCAGGATTGGCGTTCCTGCCTCACGCCAGTTCACTGACCGTAAAACAAAAGTCAGCGTTCGCGATCGAGCCTGAGTAAACCAGATATCTCTTCACGTGACTAGCAGTATTGACCCGGTCATGAAATGGCTATTGCTTTTTGATTCAAGTGACTGAAGCGTTTTTTCCTCACTCGTGGTTTTGCGCTTTACCGTTTCTGTTTCGCGCGGCTGAAAATAGATTGTCGCTGAATTTCTTTTGAAACTGTTGGAAGTCGGACGCGGGCTGGTGAATCCCCCGAATTCTTGCGAATCCGGCCAGGACCTGGCACCTCAACTTCTCCCGCGCTAAGTATATTCTGCCGCCATGATCAATCTGTCCGGACTTAATTCGCCGCAACGAGAAGCGGCGTCGATCCTGTCGGGGCCTCTGCTGGTACTTGCCGGCGCGGGGACAGGGAAAACTCGCGTGATTACGTATCGCATGGCGAATCTGATCGCGCATGGGATTCGGCCGGATCGCATTCTGTCGGTCACATTCACCAACAAAGCCTCTCGCGAAATGCGGGAACGTGCGCTTAAGTTGATTGGCAAGCAGTTCAAGCAGCGTCCGGTCGTTTCGACATTTCACGCCTATTGTGTTCGAGTCCTGCGTGAAGAGATTGATACGCTCGGCTATCCAAAGAAGTTTGCGATTTACGATCGGAGCGATCAGGAATCTGCCGCGCGTACCGCTTTGCGTGACATCCGACTGGGCGACGGAACGATGAAACCCAGCGATCTGATCAACCGCATCAGTCGGTGGAAGATGCAGGGGATTCAGGATCACGAGGCCAGCAGCCACACCGAGTCTGATTTCGATTTTCTGGCTGCGATGGCTTACAAAAAGTATCAGAAGCAACTGCGTGCCTGCGGCGCGGTCGACTTTGATGATCTGCTTTTGTTGACAGTAAAATTATTCAAAGAACATCCGGACGTCCTGCAGCGACAGCAGTCCAAGTTTGATCATGTGCAGATCGATGAGTATCAGGACACGAACGGTGTTCAGTTTCAATTGATCGAATCACTGGTTTTGCCGCATAAGAATCTCTGTGTGGTCGGTGACGACGATCAGTCCATCTATGGCTGGCGTGGTGCGGAAGTTGAGCACATCATTAACTTCGCAAAATACTTCCCCGGCACAAAAACAGTTCGCCTTGAAAACAACTATCGCTGCACCGATCGAATTCTGGAGTACGCAAATCGCCTTGTTAAACACAACCGTCTGCGGCACGACAAGACACTGATCCCTCATAAGAAGTCGGGATCACAGATTCGAATTCAGGCATTTGAAGACGAGACCGCAGAAGCAGAAGGCGTCGTTCAGGAAATTGCTTATCTGATTGCGGAACTGGGAGTTAAACCGAAGCAGGTTGCCATCCTTTTTCGAACAAATGAGCAACCGCGAGTTTTCGAACAGGAACTACGACGGCAGAAGGTTCCCTACATGCTGGTCGGTGGTCAGTCGTTTTTCGATCGCCGGGAAATTCGTGACCTGCTTGCGTACCTGAAAGCAATTGATAGCCCTCGTGATGAGATCAGTCTGCTGAGAATCATCAATACGCCTTCTCGCGGAATCGGCGACACGACCACTGAGAAGATCATTCAGATGGCGGTCAAGAAGGGAAAGACGTTTTGGGATATCGTCCCGGAAGCATCGTCATCGGGGGCCATTCCTGCCAAGGCTCTGACGTCACTGCATCAGTTTCACGGCTTGTTGCAGCGGTATGGGCAGGCGATGAACGAACAGCCTATGCAACTGGCTGAAATCTGTCGTCGCCTGATGAGCGAAATCAACTACGAAGCTGAGATCGCGAAACAATACAAAGAAGAATCACAGCAGGAAACTCGCCGCGCGATACTGGAAGAATTCATCAATTCCATTGGTCAATATGTGGAACGAAATGAAAACCCGTCACTCACTGGTTTTCTGGAAACCACAGCGTTGATGGATCGTGAAGACGAGGCCGATCGAAACGAGAAGCAGGAGAAAGACGCTGTTCGTTTGATGACACTTCATTCCGCGAAGGGTCTCGAATTTCCTCGCGTCTATCTTGTGGGTATGGAAGAAGGGTTTCTGCCGCATAAGCGATCGATCGATGCCGATTCCGAAAAGGACATCGCTGAAGAACGTCGTCTTGCCTATGTCGGTGTCACTCGCGCGATGGATCATTTGACGTTGACTCGTGCAAAGTCTCGCATGAAGTGGGGCAAGCGACGTGAAACGGTTCCATCACGTTTTCTTTTTGAAATGCAGGAAGAGCCGGGCGAAGCCTTGCCGGAAGAGCATATCGAACGAGAAGAAGGCGTTGGAATTCCCATTATGCCGATGGGCGAAGCATCACCATTTCAACCTCGTGCAGTCATACTGCCATCAACCGCAAAGCTCAGCGCGCCTCCGCCGAATGAGTTTGAAGCTCCACCGTTTTGAAAAGTATGCAAACATTGCGAACCAACGAAAAGAGGCCCGGCATTGCTTTGAATGCCGGGCCTCTTTTGATTCGCAGAACTGGGTTCGTCCTATGTGTTCAGCATGTTTTCCATCAGCTGAATGGCAGCTGGCCCCACAAGCACCACAAAGATCCCAGGGAAGATGAACAACACCAGTGGGAAAATCATCTTGACCGCTGTTTGCTGAGCTTTCTCTTCCGCCAACTGACGTCGTTTGATACGCATGCTGTCCGACTGGACTCGCAATGCCTGAGCGATCGATGAACCGAAGCGGTCAGCCTGAATCAGAATCGCCACCAGGGCCTTCATGTCATCAACGCCCGTTCGAACTCCCAGATCATGCAGGACTTCGCGTCGTGGTTTCCCCATTTGCAGCTGCATGTTGGCAGTGGACAACTCGTTACAGACTTCCGGCGCGCTCATGGCCAGCTCTTCAGAAATTCGTCGCATTCCCGCGTCAAGTCCGAGTCCCGCTTCAACGCAAACGACCAGCAGGTCCAAAGCATCAGGCAGTTGCAAAAAGATCTTCTGCTGACGGCCCATCTTTGTCAGCGTGACAATCAGTTCAGGCAGGTAAAATCCAAAACCGCCGCCCATCACCAGGGACATCAGTGAATTCTTAGCGAATCCCGCTGAAACGAATCCATACGTGCCACCAAAGAAGAGCCCGGCGCAAAGGCACATCAATTTGATGGCAAGGAAATTGCGCACAGCATCTGGCTTTGAGTATCCCGCATTGGCCAGGCGAATCTTGAGATTGCTCTGCTCCAGTTCGCTCTTTGATTCCAGAGCTTTGGACATCGCCGGCGCGGCTTTTTCAAACATATTCCCGACGGTAGAACCATTCTGGCCGCCTTCGCGTTTCTGTCTGGCGAATGGGTCACGCATTTCCTCGAGTCGCTCAGAAGCTCTGGAGGATTTGCGAGAGAACATGCTGACAACGCCCCACAGACCAGCCGTGATGGCAATGAATGCGGTGATTGGCAGAAGTGTGGTGGTATCCATAACGGCTTCTCAGACAGGCAGAAGGTTTTCAGGCCAGGCAGCATCGCTGCAACATTTTGTTATGACGGTTTCAGTGTTGTCTGCTGCATGAGACTGCAAATCAGACCTTGATGTTGATGATCTTCTTGATGACCACGGCGCCGAGAATCTGCAGGAAGATAGCCACGCCGATCATCTTGCGACCAATTTCACGATTGAACAACAACATGACGTAGTCGGGGTTCAGATAGTAGACGGTAAAAAACAGAACGATCGGAAGTGCCATCAACACGATACCGCTGATTCGGCCTTCGCCCGTCAAGGCTTTGACCATCCCAAGAATCTTGAAGCGTTCGCGAACGAGGTAACTGATCTTGTTCAGAATTTCAGCAAGGTCGCCGCCCGCTTGTCGCTGAATGGCCACGGCTGTAACAAAGAACTGAAGGTCAAGGTTTGGGATTCTCACAAGCATATTGCGAAGAGCCTGTTCGATCGGGATCCCCAGATTCTGTTCGTCATAGACTGTTCGAAACTCCGTAGAGATTGGAGCCGGCATTTCACTGGCCACAACATTCAATCCCGATGATAAGCTGTGCCCCGATTTCAATGCTCGCGCCATCAGTTCGAGGGCGTCGGAAAGCTGTCTTTCAAATTTTGCAAAGCGACTGCGACGTCGCCACCATAACCACATCCAGGGGCCTGAGAATCCCATAATTCCGCCGACCGGAATCAATGGTCCAGGAGCTCTCAGTATGACGGCCAGCATCGCTCCAAAAGCTGCAGTGCCCGCGCAGAGCAGCAGGAATTTTTCAATCTTCAGGGGAGAGTCAGCCTGACGAAAGAAGAGTGGCAGATTTTCAAACTTCTTGACAACTCCGCCAACAAATCCTTGCGCTGTCGAAAGCCCATCCCGCATCAGGGCCTCCGTCACTTCCTTTTTTGACGGCTGTGCTTTGCCTGTGAACGCGGCCAGCCGAGCTTCCAGTGTGGAGTCGGATTTTCCCTGGAAGGCAAAGAAGAGACCAAACACCAGTGCGAGGACACCGATGAAGGCCGAGACCATGATTAACAGATTGGGATCCATGACAGCCTCACTGACGTTCGATCAATAACCAGTTTTCATTTCACAATGTCCGGCACTTTCAGAAATGTCTTCCTGACAAGTGCCGGTATCTCCTGAGGGCCGCTGTTTTATGGTGATCGCATTACACGTTGAGCAAACAAACCGTTCGGAAGTCGGACTCCACCAGCTTCCAGGTGTTCAATGCATTTGGGTCGTACGCCGGTGGATTCGAAGTGACCATAGGCTTTACCATTTTCGCCGATGCCCTGCTGGACAAATCTAAAGATGTCCTGCATCACGATGGTCTCGCCTTCCATCCCGACGATCTCTGTGATGTAAGTCACTTTTCGAGGTCCGCCCTGAAGACGACTGGCCTGAATCACAAGATGTACGGCCGAAGCAATCTGTTTGCGAATTGCTGACATTGGCAGATCGCATCCACTCATGTTGACCAGCGTTTCGATACGTGAGATCGCGTCGCGTGGATTGTTTGAGTGAACAGTTGTCAGAGAGCCGTCGTGGCCCGTATTCATGGCCTGAAGCATGTCGAGCGCTTCGCCACCGCGACACTCGCCGATGATGATTCGGTCAGGACGCATACGAAGGGCGTTCTTTACCAGATCGGTGGCGGTGACTCGGCCTTTCCCTTCAATGTTTGCGGGACGCGTTTCCAGTCGCAGTACGTGTTCCTGCTGCAATTGAATTTCCGCCGCATCTTCAATCGTGATGATTCGGTTTTCATTCGAAATGAAGCTGGAGAGCGTGTTCAACAGGGTTGTTTTTCCAGAACCGGTGCCTCCGCTGATGATGATGTTCAGGCGAGCCTTCATGGCTCCTTCCAGGAACATAACCATCTCCGGTGTAAACGCACCAAACTTCAACAGGTCTTCCAGTGTCAGCGGATTGGAACCGAAACGACGAATGGTCAGCGAAGGGCCATCCAGTGCCAGTGGAGGAATGATGGCGTTCAATCGCGATCCATCCGGGAGTCGGGCGTCAACCATCGGGGATGTTTCGTCAACGCGTCGACCGACGCGGGAAACGATTCGGTCAAGAATCTGCAGAAGGTGGTCGTTGTCTCGAAACGTCACGTCGGACTTGATGATTCGTCCATTCTTTTCCAGAAAGACGTTCTTCGGTCCGTTGATCATGATGTCCGCAACGCCCTCTTCCTTGAGCAGCAATTCCAGCGGACCGAATCCGAATGCTTCGTCCAGCACTTCTTCAACCAGACGCTCGCGTTCGGAACGATTCAGCAGCGGATTTTCAGTGTCGCAAAGGTGCTCGACAACGACGCGAATTTCTCGTCGCAGCGAATCGCCTTCCAGTTCGGAAAGGCGTGTCAGGTCGAGTTTCTCCACAAGCTTGCCGTGAATATGCGACTTCAATGCCTCAAAGTCGTTGGAAGTTTGTCGAGATGGCTTCAGGGGGGCAATCATTTGCAATCACTCCGGATTAGCAGTTCACAATGCTCGGACGATCAGGCTGCGAAATTACGAACCCAATGACCGACTTTGGTCCTTTATGGACAATAGGTCACGAATTCGGATCGTGCTGGAAGGATCAGTCCGGAATGTTGCAGAGTTTCCACAAACGCAGCCGAACAGCAGCCGGCGACGGAATCGGATGTTCCGATTGATCTGATTCTGTGTGTGAAACTGATCGAAGAATCAGGAGAACGTGGCAGAAAATTCAACAGAGCCCCGCGAGACGATCGCAATCTGCACCGTTCGTAAGTTTTGTGTTTAACAGCAATACCGTTCACCGAACGGCTTGTTAAGTCGTGGAATCGGTGCCAGCCGTCCGGTGAGCCTGAATATGGCAGGCTCAAACCGGGGCAGGTTCACACCGGGCAGCTCGCCCTGCTCCGCTGCTTTTTGAACGGTATTGGGATTAACGGTCAGTCATAGGCGTCGGCGAATGCAGGAAAGCGTAGTCGCCAGTGCGACATCATCGGCAGAATTCAACGCCGAGGGTTTGGAAGGTAGTAGAATCGACCATCCTCGGCACCGCCCAGAAAATCGGGAATGGAGTCGCCGTTGAAGTCTACTGTCGTTGGGCTCACATCGTGGCCCTCAATATTTTTCTGCGCAAGTGTACCGGCGTTCTTCATGACCCAGACGCCATCATTCGACGAGATCTGTTTCAAAAAATCAGCGTTGGATGAATTCAACAGAAGATCGAACTTGCCATCGCCGTCCCAGTCCGTCACACACAACTTTCGACGCCCACTTCGTCCGGCAGTCCCGGCGTTCAGTCGCAAAGGTCGTCCTTCTTCATCCACAAACGCGCGACGAGGGGATTTCAAAAACAGCGTGTCGCCCTGCTTCGCTCGCTCAAAAAATGCCAGGTAGCCTTCATGGTCCAGCATCGCAATGTCGGGTAACCCGTCCGCATTGAAGTCGTAAACGACAGGCGTCGTTCGCCATTGAGTCAAGAGTCCTTTTCCCTTGGGACGCAGCCAGCCCCATGCGAGCTCGGGTTGTTCCGATTCCCATTCAACATCGACGGGCTGAGTCTGATCAAACTTGGGCTGCTGGCGAGTTCCCGTGTTTTTGAGCCACAAAACTTCGCTCAGTATTGAGTTCAGGATGATGTCGGGAAGGCCATCCAAATCCCAGTCCGTGACGTTCAAAGTTGTGTATCCCCACTTGGCTTCGGCTGGCCCCTGAATGCTGCCATTCGGTCCGGCCATGATTCGAAAGGGGCGGCCATCGACCTGCAACTTTGTGGGAGCAGCCCACGATGGCTTTGTGACATTTGGCCCACTCAGGTTTTCGAAAATCTCAATGTGTCCTGCGGTATTGCCAGAGATGATGTCGAAATCTCCATCACCATCCCAGTCAAACCCCACGGGCGTTGCCAGCGCTCCGCATTTCAGTGTGTCAGCCTGCTGCTGAAAATACTTCGGCGCGAGGAATTGTGGCGGACCGCGATGATCGCGCGGAGTGACATTTTCGATGAATGCAACTCGACCATCTTCATCGCCAACAATCAGATCCTTGTCACCATCTTTATCCCAGTCAAAGGCGACAGGAACGATCATCTCAAGGTCCATCGCCAGCGCCTGGTTGTCGGCTGTCTGGAGACGCACTCCGGCGGTGTATTCTGGAGAACTGCCTGATCCGATATTTTCGAAGTACGTGAAGCCGTCGAGGAATTCACCGCAGAGCAGATCGAGGTCTCCATCGTTGTCAAAGTCTTCAAAATTTGGTGATGGACATCCAAAGACATTCAGTCGCTGACCATCAGCCTGCACAAAGAAGGGTTCTTCATAACTCGGTGCGTTTGTGGAACCTGAGTTGATGAAAACATAGATCCAGCCGTGCAGCGTCCCATTGGTCCAGTTCCCGTTTTGATCCCAGGCATCATCCCAGCCGTAATGGCTCCAGTCTTCGATTCCAACGATCAGGTCGAGTGTCCCGTCACCATTGTAATCTGCATATCGCCATTGATTGTGGCGAACCTTCGGACCCTTCGGCTGCGTTCCCTGAGGCTTGTGGAAAGTACTTTCAATCGGAAGTTTCGATTTGTTTTTCAGACCGAAGTTTGAAAGATCGGTGTACTCAAATCCTGGAGAAAGGACTCGCATTTCTTCGCCAGAATAGCTTGGCATCACGTAGTGAACTGTTCTGCTGAGAAAGCGGGCCGGCTTGAATACTGGCATTTTGGTTTTTGATGTGTCGCCACTGGTGTTTTCAAAAAGCCAGATGCCGTTGGATGGTTTATCCGGGCACGAGACGATCATGTCAAAATCGCCATCGCCATCTGCATCACATGGGATTGGCCAGGCCCAAAGTCCGACTCCCAGATCAACAATCAGTCCTGGGTTGTTGTGTTCCAGTTGAACCAATTCGTCGGCACCGAAGGCGATGGATTGCCACACAAGGCACAACACACAGATCTTGATAAGTCGAGTCATGGCAGTGGGCGTATTTCGGGACAAGGAATGGGCACACTTTGTAAGACATTTCAGTTTGCCAGATGGTCAGGTGTTTTGAAGTGTGGCTGCATCAGCAAACGACCGCAACTCTCAAGCGGATTTCCTGACCAACTCAACAGGGCTGCGAGTCGTCGCAAGGAAAGTTGCCTGGGCGTAGTGACGCTTATCTGTCGCAATGTGAGCAGGAAATGTCATTGCGACTTTCGGCCAGCAGGCAGCATCAGTGGTTTTTATGGTGTCGGACCAGCAGGCCAAACGGACTGACGGTTAAGGCATTGGAAATTCAGAGGGGCCAAGTTGCTGGCGAGTTTGCGAAAAGTTCGGCAGACTTCGGTCCACAGAAGCTCGGCCTTTCTTTCTCCAAAATCCGGTGATCCAATGATTCGTGTACTGTTCTGCGTGATTATGATGCTGTGTGCGAACGTCAGTCTGATTGCAGACGACTTCGTTGTTGGTCCCTTGACGGACGATCAAGCTGCTTCGCTTGGTGCCATTAAACAATCGGATGTGCTGTCGACGGTGTCTTTTCTTGCCTCGGATGAAATGGCTGGTCGCAATACCCCATCAGTGGAATTGGATATTGCCGCTGCGTACGTTGCTGCTCGATTTCGCGGCGCGGAGCTTGAAGGTTTGGGGCCGGGTGGCAGCTTCTATCAAACGACGGAGCTGTCGCAGTATCAGTCGCCCCGCGAGCCTGCGGTGATTTCCGCGAACGGGAGTCCTGTGGCGTCGCGTGGAATCCTGATTGGTGGTGAAACGGAATGTATGGTCACTGCGTCCACCGTTGATGGGAAAGACTTGAATTCTGTCTCTGGCAAAATTGTGGTGATCGATGAGTTTCCGCTGCCGCCGCAGGCGGTGGATAATCCAATGTTGCTGATGGCCACGTGGTCACGCCGAGTTGCCCCGCTTGCGAGTAAAGGGGCTGCGGCAATTCTTGTGAGAATCTCCGACGATAGTATTTTGCCCGAGGCGACTTTGAAGCTCAGGGAAAAGCCCATCAGTCTGCCGGCCCAGTTTCTGATTGCGTGCCCGGTCGTACTGATCGGATTGGATGCGAATCTTGACGGTGAAGTGACTGTCACAGCTCCGCCGCGAGAAAAAGTGTCGACACCCGTTCGAAATGTGATCGGATTGCTTCGAGGATCAGATCCAGAGCTATCGAAGGAAGCCATCATTATTTCTGCTCATCTGGATCACATCGGACGACTTTCCGGTGACCGACAGGGAGACGTGATCAACAACGGCGCGGATGACAATGCGACTGGTGTTACGGCTGTGGTTAGTCTGGCCGACGCTTTCTCCAGACTCAGTCGACGTCCCAAACGGTCAATGATATTTATGACGTTCTGGGGTGAAGAAAAGGGGCTCCTCGGCTCAAAGTACTACGCTGAGAATCCGCTTTGGCCTCTTGATCAGACAATCGCCAATATCAATATCGAAATGATCGGTCGTCCCGAGGAAAATGCTGAAGGCAAGGCCTGGGGAACAGGCTGGACTCGTTCGAATCTTGGAGCTCAGATGGCCGCCGGAGCTGCGCGGGCCGAGGTGACATTTTTCCATCGCGAAGATGTCAGTGAAATGCTCTATACACGCAGCGATAACTACTCGTTCGTGCAAAAGGGAGTTATTGCTCATAGCTATTCAGCGGGATCCCTTCATGGCGACTACCATCAACCGTCCGATGAAGTTTCCAAACTGAATCTGCCTCATATGACGAAGATCATCAAAGGTCTCTTTGCCGGCGCGCTGCCGATTGCAGAGGGCGACCTTTCTCCGCAGAAAATAGAAAAATAGTTCGACAATTCTGAGCGCCGAGTGCGGCGATCCCTTGATCGCCGTTCGTTTCTTTTGCGTTATTTTCAATGCTGCCGGGACGACCGAATAAGAGTAGTACCCTTGATACGTTTGGTGATGTCGGGCACTTCGCTCAAGTTGTTTGCTTTCTGAAAGATGCGTTTACTTTTCGCATGACTCTGAAATAAGGCTTCCACATGATCTCTGACTCCCAGTCCATTCTTGATGACTTAAAACTGGCCGTGAAACAGTATGCCGAAGAGATGCCGCAGGTCGTTGCAGACGCACAATCGAAAGTGGCTGAATGGCGACTCTCAAATCAGGACATTCTTCCGTTGCATCCATTCGGACATCTTGCAAAGACAGACTGTGTCGAGGGATTCTGGCAGGTTTCAAAGCAGCGATGGATCGACGATGCCGGCGAAGTGATGTTTCCAACTCGAGTGGGACTTGATGATCAGCTGCGTCCCGTCATCTCTGCACCTCGAGGTGATGCTACCCAGACACTGATTGTTCGTAATCGAAATACGATTGATGTAATTGACGTTTGTAAAGACAAGAAGGAAAGCTGGGACCCTGCACGTGAAAGTGGTCTGCCGTTTTGTCGCGTCTACTTAGACGACGATGGCCGAATGACTCAGATCGCCACCTTGCGTGATTCCTCGCTGAAGGTGGAACAGTTTTGTTGGCTAAACGGTCGAATTGTGACTTCAACGGAAACAGTTCATGAACTTTCTGATGATCTGATGCTTGTGGAGAAAGATCCTGTCCTGAGCCAGCATCAGGAGTATCTCTACGACGAGGTCGGCCAGTTGCTGCAGGTGAACCAGAATCGCCACGCGATTTTTTCCAGCGGACGTGGCGATACGCTTGAGAGTGTGATATCGGACTCCGTTGCTCAGCTTTCGGAAGCCATCGTTGCTCGAATTGTCAGTATGGAAAGCGAGAACGCTGATCCATCGAATCGCTTGAAGCGTTTAGTCCTCGTCTATTCGGCTGAGCATGCTCATTGCGGTCTGCCGTCGGAGGTTCGTTTTGCTCGGGAAGATGAAGATCATTCGGACTTATTCTATGCCGAAGAACTGGACCCACTTGTCGACTGGATACCAGACGACAAAATTCAGAATTTCGATTGTTTGCTGATTCGGCTTTATCAACTTGTTGATAGTCCTGAGGTTTTTCTTGAAGGGGAAGCGGTGTTGCCGTTTCGCCAGATGCTGCAACGATTGGCAAAAAATATCAATGAAGAAATGAGCAAACTGCCTGGCGTCGTCGCAGAGGAATTCGTCGCCTATCCGGTTGATGATCACGGCGATGTTGATGCTGAAGAAGACTTCCGAGCAAGCGTGTCAGGCGAAGCCGCAACTCGATGGCTGGCGGGAAGGGACGAACTGGCGGAGATTGAAGACGACGACGACGACGATGAAGAGTTTGAAGATGACGACGAGTTTGATGACGATGACGATGAATGAAATCGCATAGCAAACAGTTTAAAGTCCAACTCACACGACAATTCTTTGATGAGCTTTTGAGCGACGATCGATCCGTGTTTCCTGAATTGTTGATGACAGCTGCGCGGCAAAAAACGCTCAAAATTGTTCCTTGGAAGGCGGGGAGGTTTCTTCTCAGAACGCTGCAGGGGAATTTTTATGGCGACGACGATCGACTCAACACCATCAATAGTGGAACTGTACAATCCAGCTCAGACCGATTCGAAAACAAGCGTTCGTTATGTTTCCGTTCGCACCGTCTTGGTCCTGCTAATTGCTGTGGGGGCGGTGATTGCAATTTTCAGTGTTTGGGGCGGATTTGGGCTCGGTGGGTTGTATCTGTTTGGCGTTATCGCAGCGCCCATTGCTCTTGCTGGTGTTGTCGGCCGTGTCGTTCAAACGGCTCAGGCAATCCCTCGTACCATTACGCTTGAGAATGGTGTGTTTAAGATCGAGGACGCAAAGCAGCAGCAACAGAGTTCAATGGCTGCCTGTTGCTGGTTCGTTGGCCGCGCGTCAGATGATAGTTCTTTGTCGTGTCACACGATTCGAACCAAAGTCATTGTGGTTGTACTGCCAGATGTGGCGCCTCGTCGTGAAAATGTTGCCTGTGGGTTCACGCCGGAATTCTATGACCGTTGGAAAGCAGCACTCACGGACTATGGATGCAGGAGAGTTTTGCGACAGGAAGGACTATTGGGAGTTTGCTTTGGTCTCCTTGTAATCGGTTCGTGTGTGCTTGGAGGAGTGCTCGGATGGCATCTTGGAGTTTTGATCCTGAGGAACGTAATGGTTCCGGCTCAAATTAATGGAGTGGCCAATGTTTTCCCCGCAGTGACCGCCATTCTGTTTTCGTGGATATTAGCAATAGTGCCCTGGATGCTGCCGAGTTGGCGAAGACATACGGTGTCAGAGAACCTAGCATTCCAACGTTCTGCGGTCTTGTTCCCACTCAAGTTGGCGATTCCGGCAGGGGTGATGCTTGCCGGAAATCTGCTTGCCGGTTTGTTGGTCGCAGTGATCCTCATGATCGCGTTTCTCTTCGTTTCAAGATGGCTGTCGCGTACTCCGCATTCGAAGTCTGAAGGTGACAAAGTTTAGAAGCGGATTCGGACTGCGATCTTCCGGATGCAAGCTGCTATCTTCCTATTGAACAATTAGCCCGTTTCAAAATCACCGCACGCGGACGATGAATAGCTCGAGTGGGATTCGAACCCACAGCATCGCTGATTCTAAGTCAGCGTGGTCTTCCAGTTGCCTACCGAGCCTCTTGCGTGGATGCGGGAGTTCTTCTCTGCTTCCGCACTTTGTTGATAATATTGTGAGCGGAAGCCGTGGGACTCGAACCCACAAGCGAGCACAACTCGCCGGCTGTTTTCAAGACAGGTTCCTCATCCAGCCGGATGACTTCCAAAGACAATTGCGGGAGCAGGATTCGAACCTGCGAACTCGTGGGTCAAAGCCACGGATTTCTACCAGCAGAAACTACCCCGCATCGTTAAAAACTCTCCCCGCGCCTGGCTGCATGATGACGCTCATGCATGCGGTCGGATTCACCATTTGAAGTGTCTCGCGGGAATCGAACCCGCTTGGTCAGATTGGAAGCCTGATGCCTTTGCCGCTCGGCCAGAGACACGATTGTTTTCGCCAGTACCAATTTTCGGAGAGCCAGATCTCTGTCTGTTGAGCCCTTCCTGCGGAAGGATCGCCCTGCTTGCGGAAGGAGAGGGACTCGAACCCTCAAGGCCTTGCAGCTCGACCGACTTCGAATCGGTTGCCATCACCCATTGGCTTGCCCTTCCAGCGGGCAACAAAAAAACCCAGTGCTTGTGACACTGGGCTTTCGAAGAGCATTCCGAAGACGACCGAGAGTCACCATTGCAAACAGGCACGGAGATACGAACTCGCGAGCGATCCGCCGCTGAAACGTTGTCCTGCCTGAATGTTGATGAGACTCGATCGTAGTGTGCACATTGGGATTAAGCCCTGAATAGGAAATTACTATTCGTTGAGGTCCGGACCAGAACAAGAAACGCCAGCCAGAACTGCCTCTGAGTGAATTCGACGCAACGAATCACGTGTCTGCGCCGCGTACTTTTGGCGAAAACTGTTTCGACAGGTGCCTGAGTACTTGAGGACGTCAGGATGTCGATTCGCCGGAAGACAACAGCAGTCGATTCTCGGAAGCGTAACGCAAGACATGAGAGTTCAGTCGAACTCCGGAATATCATTTGTTGAAAACCGATTGATGTAGCCTAATGACGCACGGCAGATCGGTTGGGTTCGCTGATGTTGGGGATTTTTTGGGCATTGGCCGTTCATCGCCAGTCTGCATCGTTGTCTTCAAGGTTTCATCATTCATGATTCAGTGACGAAAATCTCTGTTCATGTGTAACCCGATTGGGGCAACACCGCGTTCAGGAGTCAGCAGACGTCCACGACCCAAAGACCGAACGATTCTTAGTCGCAAAAATCCTTAGGACTGCGCGATAAGCAAACGTCGGATGTTTTACGAAAAATGATCACACCGTACGTCTTGAGAAACTGGCCAGACGCCCTCGTGTAGGTCAGATTGTGAAAGCGGACTGCATATCGTTCGCAACAGATTTCGATGTCGCTGAAACTGTCTTTCAACTGCCATTGCCAGATTGAACCACGTAGGCCTGGAAGCCGTCGAGCACCATTTGCACGGACATCATGACGAGCAACATTCCCATCAGGCGTTCCATGGCTCGTGAGCCACGAACTCCAAGAAATGCATAAATCGTCGGAGAGACCGTCAGTATCAGTGTGGAAGCAGACCCCGCGATCAGAACGGCAGCGGCAACTGTTGCTCGGTCGTATTTTTCTGCCAGCAGCAGAATTAGAGAAATTGTGCTGGGCCCCGCAATGAATGGCATAGCGATAGGAACAATGACTGGGTCACCAACATCTTCGTCATCAACCACACGTCGCGCGGGGAATACCATTCCCATGGCGATCATGAACAACACAATTCCGCCGGCAACTCCCATTGAATAAGTTTTCAAGCCAAGTGCAGCCATGATTGGTCCGCCCGAAAAGACCGCAGTGAGCAGTATGACCAAAGCAATACCACTCTCGCGCAGCATCACCATGCGGCGTCGCTCGGGTTTCAGATTATGCAGCAAAGAATTGATCGTTACGAGATTTCCGAACGGATCCAGAACAATGAAAAGCAACAACACGATTTGAAGCATGTGGCACCAATTGGAATAGAAGAGCGAACTTCAAAACCTGAACTCGAAGGCAATCTGCAGCTTGATATTGATCGAAGATATGGAAACTCAAAAGACCAGAAGGTCCATCACCGGCGGCTAGACACCGCTCGCTTCATGTTGGAGAAACTGGTGTTGGAGAAACTGGTGTTGCGAAACGCCCCATGTTTTCGGACCATAGGACCAGGGAGATTGGTGCGGGGATGTTTTGAATTGAGCTTTTCGACTTTGCTCTCAACCAATCTGCCCAAAGTGTCCAACAGCGTCGAACCAGCGAGCCATCCTGCGGAAGTGTTTTTCGCAATAGAGCCTCGAGCAAAAACAGGGACAGACGCATTCGAATAGTCCTTGTTCCTGGCTTCTTTTATCGTACCCCGGGAAGCCGTCCGGGTTATGCCACGCGTCCTCATTTTGACGAAGGCGTTTTCTTCGCTGCGACAACCTTTTCCGGGTGATCGGAACCCGCCTTAATCGTATAGGTTCCCTCGGAATAGACCGGAGCTTTGAACGTAGGGCCTTCGGAACGCACGGTGTAAAGGATCTCGCCAGTTTCTTCATTGATGACCTGAAATACGCCAGACTGTACTCCATCCAGACGAACCTCCGGCAGCCAGCCGATCGGCTTTCGTCCATCGTTATCTCTCATGGATACAGTCATTGGCCAGCCCGGAAACTGCGCTGAATCTCCATCACTGACATTCGAGAAGCGTGGCCAGCATTCAAAAGTAATCGTTCGATCCGTCTTGTTGAAACGTGCGATCCCATAGCCATCCGATCGTTTTTGTTCGTCAGAGGAATCCTCAGGATTTGCGTAAGCCAACATTGTGATGAGATTGCCAAGTCCGTCTTCAAAATTGCCCGTCCACGGAAGCGGGCTGTTGGGAACTGGGTTGGGCCCGGATTTTTCATCTTCGGGATGCCACCACCGTCCATAGATTGTGTTGACGATTGCCGGACTGGTAAACGCGTAAGGTCCGTCGTCGTAGGCATCAATCCCATGCTTCACAACGACTGCAAGATGCTGATCCCCACACAGATGGGTGGCCCAGGCCTTTCGAATTTCTCGCAATGCCGCACGGCGACCGGACTGGGGCCATCCGTTGCAATCCAGGTCGGCGAGAAGTCGATCGTTTCGGCCGCCGTGCATATGGACAGCTCCGCAGAACGCGGTTTGAGACAAAACGCATTTCATTTGTGCGTCAGTCCAGTCTTCCGACCAATCCTGCAGAAAATGTATCTGCCGAGTTCCCAGTAGTTCAAGGCCCGGGAGATCGACTGCTGCTCTGTCGTATTTGGGATCTGTAATATGATCCGGGCGAGGTCCAAGTTGGGGAATTGTGCCCTCAGGTCCTGTCTTGAATTTTCGATCTTCCAGAATCGCAAAGTCCACGCCGCCGACGCGCAGGCGAGTGAAGTAAACGCCAATGCCCTGTTCAATCGGAGCTGGATCAACAGGGTCGGGAAGATGCCACGTCTGACATCGCTCCACCATCTTGACGTACTCGGCCGGATAGAAGTATCCGCCGTCCGGGCCTGCGGCCTTAAAAGATCGTTTCCCGTTTGCGCCCCACAAATTCGGATGACCGACATCATGGTCGTCCGGAATCGCGACGACTGGACGATCCTTTAGGACTTCTCGAAACTGAACGCCCCACTCAAGCCATCCAAATGTATGTTGAGTGTGGTGGTACGATTGATCGCCCGCAAAAAACAGAAGATCCGGATCCTGTTTCTTGAGATTTTCGACGATGGTCGCTCGTGGTCCAGGCGTGCGGCTGGAATTGCACGACAACGATGCAACAACAATCGTGGACTTATCTGACGGATCTTTTCGGACGATGCCTTCAAAAGAGGATTGATTGGCGAGCCGCACTCGGTACGGGACAGTCTTCGTTTTGTCCCAGTTTTCAATTCGAAAATGAGCACTCCAACCCGGATAAATGATTTCAGATTCGGCGGCCGTTTTCCAATTTTCGCCTTCCTTGAATTCCAGCGTCACTGTTTTCGGTTCGTCCGGCATCAGCGGGTAAAGCTGAGCAGAAACCTTAAGCACTCCATGGTCCTGAGAATACAAAGCAAAGGCGACGACCTTATCTCGCGGCACCAGCAGTTTTGCATCCTGTTTTTTTCCTTTCTGCGGCCCTCGTGCGATCGTGGTCGGCTTCCACCATTCGCCGGTGGCGTCGGAATCCAGTTGGGGGTACTCTGGGCCAAATGGCCGCGGATCCCTTTCTTCTGCAACTGAAGCTGGCCCATTGACGACGCAGCAAAAAAACATGATCGGCAGAAACGTCTGATGCAGTTTGAGCCAGGTAAAGCACATGTCGGATTGTTTCTCCCTTGATTTTGTCTCACGAGTTCGGCGAGCCATTGCTTTGAATCAGCTTACCGCAATGCGGATCTGACACCACGATCAGTGGGCCTGTGACGGATGGTAAGGATCACTCGGCGAATTGCCACCGGGTCACAGAATTGCCAGCGCATTGCATGCTTCCAAACAACTGCGATTTCATTTCTATTCGCGTCCCACTGGACGTTACTGATTGTTCTGACCCTCGGATACGAACTGACTTAGTCTGGCAAGGCACTCTGGCGCAAAGCCTCGAATCCAGAAGTTGCCCGGGGACTGATAATGCATGAGCTGCAGCCGTGGAAGTGTTCGCGTTGCCAGAATCAGCGAAAGGATGATCAGGATAAATCCCAGAAGAATATGGATCGCTGAATCACGCGGGCTGATCAGTTGTCCAAAAATAATCAACACGATGCCGGACAGCATTCCGACAATCGAAGCCGCATAAATGAGCTGCTGCTTTCGTGCAGACCGCTTTGAAAGGCTGTAGTGCACCGTACATTTCCGAGCCACCAGGACGATCTTCAGAGTCGGATATTCGGGTACTGCGGTCCGGGCAACAAGGTTGTTGTCGTCACCGGTAAGGCAGCAGATCTCGGGAAGCCGCACAACCGGGCCGCAGACAAGCATGTTTCCGTCGATTCGAAACCAATAAGGATCTGTCGCAACGACCGCCTGTGAAGACTCGCCTCTGCAGAATTCTGAGACTGCAAATGGATTTTCGTCCGCCATACCTTTTTCCTTTGGGGAAATTCCTGCCAGAGTGAATTGTCACTCCACTTGCATTTCCTTCAAAAGATGGCCGCCGTCATAAACTGTTCCGGTAATCCACAGAACGTATCGAATATCGACACCGATGGATCGGCTGTAGTCCTGATTCCAGGCGAAGTCGTTGATTGTAGCCTCAAAACAGCGGTCAAAGTTCACGCCTACCAAATGACCTTTGGAGTTGAACACCGGACTGCCCGAATTGCCTCCGGTGGTATCCGTATCGTAAAGGATCGCCACTGGTACCTGTCCCAGTCGTGGATGAACGAAGCGCCCGAAGTCACCAGCTTCGTACTTTTTCAACACGGCGTCAGGAGTGATAAACGGTTCGACTCCCGTTGTTTTCTCGATCACACCTTTCAGAGTTGAAATGGGAGTTCGAATGACTGCATCGGCCGGAGAATACGAACGAACTCGCCCGCAGGTGAAACGAAGTGTTGCATTCGCATCAGGAACAAAACTGGTCGCAAGAAACTGCTGCTTGATCTCAATCAAAGATCCATAAAGTTGCCCAAGGCGACCTTCGCGAGCCTTTTCAGAATCTCGCAATTCAAGATAGACCGGGTAGAGCTGAATGATGAGCTTCAGGAGCGGATCGTCCAGCTGTTGCAACTGCTCGGGCGACTTGGTCAGACACGCTTCCAGAAAACCGACATCGCCAAGCTGAGTCGCCGCGATGATTGCATCCGCTTTACTTTTGATAAGCGCCGGATCCGTGAGCAATTCCTTGAGTGGCTGTATCTCGCGGGCGGATGGAATGTGGCTCAGGCGTTCCAGAATTCCGGCAAGCATGATCTGATCCGTTGGCAAATGCCAGTCCGACATTGCAACCCTGTTTGTTTGCACGGACTGAGCAAAGTTGCGATCCATGTAGGGCGCTTCGCGTTCAAGGTCGGCTTTCGAACGCTCGACAACCGATTCATAAGCAAAATAACCAAACGCTGCTGCGCGACAGGCTTGTCGGAGTTGTGCGATATGAATTTCCAGTGGGCCAGCTTCCGACATTTCGGAGTAAACCGCTTCAATATCTTTCAGCAATGTCCCGTACTTGGCCTTCCGTGCCGGATCAGAATCAATAAACGCCTGAAGCTCCGCTTCCTGCGCCGCGCGAGTGGATACGATTTTTGCGCGTCGCAATCCCAGAAGCTGGCCGCGTGATCGCTTTTCGACATTTGCCAGAGACTTGCTGCGTGACGCATGTTTGATCTCAACCGCTCTGTCTTTCGCTCCGGCTTTTGTCATTTCATTGATTTGCCAGTTGTAGAGTTCAACGGTAATTGGCAGACGAAAATCCTGTTCGAAGCGGAGAAAACTGGCCGTCTTGTGACGAGCCGTTCGGCCTGGATACCCCAGTAGAAATACGGCGTCGTTTTCGTCCACGCCCTCCGGCGCCACCTGAATAAATCTCTTCGGCTTATAGGGCACATTGTCTTTTGAATAGGTGGCCGACGATCCGTCCGGAGCGGTGTAGGCTCGCATGAAGGAAAAATCGCCGGTGTGTCTTGGCCACTTCCAATTGTCAACTTCGCCTCCGAAGTTTCCGATGGAGGCCGGTGGAGCAAAGACCAGTCGAACATCTTTCAGATAGGTATACAAAAACAAAACATACGTTTTGCCGGCAAACATTTCTGCAACTTCTGCACGCAGTCCGGGATTCTCTTTCTCCGCCGCCACTTCCAGTTCTTTGCGGCGACGGTCAATCGCTTTGGTACGCTCCAGAAAAGTCATTTCTCCATTGACGGCCGCCAACACATCCGCAGAAATATCTCGATAGTTCTCGGTAATTCGGACCTGATAATCGGGAGCCGAAATTTCCTGTTCGCGCGTCGCCGCGATAAATCCATTTGTCAGCAAATCGTTGTCTGCCGTACTGGCCTTCTGGATTGCATCAAACGCGCAGTGATGATTGGTGATGATCAGCCCGCTGTCGGAAACGAACGAACCTGTGCAGCCATTGACGCGGCAGATCCCATCGACAAGGCTGATCTGGTTTGGATTGAAGAGTTCGTCAGCGGTGAGTTCAATGCCTTTGTCTGCGAGATTCAGTCGAGGCAATTCGCTCATTGGATACATGCCATCATCAGCCCGCGATGATGCCAATACGCCAAGAATGCAAACGCCGAAAAAAGATGCCATCAGTAACGAAGAATTGAACATAGTGCCGAAGTTCCTTTGACCGCCAGGGTGACTTTTCCTGTTCATAGTGTCTGCCAATCTCAGGCACTTGAAAAGTCAGCACGGGGATCCAACTCAAGAGTCAGCGGAAAGGAACCAGATACAACACCGAATCTCTGAACCCACAAACACTGTCGGGAAAGTCATTGATCGAGAAAAAACATATTCGACTACGGCATGGGCGAGTAGTTCGCTGCGTCGAAAGTCGCGTAGTTTGCGATAAATTCTGGTGACCATTGCACGTTGAATTCATATCAGACTTGATCCGCCATGTAGACTTGGCGATGGCAAAAAAAAGACTGCAGAAACGGCAAGGATCTCCGTCTCAGCAGTCTTTGGTATTCCGCCTTCGCGGTGCCCGCATCTTCCAGAACTAGTGGTGAGACGATTGCGGCGAATTGATCGAAGAAGCATTCGTGAATGATGTCACTCTCGCGACTTCGACCGTTTCGACGCACGTCGTAATGTGCTGAACTGGCATGATGTGCGTTCGAAGATACTCAAGCACCTGCTCGCAGACTTCAAATGGAAGAATCACTTCCAGCCGCACCTGTTCGAGCGGAACAGCGTCAGCACTGTCAAGATGCCTTCGCCCCATACCGAAACACGGAGTCTCAGTATATCCCGTTGCGCCCATTGCGATGATTTCCTTCATCAACCTGGAAGCAAGCTCAGGATCAGTAACGATAGTGAGCCGTCGAACGGGTGTCAGGCCACGAACTCTGGCGGAATGCGCGCTGGGAGACAATGCGCGAAGCTCGTCGAGTCCTCTGAGTTCCAGTTTTAGTCCGACTTGTTCAAAGTCGTGGGCCAGTTCTTCCAGTTTCTCCATCACGCTGGCGTCGACCAGAGTTGCGCCCGAAAGGTCGACAATGAGATTTCGCTTCTGAATAAGTCCGATATCTTCGATCTGACGTTTGAATGGAATCCAGTTACTGAAAATTGCGGACTCTTTGGCAATGATAAGGCTGGTGTTGTCGTCAACGTCTTCGACTTCAAGGTAAGCCTTGAAAAATGAACGCAGTGGGACTCCGTTCGCAACGTGCAGAAACATTTTCAGGATAATCCCCGCGGCAACGCCGATCAGCAAGTCTGTCGCCAGAACCACAATCAGCGTCACAACAAAAATCAGCAACTGTTCCTTACCGATTCGATAGACGTTGCGAAATTCGTTCGGATGCGCCAGTCGTGTGCCTGTATAGACCAACATGGCTGCTAATGCTGCCAGTGGAATTCGATGCAGAATTGTCGGAATCAGCCCGACGCACAGCAACAGAAAGATGCCATGCCAGAGATTCGCAAATCGAGTTTTCGCACCGTTATCGATATTGGACTTGCTTCGCACGATCTCCGAAATCATGGGCAGCCCGCCAACCATAGAAGCCGCAAGATTTGCAACTCCCACTGCCAGAACATCGCGATTCATATTCGACTTGCGTTTCCATGGGTCGAGCAGGTCGACAGCCTTAGCACTCAGTAATGATTCGAGGCTTCCGATAATGAAGAACATTAAAACCCATTTCCACGCCTTCGGTTGAGTCAACACAGTGAAATCCGGAGTCTGAACTTCCTTGAACATCCCGAATATCTCATTGGGCATCTTGACGAGAAATTGTTGGCCCAGTTCATAGTCCTGATTGAACATTCGGTACTCATGCGCGGACGTTAGATTGAGCGCCATTCCCAGCGGCATAGCAACAATCAGAACGACCAGATGCGCAGGAATTGGTTTCAGGAAGGCAACGCGACTTCTCACCATCGGCCAGAAGAACATGATCAGAAGACTCACCACTCCAATGAGGGCAATCGCAGGATTTGCATGGATCAGGAAATCGGGGATCTGTTTCAGCAAAGACAGAGGTCCGCCTTTCGCTTCTGTAATTCCCAGGGCGACCGGTACCTGCTTGGCAATAATGATCACTCCAATCGCAGCCAGCATTCCGTGGACCACCGTGCCCGGGAAGAACTCACCCAGAATACCCGCACGAAATAATCCCAAAAGTATTTGAAGCACGGCTGCGACAACGCCAACGGCAAGGGCTGCCTTATAGGCGGTCATGTCCGCAGGAAGCCAGCCGCCTGACATTCCGTTACCGCCGAAGTCTTCCACGCATCCAAGGACGATCACGATCAATCCAGCTGCTGGCCCCTTGATGGTCATCTCCGAATTGCTGATGAATGTGGTAATCACCGCTCCAACGATCGCCGTGAAAACACCAGCCAGAGGCGGAAATCCTGATGCAAGGGAAATGCCAACGCACAAGGGCAGTGCGATCAGGAAGACCAGCAATCCAGAGACGATGTCGTCCTTCATGTAACGTATGAAGCCTGCCGCATTGCCTCGCGGTGTCTTGTTTTCAATATTCATAGAGCACTTCCGATTGGATAATTTTGTTTTCGTTCTAAGCCAACTAGCAAACTCGCCGTTGAAATTTCATCGACCAGCACCATCCTGATGTGATCGCTGTTCCGCAATCAGCGATGGGAGGGATCGCCTCGAACGTTTTCAAAAGTTGCCAGATGGTTGGACGCACACGGAAGAAGAGAATTCCGAAAAGCGAGGTATTGTTTTCCGAACTGCTTTCTCGAAGCGTGCTCGTCGCGTTCTTCGACTGGTACTTCAGCGCCGTCTGGATTCTCGGTTTCATTGGCGGCATCTTCTGAGGGAGCAACAACGGCAGCCGGCCGTCGCTGTCTCATCAAAGCCTCAGCAGCATGATGGCGAGAAGCGACTCCTGGCTGTGGCCACAGCCCGCCTCCAAGAACCAGTATCGAAAGCACGACAACCGCGATTCGTTCGGACGCACGCGATCGAAGCATCACCGCCGTCTGGAACTGTCGACCAGTAAAGATTCGGAAATAGGCTCGCAGAATGGCGATGCTGTTCAACGCCGAAGCGACAACAACCGCAAGGCCAACCAGCGGATAGACATCCACTGCGCCCTCAATCAACAGTTCCATACCGATGAAGCCAATGGTTCCCGGAAATCCAATGGATGCAAGGCCCGTCAGCAGAAACAGTCCGGCCAGGGTTGGAGTGTGTTCATACATCCCGTGATAGCGGTCCAGAGTCATTCGGCCGATTCTGGCTTCGATACAACGCAGAGTCAGACCGAAGCCTCCCAGAGACAGCCCCACTGAAATCCAAACGCAAAGTGCTCCTGTCATTCCGATGGTGTTGACGATCTCAAGGCCAGACAAAACCAGCGACGAATGACTCAAAAATAAATAGCAAAAGAATCGTCGCGCATCTTTTTGGATTGTAGCCATTCCTGCTGCGTAAACCGCAGTCGTCAGTGAAAGCACGGCAATACTTCGCATCGCCCAGGACGGTGCCACAGGAAAGACCAGATGCATAACCGCATAAGCGCCCGTCATCGGCGCGACAAACAACAACGCGGTTCCAAGCGTTGCTCGTTCAAAGAGATCGGTCATCCAGGGATGAAGAGGAGCAACGCCCGCTCGCAGCAGTACAGCAATGGTCAGAAGCGTTGCAGACAATAGCGATGCTTTGGGTGTCGCCGTTGAATTATCAACCAGACTCCATCCGACAACCAGCAGCAAAATGTACAGTCCCATATGCAGAGAAAAGACGCGAGTCGGCGCACCTCGTCGTCGCAATTCAATCCATGGCGGGACTGTAGCCAGTGAGAGCAAGGCAATGATAACCCACGGGCTGTGGCAGCTTAAAGTTGCGAGGACAATGGCTTCGGAGACCAGGGTCCATCCAAATGAGAATCGACCAAGCTTTGTTCGAAGCGTTGACATCATCGTCATCAGGTAAAGCAACGCCGACAGCGGAATCAACGGAGCACTAAGCTCATCGATAACAAAAATGTCCTGACGGAAAATCCACCGAATCAGGTCCCAGTGGTCGTGAGCTTCAAACTTATTGAGCAGACTGAAGTCAACCCATTCGCCCGTCGCACAGAACAAAGTCAGGCCGCCACAAATGACGGCGACACGCTGCGACTTGTGCGGATCGGTGAACAACCCGCAAGCGATCGCACCGATCAAAGGCATCAGGATCGAACATTCGAGCCAGGGAAAATGCAGTTCTGGGATCATGGGTTTACAATGACTAGAAGACTACGACGATCAGAATTTCCAGCGATTCGCGAAGAGAACCGTGCCACGCTGTCAGGGATCAGTCAGAGACGATTCCGTTGAGCTATTTGTTTGTTCAATGCTGCGCACGGATTCGCCGGAGAGCCATGTTGTCCAGCGACGCTCCATTCGGTCAGACCATTCGAAAACCATGACAAACGGTCGAACAATATATTCGTCCAGCATCGAATCCAGGTTGCCACGGTCGAAAGCGAAACGATACAGACGCGATCGAAGCGTCGGTGAGACTCGGCGGGACGCCTGGCCTTCAGGTAAGTAGGCACCGATTGCGTTGATCATGGAGTTGTAGTCTCGCAGCAAAGATGGAGCACGAATAAGCTGCAGAGTTCGAAGGCACGCATGTCCGATGATGTGAATCAGCGGGATGTATCGAAGTCCGAAACCAATCTCCATGACGATGATGCTGACCTGGATCAATGACGAAAATGCCAGACTGCTTTTAATGTCCGTCTGCACACGCGCTGCCATGGTGGCGAAGATCATGGTGATAAGCCCCAGACCAACGACCAGAATTCGAAGCGTCAGAGATTCGTCCAGAAGCGGACTGACTCGCAGCAGCAAAAATGCACCCAAATGCACGGACAATGCGCCGTAGAAGACGGCACTGGAAGGTGTTGGACCTTCCATTGCTCTTGGTAGCCAACCGGAAAATGGGACAAGCGCTGATTTGCCAGCGGCGGCAAAAAGCAGCAGACACCCAACCAGCAGAGCATCACCTTGAGACAAGACGGCGGTGCCATTGGGCCAGTCTCCCTGGCCTGCAATCCCATCGAAGTCACCGGATCCGGAAAGATGATGGAGCGTTAACGCGGCGACCAGGAAGGCCGCGTCCGCGATTCGATAAACTGTCCAGACTCTTTGCCCGTTTGCTACTGGTGCAGGGCGGTCATGGAAGAACGCCACCAGAAGGGCAGAAGAAAGTCCGACGAGTTCCCAGCCGAAGAACAGAGTTTCAATTGTTCCAGCCACAGAAGAATGGATCATCCCCAACTGGAAGAACGAGTAGAACACAAAGAAGCGGTGAAAGCCTTCGTCACGATGCAGATAGCGACTTGCAAATGCCGCAATGACACCGCAAAGCACAAACGTCATGATGACAAACGGCACACTCAGGCGGTCGAATACAAACTTCAGCGTAAAGTGAAAGTGGTTTGCGTGTGACTCGCCAGTATTTGCGGCGTCGACATGCGGACTGAGTGAATCGGCGTGGTCCGCCGAAGTTGCCTGAGAATGGCCTGGCTCTTTTTTCGCCAGCGAGTCCTGATCCGCAGGGTCTGCATGAACGGGAGCCAGATCTCCGGAAGAGGGCGTAAGGCCTGATTCCGATTTTTTCTCGATCATGTGGCCTTCAGGAATCCGCACCCAGTCGCCAAGCACAACAGAGATGTTGCGTTCATTTGTCGCCAGCATGACTCCCAGAATAAAAATCGCTGATACCAATCCGAAGACGGTTGACGCTTCAGTAAATCTCGCCATCGAACGTTCGCTGAGCGGAATTCGAAGCAGCGTTGTAGCTCCGAAAACCATCAGCAGCAGAACTGGGGCGGCGACAACAATGATACCAGCGATTGCAAGCATGAGATTTATTGTGATTCGTTAATGATGCAGAAAGCGATGAATGACTGAAGCGATCGTTCGTCTTGTTGACCAAATTGTGAATCGATAACGGCGTCAGTCAGCAACGCCTCCTGCTGTTTTGATCAGAGCGAAGTCCAGATCGTTTCGCCATCCACGATACCATTCAAGCGATGAATCCGCCGAATGAAGTTCTTTGGTTGACGGTGTGTAAGGTTCGAACTTTCCATTGACGAATCGCTGAATCGCCGACGAATCAGGATCCAGCACTGCCAGCTGAGCCCAGCCATTCTTGCAGATGCGCCCGACAACGGGATTTTCGGCCATAATCTGCAGCATTGCTTCAGGAGTGGTCTCCACAACAAACAAGATTCGAACAGGCTCATGAATGTCGACGCCCTGCCATGGCAAGCCAGTACGCAGGTCACTCGCCGCGCCGTCCATGACGCCCAGCAGCGATGTGACGTTGTGTGGCAGCTTAGTACCCGAACCCCAGCCTCTTGAATCAATGGCCGACAGTGTGTAAAGCATGTTGATGCCTTCGCAAACCGGAATGACGGCACCCAGAATTCGAGCCAGGATCATGTTCTTCTCAGTGTCCTGAGACTTGTCGTAAGACATCAGGAATGAGCGACGATCCAGATACAGTCCTCGAATGCGGCTTCGTCGTCCAACAAAGCACATTTCGTTCGTGCAGTTTCCGTATTCGGGTCTGGTCTGTGCGAGATCTTCGGCACGTTCCTGAACGTGCAGCAAAGATTCGACGGCCGACAAATCCAGGCGTGCAGACTCAAAACGTCGACATCGTTCATGCGCATTCCGCTCGGCAACTCTGCTGAAGAGATCCCGAGACAGTCGCAAAGAACGAACGTGAGAAGTAGGGAGCAGTTCCAGGTCGAAGAAAGTGATTTCTTCGGATGCAGTATTATGCAGTCCGCCAATGAAGTGAGTCTCCTCCGGAATGACAAGTCCGCGTTCCTTCAGTTGTCGACGAACTCGCACATCATTCAACATCGCTGCAAGAGCCCGCGCATTTGCTCCGCCGGGACTTCCTGTGCAGGCTCCACAATGGTAGGCAGATTCGTGGGGGTTATTCAGGCAATTGGAACCGTGCCCAAGAAACATCACCAGTCGTGCAAAATTGGAAGTCAGTCCGATGTCTCGCAGAGAGCGTTCGGACATGTTCACCATTTCAGTAAGTGTAAATCCAATTCCATCTTCGTGCGGGCCTGCCGGAGTTCCTTCTTCGCGTTCCAGGCGAAGTCGAGTGACAGCAGGCGGTGCCACGAATCTTCGTGCTGTCTTGTGCATTTGTGCGGCAAGACGAGGAAACAGAATTCGTCCCAGAAGTGGAATGGTCGCCAAAGGCCCAAGCAATGCTGTCAGAACAGCACCGCTCAGTGAACTTCGAGTGCCTGCGTCAAATCTCTGGGACGCTGTACCGAGAAATCGACGTGCCATTGCTCGCTGACGATGCGAGTCTTCAAGGGCATAAACGACGTCTTCAACAATCCAGTTTGTCGGCTTAATTACAACCGGGCACAACGCTGTAAAATGCGCTTCCGCGGCGCCTCGATAATACATTGGGACGCAGAAGAAACCGGCGTTGCCGAACGTTTCAACGTCGGGTGCAATCTCTTCCAGATGCCTGCGGAAGGATTCTTCGCGGGCATCAATGCATGTTACGATCTGTAACTGCGGAGTCGTCGGTTTTGTTGGCGCGTGAGCAACTCGAAGGTTGATAGCATCAAGTGATCTTTTCGCAAGTTGCCGTTCGAAGGCGAAATGGAACACTCGCCGACGTTCAAAATGTGAGAAGAGGTCGATCTCCTTCATCAACTCCAGCCACGCAGGTTCGGGCATTTCTGCCAGGATTCGCGGGCACCATCCGTGGATTTGAGCCAGTTGCAGAATCATGAACGCTCGTTGCTCGTTGCAGGACGCTCCGTTTTTCGCATGCAACGATTCTTGCAGCATCGGGCGCAGTTGGCGGAGCGGTCCACAAAAGCCTGTTCTTTCTTTTGCCACAGAAGCCACTGCCAGGCGGTCCAGCAGCAATCGTACGGCAAGGAATTCCATGAACGTTCCCGGCGGCGAGTAACGATAGACTCGATCGGGACGAACTTCCGTCTGCCAGATCATTCCGGCGAAGCCTCGCAACGCCAGAATCGTGTTGCGGAGGTATTCTTTTCGTTCAGAGGGCTCCACACCCAACTCAGTCAGAGACTCTGAAATGCTTTGCAATGCAGAAATGGAACAGCTCTGAAGCTTTTCCAGTTCGATCGCCAGAGGCTTCATCCAGCGTCGCGAGCCAAATCCGCCCGATTGAAACAGGGCGCAAAAAGAAGTCAGAAATCCAGAGTCGCGATCGGGCAGTCGCCAATGGGCGTAGCCCTGGTCAAGGTAGGCGGCACAGAATCGAATCAGAACTTCGTGCACAAGGATATCACTGTCTCCTCGAGTCACATCCAGCAGAATATCTCGATGTCGAACTTCGCGATGAACCGGCTTCGGCGGTGCTGGAGCTGTTGGCATGCGTTCCAATGCAAGTTGCCACAACAAGCTCAGACAAAATTCCTCCCATTGGCTGTCCGACCAGTTCTCAATTGTGTTGCGGCCAAACTTAGCAATTGTCTCCTGAATCAGCCCGGAGAAATCAAGTGTTCCGACCGGACGCAAACTGATATCTGGCGGAGTTCGCAGGTCTCGCATGATCCAATGTTGAGTTTCCTCAAGAAGCCGATCTCGAACCTCGTGCGTCATCTCCGCTCGAAATCGTCGCAACGAATCCGATTCGGCAATCATCCATCGCAGCTCGTTCTCGTTTCCTGGTGTCACTGGATACAAAAGCATGCTCAAGCGAAGATCGATTCGGCGGACGATCTGGCCGATCATCGCATCGCCCTGAAATCCAGGTTCTTCCAGCAGCACTTCGCGAAGATCTTCAACGGTGATCCGGCCACGAGACATCTTCTTGCGATAACTGGTTTCTGGAAGAAATGGTTCGCACCCGTAGATCTCAGAAACCTGTCGTAGCGCGTCGACAAACGACTGGTCTTCCATGCCCTGCAGAGGATTCAGGAATGCGAATGCCGTGATTGGCCCCTGTGACGGAAGGAGTTCTGCCAGCAGTCGCACTTCGCGCTCAAGACTGGCGAGTTCATCTGGAGGCGTCAAGGATGGCTGATCGGCGATAGCGGAAGAAGGCACTTTTACGTTTTCCTGTACAATTTTTTTGCGCCGACAATTCGGTCGGGATGGAAACGCACAGATCTGGACCAAATCTGTGTAAGGCAAAACTCACACCAATTAGGAAGCAAAACAAGAATTTCGTAGAGCGTGATGTCTCAAAACGGCCGGACAAGAATGTTCGCTATAAGTTGTCTGCTTGCAGGCTGGGCAGAAGGTGACCGTTGTATGGTTTGATTTCAAGCAGATTGCAGGCGATCTTCCCGACCGTTTTCCGGCAAAGTAACGTCGTGTTCAGTTCCAATGGAGCAGCCATTGTCCGTGCTTGTTCTAACTGGCAAACATGGCAAACGGGGCCATTGGGAACGAAAAGAACAGGATGCTATCGACACGCATATCGAGTTTGTTCCGAGCGCGATCCGTCGGGCTTTTGACGAAATTGTCGGAGTTGCCGAATTTTATGGCGGAATCCGTGTGCACTCTCGCTGGCGATGTGAGCCGTCACGAAATCGTCGAAAGTTCATTTTCGGGAGGTGGACGACGGCCCTGTGGATCAACCTCAGCTGCGATCACAATCGGGCCATTGGTGGAACCCAGGCGGGCACTAAATTGCGCATAGTGCTCAAAAAGTGCCAGTCCGCGGAAGAACAATTCGGGGTCTTCGGTTTCGCTTTCCGTGATCGTCGCACCGTCTTCCGAGCACGTTTGCAGGAGTTCCTGCTGAATGTTTTCCGTCGAATCGTCAGCGGGCTCGAACATTCCCGGTGGAATCGCGAGCGCAAGGCAAACGGAAAACATCAAAAACCTAAGCATGCGACAAGTCTCCCACAAACAGTGAACCTGTCAAGTTGGAAGGCCAGCGTGCAAGGTATTCGCCGCCGCTTACAGGTATTCAAAGACTGACAACACCTCCTGTGCCTTCTTTGCCGCGTTGCTGATCCTTGGTAAGCTCGACATCCATAAAACTACCGAACCTCGGTGAGCATTTAAGTAATGCCTTGTCGGCAAAACCGGCAAGGCCAGTCAGAGCCGACGGAATCAATGTCCATGATTTCAAACCGCCACTGAGCCAATATTGCAGCGGCGAACGGGGGACCACTGATTCAATGGAAAGATGCGGGAATTCCCGTGTGTACGCTTCGCGATCTCGCAAAAAGACGATCCACGCCAATGCACCGTTGGCTCCAGACAACGGCCCGGTCGATGGAAAACTCCAGTCTTCCGCATCGGGGAGAAATGGTTCGTGATGCATGTACCTGAAGATCCAGCGACCAATCAGTCCGGGATACTGGTCGACAATCAGCACTCGGCCGCCCGGCACAAGGCATCGTTGACACTCGCTGAGAAACGACTTTGCATCCGGGATGTGATGAAACACATTCAGCATGCAGAAGAAGCGAACGGACTGATCTGCAAACGGCATTCGGCAGGCATCAAAGACGAGGTCCACCATGCTGTAAGGAAGCACATCTGCCGTGCAGAGTTCTGGAATGAATTTCCGGGCAAAACCGCCGCCAGCTCCAAGTTCAATCGCAAGACCTTCTTCAGGGCAGCGAGCCAGCGCTGCTGCGTATCGCCGGTACACATCACAATACCATTGATAGAGCGCCGGCTTTCGGCGAATAATCGCGGCGATCTGTTCGCCCCTCGCCGGATCGTCCAGATGATTCATCGGCTGCGTCCCAGCTTCAGGCGACAGAAACCGTAGACCGTCATTTTCAGCAGAAGCCATCCGTCGCGAAATCGCGAGATGTTTGTTGAACCGTATGTGCGTTCAAGGTAACGAATCGGAAGATCGACGATTCCCAGAGCCAGTTCGGATCCGGCAAAGAGCAATTCAAAGTCACCAAACGGATCGAACTCGCCAAATCTCGCGCGCCATTGAATCAACCGATCGTAGTCGCGGCGAGCCAGTAATTTTGTTCCGCAGAGGCTGTCGCCAACTCGTACTCCCAGCACGTAGCTCAGTGCTTTTGCAAAAAACTTATTGCCGAGCAAATTCAGCCATCGCATTGCAGCATCCTGCATTGGATAGACAAGACGATTTCCGTTGATGAAATCGCCCAGGCCCATTCGCCAGGCATCATAGAATCGTGGCAACAGCTCGGGGGGCATGGTGAGATCTGCGTCCAGAATGGTCAGCAGATCGCCCGACGCTTTTGAAAAGCCCAATCGCACGGCGTCATTCTTTCCACGTCCCGTTTGCTGCAAGGCGAGCAGTTTCCAGCGGCTGCCGTACTCTTTGGTAAGTCGCTGAATCTCTTCCCATGTACCGTCAGTGGAATTGCCTTCCACAAAGATGATCTCAACGTCGGAAGTGGCAAATTGCGGCATACGAGTTAAAGCAGCCTCAAGGTTTCCTTTTTCATTTCGCGCGGGAATCACGATGGAAAGTGATGGCGCTGTCTCCGGAAGCCGGACAGGCCGCGCGACAACAATCCAGGTCATCGCAAATCGATTGATGAAGGGAATTGCGGGAAGCACAGAGTTCAGAAGCCAGCTTAGAATTGGAATCCAGATCGGCAAAAAGACAGAGGGTCGCACTCGCACCAATTCGAAGCCGGAAAGTTTAAACAGGGAGTGCAATTCTGTTTCGGTCACAAATGTTGACGGAATGGCGCCTCTTCGAAATCCCAGCCAGGTTGCCAGGCGAAACAGCCACTGAACATACGGTGTGTACAAAACTGCAAAAAGTCGACTGCCTTGCGACATCCGACAATGCAAGCTTTGCAGCAATGCTTGAATGTCGTCGGAAGAATTGAAATTGCCATTTAAAAGCAGTGCGGTTCGATCGGCAGGATTCGTGGATTGCGGAATTTCGTCGATCGAAGCAGCACACTGCTTTTCATCGCATTCGATCGACTCCATCAAAAGTCCGTCTTCGTGTTCCAGGGGGGCCACCTGAATCACGCGATCGCAAAACCGTGTCGTGGCAGAGATCTCCGCCCCCAGCAGTCGATAGAAGTAGCGTCGCCAGCCAGATCGGTCGACGGAGCGCGACATCGACGGAGGTGCCTGGGATTCATTATTGCCTGACAAATTACGCTGCTCCTTTGGGTTCCGATCACTCTCAACACGGTGATATGCTCCGCATGTTAAGGAACAAGGGTACTGAGATCACGGCCAAAGTCACACCGCGCAAAAGAAAAGCCCGACCGCTTCGAAGGAAGGCAGGTCGGGCTTTTCACGTCAGGGATCGCACTCATTCGGCGTCATGCAGGCTGCATGGCGCCAATAACGTCTCGCAGTCGGCCACGAGCCGTGTGCAGTCGTCGCTTGATCGTTCCGATCGGGCTGTCGAACTGCTCGCTCATTTCCTTCAGCGAAGAGCCTTCAAAGTAGAAGGCCCACAATGTTTCGCGGTCCATTTGGCCAAGCTGGTTTAAGCCTTCGCGAACCTGTGCGATGTTTTCCTGTCGAATCATTGCAGCAAACGGAGTGTCTTCCGTTTCCTGGGCAGAGTCGAAGGATTCTGGTTCAACACAGGTTTCGTTCGGTCGTCGAACAGCTCGATTGATAGAAAGGCGAACGGCGATCTGGCACAACCAGCCTCCGAATCGCTCGGCCTCCTGCAACTGTGGCAACTTGCGGAAGGCTCGCAGGAAAACTTCCTGCACAACTTCATCCGCTTCTGCCGTGTTTCGCAGTCGCTGCATCACGATCCCGAAGATCCGAGATTCGAACAACACAACGAGATCACCGAATGCATCACGATCGCCAGCCTGAGCTCGCAAAACCAACGGGGTCAAAGAATCAATAGTCAAAGTTGAAGTAGTCATTATGGTCAGACTCCAGTCTGAAAGATCACGAGCACTGCATCCGGGGTGTTCGCCAGTGGCAGAAACGGATGAGTCGTGAAGGGGAACTTCGCAGGAACAGCCGTGAGCCGAGGGAAACAAACGCTGTGGAAACAGCGAAGACCTCGGAAACTCACACGAAGGGAATGAGCAGCACAACGCGTGCGACTCACTTCGAGCGGTTCGAGCGGAAGAAATTCTGATTTCGTCCTAAGACGGGGAGCGTTTTCTTTGCACTGAATTTTTTGAGGCCGAGTGTTCGCGGGAAACTTCCTCTGAACATCACCTCATTTGAGGCCGTGCATCGAAATTGCTCTTCAGCTTCTACCGCTGGTACCGGTCAAACAACCTGAGCCTTGATTCAAGGCCCGCGTCAAATTCGAGAGTAGTCCCGAATTGAGGCGACTTAGCGAGCTTCGACAACAATCGGAAATGCTTCCGCAATGCTGTTTCGAATCGCTACCCGGTTGTCCAAACAGATAACGCCAGCGCATCTCGCGCGTTATGCGTTCCTGTTTCGGCACCACTGCAAACATAGCGGGGGAGACAGAACGCACGACAAGTCCGGCAATCACATGGGCCGCGATGGCCTGTGTTGATGCAACCAGAGCATGAATCGTTGTGTTCAGCAGCATTGTTCTGCCTCCAAATTTGTCCCGCGCCCGTGACTGGGTCTGTCGGTCCATGTGTTACGCCGCACGATGGCGGCGAGAATTGTTGTCGACAACTCCATTGTTGCCGGCAGTACGGCCATTCCTATTCGACGATTGCTTCTTTCTGAAATCGTCCGTCGAATTTTTTAGAACAGCCAGGAAAACGCGAAGTTCTCCGCATTGCAGCCAGTGAATTTTGGAATTCGAACCGAATCCACAAAAACACCGCGAACCGCCTGCGGAGCGTCTCCGATGCCCCATAGACATAGCATCGCCCAAAAAGGTTCGCACAGACTATCCGAAAATCAGGGAATTTTTTCAGAATCCACCGAAAATCGAATCCCGCCGGGGTTTCAGGCAACGCTGTGAAGTGTTTTTATTCGAGGATTTGCTGTGATTTCGGCCCAAGGGGCCATTCGATTGCCTAGCCCGGGCCATCGGCCCGGGAACAGTCAACAGCGTTATTGCAAAGGCCTGAAGGGCCGATCGTTTGCTGTGAATACAAACGGGCGGCCCGTTGGGCCTTCGGAAACGTTGACGAACAGACCCGGGCCGATGGCCCGGGCTAGGTAAATCGCTGGGCCCTTGGCCCGGAATCGCATGAAAAAACACTCAGAAAAACACTTCACAGCGCCGGGGTTTCAGGGCTATTTTCCGCTCTGCACAAGTCTTTCGCGATCGCCTTTTTAACTTCACATCAGCGGAAGAACAGACGACAGCAGGATTGTCATCAACAGGCTGACTGTGCCAAGTACCAGCAAAAGCGGCGTCCACGTTTTGAGGGCTTCGGCTTCGGTCAGACCGCCCATACGGGCAAAGATCCAGAAGCCACTGTCGTTCATCCACGAACCGATGAGTGAACCGCTTCCAATCGCTGTGGCCAGATAGACGGGATTGAATCCCAGTTTTTCCTTCGTCAATTCCATGGCGGCCATCATCGCAGAAACTGTGATCATTGCCGTCGTGCTTGAGCCCTGAGCGACTTTCAGAACAGCGGCAAGAAAGAACGCAAGAAACAGCGAAATCAATCCGGTTGAACCGCTTTGCTCAAACGCCTTCTGAATTGTATCGGCGACGTTGGTCGCTTTCAGCATTGCTCCAAACGCACCGCCTGCTGCCGTGATCAGAATGACGAGCCCGGCACTCAGCAGGGCATTTTCCACAGATGTGGTAAACTCGTTAGCCTTCGGACGTTTAAGACGCACCCAGGTAATCATCGAAATCACCATGGAGATCAACAAGGCAAGGCTTGGGTTTCCGGCCACTTCGGTGTACGGCTTGATGCTGGCCCAAACGCTTGGTCCTTCGGCTGGTTTCAAAGCGCCAACAATCGTATCTCCGGAGATCAGCAGGACTGGGAGTAAAACTGGCAACAGAGCTTCGATCAAGGGAACCCTCATGATCTCGGCCTGCCGATGGGCGAGAGCTGCCTCTGTATTTTCTTCTTCGGAAAAGACCGGAAGCTTTTCAATCTTGATGTATTTGTCCATATAGGACGCGACAAGAAGAGCAGCGACGGCCGCGGGGGCGGCAACCATCAGTCCAACAACCATCATCAATCCAACGGAGATGTTGAGAGTATTGGCCATCGCCAATGGACCTGGAGTCGGTGGGACCAAAGTGTGGGTAATTGCGCCACCAGCTGCAATTGCGCACACATACAGCAGATAGTTCTTGCGAGTGGTTCGATAGAGCGATTTTGCGAGAGGCACCAGGAGATAGAATACGGTGTCGAAGAAAACAGGCACCGACAAAACGAACCCGCTGCTCATCAAAGCCAGGGATGCTCTTTGTGCACCCAGCAGACGAAGGAATGCATGTACGATGCGATCCGCGGCGCCGCTCAACATCATGGCTTCGCCGATGACAGCTGCGAAGCCGATCACCAGTCCGATCTTGCCAGCGCTTTCACCGAATGCAACAGCGACTCGCGCCACTTTTTCATTGATCGGTCCCGGTGCCAGAAAACTGACCACCAGAGCTGCCGAAATTAAGGCAATAAAAGCGTTGATTCGCAGAAGAATAATCAGACCCAGAACGGTCAGAATGCCAATCGCAACGATGTAATAAGGATGCATCAGCAAGGTTCGCCTTTGCCAGGAAATCAGCAAAAAATCGTGAGCAGGCTGCTCACACCAGACCGGCAGTCTAGCAAGACATCCGTTCAGCCTCTCGACTGAAGGCATACTTTTGGAAAAATGCGGGTCGGCTCATTCACAAATTCTCTCACGGGTTCCTGCCGAACAGCTCGCAGCACAGCGACAGTTCCACGCGGATCTCACGCCTTGAAAATCTTGTCTCGACCTCCCACGACGTTTTTCGTGGCGTTGCGAGTATCCAGCACCATATTCGAATGCTCCACGATATGAGCATAGTCGAAGGCGGAATGGTCGGTGGAAATCAGCACGCAATCCTGAGAGGCCAGAAATTCGGGAGTGAGTTCCATACTGGTCATCTGCGGCAGATGCTGATAATGGCGCATTTTCGGCAGTCGAGCGACGTGAGGATCGCTGTAACTCAACACGGCGCCGCGTTCCATCAGCAATTCCATCAGTTCAAACGACGGACTCTCGCGAGGATCATCAACGTCTTTTTTATAGGCCATGCCGAGGATGCAGATGCGACTGCCTTTGAGTGGTTTCATCTGCTCATTCAGAAACTCAGCCAGGCGGCTCACAACGTATCGCGGCATGTTAGAGTTGATCTCACCAGCCAGTTCAATGAATCGCGTGTTCATTCCCTGCAGTCGGGCCAGCCAGCTGAGGTAGAACGGATCGATGGGAATACAGTGCCCGCCAAGTCCAGGCCCCGGATAGAAGGCTTGAAATCCAAAGGGCTTTGTCTTTGCCGCGTCGACCACTTTCCAGATATCAATCCCCATTCGATCAAACAGCATCTTCAACTCATTGACCAATGCGATATTTACCGCTCGATAGGTGTTTTCCAGAATCTTGCAGGCCTCGGCAATTTCAGCATTATCGACGCGAATGACTTTTACGATCGAGTGACTGTAAAGCGCACAGGCAAGATCACCGCTGGTGGTGTCAATCCCGCCGACAACTTTGGGAATACCGGCTGCTGTGAAATCAGGATTTCCCGGGTCTTCACGTTCAGGGCTGAAAGCGACGAAGACGTCCTGACCGCAAACGAGTCCTGCGGGATTTCGATTCAGGATTGGCACCATCACGTCGCGTGTGGTCGTTGGATAGGTTGTGCTTTCCAGTACGACCAATTGGCCAGGTCGCAGCACCGCAGCGATCGATGCCGAGGTGCTCTCAATGTACTGGAGATCCGGATCACGACTGGCATTCAATGGCGTCGGAACGCAGATCAGCAGAGCGTCTGCTTCGGCAAGACGGCTCATGTCATTTGTGGGATCAAGAACCCCTCGATGGATCCAGTCCGCGACTCGATCTGAGGAGATGTGTTTGATGTAGCTTTTTCCAGCGCGCAACATCCGGACCTTTTCCGGATCAACGTCAAAACCGAGACACTTGAGCCCGGCATTGGTAAACGCACTAATCAAAGGCAGGCCAACATATCCAAGGCCGATGATGCCAACAATCGCAGACTTATCGGCGATCTTCCGAGCAAGTTCGGCGGACAGTTCCTGCGATGATTTAATAGAAGTCATAGGGGTCAAAATCTGGATATAGAGCCGGATGCGAAACGATAACGACTGACCGGACAAGGGATGCCAACAACGACGCCCGTCTGCGTCTTCTATCTTGGCCATGATTTCGGGGCTGCAAAAGCCCCAACACAGACAATTCATTATTCAACGCCGGAATATAGCGACGGTGACGATTTTTCTGGTCGAGCCCTATGCTCAATAGCTTACGTCGCGCGCTCCAAAAAACAGGTCGAAGGAGGATGGCAGTAGAATGCATGAGGTTTTGCACCTAAGATGCCTCCGAATTGGCCTTTCCGTTTTCTTTGCAGACCACCTGCTTTAGGAGATTTTCATGATCCGTGTTGTATTCGCACTCGCGTTTTGTCTGACATTTTCGAGCGTCACAACTGCCGATGACGCCCCCGCTGAATCCAGCGATATGAAAGCGATTTTTAATGGGAAAGACTTGTCAGGCTGGGACGGTGATCCTGAACTCTGGTCTGTAAAAGACGGCGTGATTCACGGCGAAACAACAGAAGAAAAGAAAGCCAACGGAAATTCGTTTCTCATCTGGAAGGATGGTGTCACAAAGGATTTTGAACTGCGGCTGTCGTTCCGATGCAGTGCCACGAACAATTCTGGAATCCAATACCGTTCAAAGCATATTACGGACGGCAATCCAAAGAACAAATGGGTTGTGCGAGGTTACCAGCATGAGCTTCGCAACGAAGTAGGGTTTCCGAATGTCTCGGGGTTCATTTACGACGAAGGTGGCAAACGCGGCCGCATTTGTCTGGCGGGTGAAAAAGGCTCCTGGGATGCAGAAGGAAAGAAGACCGAAAGCTCCGCTCTGGTAGATCAGGACGGTTGGAAAAAACTGTTCCGACTGGACGACTGGAATGATGTAATCATCATCGGGAAGGGCAACCGCATCCAGCACTACATGAACGGGAAACTGATTCTCGACTTTACCGACAACGAACCCAACCTGACTCTCACCGAGGGAGTTCTGGCAGTTCAGTTGCACGCTGGGAAGCCGATGTGGACAGAGTTCCGGAACATTCGAATCCGCGAAATCGAATAATGCGAAGTCACGTAATGTAATTTTGATAACCTGTCGTGACGAATACCGTCACAGATTGTGAAATCACTTTTTACCGGAAGGATCGCTCTAATGAGAGTGATCCTTTTTTTTTGCGCGATCGTCGTAATCCACGAGGGTTGAGTTTAACGAACACGCGATGTCGCCAGTCTGCGTCAATTGTTTCACGTTTCTGACACCCGTGGGTGATTTTTGAACTAGGTTTCCGACGGACTGCATCAGGTCAGCCACTGCGCTTGGGGTGTTCCCGAATTCAGACGACCGGTAGTCCGTGCAGTTGCCACTGCCCTTTCACCCTGGGCACCGTGGTTCTGTGAAGTTGCGGAGATGCCCGCAACGATCGGAGAAAGACATCAATGACCGTTCAAACTCAGGATCCGCGAGCAAATCAGGGTTCACCCAATCGAATCAGCAGTCGTCCGGACGGAATGACCGGACGCACAAGCGCCGCGCCGCTGGGCCGCGAATTGACAGCGATGGGAATTCTGACCGCATTTCGACGTCGCTGGGTTCCGGCTCTTGCCATTGGAATCCCGGCAGCGTTTCTGATAACAGCCGCCGTGTGGGAGTTTATTCCTGCGACTTATGAATCCGCAGCGATTCTGAAGATTGAACAGAACGATCCGACGCTTGCGTTCGGGTCTGGTCCGCAGGAAAAAACAGACTTCCTGACATACCGGGAATCTCAAAAGAACTACATGCTGAGTCGTCAGGTCATCACTGCAGCTCTGCGAGCGCCGCAGGTTGCTGATTGCCCAACGTTGAAAAAGATTGAGCATCCTGTCGATTGGCTTTTGACAAAGCTGAAAGCTGACGAACAAATCAGTCCCGAATTCCTGAAGGTGGTCCTCGAAGGACAGCATCCTCGAGATCTTGCTCTGATCCTCAATTCTGTCAAAGACGCCTATCTGGATCAGGCTGTCTATATGTCGAAGAATGCCAAGATTGACGAACTGCGTCGACTTGAGGAACGCTTCGAAGAAGTGAACAAGAAAGTCGTTGCGGCACAGGATCGAATCGACAAGCTCGCTGAGAATCTTGGGACAGGTGACTCCAAGACGGCCATCATTCAACAGAATCTGATTCAGGATAATCTGGACGATTTGTCAAAAACTCTGCGAGAAGTCAACAGTCGCATTCGTGCCGAAGAAGCCGCTCGAGCTTCGCTGACTCAGCAGGGTGTCCTCGCCAATCAGGTGAACGCCGATGGACTGATGGGCCTTGCCGTTCCTGGTCTCGCTGGCCCCGACAACGCTGCTGGAGCCGCCGCTAACCCGGCATTGGCACTTCAGCGTGAACTGTATTTGCTCCGCATGAAGATTGCTCAATTTGAATCTCAATTGAAGAATCCAAACCATCCGGATCTTCTGGCGATGAAGCGTCAGGAGCAGCAGTTCGTTGCTGCAATGGGTGGCGGTACTCCGACAGCTCCTGGTGCAACGCCGGTTTCTCGCATGGACTACCTGGTTCGTCAGCGAGACCAGCTGATGACCGACATTGAACAGCAGAAGGAACGTCTTGCAGAGTTCAATACTCGGATCATTGAGTTGGAAGCGGAGAAACGCAAAATCGAAACGGATATCAAATTGCGAGACGATCTTCGAACGACGAAAGATCAACGGGAGATTGAACTTTATGCTCCCGATCGAATCACTGTCGTTCAGGATGCCAATATCCCTGAGGAGCCAGCGATCAAAAAGAAAACGCAGTTTTCTATTCTGGCCGGACTGGCTACGCTTGGAAGTATCATCTTCGGTTTCACTTTGTTCGAATGGTTTTCGTATCGAATCGGTGCGGCAACAGATATCTCCAGTGAAGTTGGTCTGCGATTGGTGGGAACGATTCCGTCACCAGATCGAGGCGGATTGCTGGGCCTGGGAATCTTCGCTGGCAAGGTCGACTATGACGAATGGAACCGCGCTGTTACGGAGTCGATGGACGTTGTTCGCACGTTTCTAATGCGTCACATCGATCCATCTCGGCCGGCTTCCGTACTGATTGCTGGTGCGTCTGCCAATGAAGGAAAGACAACCGTCTCATGTCAGCTTGCTGCCAGCCTTGCTCGAACTGGCAAGAGAGTCGCTCTGGTTGACTGCGATTTCCGTCGACCATCGGCTCATTTAATGGTCGAAGGTCGACAGGGACCAGGCCTGAGTGAATATCTGCGAGGGGAAGTGTCACTCGATGAGATCCGACAGCAGACACAAGCTCCAGGGCTGACGTTTATCGGCGCTGGGCAGGTCGATCAGCGAGTTCTCCAGTTGTTGGCCGTTGATGGTGGTCGCAGTCTGATTCAGCAGCTGAAGTCAAAATTCGACTTTGTCATCATCGACACATCACCACTCCTGTTTGTTGCTGAGCCTTCGATGATCGCTCAGAACGCAGATATCGTGCTGTTGGCAACACGCAAAGACTACAGTCGAGTTCAGTATGTCATGCAGGCACGCGATTCTCTGCGAAGTTTGCAGGTACCGCTGCTTGGTTCAATCATGGTTGGTGCTGATTCAGACTTCCAACGACAGACATATGGATACCAACAGGAAGTTGTCCAGATGGTGAAGTGAAAGTGGGAGAAAGATCGCGAGGTCTTTCAGGGAGTGTTGCCCACCGCGATCACTCTGTCCGGCGAGCATATTGAGTCAGCACCAGTGCGTTGGCCAGATTTGGCTTGTCGCTGAAGTCGACTGAATCTCCATCTTCAAGTTTCGAAAGTGGCGGTTCAACATTTTTCAACAACGAAAATTTCGATGAAACCTCCAACAATCACAACAGACGGAACTTTCACAGTTGATGTGGAGGACTACTTCCAGGTCTCTGCTTTTGCCTCAGTCATTCGGCCAGAAGACTGGGATCACTACGAGTGCCGAGTTGAACGCAACACGCACCAGATTCTGGAATTGGCGGCACGGCATTCGACTCGTGGAACATTCTTCGTTCTCGGCTGGGTTGCTGAGCGGTATCCTGAAATCGTGCGCGAGATTCGGGCAGCTGGCCATGAAATCGGTTGTCACAGTCACTGGCATCAATTGGTTTATGAGCTTGGTCAGCGACGCTTTAGAAATGATCTCGCCAAGGCGCGGGATACGCTGCAGTCCATCACTGGAGAACCGGTGCGACTCTTTCGCGCGCCCAGTTTTTCGATCACAGAGCAATCTCTGTGGGCTCTCGAAACTCTGATCGAAGAGGGTTTCGATACTGACTCTAGTATCTACCCGATCCGTCACGATCGTTATGGGATCCCTGGTTCACCGAAAATGCCGCATGTCATTGCGACTCGCTCCGGGCAGATTCGAGAGTTTCCTGGAATGACGTGCAAGGTTGCCGGATTGACAGTACCTGTCGGCGGCGGTGGCTATCTAAGACTTTTCCCGTGGTCAGTGACCTCACGATTGCTGCGACAGATTCGAAGCGAGAATCGGCCGCTGAACGTCTATTTGCATCCCTGGGAAGTGGATGTCAATCAGCCGCGAATTGCGGCTTCACTGAAGTCTCGATTTCGGCATTATCAAAACCTGAAAACGATGGCACCGAAACTCTCAAAACTGTTGACCGAGTTTCGCCTGACGACAATGTCGGAAGTGCTGGACAGTCTGCCGAATCTTCTGCCGGCAGCTTCACGACGACAGACGGAAAATCTCATCCCGAACTAATCACAGCCGTTCAACTGACAATTCTCAGCCTGTCTCTGCCTGGTTTTTTCAATGCGTCCACGAGTTTTGTATATCACTCATCGAGTTCCCTGGCCTCCTGATCGAGGGGATCGAATTCGCACATGGAATATTCTGCGTTATCTGTCCGGACAGGCAGATGTCGATCTGGCATGCCTTGCGGATGAACCCGTTGCTGATGCTACTCTTGCAGAACTGAAACGAGTCACACGTCGACTGGCAATTGTTTCCCACGAAGGAAAGAAACGCTACGCCGCGGGTTTAATTTCGTTGATGGCAGGCCGCACCGTAACTGAAGGACTCTTTGACTGCGCGGAGCTCAGGACCGTGCTTCGCGATTGGGACCAGTCGGCTCAATACGATGCCGTGATGGCATCCTCTTCTGGTATCGCTCGCTATCTTCACGCTCCTTTTGTGAATCAGCGCACAACTCGTTGGGTTGATCTGATCGATGTCGACAGTCAAAAATGGATGGACTATTCCAGAGCCGCCCGTTTCCCAATGTCCCTTGTTTATGGAACGGAAGGTCGTCGACTTCGTCGCGTGGAGCAACGACTTGCAGAAAGTTGTGATCAACTCCTGGTTGTCAGCGAAGCGGAACGCGATCTGTTTCGTTCCTTCTGCAACACAGAACGCATTGCCGCTGTTGGAAACGGCGTAGACGCTCAGTACTTCTCGCCTTTAAGCGGTACTGCAGTGGACGATTATTCGTGCGTGTTTGTGGGTGTTATGAATTACAAACCGAACGCCGATGCCGTCATTTGGTTTACAAAGAATGTATGGCCGCAGATACGAGCAAAGTATCCGACGGCCGTTTTTCGTATCGTCGGAAAATCACCAGGCTCAGAGGTTCAGGCATTGGCCTCCACACCAGGTGTTGAAGTCACAGGTTCCGTTCCCGATGTTCGCCCCTGGCTCCATCGATCCACTTGCGCTGTCGTGCCATTGAAGATTGCACGTGGCGTACAGAACAAAGTGCTGGAGGCGATGTCGTGCGGACGTCCGGTGATTTGCTCGCCTGCACCGTTACAGGGATTGATGGCCGAACCAGGACTTCATTTGTTGAAAGCTGACTCGACCAATGAATGGGTAGAGACGATCTCCCATTTGTTTGAAGATCGGACAGCGCAGCAGGAACTGGGAATGGCGGGTGCTGCCTTTGTTCAATTGAATCACTCGTGGAACCATTGCCTGTCATCTCTTGACAGAATGTTCGACAGAGCAGAAACACAGAATCCGATTCGTAGGGAGGTTGCCACATGAAGGGTCTGATCTTCACCTGGCTGCTGACACTGCTGGGTGTTTCGTCATCATTCATCAGCCCTTACTATGGCTTTCTCGCATACGTTGCGCTGGCCATTCTGAGACCCGATTCACTCTGGAGCAGCCATATCTCCGGAGGCCGGTTCAGTATGATCGTTGCGGGCGGTATGCTCCTGAGCTGGATTTTTCGTTGCTGTGGCAATTGGGATCTGGGTCCTGCACGTCGAATCGCTCTGCTATTTGCCGGTTCGTGGGGGTGGGCTGTATTTCTTGCGCTGCAGGCCGACAGTCCAACGCATGCCTGGTACTACGTCGAACAGCAGGGGAAAATTCTTCTGCCGTTTCTGGTGGGAATTACTTCGATACGAGACGTCACTGATCTTCGTAGACTCGCCTGGACCATTGTGATCTGCGAAGGCTATGTCGCGTTTGAAATGAACAGCTGGTATTTCAGCGGTTACAACTACCTCTGGCATATCGGGTTCGGAGGCGTTGACAATAACTCCGCCGCGATCGGACTGGTAACCGCCCTTGGTGTTGCATTCTTTCTGTTTCTCAACGAAGAAAAAGTTTGGCGCAAAGCAATCATTGCAGCCTGTGCGGCATTCATGGGTCATGCGATTCTCTTTTCGTTCTCGCGAGGGGCGATGCTGGCGACGGTGCTTTTTGCCGGTATTTCCTTCTTCATCATTCAAAAGACAACCGTGCATTATCTGATATTCGGAGGCGGACTGCTGACTGCGCTTGTGCTGGCAGGGCCGCAGGTTCGGGAACGCTTCTTCGACACCTTTGCAGAAAAGAACGGCGTGCGAGAAGCCTCCGCGCAGAGCCGACTTGATCTTTGGAAAGACTGTGCCACTCTCCTGTCGGAGAATCCGATTATGGGTTGCGGGCCGGACCATTGGCCTTTGCATGCCCATGAATTCGGATGGCCGGCGGGAAAAGAAGCGCACAGTCTTTGGGTTCAGACAACTGTGGAACTCGGCATTCCCGGGATCATGATGTTCATGGGTTTCTATCTGGTCACCATCTGGCGAAGCTGGCTTCTGCTGCAGAGGATGAAGAAATCCGATGATGCCTGGTTCACCGATTCTGCTCGAATGACGATCGCTTCACTCGTTGGTTTCATGGTGGCGGCACAGTTCGTCAGTCTTGAAGCGCTGGAAATCCCCTATTACGTTGCACTGCTTGGTGCAGGATCGCTGGCCGTTCATCATCGAATGTATCGAAACGATGGGCCAGAGGTGGAACAGAGCAGCGTTGGCGGTTACTCACTAACACCAGTCGGAGTCGCCAGTTCGTTCGCAGCTGTCGATTCCTTCCAGGCGGATTCTGCCTGGTTGCAGGGTGAGTATCCCATGACCAATCGACGATTCATGAACAGCGCAGACGACGTTCGTGTCCCGATCGAAGTGGTGCCACAAGTGTCCTCACCCGAGCCTCAAAAGTTTACTCCCGACACGGTGTCGCCGAAGGCTGATTGGAGAGACCAGATTACAGAAAAACCTAATCGGTCACTGGATGATTATCCATCCGGATTCATGAACTAGAGACTCGGCCAATGAAACTGGTTGACCTATGAAATACCTCTACGTTGGAATCTGCATCCTTTCTTTGGCTGCTGCGTTTCGCTTCACGTCCCAGTTGACTCGTGCGATAGCCGTTCAGAAAGAGCCGGCTCGGGCAGCTCTTTCGGAAATGGGTTATGAGGCAACGTCTGCAGCGCCGGCTCAAGCCGAGCCCGGACAGTTCGAAGCTCTGCCTATCAAGGTTCAGCCAGATCCAATTGTCGCTTCGGAAGCAGATACGACCGGTCTGACGGCGGAGGCGCCTGTGGCAGGGAGCCTGTTGAATACCATTAAACAGTCCGCACCGACACGTCACCGTGCCGCTCTGCATGACACAATGATTACGCCGGGAAACTTTGAATACGTTGGAGCCATACGGCCACCGCATATAAAGCAGAATGAGACAACATTCGCCTACGGAGGCTGGGCGCTTGCCTACAGAAGCGATGGTGATCCGGCGGGGCCAGATGATGGGTTTCCTGGCTCTCTTTACATCCTTGGGCACCAAAGCCATCAGAAGGTCGCAGAGATCTCGATTCCCTCACCTGTCAATTCGCGACTTCGTCTGGCGGACGATCTTCCTGTCGCAGAAATTCTTCAGCCGTTCGAAGATGTGACTGACGGAATTCTGGAAGAGATGACCGCTGGTTCGTCCGAGCATTTTCACATCGGAGGTCTGCTTGTCACCGATAATAAACTCCATTGGACAATGCACAAATACTACAATGTGGCCAATATTGACTGGCCGTCGCACGGAGTTTCAGGGCTTAACATGCAGGAATCGATCGCGGAAGGTCCCTGGCATCTGGGACCAATGAATACGGGACGACCTGAGTGGCATTCGTATAAGCACGCCGGCTATGCGTTTGAAATTCCCGCTGGTGAATCCGAGCAATGGTTTGGTGGACTAAATCTGATTTCCGGACTTCAAATCAGTACCGGGTTGCAGGCGTCCAGTCAGGGACCGGCGATGTTTGCCTATGCTTTGCCTTCGGATGGAGCTCCTCCGAATGCGTCATTGCAAGCAGCTCAATTAGCGTGGTATTCGCAGCAACAACCGCTGGAGAACCATCACCCGGCAGATCGCTGGACCGGAGGCGCCTGGCTGACGCTTGGAAAAAAACAGGCAATTGTTATTGCGGGACGCAAGTCGCTTGGGGAATTCTATTACGGCGAAGCCCGGCCGCAGGACTGCACTCAGGATAAAGGCTACCACGGTCCTCCGTATGAAGTTGAGTTTCTGTTTTATTCTCCAGCCAGTCTGATTCATGCCGCCAATGGGAGCATACAGGCGATGGGGCTCAAGCCATGGCTGCGATGGGATGGCAGTTTTGAAGGTGGCGGCCTGAATCAGTATATGTTCAATACCTGCAATAAGTATGTGGGCGGCATGGCTTACGATCGCGAACACAATCTCTTGTACCTGGTGCAGATTGACGCCGGTGAAACCAGCGACAATGAATGGGAGGCATTGCCCGTTGTGCATGTGTTCAGAATTGTTGAATGATTGTCAGGATTCAGCGCCAGAATAATTTTGCCTTGCATAAGGATTTCAGAAACGAAAAATCTGGCGATCGGCTTACAAAGCGGAGGAAAAATTTATCGCAAACTGATGGCCGCGTTTCGCTGGCAACGATCGCTCCGGTTTCGGAGCGATGCCGTCAGAATCATCACAATCGGCAGAGCGATCCTGATCCGAATTTTCGAAGGATGACTTCCTGCGACATTTTGTGGTGTGCGTTCACCGTTCTCCTGAATCAACAATCACGGCCTACCCTTCAGTGTTGCTGAAACACAGCGTGCTGTTTTTGAGATGATGTCTTCAAAATTGAGCACAACCCGGGCTCAAGGAAACAAAGCTGCGGCCGTCGTGTCGTCTGGCTCGAATCTGATCATGGTCACCGCAGTTCTGACGGTAAGAGACGACAAAAAGAGACGACAAAGAAGTAATATGAAACCACTCCGCGACCTGCTGAAGCACTCGTCCGTCTACGCGGTCGGTCAGATTCTGACTCGACTGGCGTCGGTGCTGTTGCTCCCTTTGTATACGCATCTTCTGACACCGGCCGACTACGGGGTGACTGCGATTCTCGATCTGACTGCGGCAATCCTGTCGCTGATGATCGGTGCTGGAATGGTCACCGCTGTTACGCGATTTCACTTTGACAATGAATCCGAATCGCACCACGATCGGCTGTGGTGGACAGGCCTGACTTACCTTGTGACGACGTCTTGTGTCGTCGTGTTCCCATTGTGGCTTAGCCGACAGATTCTATCGGATGTCACGCTTGGGGAAGAGTATACCGATGGTGGCTGGTTCTATACGCTGACGCTGGCAACGATCGTTGTTCAAGTCGTTGGACAACTGGTTGATGCCTATCTGCGAGTGCTCAGGTGGTCGGGTGTATTCGTCGTGATTTCATTGGGCCGTCTGTTGCTGAACGTCAGCCTGAATGTCGGAATGCTTGTTGGTCTGAAGCTCGGAGTTGAAGGGTTATTGATTGGCAATTTGATCGCTTCGATCGTTCACACGGCTGCTCTGCTGATTGTTTTCGTGAAGACTCGCGGCCGTTATCAGTTCGATTTTTCTCTGTCTCTTGACATGCTGCGGTTCAGCGGTCCTCTCGTGGTGACAGCGCTTCTTGCGATGTTGATGCACGAAGCCGATCGATACTTTCTGCGTGTGTTTGTCAGCATGGACGAAGTCGGTGTCTACTCCCTGGCTCACAAGATTGCCTTTGCCGTCAACACGCTCTGTCTGCTGCCGTTCTCATCGATTTGGCACGTTGCAATTTACGATATTGATAAGCAGCCCAAAGCAGACGAATTGTTCGGCAGAATTTTCGGCTGGTTTGTCAGCGGAATGGGCGTCTTGCTTCTTGGTGCGGCCCTAACGGTGCATCCCGTCCTGCCATTACTGACACCGGATGCTTACGGTGATGCGATCGATTTGATTTCCGTCGTACTTCTGGGCTTCTTTGTCTTCGGACTTCAACTGCAATTCGAAGTCCCTGCGTTATTGTCCAAACGAACGGGACTCATGGTCCCCGGAAGTATTGTTGGCGTTGCCGTGAATGTCGCGGGCAATTACCTGATGATTCCTTACTGGGGTGCCTGGGGAGCCGCATGGGCGGGAGTGCTTACGTATTTGTCGTTTGCATTTACAACTCTCTTCATGTGTCGATCAATTCGCCCCATTGCCTATCCCTGGATGAAAACATTGCTCACATGCATTGGGATCTGTTCCAGTTATGTCGCACTAAGGTATGCACTGTTCCCTGTTGTCGGCTTTTGGATGGAACTGGGAGCATCGATCGCCTGCTGCGGTATCTGGGCGCTGATTCTTTTTGGACGCGACGGTCTGGAATGGTGGTCGTCTCGCCATCCTGAAAAGACCATCGGGCAGAAGGGAACGCATCAGGAGTTCGCCGTTGATAAGGGAGATTCGTCCGTCCACGAACCGGCTCCCCTGGCAGATGCATGCTCTGAAGCTGTTGGAGTCTGAACGATCAATCGTGGTACGAAACGAACTCTTGAGGATCTCCACGATGACCGCGGAAAGAACCAGGTACCGTGGCTGCGAATTTCTTCTGATGACTAACATTGCGTGATGCTGTCCAATGAAACGATTCGCTAAGCAACTGCTTTCTGTTGTCTGCTCAAGTCTGGTTTTACCAGCCGTCTGCATTTATTGGCTGCAGGCAAGCATCTGCGGCAAAGACCGAGTATTCAGTGGTTGGACCCAACTCTTCAGCCTGCTGCCTGGGCTCACTGGAAATCATCTGCGACACGCATTTTTGAAGGCGACATCAGCCGGTTGTGGTGCCGATGCGTGCGTTTCTTTTGGGACTTTGTTTTCGCATCCTGGTGTCTCGATTGGCAAGACCGTGTATATCGGAAATTACTGTTCGATCGGAGATGTGGCGATTGAAGATGACGTTCTCATTGCTTCGCACGTTTCTATCATGAATGGTTGTCGACAGCACGGCACTGAAAGTCTGGACATTCCGCTTCGCGAGCAGCCAGGGTTTTACGAACCGGTCACCATTGGTCGAGATTCCTGGATTGGCGAGCGTGCGACTGTTGCGGCAAATGTTGGGAAGCACTGTATCGTGGGAGCGGGTTCGCTCGTGCTGGCACCAATCCCTGACTACTGCATCGCTGTTGGCGTCCCGGCGCGAGTCATTCGCGATCGGCGTAATCCCGGGAAATCGAATACTGTCGAAGAAACTCTGGACCGCGTTGATTCTGCGATGGCCAGTCTGCAATAGCGTGGAGTTCGGCAATCCTGCCGCTCAGATCCTTATTGCAGTCCGAAATTCCGGATGTTTCGTGCTTCGATGGGAACCTGTTGTGCCGCGGACTAAAATCGCCGCATGTTGCACGACTTCTTTCATCAGCGAATCCACGCCTCACTTGAACAGCTCACCGTCAATCATCAACGGCGGAGTCGACGCTGCGCACAGGCCACCAGCACAACCGAAGCGCAGGTTGACGGTCGACTTTGCGTCAGCTTTGCCACCAATGATTATCTCGGACTGACAAGACATCCGCGAGTCCTTCAGGCATTCTCTGAAACAGCCAGGCACCAAGTTGGTGCCGGCGCGAGTGCGTTGGTGGCCGGGCGTTCGGAATGGCACGTCGCACTAGAAGAAGCCATTGCTCAATTTGAGTCAACAGAGTCGGCCGTTTTATTTCCGTCGGGTTTTGCTGCCAACATCGGCACACTCACATCGCTGGTGCAGCCGAACGATGTGGTGTTGTGCGATCGAGAAAATCATGCCAGCCTGATCGACGGTTGTCGCGCAAGTGCCGGGAAGTTTTTGGTCTACGATCGTCAAGATCTTGCGAGGCTTGATGAGTCCCTGGTTCGCAGACGTCAGAACTTCGAGGCTGCGTTCATTGTGACCGATTCGGTCTTCAGCATGGATGGAACTCTTGCGCCGCTGCCTCAGATTTGTGACATCGCAGAAACACACAATGCGACGGTCATCGTTGACGAAGCGCATGGGACTGGAGTCTTTGGGGCCGGTGGTCGAGGTGTCTGTGAGCAACTTCAGGTCGAGCACCGTGTGGCTGTGAAGATTGGTACGCTCAGCAAGGCGATCGGTGGGCTTGGAGGATTTGTTGCCGGTTCGCTCGATCTGTGTGACTGGCTATGGAACAGGGCTCGAAGCCAGTTCTTTTCCACCGCGCTTCCTCCTGCTGTTTGTGCTGCGGCAACAGCAGCAATCAAAGTTATCTCGGAAGAACCCGAGCGGCGACAGTTGTTGGCGGCTCGGTCTGCATTCGCGCGAAATATGCTGGCGGATGTCGGCTTGAGGGTAATTTTTGATGAACAGAGTCCAAATGTCAGCCCGATCATTGCAATTCTGGTGGGCGATGACGACCGTGCAGTTCGTGTCAGTGGTCGAATGCAGGAATCAGGATTTCTTATTCCCGCAGTGAGACCTCCGACGGTCGCCCCTGGGACCGCGCGACTGCGGATGTCGGTAAGTTGCGATCATTCAGAACACTCAATTCGGACGGCGGTGTACCAGCTTCGAGATGTTCTGAACTCAGAACACTGATAACACTGGAATCGTAGTGGCTGTCCGCATAGCCTCCCTTCGTAAATTCCGGACCCTTTTCCGGGAGTCCGCAAACCTGTCAAATTCGTCCGGGGCATTCCGTCCCAATCTGCGATCTGCGATAACTGTCACAATGAACTCAGCCGAAACCGTTTTCCGACTGCTATCACCGGAACAGATTGATCCGAATCTGAAAACTCGTGCGGCGGATCGAGCTGGGTTCAGCGAAGAATATCCGTTTGACTCCCACTGGTTTGAAGTCGACGGACATGTTCAGCATTTCATTGATGAAGGCACCGGCCCGGTTTTGTTGATGGTGCATGGCAATCCAACATGGTCGTTTGCCTGGCGAAAACTGGTTCGGGACCTCAGTCGTGATCATCGCGTGATCGCCATTGATCATCTGGGTTGCGGATTTTCCGAGAAGCCTCAGGACCGAACTCTCTACACACTCAACGGACATATTCAGCGGCTTTGTTCGCTTGTGAAGCTTCTCGACCTGAATCAGATCACGCTGTTCGGGCACGATTGGGGTGGAGCCATTGGGATGGGTTGCGCGGGGCGCATGGCCGATCGATTCCAGCGTTTCGTTCTGATGAATACAGGCGCGTTTCTCAGTCAGGCGATTCCGTTTCGGATCGCTCTTTGCCGAATTCCGCTACTTGGAACTCTGGGTGATCGCGGCCTGAATTTGTTCGCGCGCGCTGCGCTGACAATGGCGGTCGAAAAGCCGCTGACCCCTGCAGCCAGAGCCGGCTTTATCGCGCCCTACGATTCCTGGGCGAATCGAGTCGCTGTGCATGAGTTTGTGCAGGACATTCCGCTGGACCCTGGCCATCGCAGTTATGCAACGCTGACGGAAGTGGATCAAGCGTTGAGTAAGTTCGCGAGCCATCCCGTCCAGCTGATTTGGGGAATGAAGGACTGGTGCTTCACGCCCAAAAACTTCCTGAACGAATTTCGCCGTCGATTCCCGCAGGCGCAGACACTTGAGTTGCCGAACGCCGGGCACTATGTCTTTGAGGACGCAAGCGATGAGATTCTCAAGCAGGTACGTCAGTTCCTTCCATCTCATTGAGCCATCAACATCGTGCGGGGTGTCTCCGTAGATTTGTTGTCGGCGATGACAAAGAACGACGACGCTTGAATACCGTCGATGGCAGACTTAAAACCACACTGCACTTGTGCATTTTCCGGATTTGATTTTAGGGTCGTGGATCTTGCTAAAGGTCCTGCAGTCACGGGATTTTTAGCAAGATCCACTACCGCCAAACCTGATTTTCAATCTTGATTCAGCACTCGTTGTCGCCTTTCTTGTATTTCCCTGTCGGAGTTCTGAATGCGTTCGTTTCTGACCATTCTGTTGTTGGTTGTTACAAATCTGAATGCAGCATTCGCCGCCGATCACCCGAATATTGTTGTGATCTACATTGACGATCTGGGATATGGTGATGTCGGATGTTATGGCGCAACTGCCGTTGCCACGCCCAACATTGATCGCATAGCTGCCGAAGGCTGTCGCTTCACCGACGGGCATAGCTCCGCTGCGACCTGCACCCCATCGCGGTATTCACTTTTGACAGGAGAATACGCATGGCGCCGCAAGGGAACCAATATTGCGCCAGGCGATGCGAATGCCATCATAAAGCCTGGACGTGTGACCGTCGCTTCCCTTTTGAAGCAGGCCGGCTATCGAACTGCGGCGATCGGAAAATGGCATCTCGGACTTGGTGACGGGCCGATCGACTGGAACAAAGCGATCACTCCAGGACCTTTGGAGATTGGGTTTGACGAGAGCTTTCTCATTCCAGCCACTGGTGATCGAGTGCCATGTGTTTATGTGGCCAATCATCACGTCGTCGGGCTTGATCCGAATGATCCAATCACGGTGAGCTTTAAAGAGCCGACGGGCGATGAGCCTACGGGTTTGAAAAATCCTGATCTATTGAAAGTCGATTGGGATCATGGGCACAACAATTCGATCGTGAATGGAATCAGCCGGATTGGTTTCATGTCCGGTGGAAAGGAAGCTCGCTGGGTAGACGAAGATATGGCCGATGTGATCACCCGGCAAGCTGTCAGCTTTATCGATCGACACCGTGCGACTCATCAGAAGCAGCCATTCTTCCTGTATTTTTGTACGCATGACATTCATGTGCCGCGTGCTCCTCATTCTCGATTTGCCGGAATGACCAGCATGGGGCCACGCGGTGATGTCATTGCGGAACTCGACTGGACTGTCGGAGAGATCCTGGAGACACTGGATCAGCACAAGATTGCGGACGACACCCTTGTGATTTTCACCAGTGATAACGGCCCGGTACTGAATGACGGCTACAAAGATCTCGCCGTGGAAAAGGTTGGAGATCATAAGCCTGCTGGTCCGTTGCGTGGTGGCAAGTACAGCGCGTTTGAAGGTGGGACTCGCGTTCCATTCCTCACACGATGGCCGAAGAAAATTCAGAAAGGCATCACGTCGGATGCGTTAGTCTGCCAGATCGACTTCCTGGCATCGTTCGCCGCGATGACTGGTGAAGTGCTTCCGAATGGAGCCGGTCCTGATAGTCTGAACACGCTTCCCGCGTTGCTTGGTGACAGTCGTATTGGTCGCGATCATCTTGTGGAACAGGCGAGTGCATTGGCAATTCGAGTGGGCTCAATGAAGTTCATTGAATCCAACAATGGCCCCGCGTTGAATAAGCAGGTCAATATCGAGACGGGAAACGCGTCTGATGTGAGACTGTACGATCTTAGCAGCGATCCGGGCGAAAAGACGAACATCGCGAAACAGCATCCGGAACGAGTCGGTGAGATGGCGAAGTTACTTCAGGACATTCGCCAGAATGGGACGCCTCGCAAATGACGAAAGATTATGAAGCCGCTGTGCGTCAGCCTAAGTTGTCGGATTGGTCGACGGTCCGCTGCCAGCTTTCGGACGATTCGCTGCAGTCCTTGCGTGCGAATGCGCGGCGTCGACTTGTTCGAACAGCGGAGGCTTACCGTGATCAACTCGTCACTCTTGGCAGGCGTTCGGGACTCTGCGATCGACTCGACGCTGCGCTGACCGGAGATGCAGACTGTCGGCCGTTGGTGATGACAGGCCACCAGCCAGTGATCTTTCATTCCGGGCTGACATTTAAGTATGAAACGACGGAGCAATTCGCCGCTCAGAACGAAGCCATTGCAGTTGCAGTTGTCATTGATACTGACGAAGGCGATGCAGGTGCGTTTCAGTTTCCGCAAGCCGCTGGCGACGGGCAAATTGCAACATCACCGATCAGCTTTGCACGCGAGCCTTCACTCTACAGTGTTAGTCGCAGGAAGCCGGCCCCATTGTTAGCGGCAGAATCACTACGAGTTGCGACGGGTTTGAAAGCCTGCCAATGCGAAGCGGCGGCCGCGACGTTTTCTGATTTCGCCGAAAAATTTGCCGCCATACAAACGGATTCTATGGTGGAAGCCAATCTGATTACTCGCTGGGACGCTGGGATTGGTGGTCGTATTCTGGAAATCCCATTGTCATCCATTTGTGGGTTCCCGGAGACCATTCAGTTCTTTGCTCAGATACTTGCGAAACCAATGGACTTCGCAACTTGTTACAACTCCACACTGGATCGCTTTCGAGCTGAGCAAAAAATCAAGAATGACGCCAATCCATTTCCCAGCCTGAATTTAGAACAGTCTCGATGGGAATTGCCGTTCTGGCTTGTCGATCCTGCTGCCGGAACACGCAGTGTTGTCACCTTTCAGCAAACAGGGTTCGAGCGATTTCTGGAATCGGCCGATGGTGTGCGGACGGAGATTCTTCCTGGCAACGAAGCCGCAACGATCTTTTCACTCATAGTCGCAGGAAAGCAGCTCATTCCTCGAGGCGCATTAATCACTGCGACGCTGCGACTCCTGTTCAGCGATTTGTTTGTCCACGGAACTGGTGGTGGGCGATACGATCGATACACAGACACACTGATCAAGACGTGGTGGAAAGTTGAGCCCACACCGTTTGCAGTGGCCAGTGCGTCTCGTTTTCTCTTTGACACTCAGCGGGGCGAATACGCTCAGCTTCAGAGGATCTCAGAACAACTGCGAGATCTTCAGTTCAATCCTCATCGCCATTTCAGTTCGGGACTGTTTTCATCAGAAATTGAAAACGTTCTTCGAGTAAAGCTCGAAGCGAAAGAGGATGCTGTGAATCGCCTGAAGACAGCACGTGAAAGCGGAGTGTCAGCTCAGGAGGTGGGCCGTGAAATCCAGCAGATTGGCGATGAGATCAAGGCCATGGTGGCGGCACATTTTGAACCACGACTCGCAAAGCTTCGCTCTTTTTCCTCTGAATCTATCGTAGCATGGTCGAGTCGAACCTGGCCGTGGATGTTTTTTGCGTAGAGGACTTGCCAGAGTCACAAGCCTCGGGCGAGGCCGCATCTATCTTGTGGCGTCATGATCGCCGCTTTAATTCTGCAGAATCTGCCGGTTTCTATGGACGGGCTGAAATGAACAAAATGGCGAGACGGAGACCGGCCAGACCCTGATATGGACACAGTCCGTGTCTTGCGGCAGACTCAACTGTACCGATGGATTGTCTCGGCAACGTTCGGCTTCGTACTCACATTTTTGATGAATTCGCAAGTGGCGCGACATCGCGATCACTTCGACTGCCTTGTTCTGCAGGTCCCTGTCATGAAGCGACTGGCGATAGCCGTCTGCTGCTATGCAGCCATCTTCACCGCATCGTTTTTCGTTGCGCTGCAGTTGCGTTTTGACCTGAATGTGATTCAGTTTGTGCATGCGATTGCCCGCGACAATGTGACTCTGCGGCCACATCCCGGGCTGGTCACCGCTTTTCATGTTGAGCAGTTGACATACGCGAAGGACGTCTTTCGAGACAGTTTCATAGCGATCTTTTTGCTGAAGATCTCATTCGTGTTGTTGTCGCGAGACTGGCGCCGAAGGCTTCGCTATTCGACGACGCATGATGTCGCCTGGTCCGCCGGAATCTGCGTCGCATGTGGCATGGCGATCGCAAGCCTGCAGTTGTTTCAAAATCCAATGCTGCAAATTCCGCGCGGGGTGATCATCATTGACACGATCATCTCTGCTGGCACACTGGCTTCTGCGCGGGTGCTTGCGAATTCGTTGAGAACACTGCGGCTTGCCAGTCGAAATCCGCAGGCTTCTCGAACGCTGATTTACGCGAACGGCGAAGATGCAGTTCACCTGGTGACATCCATTCGTTCCAGCTCCATACGCTTGAGAGTCGTTGGAATTGTTTCGCCAATGGATGCTGCAAAAAACGGTGTGGTCGCCGGAGTTCAGGTCTTTGATGCCTCGAAAGGGCTGGAACAAATCATTCTGCAGACTCGGGCGGAGGTGCTCTTGCTTCCATCACAATTGACCGGCAGAACAATTCGGGACGTCAGCGAAGTTTGTCGACGCAATGGTGTCGAAGCTCATCTGGTGCCTTCGGTGGACGAAATTCCTTCGGGCCGATTCCACCTGCGAATGCGTGATATCACGATTGACGACCTTCTCCGTCGCGAGCCGAATCAGCTGGACTTGAATGGGATTCGAAGCACGCTTGCCGACCGTGTGATTCTTGTCACAGGAGCTGCTGGCAGCATTGGTTCGGAAGTCTGTCGTCAGTTGCTTTCCTTCGGACCGCGGAAAATTGTTCTGCTGGATCAGTCCGAATTCGGCATCTTTCAAATGGAGCAGGAGTTTCACGGCTTGCCGAGCCAGGCTGGCAGAACTGAATGCGTGCTTGAATACATTGTGGAAGATATTACTGACCAGCATGCCATGACTCGCATCTTCATGCAACATCGGCCATCCGTTGTCTTCCATGCGGCCGCTTATAAGCATGTTCCCCTGATGGAAGCGAATCCTCAAGCGGCGGTCCGGAACAATGTCTTTGGCACTCGAATCCTGGTGGACCTTGCCAATCGATTTCAGGTTGAACGATTTGTCATGATCTCCACCGACAAGGCGGTGCGGCCAACCAACGTCATGGGAGCAACAAAGCTTATTGCCGAGCAGTATCTGCATTCTGTCGCCGGACGCTCAAGAACGAAATTCATTACAGTTCGGTTTGGAAATGTGCTGAATTCTGCAGGCAGTGTTGTGCCGACTTTCCGTCGCCAGATTGAACAAGGCGGACCGATCACGGTAACAGATCCGCAAATGGAACGTTACTTCATGACAATCCCGGAAGCAGTGCAGTTGGTTCTGCAGTCCGGCGCTGTCGGTGAAGGTGGCGACGTGTTGATCCTGGATATGGGTGACCCCGTCAGAATCGTCGATCTGGCGAAAGACATGATTCGACTTTCCGGTCAGGAATATCCCGGCGATATCGATATTGTGTACACAGGACTTCGGCCAGGTGAAAAACTCTACGAAGAGTTGTTCTACGAGACAGAGGAAACAGCCTGTCGGATTCATGAGAAAATCTTCCGTGCCCCGCGAGCTGCCGATATCAACCCGGCTCTGATCGAGGACGAGGTTGTATTGCTTTCGCAGCACTTGAATGCAAGTCGAGACGAACTGCGAGATGTCCTTTGGCAGGTGACCGACCGCATCGTTGAAAATTCATCACAGGATCGGTCGCGGCTTCCGCTGGCTCTTGATGGCGGTGGAAAACCTAACAAGACCGAGAATCCGTTCGGTGGCAAGTCGACTCATAAACTGCGTGGTGCGGCGTGACAGGAATCGTCCAATGAAGGTGGCCATTTTTGAAAAGTTTCAGCAACCACTTGTCGTGCGAGACGAGCCAGCTCCGGACCCAAGGCCGGACTCTGCTGTCATCGCCGTTCGAGCCTGTGGTCTTTGCCGAAGCGACTGGCATGGCTGGATGGGGCATGATTCCGATGTTCACCTGCCTCATGTTCCTGGTCATGAATTGGCTGGCGATGTGGTGGCTGTTGGAAGCCTCGTGCGGCAATGGAAGCCTGGCAGTCGAGTGACCGTCCCTTTTTGTTGTGGCTGCGGTTCCTGCGATCAATGTGCAACCGGCAATCAGCAAATCTGCGATCAGTACACTCAACCTGGCTTCACACAATGGGGCGCGTTTGCCGAGTACGTTGAAATTCGCCATGCGGATGTCAATCTGGTTCCATTGCCGGAATCTGTCGATTACGCAACAGCGGCAAGCCTGGGTTGTCGATTTGCGACTTCGTTCCGCGCGATTGTGTTTCAGGGGCGAACTCAACCTGGCGACTGGGTCGCTGTCCACGGCTGTGGTGGAGTCGGACTTTCTGCCATTATGATCGCAGCATCGCTGGGCGCGCGTGTCATTGCGGTCGACGTAAAACGCGATCGGCTGGACATGGCGATTCGTTGCGGTGCTCAGCATATTGTGAACGCGGCACAAACTGACGCTGTGTCGGCCGTTCGAGACATAAGCTCCGGAGGAACTCATGTTTCCGTTGACGCACTTGGAAGCCATCTGACTTGCTGGAACTCTGTCAAGTCTTTGCGAAAACGCGGTCGACACGTGCAGATTGGACTCATGCTGGGATCAGAATCCGATCCTCCGGTCCCAATGGGGGCCGTTATTGCAAACGAACTGGAGATCCTGGGAAGCCATGGAATGCAGGCGTTTGAATACCATCGCATGATGGGTATGATCGAGTCGGGAATCCTTAATCCTGCAATGCTGATTGGTGACCTGGTCACACTTTCCGAAGCAGCCCTGCTTCTGCCGAAGATGAACGAATTTCCTGGCACCGGCGTCACGGTGATTGATCGAATGATCTGAAGACTGTGTACTTGGTCGTCCGCGAGATAATGGATTACGAATCTCAGGCCAGACCGAACGGCGTGAGTTCCGCATCAGGAAGTATCGGCTGTGACGGCGTCTACTTTGAAGACCAGTTCAGTGTTGCTGTGACCGGAAAATGATCGGACGGATATCGCCCATTGTCGTTCGTTCGATCGATTGCCGACTCTTTGGCATCAAAATGTTGGCTTGCCAGGATCCAGTCAATTCGAGCGTCACCGGCCTTTCCCGTGAATCCACTGAAGGTGCCTTCACTGGCATTTTTCTGCGGAAAGACTTCGCGCCATGTGTCCTTCAGAAGTTTGTCCTGCATGATCTCTTTCCATGGCTCGGATCCTTCATCGCAGTTGAAGTCACCCGTCAATACGATCGGCAATCCAGAGGCGAGTTGTGACAGTCTCGTGCGTATCAATTGCGCGGACTTCAGCCGTGCCTCAGAGCCTCGATGATCAAAATGTGTGTTGGCGAAAAAGAATTCGCGATCGCCAGTGTTTCGATCCTTCAGACGCACCCATGTAGCGACTCGAGGCAAGGACGAGTCCCAACTTTTTGAGGCTTTGATGTCCGGTGTTTCACTCAGCCAAAACTGTCCCGAATCGAGAACTTCGAATCGTTCTTTCTTGACGAAGATTCCACATTGCTCTCCGTCAACATTGGTGTCTCGTGACCACCCAAAGTATTCAAAACCGTTCAATTGTTGTTTCAGGAACTCTGCCTGAAATGGAAGTGTTTCCTGAGTTCCAAGCAAATCTGGCTGATATGCCGCGATCGTTTTCTGGACAAGTTCCTTCCGATTTGGCCACGCATCTTTTCCATCGTTCGCCGTGCCGAAACGGATGTTGAAGCTCATCACACGCAGATCGTCTGCTGCGGCGGTTGCCGATACCAAACAAGACAGCACCGTTGCAAGAACGGTGATAGGTATCAGAACTTGAGACATCGAATTTCTCCCGGGAATCAGCGTGGTCTTGTTGAGTGACAACAGAGAAGTAATCTCAGACCGATCGGATCGAGTTCCGGCATTGTCGCAAGACGCCGGAACTCACCCTGTTCGGCCTCAACTGTGGCTTTTTCTTCATCATTTCACAGATGATGAAAAACCAGTGCTCCATACAAGATTAAAATCAGGGTTGAAGGTCCACTACCCGAAATTCAAATCTTGACAAAACACTAGAGCACGATTCCGGGGACGGGAAACGCACGAGCGAACTCGGCGATTTCCTGGCGAATTCGTTCCAGTTCGACAGCATTATCGTGACCTTTCAATGCCGCCAGAATCCAGGTCCCCACTCGTTTCATCTCGTCAACCTTCATTCCACGAGTCGTCAGGGCGGCGGTTCCGATGCGAATGCCGCTCGGGTCCATTGGCTTCCTCTGATCGTAGGGAATCATGTTCTTGTTGACAGTGATCCCTGCATGATCAAGGGCATGCTCACCGATCTTGCCCGATAGACCGATAGCAGTTACGTCGCACATCATCAGATGGTTGTCAGTTCCCCCGGAAACAAGTCTGAGCCCGCCGCTCATCAGTGTCTCCGCCAGAGTTCTTGCGTTATCGACGATCTGCTGACCATAGGCTTTGAACTCCGGCTTCATCGCTTCACCAAAGCAAACAGCTTTTGCAGCCACGATGTGCATCAGTGGCCCGCCCTGGATTCCAGGAAAAACGCTGCGATCGACGTTTGCGGCATGTTCTTTTCGGCAAAGAATGAAGCCTGATCGAGGACCACGCAGCGTCTTGTGAGATGTGGACGTCACAAAATCTGCATGAGGAACCGGGCTGTTGTGAATTCCTGCAGCCACAAGTCCAGAATAGTGAGCCATATCAACCATCAGGAGTGCGCCGACAGATTTGGCGATCTCTGCGAACTTCGCATGATCGATCTCTCGCGGATAAGCGCTGGCGCCGGCGACGATCATCTTTGGCTTATGCTCTTTCGCCAGAGACGCAACCTGATCAAAATCAATACGATGGTCGTTCTCTTTGACGCCGTAGTGAATTGAATTGTAAAGCTTGCCACTGAAGTTCAAGTGCATTCCGTGGGTCAGATGTCCGCCGTGAGCAAGATTCATGGCAAGAATGGTGTCGCCAGGATTCAGGACACTCATGTAGGCGGCCATGTTGGCCTGTGATCCAGCGTGAGGCTGGACGTTGGCATGTTCCGCGCCGAAAAGCTGAAGAGCACGATCGCGAGCGATGTTCTCGATCACGTCGACATTCTCGCAACCGCCGTAGTATCTTTTTCCCGGGTAACCTTCGGCATACTTGTTGGTCAAAACAGTGCCAGCCGCTTCCATCACTGCGGCGCTGGTATAGTTTTCCGACGCGATCAGTTCGAGACCTTCAACCTGACGGCGTCGCTCTTCAACAATGGCATTCCAGACAGACGGATCAGATGATTGCAGAGCGGACATTACCCAAACCTTCAATTACTTAACCAGTGGTGGATCACAAACAGGAACGAAACGAACCCACGTTTCGTGGTCAGATCTGAAAACCACAGACAATCAAGCGATAACCGCCGATACGGCGAAAATTCACAGTGTTTTTGGTAAATTGACAGATCATTTTGCGACTTTGCTCTCTTATAGCAGTAGATCGCCCGAATGCTACCCATGACCTTTTTTCGACGGTATCTTCGGTCAAAACAGTCTGAGTTTCCAATCTTCGAAATTCCGTTATGGAAAGTTGCCCGGTGACCGACCGGAAGCCAAAAGATTCTTCAGCCCTTTCGATGCGCCACGTCGACCCGCCGGCAGCAGATCCGTCTGATGATAATGCGGCTTCAGCGTTGACGAGCGTCGTCAGTTCTTTGCCACTGTCCGGGGAGACTGTCGCGTTTACTGGAACGCTGGCATCCATGGTGCACCGTGATGCGATTCGAATGGTTGAAGAGTACGGCGGTCGTGCGACTCAGTCCGTGAGCGGTTCGACGACGATGCTTGTCATTGGCGAAGAAGGCTGGCCGCTGGAAGACGATGGCGGGGCGTCCCAAAAACTGCAGCAGGTCATGCAGCTGATTGCTGATGGGGCCGATGTGCGAATAGTCGCTGAATCTGACTGGCTGCAACTTCTGGGCCTGGACGACCATCGGGAAGAAATTCGTCGTGCCCATACTCCGGCAATGCTGAGTCGTTTGCTGGATGTTCCCGTCAGAATGATTCGCCGCTGGGCCAGGTTGGGTTTGATCAAACCTGTGCGTCGAGTCTGTCGACTTCCGTATTTTGACTACCGTGAAGTCGCCAGCGCGAGGCGACTTGCGGCTTTGCTTGAACAAGGTGTGTCGGCGCAAACGCTGGAGAAAAGCCTTGCTGAACTGAGCCTCACGATTGCAGGCACCGATCGTTCTCTGGCGCAGCTGAACCTGCTTGTTAAGGATGACAAGGTCTTGATGAGAGATGCTCGCGGCGTTCTGAATCCACGTACGGGACAGCGATTGCTGGACTTCGAGCCGGATGAAACAACGGTTGTGGATTTTTCTGCGGCCGGTGATGACGCGATGCATGACCAGGCGATGCATGACCAGGCAATGCATGACCAGGCAATGCATGACGACGACGTTGACGATGACACTGTTTCACTTCCGTTCTCCGCAGCTCAGCAATTGCGAGATGAACGCCGGATGACCGACTGGAACGCCGAAGAGTGGTTTCACGAAGGTTGCCGACTGACGGAAGAATCAGAATTCGAATCGGCGATCAATGCGTTTCGAAACGGTCTGAGCCTGCTTGGGTCAGAACAGACAGCGGTGCGCAGTGGCGTGCATGGGATGTCGGAGGATGACGCTTCTCTGTTTCCTGATCCTGCCGATATCAATTTTCATTTGGCCGATGCGTTGTATCGTGCTGGTCGAGTCGACGCTTCGATCGAACGCTACTACTGCGCGATTGAGGCGGCCCCTGACTATATTGAGGCGTGGACGCAGTTGGGCTGTCTACAGTCAGAACAAGGTCAATTGGAACTTGCCGAGCAGTCGTTGATCACTGCAATTTCGATTCATCCGGCGAATCCGGACGCTTTGCTGCATTATGCTCAGTTGCTGGAACAGACTGGTCGTGATGAAGAAGCCATCATCTATTGGAAGCGATACATTCAGCACGATTCGCGAGGCCCGTGGTCAGACCATGCCAGAGAGCGAATTGCTGCCTATGAAGCATCAGATAATGCGATGCTGTAGAGCTTTGTCAAGATTTGAATTTCGGGTAGTCGACCTTGCTGAAGGTCCTCCAGTCACAAGGTCTTTAGCAACGGGATCTTTAGCAAGATCCACTACACCCAACTCGAATTCTTCATCTTGACGGAGCATCAGGTTCTGATCTGAAACAATGGCACGACCGACGTGTCAGTCTGCAATGCTGTCAGAAATCGCTGAGCCGACTCATTCGGAAGACCGACTTCTGGAATTCGAGCAGTTTAGTGGACGGCATCCAGTGATGGGATACGACCTTCGTATTCGTCTTTACGAGCTTCGTCCTGAATCTCAACGAAGCCTTCTCGAAGAGTTTCCATAACGGACAGGGCTGAACGCCACGATGCCGCATTTTGAGTCTTGATCTGATCCATCGCAAAGACGACAAGCCTGAGGACCTGCACGGGAAGGTCTCCCTTGTCAATATTCAGGCCGTCAGCGATTGCCAGAAGAACTCGCATCGCCTTGAGGTTGACGGGAGGCAGCTCTGCAGCGCGATTCTGCTCCAGCAGTTTTGCGCCTTCTGTTAACGCAGCAACCGCTTGGTCATAAATCAGAACCAGCATGTCAATGCGAGTCCATGAATAGGTCTGCACCGTCTTATATTTCAAATGTGGATTCATTGTCGCTATCGCCGGTGAACACTATTGTTGACTGATCTGTGGCAGGCTTGCTAATTGTCCGCCGAGATAACTGCTTGTGGCATTCATCTGACTGATCGCTGTTTCCAGCGTCTGGAATTGTTTACGGATACTGGCTTCCTGCAGATCGAACAGAGACTTCTGTCGATCGATCGATTTCTGGACACTTTCTATCTGAGAATCGAAACCGTCGTCGACAGAACTCAATATGCCGGTTTCCACGTTGAGTATCTGGCTCAGCGCTTGATCCAACAACGAAGCGAGTCCTCTTGAAACCTGAACCGTTCCTTCGATTCCCGACACCACCTGCCCTGGGCCAAGCGTTACTGAAATCTGCAGGTCCGCTGTGTTTTCATTGTCCGAGTCTCCAGTCAGAATTCGCCCACGTCCAACAGCGGTCTCCGTATTGCCGTCGACAACGAATGTACCGACCACGTCACGACCTGAATCCGTCTGAGCGACAGTTAATCCGAGGTCCGACACTGCTGTTCCACTCACAATCGTGATACCAGAAGAAGTGCCATAGCTCGCTGAAGTCAGTTGCAATGATCCTCCAGAGAGTCCAATTTTGATTTCGCGCCCGGGGAGGTCCTCGGATTCGTTAATGACCGATTCAAGACGGTCGGCCAGTTCCTGTGCTGTGTAGGTGCCTTCGCTGAGATTCACAGTGGCTGTCTTGCCATCCAGTGTAATTTCCAGTGTCCGATTGGCAGACGTAATCACTGTTGAGGCGGCAACCGTTGTCGCTCCGGTGATAGTGGCCTGCTCGGCGGCCTGACTGATATTGACACCCACACCGGAAGATGGGGCCTTCGTTCGTGTACTGCCGAACGCAAATGAGAGTCCCGAGTTTGTCGACTCACCGCCAAAAGCGAACAGCCGTTTGACATCTTCAGCGTCTACACCCTCAATATTTCCGTTCAGGGCATTCTGCAACTTACCCTTGTCGAGCACTAATCGTCCGGAGTCATTGAAGGTAATGCCCACCGAAGAAAGGCGGTTTGCGAGAGGATTGGTTCCCGGTACGACAGTTTGAATCGTTGATCGCAGCGATTGCGCAATTCTGGATGTGTTCTGGTTGCCGAGGAACAAGCCACCCTGTCCTGATGCGACGTCGTATTTGGAGTTGTCGTCGATAAATTGCAGGACTCCATTGAAGGAGTCTACAAAATTGCTGACGGCATCCACCGCAGCGGTGTTGTCTTTTGCAACCGTGAGTGAGACGGTTTCTCCATTCTCCACCTGCAAAAGATCAAAGCTTACTCCTGCGATCACGTCCTGAAATTGATTTGTGTTGCTGGTGACGGAAATGGCACCAGGTCCCGAGCCAAGCGTGACCCGTGCATCTGCGGCTGCCTGAACAGGATTCAGGAAATCGATGACTGGGTTTGTTGCCGTGCCACTGGACGCAGCAAGATTATTCGTCACCGAAATCTCATTGCTGGCTCCCGTCTTTGTGCTGCTCAGCAACAACCGATATGGAGTCGCCCCGCCTGAGGAGTCCTGCACGATACTTGCGCTAATTCCCGCCCCGGAAGAATTGATGGCCGTTGCCAGACCACTCAGCGTGTCGTTATTACTGTCGATGGTAATGGTTTTGAGATCGCCGGATCCGAGACGAATTTCGAAGGTTCCCTGAGTGATTTCTGCATCAGCGTCAGAAAATCCCTGAGAGGCGACCTGATGAGCCTGTGCTGTCGAGTCAACGGTCAGGCGGTACACGCCCGCGACTGCTTTGGAAGTAGCAGTCGCGCTGATAGCATTCGAATCACTTGCCGTAACCGACAATTTTGTTAACGGATTATTTAAATTTCGACTGAGAACCCCGGTGTCGGCTCTGAGGCTGAGCAGGCGTGTCTCGATCGTCTTGAATGCCGCCTGCTTTTGCTGGATTTCTGTTTTTCGCAAAGCCATTCGGTCGAGTTGCTGCTGCTGAATGTCCAGCAGTCCTGCGACAATGTTGTCAGTATCAAGTCCTGACACTACTCCGCTAATACTGATTGGCATGACGAAACCTCAGCGTGATTGATCTTCAGGACGACAGGATACAGGACAGGATTGCCTGAGACCGAATCTTATGAAGTGGACAAAAACCAACGTCGAAACGGTCCGGTCGAATCCTGGGCTTCCAGTTCCGGCCGGACCGTTCTGTTTTTTCGACGACTACGTCTAAGACTAACGCAGCAGAGACAGAATCGACTGAGGAATCTGATTCGCGTTGCTCAACATGGCAGTGCCAGCCTGCACGAGTACCTGACCCTTGGTAAAGTTTGCAATTTCTTCTGCAAAGTCTGTATCACGAATAACGGATTCCGCGTTAATCGTGTTTTCAAGTGTTGCACGAAGATTGTTGGCTGTCGATTCCAGAGTGTTGCTCTGGAAAGCTCCAAGGGTACCTCGAAGATTTGTGACATCATCGATCGCCGCATCGATGACTTCCAGTGCGTCCTGAGCCTTGCCAGCTGATGTGACTTCAATTTCATCCAGGTTGCTGAACTGATTGCCAGTCACACCAAGTCCCAGTCCATTCGGGTTAACCTTGTTGATTGCGATCTTTGCTGTCTGATCCTTATTTGCACCAATCTGGAAGACGAGTGAATTGTCGGTAACAGCAACGTTGCCCTGGGCTCCAGTGACTGTCAGCGTGGCGTCAGCGGCGTCTGCAGCAAATTGCACAGACAGGCCCTTTGTCGCACCTGAATTTGACGTCAGTACATTGCCAACTCCGGTGTAGGAAACGCCATCGATTTCGCCAATCACGTCCACACCACTGTCCGTTATTTCGGTGTCTCCGAAACCACTGCTGGTGGCAGCCCCTGCAATGTTGGAAACCACAGAAATCTCAGCACCAGAACCGAACGCTTCTGTGTAGAGACGCGTCGTCGTGCCGTCGAGTTCTGCAGTGACACCTGTTTGTGACGTGAATTCGTTGATACGATTGATCACCTGAGTCTGGCTCATGCCAGCGTTCAGTGACACACTGACATCGTTGATTGTAAGGATTTCGTCTGCAGCAAGAACGTCTGTCTGGTCAGTGCCCGCAGACGCTGTTGCACGCTCACCTTCAGTTGTGACTTCCAATGTGTAAGTGCCAGGCGACGTGTCTGATGTTCCCGTGAGGAAGGTAACGTCGGAGGAAGTCACTGTGCCCTTGATGCCGGCAGAGCCATCAAGCAGTTTCTTCGTGCCGAACTGCGTGTTGTTCGCAATTCGGTTGATCGAGTCCAGTGCGTTTGCGATTTCGGCCTGATTGGCGGCCAGGGCATCGTCGTCATTCACACCACTATTTGCACTGTCGATGGCCAGGGTGCGGACCTTGACCAGCAATGAGTTAATTTCGGTCAAAGCCCCTTCAGCGGTCTGGACAACTGATGTCGCCTTTTCCGTATTATCGATCGCCTGCTTCAGGCCCGCGATCTGTGCACGGTGCTTTTCCGAAATCACAAGTGCGGCCGGGCCATCGGCACCTCGATTGATTTTCAATCCGGAAGACAGTTTCTCTACGGACTTTGCAACACCCATTGAGGCCTTGTTCAGATTATGCTGAGCGTTGATGGATGAAACATTGTTTGCTACGGACAACCCCATGATCAGTTCCTTCGTCGAAAGTGTCGTGGGCCGCGTCCCGCGTCGTGGCGGAAATGGTCCACTTCAAGGATGTATAAAACCAGCTGTGCTTTCAGCAAGAAGAGCCACATGCTGCCCGGCCTGAACAGGCCCGGAAGACCGAAGCAACACATAGTCCCCTGTGTCACTTCAAGACAGAAAGCCTCTCTAAGCATCCTTGCCCAGAATTGCTGCCGCTGTTTTTTCAGCGGCCGCGCGAGTCAGGTAATCGCCTCGCTGCACTCTCACTTTCGCCGCTTCGACGACGTCTGATCGAACTTCACTGATCCCGTCCAATTGACGCGATAGTGATTCCAGTTCGTCTCCGCCGGCAACCCCCTCGGCATCATTTTCTCGAGACACAGAGCCCTGCAAAGAATCTTTCGCGTTAGGGCCAGCAGTCCGTACCGGACGCGGAGTCCCCGAAGCACTGACATTGTCGAAACGATGGATTTGCATTGCCTTATTCCCTGTGAGAAACCTGAGTCAGACTGAGTTATCGAAGCGTGCAGAAAAAACTTGCAAAGAAATTTTGTCTCAACATGCACTGCATCCAGGACGATGAGATTGAAACAGTTGTACCGGTTGTTCCGAATCCGGGTTCCACACAAGAGGTCACCGACGTGTCCGATCAGGCAAAATATAAGGGGCTTGCTGCATTTATGCGGCCCGCTGCAATGGTTCTGATGGCGGCTGGAACCGCTGGATGGGGTGCCGCTGCTGCGATCTATCTCCAGTCGGGGAATCCCGCCAAGTCAGAAGAGAATCACTCAAACGTCAAGGGAGACATTCGCAACGGGGCGAAGAACGCAGATCCGTCATATGCGGAATTCCTTGCCGACGGATCCTCGCCAGATCCTGGTCGAAAGCAGCAGGAAACAAATGACGACGCTTTCTCAACCGGGGGTGATGATCATCGAGCCTCTGTTGACGATCCATTCAGTGAGGATGCTCTTGGTGTTTCAAATGCTCCCAATGTTCCAGAGGTCGCTTCCAGGAAAAAATCGGGCGATGCATTTCCTGAGGCGGTCGTTTCCGATAAGCCAGTGCGTTCGGATGATGCCAGTAAAGCCGACGAGTCTGATAAAGAAAGTCGCCAATCTTCTTTAAGTGAGTCTTACGCTGAAAGAAAAAAAGAACTGCAGGGACGCGAGCAGAAGAGCGTGGAATCGGAACGCTCAATGGAGTTGCCTTCCCCGTCTTCACCTTCTCGCGAGGAACGGGCGACTCAGCAGGCCGTGAATTTGATGGCACTCGCCGACGAAGATCTGGCCAGCGGAAACTATGTTCAGGCAATGCAGGCTTACCAGACACTGCGACAGAAATCCAGCGGAGTCTCTGGCGTTGCAATTCTGTTTCGACTGGCTCTGTGTGCTGAAGCGGCCGGTCGTCATGCAGCCGCGATTGAAGCTTATCGCAAAATCTCAGGGACCCAAACCGATCCAGCCTGGACAGGCGTTGCTCGATACGGTGAGGCTCGATGCTTGTCGGTTATGAAACGTCATACAGGATTGCAGTCCGATTTGCTTCGGCGGGCGATTCTCGATGAGTCTGAATTCCTTCCGACAGTTCGTGGAGAAGTGCTGCACTTAATTGGCCGCGATCTTTGGCAACAGCAAACAGCAAACGACAGTGATAACCTGCTGGATGACAGCACTTTGGTTGTGCCTGTCTGGTCCTCGGACCCCGCTCGATTGCTGGACGAACTGCCGCTTCTCCTTAACGAAACTCCCACAAAGTCTGGTCCGACAGAGTTTCACGTTGTTGCTCTGGACAGCAGTTCGCCCGACGGAATCATCGTGCGGCTGAACTGCGGAATGACATCCGTCGAGTCACTGATTCGTAATATGGTTGTCGGCTGTCGGCTGTCGTGTGACATTTCCGAGGCGGCTCGCGAAACACTGAACGGACGCAAGCTGCAAATCCACGTCGCCGAGCAGAGTCTGGCGTTACTTCTCGATGGAATCACAATTTCGAGCGGCATTGCCTGGCAATTCAAGAACTCCGGGGTTCATGTGTTCCACGAAAGCGAACTGGGCGCTGATGAGCTTCGTCAGTCTCGACTTGATGCTGCGGAACGCATTCTTCGAACATCGGTGATGGAGGCTCCCGGTTCTTTTCAGGCCGGCCATAGTCGGCTGGCACTGAGTACTCTGCTTTTCGAACAAAATCGTGCGGCCGATGCATTGCAATTTCTTCAGGTTCAGATTGAGTCTTCGCCACGATCTGTTGTGGAAACGGAGGCGGCTTTCAATCTTGGCAAGTGTCACATGAAGCTCAACCAGCGTGAAGAGGCGATCGCCGCATTTCTTCGCAGCATCGATTCGTCCGGTGGTCAGTTGGATGTGAAGATTGCATCGTACATATTCCACAGTCGTGTGCTGCTTGAGGATGATCGTGGCAAACTGGCGATTCAGTCCATGATGCGGGGTCTCTCTCTGAGTGCAGGGTCTTCCATGGAGCCATACGCAGCGCTGCAGCTGGCCAGTCTTTATTTGATGCTGCAAAATCCTCAGGGAGCGAACGCCGTTCTTATGGAACGCCGCGACTCGTTGTCGGAGGCTGGCCAGCAGGGGGCTGCCTTCCTGTCGGCACTTTCTCGTTTTCGTGCAGCCGTGCTGGCTGATCGCAAAGAGCGCGAAGGTGCGGCAGTGGTTGCTGCACTTGCGGAATTCGATGCATCAAAATACTGCGGCGGTCACTTTGCGGTACTCGTTGCCGGGGCCTGCGAAGAGTTAGGACTCTCGCAGGAATCAACCGACGCTTATCTGCTGGCTCTGAAAAAGTTGCCCGCGTCCGATCTTCGCAATAAGGCCATCCTGCGTCTTGCTTCTCATTATGAAGCCGACAAGCGATTGGAGGAAGCTCGGTTGCTGCTTGCGACCTTATCTTCTGAGGAGGCTGACCAGATGACGCTACAGGCTCGATTAAATAACGCCGAACTTCAACTTCAGGAGCTGCATCCGGATGAAGCCATCACAGCCTGCCGACTGCTGATCGATTCTACGGATGAACCGCATCTCGAACGAGCCGCGCTGCGAATCATGGGGAAAGCCTATGAGTTAAAAAAAGATCATCAATCTGCCATCAGTTGTTTCACAGGCAAATTGCCGAATGATGAAACACAGGTTCGCGTTGAGCCAGCTTCGGCAAAAAACAGCACGATGCCGGCATCATCAGGAGGACGGAAATAATGTGTTTCTTCTGCACTGTTTCTAAGACGCATCGAAAGCCGTGCATGAGGCTGATAATTGTTCTTGTCGGTCTCTTGCAAACGAACATGTCTCTTGCGTCCTCCAGCGATGATCAGCTGCCACGACTGGTTATAACGGAGACGATTTCACAACCGATTGTGAAGGATGCAAATGGCAACACCGCTGAGATTAACGTCACCAGGGAACAAGCGTCTGGGCAGGCACGACCGCGAAGCTGGTCGCCGGCCTCTCAGAGAACGGATTTGATGCCGCAAACGAATGTCTGTGGCAGTGCCGTTACCCAAAGCAGCACGCAGGTCCTTTCCGGCCGCGCAACGTCCGCTCGTCCGGGTGTCGTTTCCGATGCCTCTGTAAGAAAAGCATCTGCACAAGTTGAAAGTCAGCCATCGGCAGTGAGCCAGAAGGAAGCCGACGATGAATCCCCAAAGGCGTTTGACCCGGCCGGTAAAAAAGATGATGCGTCGCAGGATGCAGCAAATGCTTTAGCGACTGAAAAACTCATGCTGCTCCTTGAAAAAAGACGTCGAGCTTCAGGCTTGTCGGGTAAATTGCCTGCCAGCGGAACTTCACCTGCGCCGGCTCTCAATCTGGGGGAAGGAGATCCACGAGCGTTACGTCCCGTTCCAAACCTTCCGTCCAACAATCTTGATGGCCCTGTCGAATCGAGAGCTGATGTTAATAGTGATGATCCACTCAAGCAAGACAGAGCTCAGCGATGGGATCGACTCAAGGTGCAACTCCTTCAGCTGAAGTCGCAGTATCGCCCGGTTCCGAATAAAGCAGCGGCGACCGACTCTGAGACATCAACTAACGGCGAGCTTGGTAACGTACCAGGCTCGCCTCCGAGCAAAATCGAATTTTTCCCGGCGACCGAACCGAGTTCAAATAGTGACGCATCAGACTCTGATCCCGAAAAATCGCAGTCAATTCCATCTTCTGATTCTGAGCCGCCTTCCGTTTCAGAAGATGCGGCGGAAGTTTTGCAGGGTGCTGATGCGGAAGATATGGCGAATGAAGATGCATCCGGGGAATCAATGGAGCAATCTGCCGCATCAGATCCGACTGTGGAACAGTCGTCCTCATCCACCGTCGTCGGTGGAGAAATTGATCGACTGGGGCTCGCAAACAATCTCTACGCCGTTGGTGACTACGGCGTTGCTCTTGAAATTTACAGCAATAACAATGACCCGGAATTGACTCCGCAGCAGAAGTACTGGGTCGACTTTCAGGCTGCGAATTGTCTGCGCCGCATGGGCAAGCACGCAGAAGCTTCCAATCGTTTTCGAAAGATTGCAGGAAATTCGGAGGCTGGATGGCTGAGTGAAAAGGCGCGCTGGTGGGTCATCGTTCTGGAGAAAGTTCGACAAGCCGAAAAAGACATCGCAGAGGATCCGTCCGAAGAAATACTACTTCGTCCCGTTCCAGTTTCGCCTCCGCGTGCTCAGGCATCGCAATCCCAGGTTCAGCAGCCTGGGTTGATTGAACGCCCGGCATCAGGATCCAGGGAGTAAAGGCATGGTGAACATCTCACAAAAAAAAGCTGTTCATGTTTCCTCCAGCATTCTAAATGCTGGACCGGAGGCGGAGCTCCAGGCGTGCATTCAGGAACAGAGTTTTGTCTTCGAAAATGCGGTCGCCGTAATCGAACGGCTGGAGAAGGCCGCCAAAGATCGCCAGTTGGGTACGCCCGATTCCATTTCACAACTACAGAAATCACTTGATCAGGTTGTTGCAGCTCAGCAGAAAGTTTCCGCCTCGCACGAACGATTTGCACAGACAAATGCGAACCTGAGTCCCGAACTTCGCACCACTCTTGGACGACATGAGGGACTGCTCAAAACGCTGATTGGCCGAATTGATCACCTGCAGCAAACGTTTGAAGGAATCCGTGCGGAATTGACACCTCAGCTGGATGTTGAGTCGCGTCGACGCAACATGCAGGCCGCGTATCTTCAATCATTGAAAACGGTATGACTGGCAACCAGGCTTGCCGACAGTCTGTTCGGAATTTCTTTTGTCTCCATCGTCGATACCTCCTTCCGTAGCTTCAATCATGCTGATCTTCGAATCTTCTTCCATGGACAATGTCCTGTCGCGAGCTCGACGGATCGCTCGTTCGTCGGGCACTGTGCTGGTTACGGGTGAGAGTGGCACTGGCAAGGAACTGCTGGCTCAGTACCTGCACGATCACAGCCCACGCGCCTCCCGTGCTTATGTTCAAGTCAACTGTGCCGCGTTTCATGATGGACTAGCGGAGAGCGAACTGTTCGGCCACGAACAAGGCGCTTTCACTGGCGCGTCACGCCGGCATGAAGGTTTCCTGCATGCCGCTGGCGATGGTACCTTGTTTCTGGATGAGGTCGGAGAGCTCCCGTTGCCGACTCAGGCCAAACTGCTTCGTGTTCTTGAGGCGAATGAATATGTCAGGGTCGGCAGTACAGAAGTTCAGCGGATGAACGCACGCATCATTGCTGCTACGAATCGTGATCTCCAGAAAGAGGTTGCCGAAGGTCGGTTTCGTGAAGATCTGTTCCATCGCCTCGAAGTTCTCTCATTGCGACTCGCGCCATTGCGGGAGAGAGTCGAAGACATTCCCGTATTGCTGCAGCATTTTCTGACTCTGTTTGGGAACGAAAATGAAACACCCGTTACAGCGATCAGTGATTTGCTTTTGCCGGAACTACTGGAATATCAGTGGCCTGGAAATGTTCGCCAGTTGCGAAATGTTATTCATCGAGCGTGTGTTGAAGCCGAATTCGGACTCATTCGACATCTTGATTTTGGCGCTCACGCGGGACTTCGGCTCGCTCCGGAATCATGCACATCTTCTGAGGTCCCCGCAGGGTTTCACAGTCTTCCACTGGAGGAAATCGAGCGCGCGGTGATCTTGTCTCGCATCGAACGGTGTAACGGCAATAAGACGGAGGCTGCTGCAAAGCTGGGAGTAACGCCGCGCACGCTCAGAAACAAGATTGCCCGGTGGCGAGAACTCAAGAAAGTCGGGTAGTGCTCCGTCCAGATTGGAAACTACGGTCGGATGTAGTGGATCTTGCTAAAGATCCAGTTCCTGCAGGAACTTGCTCCGGCCTGCTTCTGTTCTTCCATCAGTGCGCGTCGAGTGATGACGCCTGTCCTCGCAAATCGCTGCGGGACATGCCAACAATCAAGCCGATCGCCGTCAGGCTCACGAGCAGGTTTGTGCCGCCATAGCTGATGAACGGATGAGGCACACCCTTCGGCGGAACCAGCGCTGTAACAACCGCAATATTGGCCATCGCCTGCAGCACAAGTTGCAACAACAGGGTGGTGCCAAAAATCCACTCAAACGATGTTCGGGGCAAATGTCGAAGTGTAGACCGCCCGATCAGAAAAACTGCGATCCAGACGAAGCACACCGTCAGTGTTCCCAGCAGGCCCAGTTCTTCACCGATGACCGCGAAGACAAAATCCGTATTGGCTTCGGGCAGATAGCTTAGCTTTTGCCAGCCACCACCGATTCCAGTTCCTTTCAGCCCACCTGACCCCAATGAAAGGAGCGATTGACGAACTTGCCAGGGCGCCTGAGTCAGATCCTGCCAGGCTGCCAGGAAGCCGCGGATTCGTTCCATCTGATAGGGTTTGAGAATCAACAGGGATGCTGCAGCCGGAAGCAGGATCAGACCGCATCCCAGGAAATAGCGGATTGGCCATCCACCCAGAAACAATGCGAGGATGTAGCCTGTCCCCAGGAAAACGGTGGCTCCAAGGTCGGGCTCAATCGCGACCAGCGGCAAAACAAGAAGCGGCGACAGTGCTTGCAACAACCTGTTTAATGAAAAGCCGCCTGTGGAACGATGCGCAGTCACAACGGTGGCGGCCATCAGTGGAAAAATGATTCTGCCCAGCTCTGAAGGTTGCAATGAAAAACCACCGAACCTCAGCCAGCGTTGAGCACCGTTGATACGACTTCCAATGCCCGGTATGAGTAGCGCGACGAGAAGTGCTGTGAGTGCGAAGAACAGATTCTTTGCACTTCTTTGCAGCCAGTCCGGGTTCAAACGAGATGCCACGACTGCGCTGATTAATGAAATCAGAAGATAGATGAGGTGCTTTCCAAGAAAGACAGTGTCCTGTTCGCTGGGGCGCGATGTCAGACTCGCGCTCTGCACCATCTGAATTCCTATGCAGACCAGGACGGCCACCAGGCCGATCATCAGACGTCGTAAATTTTCGCGATCCAGACCTTCGTCGAGCATTCTCGCCGGACAGGAATTTTCCGCTCTTTGAAATTCCTTGTTCTTGTCCATAACAAGTTGTCGAGTTCGATTGCGAAATGACTCCGGGGTACGTAACCTCCGCGCTCAACGGAGTGAAACGACTTTCGCCATTGGCAAAAGCTGTTGGACAGGGAGGTCCTTTCCTTCATTTCGGCATTCACTGTGTCAGCAGCCGAGACGGATTGTGACTCTCACCGCTTTCAACCGGGACAGTTGAGGCAGAGGTGCCGATTGTATCGGCCGCACTGTCTCTGAGATCGCCACATACAAGCTCGAAGCGCCAGCGAGTAGGCCACTGAGTATTTGCCGTCCACACAGTAGACAATTAGGCGAGCGGCAAGAATTGGTGTACCCGCCCATTGTAGAGCAGTTGTCTCAACTGCTCATGAACGATTGGGGCAATCGTTCCACATTGGTAAATCGTCTCTTGCCGCTCGCCTTAGTCTTACGCCGGCCCTAAAGACTCATACGCCCGTCGCCGAAAGTGTCGACACATTGCGCCGGCGGGCCAGTGGGCCTTTCCTGCCACTCTGGGAAGCTCGCCGGCAAATGCTGGCCCGAGCAGCATTCTATTGCCCAACCCCGAATCAGCAGACGTCATCAGCGAGCTGATTCGGAGTCGCTGCAGACGACCGACTATGGATTTGGCGTTGACGGCACAGGAGATTGTGGATTTTCTGGCGTTGAAGGCGGCTCTCCATTTTCGGCGGAATGCTTCGCCATCCATTCTTGTCCAATGGAGGAAGCTGCGAACTCTGCATAGTCGGGAATCGTCGTCAGGTCGCCAAAAGTCATCTGAAATTTCTCGCCGATTTCATCCAGTGCAGCAGCGGTCGCTGCATGGTCTTTCGCTTTCAGTAACATGGCGACCTCAACCCAGTAAACGTCGAGTCTGTCCAGAGTGACTGCTTTCGCTTCCGCAACAGCCTTGCGCGCGTCTTCGGTGCGATCGAGTGCGATCAGGCTGTCAACCTTCAGAATATTGAGATAGGGATCCTGGATGGATACAAGCAATCGATCCACAGTTTTAATTAACTGCTCGTGTTCTCCCTGAATTGCCAGCAGGTCCATTGCGCGAAAGTCGCGTGCAGGGTCATTGGGAAAGTAGCGTTCCAGATCACGAATTACATTAGCGTATTCTGCATCATCAATATTCTGAGCTATCAGAAGTTTCATCAGAAGAACAGTTTTGTCTTTCTGCAGAGATTCGGGCAGCGTTGCAAACATGGGCATCGCTTCCCGGAATTTTTCCGCAGTGCTTAGCTCATTGATCTTCTGCATCGTGTTGATGTTTTTGATGAATTCTGATTCCGCACCAGAAAGCCGCGCCATGATTCCAGCGTCCTGAGCAGCCACTGCGGGCAGCACCAGCCGACGAATGCTCTGGCTGAGCAGCTCTCCACTGAGATAAACATTGATGTCGGCAATCCGGGATTTCTTCTGAGCGTCGACCGTAACAACCAGTTCGTGGTAATTCATTCCACCCGATCCAGGCAGAATCAGTCTGAACAGAGGACGCTGTTCGTCTCCGACCTGGACCAGTCTTACAAACGTGTATTCGCCACCATTCTGAACAGCACCCAGAATTTCGGTCGACAGATTCGTTAATCCGCCGCCCTCACGCATTCCCTGAATAAAGCCTGTTCGGAATTCTTCTTTCAGATTCAGACCGGCGAGAATTCGATCCGTCATCTTTCCTTCGTCGATCAACGCGTTGAAGGCGCTGGAATCCTGATGCGCCACCGCAATTTCAACGGCCTTGACCAGAGCATCGACTTCGCCCGGGGAAGCGGCAACGAACTTAATGGTCTTGTTTAGATCCTGACTGGTCATTTCTGCGGTGGGTGGTGATGAAGTCCCGGAACTGCCGCATCCTGCAATCAGGCCGATTCCAATAAATCCAGTAATGATTCCCAAAACACTCAGACGACTAGAAGCCATTCGAACGACTCTCCTCCAAAACTGATTCGATATTTCAATGCCCAACCCGTGCGTTATCGCTATTCTTCTCGATGGACCGTCGCCGGTGAAAACGCCGGAAGACAAATTGCCATATACTCCGCGCCATCAGGGCCGGGTGAGCTATAACGCACCCATTCGCCACCGTAAACAACAATCGCCTGCCCGGCTGCAACGTTGTGCTTTGCCTCGCGAGTCTCCACCAGAAGTTCGCCACGCAACACAACGGTGTACTCATCAAATTCCGGCGTTTGTGCGGGCTCGCTCCATCCCGAAGGACTTACCATTCGGGCGACGCTGATATTTGTTGTATGAGAATTAACGCGTCCAAAAAACTCTTCAATCGTCTTTGGTGGATAGCCAGCCGCCTCAATCCGTGTGGGGCTTTTGATCAGTGTTGCCATGCTTTCAGGGACTCCAGTCTTTATTTTTGTAGTGCAAAAAGCCCGGCCTCTTCTGGAAGCCGGGCTTTTCATATTTCTCTATTCAAAACTGGCGATGAGATGTCACGCCCAGGTTCGAGCGGCCCGTGATCGCAGTCCATTCGCTTCATCGTCGTTGATGAATTCCTGCTTTGCCGGATCCATCGTCAGTTTGCGTTTCAGGATCCAGGCTAAAGCTGCCGCGTGGCACGCCACATGGGAGTTTCGCATGACTTCCGGATTTGCGACCGTCGGATTTCTGGACTTCACACAGTCGAAGAAGTTTCTCGCATGGGCCGTGACATCAAGACCCTTAACCTTGCCCGCAGACTCCTGAAGCTGGTTCTGCAGGGAAGAGGATGAGACGACCGTCTCACCACTGTCCCCGGTTTCGATCGATCCTTCATCGCCCACGAACTTAACAGGACACGTGCCCAGTCGTGTGATCCAGTTTGGACCACGATCACCAAATGGTGTCGCAAGGAAGTCGAGAATCAGAGTCACGCCGTTCTCATACTTGCAGGTGATGCCTGTTTCCGACGGTTCATACGATACTGGAATGGTATTGTCCGCCTGATTGGCCCATTGGCACAGATCCAGGGTGTGAGCACCCCAGTCCAGCAAACGCGCGCCGGAATCGAAGTCATAGTAGCCACGCCATTTTCCTGCGACATACTGGCTGTTGTACGGACGCCAGACGGCAGGGCCCAGCCACAGATTCCAGTCACACACGCTCTTGACTGGTGTTGGTTCTCCGGGCAACCAACTGATATCAAGAGTCGGGATATAGACGGACGCATGCAATGACTGAAGCTTGCCAAGCTTGCCGCTCTGTGCGATTTGAACTGCCTGCTGGAAGTTAGGCACACTTCTTCGCTGAGTTCCCGCCTGGAAGATGCGGCCAGTGGCCTTCATCGTGTCGGCGAGTTGCTGGCAGAGTTCGATGGTTAGACCGCACGGCTTCTCACTGTAAACATCCTTGCCGGCCTGTGCTGCCAGCATTGAAGCGGCTGCGTGCCAGCGATCACCAGTCGCGATCAGGACCGCGTCGATGTCTTTGCGGTCCAGCAGTTCACGGAAGTCACCATACAATTTGACATCCGAGTTACCATAATGCTTGTCGACCATGGCCTTGCCCGCATCGCGGCGGCTTGCCTGAACATCCGCAATGGCGACGCACTGGACATCCGGAAGGCCCAGCATTGCCTGCAGGTCGTAGGTACAGCGAGGTCCAATGCCGATCACGCCCAGTGTGATTTTTTCGCTTGGGGCAACAGCGCCCCCGCGGCCCAGGACATGCGAAGGCAGAATCCACGGAGCAGAAGCCGCCGCTACGGTTCGTCCCAGAAATTGTCGTCGCGACTGATTATGTTTGTTACTCATAGCTACACCAGATCTGTGAAGGGAAAGTGAGTCTTTCGTTGAACCAAAGACGTCGTTCTACCCCCGTATCGCGTCAGAATCAAGTGGCGCAGCGATTGTCTGGTGCTGGGTCGTGGAAACGCTTGCTGGCAACTCCAAAAACAGGCACTTTTTAAAAAATCTCCAATCCTTTTTTGCGTCAACTTTTCGCAGAGTCGCTCAACCGATGCCTCGCAGCAGTGCAAGAAGTGCTCTGGTGCTGCTAGAGTTTTGCAGACAAGCAGTGTCCACGGTGTCGTCAGCATGGTGTGTGCCTGCAAAATGCTGGCTCACACCGGACGGCTCGCGCCGATTCCGCGACTTAACTGGCCGTTCGTTGAAAGGTATTGCGTTTCACCGTTAGCCGGAGGCGTACGTTGGTTGCCGCATCCGCATACGCCTCCGGGTGACGGTGTGACTATTCAAAGCATAATGCAACCGGCCCGACTGAGTTTTGCTTTCCTGTATTCGCAACGCGAGTTCGAATGATTCAAAAGAGGATTCTTTCAAATGCATTTCCGAACGGTGATCAGAACGATTGGTTTCCTCTTTGCTTCGTGCGTTTTGGGATTATTCGCCCACGCTGAACATGACGGGAAAGTGCAGATCCTACTTTTGGGCGACAGTACCACGGAAGGCAGCGTTCCTCGGCGTCATGTTCCCGAGGGACCACATCTGGAAGACGTCATCCGCGTATTGCTGGCCGAAGAAAAAGATCTGCCTCCGACGAACGTGATGAACCTGGGGCTTAGCGGTGAGTATATTCGCCGTCTGCTCGATTCCGGACGCTACGACAAACAGGCGGCCAATCTTCCGGGGCTTGATTATGTTCTGATCCGCTACGGACTGAATGACAATGCGTATCGCGAAAACCTGGAAGAGAACTTCCCGAAGGACTATCACGAGCTGATTGAAAAAATAAAGTCGGATCATCCGGCCGCCACCATCATCGTGATGACTGTGATTCCCTATGGCAGTGAAGAAACATGCCTTCGACTCAACCGGCTTAACGAACAAGTTGCGAAGGCAGAAAATCTGCCGCTCTTTGATATCTATCCTCGATACGCGGAAGAACTGAAACGCGGGCCCGACATGCTCAATTATCGACGGTTTCCCCTGGAGAAAATTCCGGAGAACCGTCGTGAGTTCGTCAAGCCGTTTGTTATCGATGGCGCGAAGCCAACTGTTGAAGTCATGGACAATCGACTTGATGCCCATTTCGGTCATCTGCCTGGATGGTACGGAGATCGACATCCAAATCTCGCGGGCTACCATGTGATCGGTGATGAGACTGCAAAGTACCTGGCACCGTTGATTCGGGAAAAATTTGTAAAGCCCTGAATCCATCTGTAAGCGATGCTTCCATAACCCTGACTTTTTCCACCGGAGTCCCCCGTCATGCTTTTTGGCCACGTTCAGAATCACGCTCTCCTGCAACCCGTTGTCGGTGCGGTGATTTGTGTCTTGTTCGGAGTTAACGCTTCAATGGCAGCCGAAGAGTTCAACTATGACGAATCGAAAGTGCCAGCCTACACGTTGCCGGATGTGCTGAAAGCGGAAGACGGGACATTGATCGACTCTGCGGAACTCTGGCAGAAGAAACGGCGTCCGGAGGTACTTCGAATGTTCGAAGAAAACGTCTTCGGGATGCTTCCTCAAGGCGAATTCAAACTGCGTACGAAAGTCCGTTCCGAGAATCCGGCGGCTCTCAATGGGGCGGCATTGCGTCGAGAAGTCACCGTCTTCTTTTCTGACGACGACAAAGGTCCTCAAATGGACCTGCTGATCTATACGCCTGCCGAGGCCAGTGGTCCGGTCCCCGCATTTCTCGGCTACAACTTCAACGGAAATCACGCCATTGAAACTGACCCCAGCCTTCATTTGACCGAGTCATGGGTTCGAAATAACAAAGAACAGGGAATCGATATCAACAAATCAACAGAAGCCGCCCGCGGCTCTGAAGCAAGCCGCTGGGCCGTTGAGACCATCGTCAAACGCGGCTATGGTCTGATCACAATTTATTACGGCGACATTGATCCGGATTTTGATGATGGTTTCAAAAATGGAATCCACTCGCTCTTTGAAAAAGGTGACACGCCTCGAGCTGCTGATGCTGGCGGTTCGATCAGTGCCTGGGCCTGGGGTCTTAGTCGAGCATTGGATGTGCTGGAGGCAGATTCCCGAATCGATGCGAAATCCGTCGCAGTTTTCGGACACTCAAGACTTGGCAAAACGTCCCTGTGGGCCGGTGCGACGGATGCTCGATTTGCGATGGTGATTGCCAATGAGTCAGGATGCGGTGGTGCCGCTTTGAGCAAGCGATGGTTTGGAGAAACGACAGCGAGAATTAACACATCGTTCCCGCACTGGTTTTGCATCAATCACCGAAAGTACAACAACAATGAACAGGCGATGCCATTTGATCAGCACATGCTGATCGCTCTCAGTGCTCCAAGGCCTGTGTATGTTGCCAGTGCAGAAGAAGACACATGGGCAGATCCGTACGGCGAATTTCTGGGACTCTACCATGCCGGTCCCGTCTTTGAGTTGTTCGGCAGGAAGCCGCTGCCAGCAGATAAGATGCCAGCAGCCAATCATCCTATGATGGCGGATGTCGCGTACCATATCCGAACTGGGAAACACGACGTGACCGACTACGACTGGGATCAGTATCTGAATTTTGCCGATCAACAGTTCGGAAAAAAATGAAACGACTCACGCGTCGGATGAGAACGGCACGACTCGAACCGACTGTTGAAAATTCGGGTTCAACGACAAATCCAATGCCGGTCGCCGTGAGCCCTATGACACTCATAACAGCGCAAGCTGTCCGGTGTTGGCTTTCAAAATCCTTGCAAGAACCGGCCGGCTCACGCTTAATGGCACTTGGTTTAGAATGTTGCAGGCACTTTCCAAGTGCCGTAGCCCTGAAAATCGCTGATCATGCGGACGGCACACGGAGTGTGCCTGCTACTTTTGACGTAAACCAAGTGCCATTGGGCGTGAGCCACCGGACAATGACGGAGATCATTCTTTATCAAGGCCCTGCGGGCCGACACATCGATCACTTCAGGCTGACTCAAATGTATCGGCCCTGCAAAAGGGCGTAGTCGCCGATGATGATTGTCAAAGTAGGTCCTTTTCTGCCGGAAAGGACTTTCGCCGCAAGGCAAACCCCGTGTGCAAGTGGCTGCGGGAAATCGGCCGGTTTCGTTTGTTGACGTGCACACAGGTCGCGGCAAGCCGCGACGTCCTGCCCGGCAGCCAGGATCTACCGAAATCCGCGACTGCCCCTCTGCAAAACCACTTCGGCAGGTCGAGTTGACACGCCCATGGGGGTTGATATCGTGATATCCGCGTCGCGTGATATTGGGGTTAATAATCAATGCCCCGCTTCGTTGCTGGGTATTGGCATGGGCTTTTTTATTAAAATGTGGGAGATTTCTTTCGTCATCAAGGAAAGGAATCCTGCATGTCGCGTCATCCGGTGGAAGAATCGGCGGAGTTTGAGTTGGCTCTGGATCGGGAGGACCGAACGTGTCCGAA
>JBGSVD010000239.1:0-25897 GCA_041753135.1 Planctomycetaceae bacterium
CTCACGCTGGTTTGTTGAATCGGCCACGACCATCGCCCGGAGTCTCGGCGTCTCGGAACTCGTGATCGGATTGACCATTGTGGCTGCGGGAACGTCGCTGCCAGAAGTCGCCACATCGATTATGGCCGCCATTCGAGGAGAACGGGACATTGCCGTGGGGAACGTGGTCGGTAGCAACATTTTCAACATCATGGGAGTGTTGGGAATCTCAAGCCTTGTTTCCACCGATGGAGTCGCAGTCTCCGAAGCCGCACTTCAACTCGACATCCCAGTGATGATTGCGGTTGCCATAGCATGTCTACCAATCTTTTTCACCGGGCATTTAATCGCCCGTTGGGAAGGCGGATTGTTCTTGGCGTACTACTGTGCATATACCGCTTCCATTGTGGTCGCAGCAACTATTCCCTCTTGGTCAAGAACTTTTACAGCCGTGATGCTCGGTGTGGTCGTTCCGCTCACGGCGATCACACTCGCCACGAGTGTCGTGCGACATTTCCGAAGTGGTCGCACCACAGAGATCAATGAGAGGCCAACAGAATGAGCGTCGACGGTACATCATGCACCGCCTGGCTCGACGCCCAACCACGGTGTCTGTCTCGACTGGCGTGATCACACCCGAGAGAACTCGAAGTGACAAGCTGCTGGCCGCTCGATAAACTTTCCGCAGGCCGCCGGGTGTATTCGATTGATTCTACAGAGTGTGAGAACACTCTCGACGCGGTAAAGTGCAACGCACGGTCAATGCCTCGGCTAATCGCCTGCCGCATAGATCGCAATTCGCTATCCGACTGAGAACAGGCGGATTTAGCGCCCGAAAACGTTACTACACGTGCCTTAATGGAAGCGGCTCACTCTTTCACAGACAGCGATGAGGTCCAACGATGTCCACCACGCAGCGGATCGCACGATTTATCTTACCCACGACGTGGTTCGCGCGGATTCGTGAATCGTCGGAACGATGGATGATCCAATGCACGAAGTGCAATTCAGAACGCTCGGTCTGGAGCACTGGGGGAATTCGATTTGGCGCAGCATCTTATGGTAAACGCATTGCTGCACGATGCTCCACCTGTGGTGATATTGTCGCCGCGCGTCTTTACTACAACGACTCTGCATCTGATTCTTGCCGTACACAGCCACTAACACAAAAGTCGGATAACCATTAATGCTTTGACTTCGCAGGTGGGGAGGGAGAGCGTCGCAGTGAGGTTGATGGTTGATCGTTGATGGCTGAACGGAGTTGGCTGGTGGCGGTGAGATCGTCCGATGCCTGCAGTTTCTTGGTAACTCAGGACACGTCTACCTGAGTGGTTTAGGCTGTAGCCGTTCCATGCCGACGTCGCGATCAATTCCGCGTTCAACGGACTTCCATTTGTAGTCTGTTTAACTGCGCCACTTGATCAAGTATTGCCAACTTGGCGAGTCAAATCGATGTCTCTCCGGCGTGTCGGACCGACGCGCTCAAAAGAACTTCCGTTTCTCACATTGGCGTGACCATCTGAGCGTGTTAATGAAGGTGCATTCCCAGTTCCTTGCGTTGTGATTCCGATCGGCAAGCCCCGACGAGGGTTGATGAAATGTCGAATTCAAATCTAAAACATGTAGGAGCCTTCGGATGGAATTCCTTCTCCGGTAGGACTCGATCAGCTGCTGGAGGCGAATCTTTTGTCAAACGTGGGTAACCAGTTTGGCGATGCTAACTAACCATGCTTCGCGAGGTGTCCGCGGCCAGTCTGAAAGACTTTCTGTGAATGTCGAAAGACAACCGAGCAATTAGGAGTCTTGAGGAACTTGAGCGGTCCTGATATTTTCTCAGGAAGATGCAGCTGGAGAACTCGATTGTCAAGTCCACGCTCTGGTGGCGTACTCGTCCGCCGAAGGCGAACTTCACGAGTGCCCAGTGAGGTGCCACTTGGTCAAGGAACGAGCTGAGGTGGGACATGTATTAGGAAGCCAGAGCGACTTGACACTTCCGTTGAAGTTGGCGAACAGCTCGGAATCGGAGCCAGTGCAGGGAAGCGAGGCATTGGACCATTGAGCTTCACGCAACGCTCCGTAGATAAGATACTCAATTTGCCGCGTCCAAGGCGAAAAGTTCCTCAGGGCTTCGCGCGGCCGGCGGGAATGGTCAGAAGTTTGGGTTCTGAATCGCCTTCGGGGATGGGTTCGCTGATGAAAGTGTCGCCGACCAGATCGTCCCAGTTGCAGCTTAGCAGCAGATCGAAGCCTGGATTCTGTTCCTTCACCTGACAGGAACACGGTCCCACAATAAACGAAGACGCTTTGCGAATGGTATCGGCCGAGATTCCCTGACCGACGACCGCGTAAAGCACTCGACCTCGCCCAAAGACAGGGAACGCCATTGGCTCATCAAAGCTACGCAGATCAGATTCGCTGTTCAGCAGACAATCAATCAGGAATAGCTCCTTCGGATCGTCTCTTCTGACGGAGACCACAGAAAACTGAATCTGCAGTCGGATCTTTGTACTGCCGAGCAATTCAGGTTTGATTTCCATCTCTTCCGGCGACGGCAGCTTCAGCCACTCTGCGTCTTTTTCAAGCTGTTCCTGCAATCGCGCTAATGCCGCCTGGTCCTTTGCTGCGTCTCCTGATTCCAGCAGAATCCAGACGGCAGAATGCCCCTCGGACAATTTCTGGATGATGTCTTTTCGGGTTGGAGAATCCACAACCTGTGGCACATTTTCCGCGGACAATGGCGACGAGTACGCTACTTGCTCCGCATTGATGGAAGATCGTTCGGGATAAAGGGCCACCATCAGCGGGCCGGTTTCGTTCCCTCGAAGTTTCCAGAGCTGCTTCACAAAAGCGTCTTTTGTTGTCGTCACATCATGCACCTTCATCGTCGCTTGTGCAGGAAGTTCGGGCGTACCTTCCAGCGGCTTCAAAGCTGCCTGGTGTTCCGCATTCAACGGTCCGTCGGAGAGCACCAGAATTCGATACTGGTCCGGGCTCCAGCGTTCCAGTGCATAGCGGAACACAGGCACCTGACACGCCATTAATGAACTGGCGATCGTCAGTACGGTCAGGCCTGCCAAAATCCGACGGCAGTGGAGTCTTTCGGAGAACGTTCGGCTGGTTACATTTTTCATGACGACAAGAACTTTCAGATCAGAGCGAATACTCGATCGCGGGTTGATCACAGGTTGATTTTATGACAGAACGTTACCCAGCCAGAGTCAGCCAGCCTCACAACTGCCGCGATCCCGGATCAACCCGATCAGGTTACTGATCACGCTATTCGTGACGAATCACTTCAATCGCCGCAATTGTGGGTTGCGGTCTGTCGGCAGGCCATTTTACGTCCACAACCAGATTCTTTTCCACTCTGACGGCTGAATAGACGTTCTCAATCACAACTTGCTTCTGACTGCTGTTGCTGCCAGTGGTCTGAGTTTCGCCAGAAAGCTCGTGGCCCTGAAAACTCACCTTCACAGCCTCAAGTTCAATGGGACTGATATCCGTGAAGAACATTCTGACATCGTAGCTGGCCGGTTCGTCTTCTGACCCGAGCAGTGGAATCTCGAAATGTTCAAGCCCGCGAGCCCCCGAGGCAAACAGCCATGAGGCATCATTACTTTCCACCTGAACAGCGTCCGGATTATGACTATACCACCCGCCGCCTGCGGCCAATTTTGGCTGGATATCGAACACAAACTCCAGCCGATTGACGCTCATCGGCCGTGGGAAGCCAAACCATTCTTTTTGAGCATGGTCTTTTCGATCGCCCGGAGCTCCAAAGTTGATGCCGATCCGCTGGACCGGCGTTGTGTCACCGACAGCACTCAGAATTCCCCAGGATTTGTTCACGGTTTTCGGCTCCAGCACCACCGTCGAGGCAATTGAAAACTGACAGACACAGCCAGCGCTGGCTTCGGGAATCATTACGAGCCCATTGCCCGGAATGGCATTGACCCAGCAACCCAGTCGCTGTCCGGCGAAGTGTCGCGTGCCACTGTCTTCATATAAGTCGTAGTAGCCGATAAAGCCGGAGCGAAAGAACATCATGTTCGGAGTCGCGGTGATGACTCCACAGTGATGCCCCGGCCGACTGTATTGCCATGGAGTCTCTTCGCCCGTCAGTGGATGAATGCGAGTTTTCTCTTTTCCCGTTTGCAGATCAAACGCCCACGGTTCCGCATAAATCTGTCCCTCCACAACAGCCGGGCGATTCATATAGTTGGCATTCTTTGACCACTTCTCTTCGCCCGATTGTGCATCCAGAACCAGCAGCTTGCGAGTCTTGAACTCGCCCGCCATAAACTGCTTCCAGTAGTGCCCGTTGGCATTCGCGCCACACAGCAGCAGGTGCCCATCCGCGTACATGACGGTCAAGTTCCCGCCGCCTGCGCTGACGTCTGTGGTGTCGGTGACGTTGACTGTTTTCTCCCACAGCTTTTTGCCGGTCGTGCGGTCGATGGCCACAGCCAGTCGCACATCGAGTTTCTTCATCTCCTCTTCGGCCTTGAGTGCTTCGTCGCCGGTGAGATTCTGCAGCTCCGGCTTGTCACGTCGATACAGATCCTGACGCTGCTCCGGAGTGAGCGAACTGTCAATGAAGTATACCGCTTCCGGGCCGATCGCGATTGTCGTGTGCAGAATGTTGGTGCCACGGTACGTCCAGAGAAACTGACCGGTTTTGGTATCCACACCAAAGATGGCATCTGTCTGACTCTTTACCGTGATACCGCGCCGGCGGAGCTTTTCTTCTAGTTCCTGCCGAATCGTACTTGTGCCAAATAACTGGCCGTTGTCGTACGCGACATACGCCCACGCTCGCGTCAGCCCGTCTTCCGATGCTGGGACTTTAAATTCCGAAATGACATTTCCAGTCGCGGCATCCAAACCCTTGCACGATTCGCCAACGGCCATGTAGAGAACGTCTTCACTCGCAGCGAGATTATGAGTTTCGCGATTGTTGAAGACCCCCGTTCGAATGGCTCCTGGATTCTCATGTTCCCACAGAAACGACCCGTTGTAAGCGTCGTAAGCCATGACGCTGTCAACGCCCTGAATAAACATGCGACCGTATGTCGACAGCGGCGCGCCGGCCGCTTCGTGGCGATTGATCATCGCACTGGGACCAGGATCGCCGTACCACAACACTCCCAATCCATCACGGACTCGCTGGTCGTTAGTAAATGACGTGTTGGCCGGATTGCCATACTGATGAGTCCACTCGCCGGCACCTGGCAGTTTGCCGCGACGCACTATATGCCACTGCTCATCCGTCTGAAGTTCGCCATTGTTCTGCTGATAAAATCCTGTCACCCAGCTAGAGATTGCGGATTCCTCGGCCCCCGCGCTGCCGGGAAAGTGCCCCGGGCGAGCCATCATGGCCACGCCGCCGCAGGGCTTCAGAAATCGAGCGACCTTGTCCGGTTCGCACGGCAACTGACCTGTCCGTAACTGAGTCTCCGACACGATCAGATTGGCAAAATAATTCCCAAACGGAATCTCATTCAGGGAACAGTTGACGATGGTGACTCGCGACGCATGCAGCCCCGTTCGTTCCAACGCGGCTCGTGATGCTGCGGCTTTCTTCTCGTCAGGCTCGATGGCGAATACGGTCAGCGAACTCTGCTTCGCAATCTCATACGCCAGTCGCCCGTCTTCGCTTCCGACAACCAGACAGAACCCAGTTCGCTGACCGCTGCGTTCAATGATTTCGGCCGCTGTTCGCTGAAAATGGTCTGTGAGTTCGTCAGTGGCAAAGGCTTCAGAAAATGGTTCGGGCCACTCCTGCACCGCATCAACGGCCTTCGTTCCAAATCCGTAGATGTGTCCTGAATCCGTGCTGACGGTCAGCAGCGAGTCTGTCGCTGACAAGCCCATCACGTTGCCTTCCACCGGTGCTTCAAAGAGCTTCTTCCCGGTGACTCGATCGAGCACCGTGACCTGATTCATGCCGCCTGCGATGACCAGTTTGTCCGTGGCAATCAAGGCGTCGTCATGCTCACTGGGAAACTCCCAGACGATGCCGACACCGGCGTATTCTTCGATCTTCTGCTGCGCTTCCTGGAATTGTTCCGGATCTTTGCGAACCTTAGCACTCTTCAGGAACCACTTCTGCTTTTCCTGACTGGCCTGAGCGTGTTCGGCTCGATTGACGCAGAAGATCTTAGAGCCATCCAGCAGATAGGCATATTCGTCGGCGAGAACCATCTGCCGTCCGCCGATAAACGCCGCTCCAACGTCGCCGGTCTTTTCTTCCATCGCCAGAAAGTGATGAGGCCCGCCGGAGTAAACCTGTCCGTCACCCAGCAGAGCTTTGGTGCCGCCGACAACTCCGCCTGCATCGGCTCGCCAGGAATGCTTTCTCTGGAAAACGATTTCGCCAGTGGCCTTTGAGACTGCGACCGGCAACGATCGGCCGGAAGGAACGTATAAGTAGTCTTCATTGCACAGCAGATAGCCCTGAGGCGACAGTTCGTTGCGCCCGGCATCCTGCTGACTGATGCGATCATTCTTCCAGACGATTTCGCCCGTCTTGGCTTTGACCGCGCAGAGGTAGATGGTCTCATGAGGAAAAATTCCGGCACCGAAGTACGCGGTGTCACCATCGATCAGAACTCCGGTTCGCACCGGCCAGCGAGCGATCATTTCACCGCGTGACAGCAGGCGATCGTCCTTCGGCCCGACTCGCATCTGCCAAACCACGGCGCCAGTCTCGGCATTCAGACAATGGACTTTTCCGTCGTCAGAACCAAAATACGCATTGCCATGAGCCAGCGTCGGAGCCAGCCGAATCGGACCGTCAGTGTAAAAGCTCCACACGGTCTTTCCCGTGCTGGAATCGACGCAGTAAACGCGATGATCGACCGTGCTTCCGAAGTAAGATCGGCCGTTGGCATGGACCACATTCATGGCCGCATCGAAGTTGACGCGATGCAGCATCACGTGTCCTTCGATGGATGTATTGCGAGGCCCGGAGAAAGCAATCTCCGGCCGAGCCGGCGTTCGATAGATCCACGACAGATGCAGGTCGGGCGAGAGCGCCGCAGACGAGAATCCAACGCGGTCATTCCCGTTCAGGTAGGCCGGCCAGTCTGCCGCGAATGACACCGAAGCCTGCAGAATGAGCCAGCCCAGACCAAAAAGACTGCTGCAATGTCGCCCGTTCATCTCATCAACTCCATCAGACGAAGTGTTTCAATCTGTTTGCTTGCGAAGAGATCAGTGCGTTGTCAGAAGAAACTTCAAACAAGCGAACTTTCTTTCCCCACCGGGTTTACCCCGGTGGTTTACGGGCTTTTGCACTAGTCACCTGGTATCGAGTGTGGCGTAGTGCAAAAGCCTATTTCCACCGGGATAAACCCGGTGGCGTCGCTTGTTTCAGGAATCGATCAACACCCCAACCTGAATCGGCTCAGTTCTGCCGCTTCTTCTGCCCAAGTCAGAGCCGACTGTACCGTATCGTGGCCAGGTTTACCGTCGTCGCAGGAGTTCGTTCACGAAAAGTTAAGACTTCAGGTGAACCACTTAACGTCATCTGAACAGACCGTCTGTCATAATGCGCCTCGCGATGAGAAATCGCAGCCGCACTTGTAACGGGAAGCCATCGGTCCCTCAAGACACGTGGTTGCGTCCCGGATCTGAGTGCGATACAAACAAAGTTGCGAGCGGATCCACGTTATTGCAGACAGGAATTCGAAGTTCGATTTCCGTTTGTCGCTGGCTTTGATCCGATCCAGAACGTCGATTCTTGAATGAGGGCTTGAACATGTCAAAGACCGTTGTCGCGATGTTTGCTTCGCTGCTGGCCCTCGGAGGCATGACGTGGACTTTGATGAACAGTGATATTCGACGACCGTCCTCTCCCTCTGACGCTTCGCAGACAGGTTCTGCCGCATCGCAGGGGAATGCAAAGGCCGCGGAGATCTCACTCTTCTGCGCAGCCAGTAACCAGGCGGTGATGGAAGAGATCCGTCGCGAATACGAAGCTGAGACGGGCCGACGAGTCGTCATTCAGTATGGGTCTTCGCAGTCGCTGCTGTCTCAGATTGAAGTCAGCGGAACCGGCGATTTGTACCTTCCGGTAGACGACAGTTTTCTGAAGATGGGCCGAGAGAAAAAGCTGATTGCCGAAACGATTGAGATCGCCACGATGAATTGCGGAATCGTCGTTGCCAAGGGGAATCCCAAAGGCATTGATGAATTGTCGGATCTGTTTGCGACCGATGTACGACTGGTTCAGGCCAATCCTGATGCGGCTGCCATCGCAAAGCTGACTAAGCAAATCACCTCCGCGAGCGGCCTCTGGGATCAGCTCGATAAGGCGACTGCCGCCTATCGGACCACAGTCACGGATGTGGCGAACGACGTGCTTGTCGGCGCTGCAGATGCTGGCATCGTCTACGACGCGGTCCTGCATACGTATCCCGATCTGCAGTTTGTTAGCGTCCCGGAACTGGCCGAAGGAGTTTCCCAGGTTTCAGTCGGCGTGATTTCTTCTTCATCTCAGCCGTCCGCAGCTTTGCATTTCGCTCGCTATGTGTCGGCTCGTGATCGTGGCCTGAAGCAATATCAGTCGCATGGTTTCAAGACTTCGGGCGGAGACGAATGGAACGAAGAGCCAGAGCTGACAATCTATGCCGGTTCCATGCTGCGGCCCGCCATCGAAGATACCATTATTAAGTTTGAAGAACGAGAAGGCGTGCGAGTGTCTCGTGCCTATAACGGCTGCGGGATCCTGGTGGCTCAAATGAAGAGCGGCCAACATCCGGACGCTTACTTCGCTTGTGATCTGGAATTCATGAATCAGGTCAAAGACTTGTTTCCCGAGCCTGTTTCTGTGTCACAAAATGAGCTGGTGATTTTGGTCGAAAAAGGCAACCCTAAGAAAATCAGTTCGCTGCGAGATCTGACCAAGGAAGGTTTGCGTGTTGGCATCGGTCATGAAAAACAATGTGCCATGGGCTGGATCACTCAGAACACGTTCAAGGAAAGTGGACTTCAGACGGAACTAATGGCCAACGTCACCGTGCAGACTCCCACCGGCGACATGCTGGTGAATCAGTTACGTACCGGATCGTTAGACGCCGCCGTGGCCTACCTTAGCAACGCGGCTGGAGCGGCTGAGTTTCTGGATGCCGTTCAAATTCGAGGCATCCCGTGTTCCACTGCGACTCAACCATGGGCCGTGGCGAAGGAATCTCGATTTCCCAAACTGGCCGGTCGATTGTTTGATGATCTGTCGTCCACAGACAGTCAGGAAATCTTTGCGGCGGAAGGTTTTCAGTGGAAGCTGGGGAAGTAGAAGTAGGCCGGAACGAGCGGAGCGAGTTCCGGCAGCAGACGAGTCAGCCGGAACTCACGTTGTTCGGTCCGGCCTACGAAGCTCGTTCATAAGTTTTTCCAAAGGCCCCACCTCTGAAACGTAACCGGACCCGACAATTCAGCGACGTTGTGTTCTTCCTCACCATGGGAGGACTCTCAGCGTGCTTCATTTTGCTGATTGTACTTCTGCTCGTGGCCGACCTGATGTTCACGTCGCCGCAGGAGTTCGCCAACGCGCTGCGCAAGCCGGAGATTCAGGCGGCTTTTCGACTGACGATTTTAACCTGCACCATTGCGGCAGTGTTGTCGCTGTGGGTCGCCACGCCGCTCGGATATCTGCTGTCACGTTTTCAGTTTCCCGGCCGACGGATCGTGGACACCATCGTCGACATTCCGATCGTTCTCCCGCCGCTGGTGCTGGGCCTGAGCCTTCTCATTCTGTTTCATCAACCGTTTCCATTCAGCCAATGGCTGTTTCCGAACAGCAATTGGACTCTGGAAACGTGGCTGCGAGAGGACGTTGGCTTTCCGATCACCTATCGCTGGCCGGCCGTGATTCTCGCCCAGTTTGCTGTGTCGTGTGCGTTCGCCGTTCGGACCATGCGAGTCACCTTTGATCAAATCAACCCGCGTGCCGAAGATGTGGCAAGAACTCTTGGATGCACTCGGTCTCAGGCCTTCATGAAGGTCGCATTACCTCAGGCGTGGCGAGGCATGATTACGGCCGGAACAATCGCCTGGGCCAGAGCACTCGGAGAGTTCGGGCCGATTCTGGTCTTCGCCGGAGCGACTCGCTTTCGAACGGAAGTTCTTTCGACGACTGTGTTTCTGGAACTCAGCGTGGGACAACTTGATGCCGCCGTTGCGGTATCCCTGTTGATGGTGGGGATGGCGATTGTTGTGCTGCTGATTCTGCGATGGATCGGAGCTGGTTTGACATCATGATCGAACTTTCTTCCGTCACGATTCAGATCGGCGACTTTCAACTCAAAGATCTTTCTTTTAGAGTCGACTCCGGTCAATACGCCGTTGTTATGGGCAAAACCGGGATTGGCAAGACGACTATTCTGGATGCCATCTGTGGGCTACGTGCAGTTCACTCTGGCCGAATTCTGATCAACGGCGTGGATGTGACTCGCTGGACTCCGGCTGATCGCAACGTGGGCTACACGCCGCAGGATCTGGCTCTGTTTCCTTCGATGACTGTTCGCGAACATATCGAATTCGCGATGAAGGTCCGAAGTCGACCGGCAAGAGAGATGGCCGATCGAGTCGCCGAGCTGGCAAGTCTGCTGGAGATTACTCCGCTGCTGGATCGACGCATCAAAGGGCTCAGCGGCGGCGAATCACAACGCGTCGCGCTGGGGCGAGCGTTGTCGTTTCGTCCGAGCGTTTTATTATTGGATGAACCCTTGAGTGCCCTGGATGAGGAGACTCGTTTGACGACTCAGGGCTTGCTGAAAAACTTGAATAAGATCACCGGAGTCACAATCCTGCACGTCACGCACAATCAGGACGAAGCAGACGCTCTGGGAGACTGCTGCATTCGGCTGATCAAAGAAAAATCAACGGGCAACGTGGTCATGCAAAAGGCTGGCGATTGAATGAATATTCTGCCACGAAGAACGTGCTGGGCGATTCCAGTCGAATGAATGGCCATATCGATGAGAGCGATTAGAACCTTCCGGTTCTGATCCTGAAGTTCTCGGAGAGTGTCAAACTCATGCCGTCACGCAATCATTTTTCTGTTTTGATCAACGGATTCAGAGTAACCTCGAGCGTCAGAGTTTTCTCTGATCCTTCCAGCGGTCGTTCGACAAGTCGCACCGACTTTTGAGCATCCAGCACATTGACGACGTCTGGCTTTTGTTGTTGCTCGCCCAATTGGCCTGGCAGATCGGCATTCTGAATCTGATCGTCTTTGCCGTATCGAAGTTGCAATTTCGTTGCTGTTGCATCTTCCGAAGCATTGGCATGAAACTGAATGAAATAACGGCCGGCCTTCAGTGTTTGCTTCATCAGTTGCGGTTCCCCTGCCGCTTGAGGGATCGAAACTCGAATGGTGGCTTCATAGCCCTGCGGGACAACTGTATCCCAGCCGTACCAGTCACCCTCTGCACCGTCTCGAATGCCACCCGAAATAACCATCTGATTGGCTTTGGGATGCAGTGCAGAGAATTCCCGCGACCATTCGGTATCGATCAGGTAGAGCGGACGACCATCGACGGACTGTGCAGGTGCTCCAAAGAATCGATTCTTTTCTCCGTCCCAAACGATGATCCCATTGACCGCTACACCTTCGACAGTCACGCCAACTGTTTCGTTAGCAAACGAATTTCGGCTTTGGGGGAAACGAAAATACAAGTCTCCATGGCGACTGATCTTTTCCGGCCCGTTCGACCACGCGTTGGAGTTCGGGTAATGGTAGTACTTCAGTGAATCCACAATCGACTCACCAATCCGATAGTACACGCTTTGGTACACGAAAGGCCCGCTCTCCTGAAACCGCGTCGCTCGAACGAACCAATCTTCTTCAGGACCAAGGCACAGAATATCAACATTCTCGGGATCGCCAGCACCGGTCGTTCCTATCTCTCCCCCAAGTGCTGCGACAGGTTTTCCGTCGGAGTCAAAGACGAAAACGCACTCTGGAAGATTGGTCATGTCCGTTTCGTCTTTTCGAGTTCCATCGGCTGGGCGAACTCGAGCTCCAATCAGTGCGAACAACGATTCTCCACTCGGAATTAAATGAACTCGTGCTCCTTTTGTTTCGCGACCGAATCTCGCTTCGTCAAGAAGCTCAACGGGCTCAGGCTGTTTCGATTTCGCCCCCGCCAAAAGTTGCCTTAATTTTGCAAGGCTGGGCCTTTTGATCATCGACTGCAGCAATGGCCCATTTTTCGGACCCTTCAGAATGTCATTGATCAATCCGTACTTTGCTCGGCCACGTCGTTTCGATTCAGGATCTGGGACAATCGCGATGAGTCCGGAATCCGGCTTAAGCGGAGCATCGACCAGTTCGCCATTCACCCACAGATCGATGGTACTCAAGTTGACGGCGAGCCGAATTCGTTCAACGTTCATTGAATCAAGGACACTCGGAATTTGCAGAGTCACTCGGCCAGCAGCATCAGTGTTTGCAGTCAGTGCTGTACCGAATCGCTGTGTACTCCATTTGTGCCAGTCTTTTCCGCCCACGCGAATTTCAGCGACTGCGAGTGAGACCCCCTCCAGCGGTTCGCCGTTCTGGTCCACCACGACAACTTCGCGGGGTGCTACGGGCTGCTCCCGTTCAATGGGGTTTGTTTCCGCCTGCTCTCGCTCAAGGTAGATCGTGGACTCGACGATTTCGTCTGCGAGGAGTTCGCTGTAGCCCACACGCTTATTAATAGTGAGTTCGGGAATCAAGGGCTGATACAAGGGAGATTCGGGGAGCAGAAAACCTTCGGCTTTTACTGTGAAACTGAGTCGACAATTGCCCGGCAGGTTTCGAATGATTGCTCGCCCATTCTCATCTGAAATGACCTCATGATACGAACGATTCTCCCAAGACCTCTGCTTGATACGGAACGGGCCCCGTGGCGTTCTGGACGGTTCACCCTTCATAATTGGCATGGGAGAAACATCATAGAGGATGTCCTCCATAAAATTCGAATTGTTGAACAAACTGAGTCCCGGAGGAAATGAATTAGCGAATATTGTCGTGGCATTTAGGTTGAAGCACACGGCGGCTCCTGCTACTGGTTTGCCAGACGAATCGAGAATCCTGAGATTACAGGATGCTGTCGGACGGCATTTCACACGGACCTCCACGCTGTCTGAATCGATGGGCAAAAGTTGAGGCCAGATGTTGAAGCCGCTGAGATACTTTCGGAGTGCTTCAGATGTCCTTTTATCGCCCCCATTACGAGCCCGCAGCACTTCACTGAGTTCGTCGATTGAAGGATTGGCTAACATGAATCCATCGACAATCGCATGAATCTGAGCGAGTCCTCCAGAGGGGACCGATTCGAACACAAATGTTCCATCAGGCTGCACTGCCGCTGAATCTTCCCAGATCCACAAAACTTTATTTGGATACTTTGATCTAGCAGTGATGTCACGCAGTGGCATTCCAAGCCTGTGATTCGTTCCCTCGCAGACTCGCAATTGGACATAACCCTCCCCGACAGGCCGTGGTACGGAATCATCCAACTTCCCGGTAATCCTGGCTCCGGGTTTCAGCACCACGTCGATAACACCATCCGCTCCCGGTTGAGCCGTGTCCAAATCAATGAGATCACTGAACAGAAAAAGACCGTTCTGTCGAGAGGTCACTACGCGCATCAAACTTCGATTCGCAGGAACTGACAGTAATGTGGCTGCCCCATCTGCTTCGAGAGAAAACTCACGTTCCAGGAGCCCATAATTGCCAGCCAGCCAAGGCACTATTTTCCGCAGAAGATTACCAGCCTGATCAAACGCCCGAATACGAATTATACGGGCGCGCTCCAGGCGAATTGTCGATTCACCGACCGCTGGCCGCTGGTCGCGGAACGCGTAGAATCCATCAGCGACTACGGTGAGGTAGACCTTGTTTGCTTCCGACGGCGCATCGACTTTGAGGATGCCTTTTTCCTTCGTTTCAGCGGTGATCAACCAATCGTTAGGAGACGGAACTCGGCCGTCCTGCTGAAACGAAAGTCGAACGTCGGCACCAACGACTGGTCGATCATAATCGTCCAGCACTTGTATGGTTCGCTGCCGTGCGGTTTTTGGGTTTGGGGCAGGAGGGTTCTTTTGCTCAGCATCCGATGAAAGCGAAGCCTCAGCATCTGGCGTTTCATCGTGATCACTCTGTGTTCTGGCAGTAGCATTTTGAGATGTCTTCGCTTCGTCACGCGGCTGAGAAGCGAGCAGTGATGTCACCATCAGAACCAAGGCGCCCACCACCACGAACATTCCAATGACCGTGCCACCAGTTGGTGATGGGTTGGCATGCGACGTGATCAGTAAACGTCGCACGCGAGCCGTCAGATCGCCTCCGGTCGCGGCCATCGCCGGAACCATCGCTTTTTGTCGCAGCTCTTCCAGAGTCAGCAATGTCCTCGCGAAGACGGCTTTGTCGACGTCCAGACCGAGAGCAATATCGTCGCAGCAGAGTTCTCGTTCCTGACGAATTCTCGACGACAGCCACCAAACGGCTGGATGATAGAACAGCAATGTTTCCGCAATCACCTGCAGTGTATTGACCAGCCAGTCGTGACGGCGAACATGCGCCAACTCATGGGCCAGAACGGCTTCCAGCTGCGATGACGTCAGCCCTGTGATGACGCTCGCCGGCAACAGAATCATCGGATGCAGATAGCCAACGACAATTGGGACTTTGACCAGAGCGGACTCGGCGATTCGCACGACACGAGTTAGTCGCAGTTTTAGTACCAGCGCATTCAAGGTTGATTGAATCGACTCTGGGACTGGCCGCAAACCGGTATGTCGCAAACGCCACTGAATCCACAAGCCCCAGATGGGTCGGATGGAGCAGATCAGCACTCCAGATAACCATACGCCGACCAGAATGGGCAAATGAGGTTTCATGGCGTGGGCGATTTTCTCGATGGATTCACGAACGAGCGCTACCGTCGATGCTGGTTTCCGATCGAGCAGCAACGCGGAGGCTGACGTTTCATAAGCGTCGTCGATGCGGACTTCGGAAGTCTGTGGAGAAACATCCGCCAGTTCGGCCTCAGCAGTCGAAGGAATCGCCACGGCCTCAGCGGTTGTAGCATCCTCAAACCCCACCGAGCCCGCCTCAATGGTTACAGGCTTCTGCACCACTGAAGCCACTTGTCGTTCAGCCCCGGATCGTTCATCAGTCCGCGACGAGGATACTCGCTGAACTGGTTCGACAGAAATAAAGCACCAAGTCGCAGCAGGCCCGATCGCCATCAACGCCAACATCGCAACCGCCACAGCGTACCGCATTCGTGCCGATCTGTTTCGCAGCAATCGAAGCAACACCGCAGCCATTACTGCCAAGATCGCTAGTTGCCACAGCGAATGCACCAGCATCCATCCCAGACGTTCAACCCAAACCGGAACGATCACCATCAGACCTGACATCATGGCTTCTTCCCTTCCAGCTCGTCGACGATTCTGCGAACTTCCGCCAGCTCATCGGTCGACGCTTTTCCGGATGACAACGCCTGAAGCACAAGACTCATCGCCGAGCCGTTGTAGACCTTCTCGATCAGGTCTCCCAGCATTCTCTTCTGTGTCACCTTCTGGCTCATCGCCGCTCGATAAACCTGCGGCGTAACTGCTTCGTCACGTTTGACGAGCCCCTTCTCGAGCATCACGGACAGCATCTTGACGGTGGTCGAATAGGTCGTGCCCTTGATTTCTGTCAGCCCGTTATGAACCTCGCGCGCCGTCGAGCCGCCGCTTTCCCAGAGGATTCGAAGGATCTGCAGCTCGACCTCTGTCGGCTGACTGGAAACCGCCCGTGCCATGATTCACTCCTGTCGGAAATGTGACGAATGAATTCGCCAGATCGACAAAGAGTAGCGAATTCGTTCGTCACGTCAAGCGGAACATGGCGTCGACGTTTCTTTCGTCGACGGTGAACGGCTGGTGCGTGAATTGCGGTTGGTCCCCAGAGTCGGCGTGATAGTCCTCTCTGAAATAGAACTCCGCCGTGTCGCGAAGGAGTGAGTTTTTGAACGTAGGTCGATCTGTCCTCAGATCGACAGCGGCGGCCTGGTGAGTCATCGCCGCCACTTCCCTATCGCAAGTCAATGCGTGGCGAATCCGCAACGTTGCGGTTTTGAAATGGTGATCGGCTTTCGTTTGCAGCGTGCACACTTACCGATCTGAGGACAGATCGGTCTACGTAGGTCGATCTGTCCCAGATCGACACCGGCGGCCTGGTGAGTCATCGCCGCCATTTTCATTTCGCAAGTCATCGCGTGGCGAACCCGCCACGTTGCGGTTTTGAGATGGTGATCGGCTTTGGTTTGCAGCGTGCACGCTCACCGATCTGAGGACAGATCGGTCTACGTAAGTCAACTCATCGTGACTGCAGTCGGATGTTGCGGAACTGCACCTTGTCAGAACCCCAACTGTGCAGACCGATAGTGCCTGCGGAGAAAGTTGAGTCGCTGGCTTCAAGAAGACGTTGGTCGTCAAGGTCGATCTGCAGGTTTGCACCATCCATCGTGATCTTCAGTCGATGCCATTTCCCCGGCTGATAAGCTCGATCGGAAGTCGCGAGAATTCGGTATTCGTCGCCGTTCTTTACGGCCAGAATGCTGAAGTTTCGCTGTCGATCGCTGCTGAAAAGATAATGTTGTTTCTCATCCTGGCAGCGAAAGGCTATGCCAAAAGAATCGTCATCATCGGATCGCATTTCCAGTTCCATGTTACCATCAGTAAACGGCATCGCGTCCTGATAGATTCGCAGGGTTCCGTAACGCTCCACTTCGGAATTTGCTTCGGTCGCGCTACCCAGAAAGATGTTCGACAGCTGAGAAATCGTGCCATCCTTCACAGCCCAGCGACTTGGCGGCGATGAAACACCTTCACCGCTGACGTCCCAGACACGCCAGTGCATATCTTCGATCGGAAGGATAGTGGGATCGATCACAAACTCGCTCTCCGCCATCCGACCTGGCCGATTGTTCGCGTCGAAGGTTCTCGCCTTCAGAGAGATACTCGCATCCACTCGAATCGCCCCGTGGGCTTCCGGAGATCCGGCGTTTGGAGTGGTGCCATCCACCGTGTAACGAACCGTTTGTCCGGGTTCGTCAGGAGTCAGAGTAACTTCGACGGGCTCTCGAAACGCTCCGCCCCTGGGCGAGATCGCAGGAGGACGCAGACCATCCGGCTCGAGCGCAAACCACGATTGATTCAGATAACTGCAAACGCAGCCCGCTGACGCATCCGGAACCAGCACCAGTCCGCCAGCCGGAATCGCATTGATCCAGCAGCCTGGACGAATGCCGCCAAAATTGTCGGTCTTTTCCTGGTGTTTGAAGTCAAAATAGCCCAGCGTGGCTGATCGGAAGACCATCGTGTGCTTCGATCCTGCCAGAACACCGCAGCCGTAAGAACGACCAAAATTGAACGGCTGCTCTTCGCCAGTCAGCAAGTCCCACGCACCGCCCTGAGCGTAAATCGTGCGATCATTGATCATCGGCCGCGAACTGTACGTCACCGGTTTTCTCCATCGCTGTTCGCCGGTCTTCATGTCGAAGACAGCCACGCTGTTGCCCGGTTCAGAAGCGAGTGCAAAACGAGTCGGCTGAGATCCCATCAGAAGCACCGGATGCTTTTCGCTCAGGGCGAGCAGCGTTCCGTCGATTTCGTTGACGCTCTTCCAACGTGCTTTTCCGGTACGCGCGTCGAGGGCCACGATGGAGCCTGTCGGGTGGTAATCCGGCTTGGCATTCTTGACCAGATCGAATCGAGCGACCGGTCGTTCGATGAAGTAGACGCCGTCCCCGTCGAAGGCGATGGCATTGTGGCGAATGGACGCATCGGCATCGAATCGCCAAAGCGTTTCGCCGGATTTTGCATCCATCGCGAACAGCGTTTTGGACTCCGTCAGCAGCGATTTCATGTCACCGCCGCGATCCACATAGCGAAACGTTACGACGTGCTCGGGGTCCGCCAGCGTGCCGATTAGAATGCCGTTCTGACACGCGATGAATCCCCATGTTCCCGGCTGCCCGTCGGGCTGCAAAGGAGCTTTGAATTCTTCGATCAGTTGGCCGGTGATGCGATCAATCTGCAGGCAGCGGGATTCGCGTCGCACGTACAGGCCGGTTTCGGCGATGCAGTAGTTGCTGTGAGTACCCGCGGTGCCCATCAGCTCGTCGCCATCGTACGCCTTGAGAATTTTGGGAAGCGGATACTTCCACAGAAGTCGTCCGTTGTAGGCATCCACACAGGCCAGCTCGTTCAATCCCATCGAGTACAAGCGGCCGTCATAAAACAGAGGCCCGGGGCCTCGACCGTGGCGTTGAGGCATCTCCAGTTCGATGTCGCGAAACCAGAGCAGACCCAGCGGGCCTTTGACCAATTCGTCTGTTGAGCAGGTAGAATTTCCCGCCGTGGAATACTGATGAGTCCACTGCCCAGCACCGGCAAGCGGGCCTCGTTCATGGCGTGTCAATGCATCGGGAGAACCGAGGACTGAGATGCCGCCGTAAGGACGCAGCAACCGCTCCAGTTCGCCGGGCGGCAGGCTTTCCACGCCGTCCTTTAGAGCCTTCTGCGAAACGATCAGGTTCGCGAAGTAATTCGGCAAGCCGGTGTCGGCCAGATCCGTAGTCGCCAGCACGGTGACTCGCGATCCCAGCAAATTGGCCGCCAGCAATCGTTCACGCGCTTGCTGCAATAATTGAGGATCACTTTCGATCGCGATGATCTGCAGGTCACTTTGCTGAGCCAGTGCCATCGCCAACTGCCCGTCGCCGCAACCCAGATCCAGGCAGTAACCCGCTCGCATTCTTGACTGTGTCAGAATCTGCTCCGCGGCTGCGGTTAGTTGCTCGTCAACAACTGAAATCGGTGAGTCGGCATTCGTTGTTACTCGCGTGTCGTGTTTTTCAGAGGCGTCAGCGGTAGTCACTGCAAGAGGTGTCGGCTGAAAGCAATAGAGCGTTCCGGTGTTTGTGGAGACAAGCAAACATCCATCGCTCACGGCAAGTCCCATCGCGGTACCATCGACATCCGCCTGCCATGTGATCGACTGCTTTTCACTATCGACCGTGAGCACTTTCTTCTCCGCACCAATCACTGCCGTGGTGTTGGCTACGATCAATTCCTGCGGAACGGGCACACCTTTGACGCTCCACAATGAAGCCAAAGCCGGTGCCTGATATGACACTCCTTTGCGGTCTTTCTTTTCCACGATTTCCCAGCGAGAACCTTCCAACGCGCCGCCGGAGTGCTTCACCACGCCGTCAGCCGTTGACACGACCGCACCGGCTCCGATGGTTTCCAGCGACTCGCCCGTGACAGTATCAAACGCCATGCCGCTGTTCAGGAAGTAGCGATCGCTCGCGACAACGCTCGCGCTGCCCTTGTGGCCATACTTTTGAAGATTGAAGTACTGGAACTGTCCGGTCGCACGGTCGAAAGCAGCCGGTACCGCTCGGCCCGTGGGAACCAGCAGCCACTCACGTTCTTCATTCTGGCCTGACGTTCCCGCCAGGCTGGTGTTTGTCGCAACAAGATATCCCTGCGCGGCCACACCACTTTCGGCATCCGCGCCGCCGTGAGGTTGCGGCATGTAAATGCTGCCGGAGTTATCATTCACCCAGACCGGTTCACCGGTGCTAGCGTCCAGAGCATGCAGGAAGATTCCATCCGAAGGCCAGATTCCCGCACCGTAGTAGAGGATGTTTTCCACAACCACCGCTCCACCTCGTGCTGGCCAGCGGGAAATCATCCGTTCGTTGCCCAGACGACGATTATGATCCGGGCCGCCCTGATGTTTCCACAACATCTGACCGCTGGCAAGATTGAGTGAATACAGGCAGCCATCATCGCTGGTGACGAACAGCCGGTCCTCAAAAACGACCGGAGCGAAACGAATAGGGCCTTCGGTGAAGAAACGCCATTTTAGAGTTCCCGTTTTCAGATCCAGAGCGTTGATTACTCCAGTCACTGTGTCTCCGAAGTAGACGATCCCGCCAGCGATCACAGGTTGAATCGCTCGGTCGAAGATCTGTCGATCTGAACGAGGCCACGCCGAGTGCGGGGCATGCGGCGCGCGATAGATCCAGCCTTCCTGCAGTGGTGCATCCAGTCGCTGAGTTGTGTAGCCGCTGCGAGCCGCATCATTGCGGTACATCGGCCAGTCGGCTCGCAGAGATGAACCCGTCATCAGCACCATGAGGCCCGCCATGACGTTGCGAATAACTTCATGGCTTCGTGATCGAAACAAATTGTCGCTGATGGATGTGTTCATCGTTCAATCTCCGTAAAAAAACTCATTCTGTGTTTCGCCCGGAATTAGAGTTAACGATTGTCAAGAATTCATGAGGACGGCCGCGACTGGAATAAACTTCTCTTTCGGAGCGTCTTGAGAACACCACATCGCGACAAGTGTGAGCCGCTGCAGAAAGAACTTCGCGCCAGCATCATACAGCATCCTGAGCACGTATCGACAGTTGTCCTTACTTGTGATCATGAGTACTCGTAATGTCGGCAGGATTGTGAATTATCCGAGTAGACCGACGGCTGCGAATCAATTGTGCGGACTCTTTTCAACTACCTCATCGACGCATTCTGAATGGCTAAATGGTCAACTGTCGGCTGCTCAGGCCATCAGAAATGTTGAGAAACGGAAAACTCAAAAAATGGTATTCGCCTCACTCAAACTTAACGGCACGCGTCGAACATGACAGAAGACATCATGAGTTACCTCGTTTGAGCCGACCGATTTGCATTTTCATTCTAAGGAGACACGCCGCATGAAACGAGCTCAGTGAAAACACGGATTCACACTTATTGAACTTCTGGTGGTCATTGCCATCATCGCGATCCTGATCGCATTGTTGTTGCCAGCCGTCCAGCAGGCACGCGAAGCGGCTCGCAGAACTCAGTGCAAGAACAACCTGAAACAACTTGCTCTGGCGCTGCACAACTATCATGACACGCACAGCGTTTTTCCGCCGGGTACTGTGAATCCAGTGGGAGATGACCCCAACGGACGAAATGGTGGTGGCGGTCCAGGGATTGGCGGTCCATGGATCTGCTTCCTATTGCCGTTTTTTGAGCAGGCTGCTCAATATCAGTCCTTTGCAAAAATTGTGGCAGAGCGACCCGAAGTCGTGGACTGGTTTGGAAATACCACCTATACGGTGCAGGGGGCGACGGTTGGCCGAGATCCTCTCCCTGCCATGTCCTGTCCGTCTCATCCAACAAACGACGAACGACTGGCTAACGGCACCGGAATGGAACACTTGGCGCGTGGCAACTACTGTGCCAGCTACGGCAAGGCGGGCTACGGTCGAGTTCACACGAACGATTCCGCAGTTGGCGGCGTCTTCGGAAACAATTCTCGGTTCAGCATGCGAGACATGACCGATGGAACATCCAACACGATCGCCATCAGCGAACTGAAGTTTCGTCTCGCAAGTGCTACTGGCCCTTCTTTCCAGGATACTCGAGGCACGTGGTCGTATGGGGTGATGGGGGCTAATATTTTCAGCACTCGGACTGGCCCAAACAGCACAACACCTGACGGAGTCTGGGGATGTCGCAGCTTCCCGGCCCAGGGTATGCCATGTGTGCAGATCGGTTCGCCATATACAGAGATGTATTCGGCCGCTCGCAGTTACCACATCGGTGGCGTTCAGGGCGCGCTTGCTGATGGTTCGGTCCGCTTTTTCTCAGAGAACGTCGACTTGCTCCTGTGGCAGGCGATTGGCACACGTGGCGGCGGCGAAACGACCGGAGAGTTTTAGCTGACTCTATTGTCCCGCATGCAGCGTCGACATACGGGCGAGTTCGTTGTAGAAGGAATTGAATCATGAAGACAAGAAAGAACATCCTGTGCCCCGCATTCGTAATGACGCTTGCGGTGATTACTGTTGGCTGTGGAGGCAGTGAAAACGTCGAGGTCTTCCCTGCTAGGGGGATCGTCACATTCGATGGAAAGCCGATGACTGGAGGAGGAGCAATTTCTCTTGTTCCTGTGGCCTCACAGAACGGAAAGAATGCTGGCGGCACCATTAACTCGGATGGAACTTTCGTCCTGACCACTTATGAAGATGGTGACGGTGCGATGGCAGGAAGTTTTCGCGTGATCATTAATCAGACGACTTCGCAGGAGCCGGATTACGGTGGCGACAGTGATGCACCGGGAAAAGCGCCCATGCAGGCTGTGGAAACTGTCACATCGGCCGATGTGATCCCGACCATTTATTCCGATCCGACATCATCACCGGTCGAGGTGAAGATCGAAGCCAAAGAAAAGAACGAGCTGACGATCAATCTCGAACGCAACGTGCCAGGTAGCTTTGTACCGGGTGCCTGATGGCTCATGCTGAACCAGTGTCTTTCGATCAGTCGACTTCGGCATCGGGAAAAACAGACGCATCAGATCGCATCGCAGGAACTCGGGCGGAAACCAGAAAATGGATTCTTGGCCGAGCCTGTGATGCGTTTTTTATTGCGAACATTTTCTGGCCGTTGCTGCTGCTGTTGCAGTTTGCTCCCGGGTTCGAGGGACGATCGGGCATCCAGTTCTGGCAACTGTATTTCATTACTACTCCCCATCGCTGGTCTACGCTGCTGGTTGTCCTGCTGGATCGCGAACGCTTTCGGCAGCGAAAGCAGGCTTATATCGAGATAGCAGTGGTCATTGGCGTGCTCTGCCTTGGCGTTCGCATGACCACCGGGACGCTGACGTGTCTGCTGGCGGTCGACTATCTGTGGAACGCATGGCACTTTGCGGCTCAGCATCATGGCATCTATCGGATCTACAGCCGCCTCGGATCCGATTCGACTTCATCACCCGTCAGGCTGGAGAAGTGGCTCTTTCGCAGTTTTCTGCTGTATGTTATCTTTCGCACGGCGTCAGCCGCCTCTGTCCCTGGTGAAATAGAAGCGTGGTTGAGCCGTGTTGACTGGTTAAGCCTTGTGATTCCCGGCTGGCTTGTGTCACGGGAACTCAAGTCAATCAATGGCGGCATTCGCGGTCGCAGTCTTTATTTGATCAGTCTTCTGAGTCTGTACGTCAGCCTGCTCTGGGCCGTTCATACTCATCGTCCGGACATCGTGCTGTCCCTGGCCACCGCATCTGCATGGTTCCATGCGAGCGAATACCTTGCCATAATTGGCTGGCACATGCAGCGCAGGGCGGATGCCTCCGGGAATCGGAATTCTATTCTCCGATGGATTGCCCCGCGCTGGGGACTCACGCTGATGACGTATGCGATTGTACTGGGCAGCGGCTCATTGCTGATGGATCGTGATGTTCCTGAACTGTGGTTGCTGGTCAACGTCATCGTGGCCTTCCTGCATTACACCTATGACGGCATGATCTGGAAGAGCAGACGTTCTGCAGGTTTGCCATCTGGTCCGTAGCCGAGTTCCTGATCGTGAACCCGCTGGCCACACACCGCTGCTTTCTATTCTCTGTTGACCAGGTTGTTTATGCCGCAAAGTACTGAATCATTCCGAGAAGCAGTTGTTCGTGTTTCTTTGTTGATGGGCACAATCAGTGTTCTGGCTGCTCTGATTGGCATCCACGACGGATCACTTCCCGTTGACCAGCCAGCTGGTGCCATCTTATTGCCATTCGTCTATCGTGATGTGGCGGTGGTCTGCCTGCTGAGCACCGCCCCTGCAGCGTGGGTGTTGGGGCATCTGCTGCAAAAGCGAGTGACAAAACTTTCATGCTGCCTGTTGGCTGCCCTGTTATGGACAATAGTCTGGAATCTCTTTTTCAGGTTTCAGGAGACGGCCGGGCGCGTCGATGAGCTGCCTGCATTCGCAGGGCTCAGCCGCATCGCCGTTTCATTCTGCATCACTTTCGGTGCGACTCTGATTACGCCATGTGTGATCAACTTCTCTGATGAACATCGCAGGAATGATCTGCAGACAAACATCCTGCGGGCAGTCTGCTGCATCACTGTACTGATTCTGGTCCCTCGACTTTATCTCGACGCTCGAGTTCGCCATGATTCAGAGCAGTACTTCAGTCTTCGTCAGCAATCAAGGCTGGGAGAAGCCAGGTCTCTTCTCAGGCGGATTTTGATTCTGGACCCAATGATTCGCACAGACGGCCACTTTCTGCGACGCGAGCAGTCCGAACTGGACCGGGAGATCGATGCGCTGAATTGGCAGGTCAGCGCAGAACTTTCCACAACGGCTTCTTTCGATCAGCGGCTGCAGCGATCACGTTTGCTCGCAATGCTGGGCCACACGAGTAACTCGATCAACCTACTGCTTGAAAAAGCAGAATCGATCCAGAGCGTTGAATCGTGCAGCCTGCTGGGAACGATGTATGAAAACAGGCATGACTGGAACTCGGCGATACGATTCTATAGCAACGCTGAAACACTGTTGAAATCATCTTCAGAAGATACGGATGCCTCAGCAGAGGCGTATCAGGTCGCGATGGGTTGTGCCTATTGTTATCGCCGACTGGGCCGACTAAGTGAGGCTCGTGCCTGTTATCAGAGGCTGCTGGAAATCAATCCGAATGCGGACACTCATTTCCTGCTGGCTCAGTTCTTTGAAGACATCCAGGAAACGTCTTTGGCCCAGTATCATGCACTTGAGGCCGCTCGGCTTGATTCGAACCGCTACCGCGAAAGGGGACATCAACTGATCGGAAGAATGAGAGCCCTGCATTTTCGTTGCCTGAGCGTATCTCCCGAATCGATTTGATTCGATAAATTTGAATAGACGCTATTAAGACTTTGATTTCATGGCAACTCAACTGCAAGTACGCGGAAATCGATGCAGTGAGCGAAATATTGATTTGCTTGAGGTTTTCATTGGTGCTGCTATCGCGTTCGATTCCGTGTCGCCGAAATGGGCAGTTGGGGTTCATGGCAGCCTGCTGCAAAGTTGTATCCGGGACAGACGGTCGTAGATCCGTTCTTGCCAATTTTCGATCTCGAAACGATGATAGCGTTGAATGGGTCACGTCCTGCCGTACTTGAAGTTGAACACGAGTATCTGCAGCCAGACGACGCGAAAGTTGAGGAATCTGATTCGTTCAGTGTTGAAATCCTGAGCCGTAACGAAGTGATCTTCTCGCCCCTGCTTCCAGCGGTACAACATGTTCACGTACGGCAAACCAAGCCGCTCAACAACTGATGGCGCAGTGTGACCGTCCAGCACCATCTGCACGGCCTCTTCCGTGAACTCATCCGCGTAACGCCGATGTGTGTCCTTTGACTTCAAGACTGCCTTCTTCTGAGCCATCTTCAAGGTCCTTTCTGTGGCTCATAATAAGAGACTCACGACGTGAAGGTCTACGTTTGCGACACCGTTCTCTCCGGCCACTGACTCTTCTAAGAAATTCACGTGATCTGCCTGCAGCAGGTTGCGTTAATTTTGCCCCTCCCGAAGAGGCGCAGATGGATACTCAGAGAGTCCCTTTCTGGGACCTCGAAGAGGCTCGAACCAAGACTGCATGAGTTAAGAACTTGACACGCCGTTCTCATCGGACCGCATAGAACAACCTGCGTCAGTGAAACCGAAAGGAGACACATTATGGACAGTCCTAAACTGCTCCGGACCGGGTGGCCTCGGGGCGTTGCCGCCCCGGGGCTCCCACAGACCCGTACTTGCTCGCATTAGAGCATACGGTTCCTCAGATCATGGGTTCGCTACCTTCCGGCACCCCACGCGGCTATCCGTTCCTGTTTCGGTGACACGAGGGTCAGATTTCGATGCATCTGTCGTGGTTCTCAAAAACGGTTCCATGATCCGACGTCTCGCTTCCCTTCACTGGCTCCAGCAGGGCGCTGTTCGCCAGCTTCAGCGGTACTATCAAGACGCTATGACTTCCTGACGCCCATCCCACCGCACTTCGTTTCCTTCGCTTGGTGGTACCTCAATGCTCACTCGTTAAGTTCGCTCCCCGGCG
>JBGSVD010000240.1:0-43748 GCA_041753135.1 Planctomycetaceae bacterium
TTCAAAAAGCTGCAACTGTTCCGTACACTGTGTCTCGGACATCGATCTGCCTTCCGTGCGTGTTAAGTGATGATTAGACAACCACTTATACGCATGTGAAGGCTTTTTCGTTGGAACGTGGTGCGCAATGCAGGCTAGCGGAACGGCGCGAGCCGTCCGGTGAAGCGAAACCGGAGGGCTCGCGCCCTTCCGCTCCTAACAAAGTACGGAGACTATTTCGGAACTGTTCCTATGCAGGGATCGTGATCAAGATCAAAATGTTGCGGCCGCAATCCAATGCAAGCAGTAAGGCATGTGGCAGAATGAACAGTACCCATTGAGCCTGGAGTGCGCTCAGTAGTTCTATATCTGACAGGGAAGACTTGCGATGCGATGCCGTTTACAATCGCGGCCACATTCAGGCAATCTTGCTGCAAATAAATCGACCTCTGCAAGAGCCGTTGCGAACATTCTCAGACTCCATTTTTGCGTCAGATGGACATCTTCATGATTCCCGCTCTCATTAAAGCCCAGGTGATTTCGCTATTTCGCGATCGCATGGCCATGGCCGTTTCGTTCGCGCTGCCATGCGTCATGTTCACCGTTTTCGCTGCCATTTTCGGCGGAGTCGGCGAGTCTGCTCCCAGACCGTTGCGGGTTCTTGTCGCAGATCTTGATGGATCGAAATCGTCACAACGAATGATCGATTCCCTTGGCGAGATGGACGGACTGGAGATCTCAACCGTTGCTGAGTTCTCTGCAAAGAATGCTGCGACCAACAACGACAAGCCTGAAACTATCCATGAAGGAGACCTGGCGATCGCCGCGGTCCAGTCCGGAAAAGCAACGGCCGCCATCATTTTCCCGAAGGGGCTTGAGGATTCGCTTGCCAACTTTGGTCAATCCGATCGCCCGGCAATTGAACTCATCTATGACCCATCAAATCCGATTGCAGAACAAATGCTGACAGGAGTCCTGCAGGCGTCTGCGTTTGCATCGTCGCCCGACATTCTGATTGACAAAGGGATAACGCAATTTCGTCAATTTGGTGGTGCGTTTTCACCGCTTCAGGAAGCAGCCGTTCTGCTGATGAAGTCTGCAGTCTCGCCAGCATCAGCCAATTCTGGTGAACCAGAGCAGGCAACCAGATCGGGCCTCTCGATGGCAGACGGCATGGTTCGTATTTCTTCGATTTCTTCGCGCGACGCAGGAAAGAGCAGCGGCTCGCACGACAAGCAGACCGACGGCGCGAAGATGATTTCGTACTATGCTGCGGGTATCTCTGTTATGTTCATCATGTTCTCCATGTCTGGTGCGTCCGCGAGTCTGCTGGAGCATCAGGAAAGAGGAACGCTGGAACGCATGCTTTCCGGCCGCATGACGATGCTTCACCTGCTGACAGCGCATTGGCTGTTCTATGCAATGCTCGGAGTTGTACAAATCAGTCTGATGTTTGTATTCGCATCGGTCGTCTTTGGATTAAATCTGTGGCACACAGAAACACTGCTTGGTGCCGGTATCATGTCGGTTGTCAGTTCATTGGGATCTGCCGCCTTCATCATGATGATTGCCACACTGTGTCGCTCCAGAAAACAGCTGGAGGGACTTTCGTCGATTATCATCCTGATCATGTCTGCGATCGGCGGCAGTATGATCCCGCGGTTTATCATGCCATCCTTTTTGCTGACACTTTCATCCTTCGTTTTCAATGCCTGGGCAATGGACGGGTTTCTGAAAGTCTTTTGGTACAACAGCCCTGATACCTCCATCGTGGTCAGCATTCTTCCGGAGGTCGCTGTCATCCTCACAATGGCAGTTGGATTCTTGACAGTCGCTGCAATCGCCGCAAGAAAGTGGATTTGCCAATAGTTCGCCAAGGGCGACTTACAATGGAGTGTCGCCCTTTGGTCGGCAAAACCATTTGCTTTCCCCGGGAGTTCATTGTCAATCCAACTCACGATCACCCACATACAAGCTCGAAGCGCCAGCGAGTGGGCCGTTGAGTATTCGAAGCCTACTCGCTGGCGTCTCGAGCGTGGACAAATTCACTGCCTCTGAGCAAACACCAGCACTTTAGACAGTAATTGTTACGCTGGTCTTTACTGCTGCGGAATTCGTGCGGCCCCGAGATAAAATGCAACCTCAACCATCAGACGCTCCAAAGGGCTCATCGCTTCTCGTTCGGCAAGGACTTCTCGAGCCAGTGCAGGATAGTCGGTGATCAGGTTATCCACACCACGGCTGATCATCGCCGACATTGCATACCGATCGTTCACCGTCCAGGCGGATACAGACTTGCTGCGTCGATGAGCGGACTCGACAAAACTGCGAGTGGCAATAGAACTTTTCACAGCAAGGAAGTCTGCATTGGCTCGAGTCAGATCTCCTGCAGCAACCGCCGTCAGCAATCCAACTGTCCATGTTGGACGCAGTCGTTTTACTTTTTCAATACCTTTCGACTCCAGCGACATCACTACGATCTCAGACTCCATGCCGAATCGTTCGACAAGCTCGATCACTCGATTTTCAAGATCCTGAGTATGCCCGTAGTATTTCAACTCAATGTTGACTCGCACTTTGCCCCTGGCCATCTGAAGAACTTCCTCCAGTGTCGGTACATGTTCGCCTGCAAACCGAGCATCAAAGCGTTTCCCGATATCAACGGACTTTAGTTCCTCCGCAGTAGCAGCCCAGATCTTGATCGGATTCCGAGCAACCTTTGCAAGATCACTATCATGAGCCACCATCACAACGCCGTCTTTTGACTCCTGAACGTCGATCTCAATCCAGTCCGTCTTGTCCTGAATCGCCTGACGAAATGCAGCCAGAGTATTTTCAGGGGCCACGCCAGCGCCGCCACGGTGCGCGGTGATTTCAATACGATCTTCAAGATCGTAGCCATGAATCGCCGAGGCCCCCAGCGCTGCGGCAATCAGCACGGCAACCGCGACGCCCGTCAGAACTCGACCTCGTGTAAGTTTCGCAGAAAACGAACCGTAGACGTTGCTTGCGGAAGCCGGGAGTGAAACCTGCTCGGGAGCAACGAGTCTCAGATAAAGCAGACTCATGAGAGATCCGCAAGACGCATTTGCTAACATGTTTGTGGCAAGGTTCGCAAAACCCGCCAACAACATGACAGTGCCAACGGCGACGACAAGAATCCAGAGACTTCCGCCAGCTTGAGCGACAAACCACTGACCGACGGTAATCACTAAAACAGAAACTGCAAAGCTAATGAGGATGTTGACGACAGCCCAGGCAAAGATCGATTTGCCAACGGTAAAACGATGCCCCTGCGCTCGGTTCCGGCTTTCCCTGAGCGCATCAAGCGGGCTCAAATTCTCGTATAACAATAATTGCGGTGCGAAGATCCAGTCCGTGAGTTTTCTGAGGATCAGTGTGGCCATGACAGCCAGAATCGAACCAATTAGAGTGACCGCGATCCAGAATTTTGGCGGCTTGTGAGTCAGATAAAAATTGATGTCATGATCCGTCAGCAACAGCCAGAAGATGGCACCGCCGGCTGCCAGAAATGGAATCACCAGAATTCCAAGATGAGCCACAATGCGACTTGTCAGCCAGAATAATCTCCACACACTGGCGGCCACAAAGAGCAACACGCTGGTCGGTTGAAGCTTCAGGTTCTTGTCTGCACCAATGCAGACAGTCATCATGACGGCTTGCTCCAGAACGAAAACGCCAAGCATCGCTCCACCGATAATGACAAAAGTCAACCAGCCAAGGGGGTGCAGAAGAAACCGTGCAATGTCGGCGTCAGCCAGAACAGTTCGGCCCGAGGCAAACAGAAACAATCGAAACAGCAAGCTGATGATTGGAGTCAGCAGGACAAAAGTAACGGCTTTAAACAGCAGGTCGCTGACAATCAGCGTACTCCAGCAGGCGCGAAGGTTGGCGACGATACTCTTGAGCACGAATGAAGTCTTTCAATTGCGATGATGTCGGGCGATTTGATAGCGGGCTGTTTGCGACCACAAGGAGCGGCCGTGGCATCGCCTCATTATGTTTTGAGTTGTAAAGAATGAGCTGTAACCGGAATCGACAGAATTCGGACGCTGGCCGAGTGACCGCCTGAAATCTTACGAACTCGGCAATTTTGAAACACCTCAATCCAGCCCGAGCGAAGAATAACAAATCCGCCGAGGCGACATTTCAGAGAGTCCAACAGGACGACCGCTTTTCACTGCGATCGCGAAATTCCTGGTTCCTTTTTTGACTGTGGTCAGAGTAGTCGCAGAGGAGATCGTTACAACACGGTCCCCGCAGACTTTTGTCGAAAGATCGGAAATCCGGCGGTTGAATTTCGCATTCAGGTCAACATTGGCAGGTCCTCATACGCCGCTCGCCTCAAGGTGCTGATTGCCTTTCCAGCCGGGCCCGAACGCCATCAATGCAAATATTTCCCCGGTCAGAGGCAGTTGTCGGAGTATTTGCTAACATGTTGAACGTTCCGTCACTGACGCAATGGCCTCAGTCAATTTTGTAACACAACAAGTGGCAATCGCTATGGGAAGAAGTTTCGAAAATCGCAAGGCTTCGATATTCAAGACCGCTGGTCAGAAATCCAAGCTGTATTCCAAGTACGGTAAGCAGTTGTACGTCACGGCAAAGAATGGTGTGCCTGACCCGGCCAATAACCCCGCGCTGAAGCATATGATTGAACGAGCCAAGCGCGATCAGGTTCCGAGTCATGTTATTGACAAGGCAATTGAAAAAGCGAAAGGTGCCGGTGGCGAAGATTTTGCGACCGTGCGCTATGAAGGATTTGGCCCAGGCGGATTTTCAGTGATTGTCGACTGCCTGACAGATAACAATAATCGCACAATTACAGACGTTCGCACCTGTTTCACAAGAACAGGTGCGAAGTTGGGACCAACGGGTTCGGTCGCCCACATGTTTGACCATCTGGCCGTGCTGTCATTTAAGTGGGACGATGGCGATCAGATTCTGGAAGCCATGCTTGACGCCGGAGTCGACGTTGACGACGTCGAATCAAAGGATGGCACCGTCACGCTGTTTGCGCCGGCTTCGGAATTCTTCAAAGCCAAAACGGCCCTGATGGAAGCGTTCCCAAAAATTGAACTCGACGTGCAGGAAATCACTTTTCATCCTCAGGCCGACAAAGAAATCAGCCCGGATGACGTGCCCATGTTCGAAAAGTTTATGACTCTTCTGAACGACTGTGACGATGTGCAGGATATCTATCACAACGCAATTTTGCCGAGCTGATCCTGAAGGTCATGCAGAATGATTAACTGGCTGGGCTCCGAACAGCAAGCAGAAGCTTATCGCCCGATGGCGCGATAGTGCTCCGTGATTGAAGTTCAGATGGATGCAGGTCGTCCCGGGCCGTCTGTTGATTGATACTTTAAACGGTCCCGACGGAGTCACTTATTGTATAACCGTCAGCCGGAGGCGTACGTTGGTCGCCGCTCCAAGTACGCCCCGGCTGACGGTTAAACCAATCAATCGGGACCGAGTTCCAGTGAAGTCGCAAGACGCCGGAACTCAGGCTGTTCAATCCAGACTGCGACTTTTTATTCATCATTTCAAAGAAGCCAGAGCACTAAGGCGACCGGCAGGAAATGGATTGCCAGCCCATAGTAGAACAGTTGTCTCAACTGCTCATGAACGATTGAGACAATCGTTCTACTGCACTGTCGTTTGTGAATTCAGGAATGTTCAGCGGACGAGACGCCCGCGTTCCGGGAGCGATGGCGTCTCGCACGACGTTATGCAACTCCTCAAACTCACGTGGACAGAGCACTACAATGCGCTCGGCCTAATCGCCCATTCCTGGGCGACGTCGGGATTGCTTCTTGTCTGATCGAACGTGTTTGTCATTCAGTCGCCGCTGGCGAGCCCCCTTTGAGGGCTTTGATGGTTTGCGTTTGACGGGCGGCGTTGCAATGGAAACGATGAGTTCCGCAAGTTTAAGTCGACAATCTTCAATGTTGCGCGCCTGATCGCGATACCGCTGACTTGTGATCTGAAACAGCCCGTCCCTGGTAATACGTCGACTGTACTTCGCCAGAAATCTCTGCTTCATATCATCTGGCAACGAAACGGTCTGGGTGATATCCCAGGTCATAATCGCCTTGGAATTCACTTTGTTGACATTCTGGCCACCAGGCCCACCGCTTCGCGCATAGGCAAGCTGAAACTCGGTGTCAGGGATCTGGATTTTTTCGTTAACGTAAAGCATGGTCGCACGGACTCACAGCAAGAATGAAAGGTTCGCCACAAACTGTGGCGTTCTGTCGCGAAACTTCAACCCCGGCTTTGGCAGAATCGTCTTTCGGACCAGAATCCGCTTCTGGAACTTCCTGCGACGGACTGCCTGGTCTGCTGTCATCTTAGAAACAGGCAATCTTAAGGAAGCAAGATCTCTGGCAAGGAAAAGTGCGTGCGTAATGAATCACTAGTCAGCAAAGGCGAGCGGCAGTTGCATTGCTTGATCCACTCGCTGGCATGTCCGGGTTGGAATCCATGCAATGTCTACACCCTCGGCCGCCTAATACGGCGCCTTGAGTGACAGCAGTGTAAAGTCGATGATTTCGTCACGAGGAATGGTCACATCAGAATCCAGTCGTCCGGGTTTCTCATTGCCGTCAAGGGACTCGTCGTCGGTTGTTGGACTGAGTGACCTCCTTGCAATACGAAGCGGAGCTGACAGACGAATTGAGTTCCTGTCTGCTTTCACTATTTTGCTTTCGTAACTGACGGAACTACCAGACTCCTCAGACTTCAAAGTCACGAAGCAGGTCTGTCCGACAGTCAGCTCGCTGGTATCGACCGATCTGTCAGAAGAAACGATGGGGACTCGGATCGAAGTCTTGCAGCCAAAAACTGTTACGCTGAACAGAACAGCCAGGATGAAGATTGGGCGCATGAGTCTTCCTTTTCCCTCAGGTCGCTTCAGAATCTGTGGGCAGGATCGCCCGATGTGGAGCGTCCTGCCTGCAGATTTTCTTTGTAACTACGCCAGACGCTTTTCAGCAATCGTTCCGGTTGGCGACGTCTTAACGTCGTACCCCTGCTGTTGAATTTCGCCGCGGATACGGTCCGCTGCGGCAAAGTCTTTCGCCTTGCGAGCTTCATCAAGCTGACGGCAGAGATCATCGATTGCCGTCTGTTCGCCCGAACCGCCGCCGGAAAGATCCGCAGATCCCAGGGGAGCGACGCAGAGCACTTCATTAATCTTGTTCAGAGCCCCCAATGCGGCCGCCGGATCCGCAGGAGTCGACGACGCCCACGGCAACACGGCGCCGAGCGCTCCGGCGATGTTTAGATCATCGGCTAGAGCTTCCGCGAATTCTTTCAGAATCGGATAGCTCAGGTCCACGGTTTCAGCCTTGCCATCACAAGCGGCTTCCAGCTTGCTGCGAAAATCCGTCAGACGCTTCACCGCGCCGGCAGAATCCAGCAGGCCTTTCTTCGTGAAGTTCATGTTGGCTCGATAGTGTGACTTGATCAGCTCAAGTCGCAGAACAGCCGGATGAACCTGAGTCCCCGTGGCGCGACCTTCAAGAACGTCGCGGACGGTCCAGAAATTGCCTTTGCTCTTGGACATCTTTTCGCCTTCCACCATCAGAAAGCGTGCATGCATCCAGATGTTGGCGAACTTATCTTTACCCGTCGCGCCGCAGGTTTGAGCAATCTCACACTCATGATGCGGGAAGATCAAATCTTCGCCGCCGGTGTGAATATCGATAACGTCGCGGCCCAGACGTTTGCGAGCCATGCACGAGCATTCAATATGCCAGCCAGGATAGCCCATTCCCCAGGGTGACTTCCATTTCATAATGTGGGTCTGGTCTGGTTTCCAGAGCATGAAGTCGGCAGGATGCTTTTTGTTGGCCTGGTTTTCGTCACTAATCCGGCCTCCTGCTCCGGTCATCAAACGATCCAGAGTATTGCCGCTGAGCTTACCGTATGCAGGAAAACTCTCGACGCTGTAATAGACGACTCGATCAGGCCCAACATACGCGTGGCCATTCTTCAGAAGCTGCGTGATCATCTCCTGCATGACGTCGATATTCTGCGTCGCCCGCAAGATGTTGTCGGGTTCCGAGGCGACCTTCACGCCGAGCAATTTTGCGTCTTCCAGAAACGCATTCATGTAGTACTCTGCGATCTGGTACGGATCATCAGGGTTGCCCACTGCGCCTTCGGGGACCTTGCCTGATTTTTTGTCCTCTTTCACACGAGCGGCCGCAGCCTGCATCTTGTCCTGACCACCACCGTCCGCGTTGGAATCGTCGGTCATATGCCCGACATCGGTGATATTCATGACGTGATGAACGTTGTGTCCGAAAAATTCGAGCGACCGGCGGATCACATCAGCAAACAGGAACGATCGAAAATTGCCAATGTGAGCGAAGTCGTAAACCGTCGGCCCACAGCTGTACATTCTCACGCAGTCCGATTCGACCGGCTGAAAAGTCTCTGTAGAGTTCGTCAGTGTGTTATAAAACTTGATATCCATCATTTCATCTCGTGCAGAAAAACACAGTCATGACTGCGTGCGTCAGATCCAAAATTACGTTTAATGAATGAGACTTGAAACCTGTCGAATATCCGACCAGACAGGAATCTTCCGGAAGTTGTTCGCCAAATCGTCGGTCGCGAACAACTTCGTTCATCCGTCCGATTCAGGTCATCACTCGCCGCCAAATCTCAACAATTCGCGCGAGGATAGTAAAACTGCGTGATTGAGTGCAGTCCGGTTTTTTCCAGCAGACCCACGATTCTCAGCCGTCAGGCCAAAAAACAGACAATTCTGAGGCGTTGGACGGCAAAAACATGGCTATTTGGCGACCGATCATGCACTGACTGCCGACGCAAAGGCTGCCTTCCGAATGCGGAAAATGCAACTTTCCCGGAGCTAAAACAGCTCATGGATCTCGCGATAGCCGAAGTCCACGAGAGGGAATGGTCGACCTGCGGGACCTGGAAGATGCGAATCCAGCTTCAGGCCCATACTATGAAAGATAGTGGCAATGACATCGCCTGGCTGAACAGGGCGATCCGCAGGAACACCGCCAATCGGATCGCTGGCGCCAACGGTTTGGCCTCCCTTAACTCCGCCGCCAGCAAAGCCAACAGTAAAGCACTGCGGCCAATGGTCACGACCACCGGCAGGATTCACTTTGGGAGTCCTTCCGAATTCAGCAAGGTTGCAGACCATTGTGTTGCCCAGCAATCCACGCTGATGCAAATCTTCGATCAATGCCGAATAACCCTGGTCGTACATAGGAGCGACAATATCTCGCATCCCTTCGATCGATGTAAAAGGTTTGGAGCCGTGGATATCCCAGGTGATTTCATCAAACACAGTCAAAAAGGTATTGATGGTCACAAATCGTACGCCCGCCTCCACCAGTCGTCGTGAAAGCAGACAGCACTGACCAAAGCGATTCATGCCGTATCGTTCGCGAACAGACTGCGGCTCTTTGGACAAATCGAAGGCATCGCGAGCCTGCGGGCTGGTCATCAGGCGATAAGCCGCTTCAAAGTTCTTGCCCATCATGGTCGCATTTTCAGTCGACTCAAAATCGCTGACCGTAGAGTCCACGAGATCTCTTAACTTTCTGCGTCGAGCGATTCGTACTTCGCCGAGATTTTCCGGCGGCAGCAGGTCGGGGACTTTGAAGTCCGGACGCGAAGGGTCGGCCATCAATGCAAACGGATCATGCGCTTTTCCGAGGAATCCGCCGGCTTGTCCGTTCGGAAGATTTCCGCCGCCGCGTCCCATTGTTTCCGGAAGGACAACAAAAGGAGGCAGATCAGAGCGGCGACCTTTGAGATAGCTGACCACTGAACCGGCATGAGGCGTATTGACTCCTCCGGAAAACTGACGGCCGGTTTGCATCATTTGCCAACCGGCATCGTGAACAGCAGCACCCGTGTGATGACAACTTCGCACAAGAGCGATGTGCTCAGAGATTTTCGCATGCTGTGGCAAAATTTCTGACAGTTGAAAATTGCCGCAACTGGTTGCAATCGGCTTGAAAGGTCCGCGTACTTCCAGCGGCGCGTCCGGCTTCATATCGAACGTATCAAGCTGACTCGGCGCACCGAGATTGAAGATCATGATGCACGATCGTTCGTCGTGACCGTCGGCCACGTGTCCCTGTTCTTTCGCTTCGATGTACTGCGCCAGGGACAGTCCTGCGACGCCGAGGGAACCTACCTGAAGAAAATCTCGGCGAGTCGTCCCGTCGCAAGTATGAGCACTTCCGCGTCCAACAAAATTCAACATGGTTGCCTCAGGCCTCTTCTTGATTGGAAATGCGAACGTTCAAATAGACTCGAAATGGTGCCGCCGGAGATGTTTTCGTTTAACCGTTAGCCGGAGGCGTACGCAGGTGGCGGCATCCGCGTACGCTTCCGGGTGACGGTTAAACAACTGAATCGTGACCGCGGTTAGTATAGTCGGTCGTGCAGCCAATAATCTGGTTGTCACAAAAAGCTGCGTTTCTCAGACCCGACCATCGTACCGATCGCCTTCTCCAATCACAACACTGAAGAAACGGCGATTGGGCATCGAATTGTGCGAATGATCTCCGGGAGCAGCAATCCTGTGCGGCACCAGGTTATTCGGCGAATTTGTAGAGTGACTCGTCGGTTCTCAAATACATCGCCCCATCGGAGAAGGCTGGCGTTGCAAACGTGCGACCGGGGACTTTGTTGCTGCCCAGGATTGTAAACTCGGTGCCAGACTTGACCCAGGTGGCTTCACCCGCCTCGTTGAGAAACAGAACACGTCCGTTTGCCAGAACCGGAGACGCCGAAAAATTGCCGCCCAGCCGTTCCATCCAGTGCCGCTCACCCGTTCGGGCATCCACACAGGAAGCAATGCCGTTGTCCGAGACGAAAAACAATTCATCGCCGATCAATAAGGGTGACGGCGTACTTGGTGCACCTCGACTGATTCGCCAAACAACATGGGAATCGGTCACGTCTCCGGAGCCGCCGAGCTTAACGGCGAGAAGTTCAGGATTGTCATAGTCATGATTGTAAATCACCAGACCATGACCAATCGTCGGCTGAGGCACAACAGACCAGCCGGGAGCGCGCACTTTGCAAAGTTCAGCACCTGTTTCTGGATCATAGATGCCAAGTTGATTTGGGCCTGGTGCAATGAGCTGAGCCTTTCCGTTCACCATCGCGACAGTGGCCGTTCCAAACGAATGACTGATGCGTGCCTCAACGGAGCGAGGAGTCTTCCATACGACTTTCCCGGACTTTGCGTCGATCGCCAAAACATACGGATTTGCGGTGCCATCACAGGCCACAAAAAGTTTACCGTCATAAAGAACTGGCGATCCTCCGCTGCCATGCAACGGTGAGTACTCAATGTCCTGGTTCGCCCAGAGAACAGAACCATCGTCAACCGAAAGGCTGAACATGCCAAGCGATCCGAAGTGCACGAACACGCATCCGTCATGAATGATCGGAGTCGGGCTGGCATGGCTGTTCTTTGAATGGATCGACGGTGACTTCTCGACCACGCGCACTTCGCGATCCCAAAGTGTCTTTCCATCCATCGTGCTGATGGCAAGCACTCGCAGCGAGAGCCCATCACCCTGCGGTACCGCTGTTGTCAGGAACACGGTGCCTTTGGAAATTGCTGGAGATGACCAACCGAGACCCGGCACCGAAATTTTCCAGGCAACGTTTTTCGTGTCAGACCATTCCGTCGGAGTCCGTTGTTCGGTCGAATGGCCGTCAGAACTGGGGCCGCGAAACTGTGGCCAGTCACCAAAGAACATTGCAAACACGGCGACAAAGATAAAGTGCATGGTCAAGAAGCCCTTGTAGGCGGGAATAATATGAATGCTTCACAAGGTTTCGATCAAAATCCAGTCCCCGTTGTGGTCGTCTGAATTCGGCAAAGATACATGTCTGAAGTCAGATACAACACGCTGCCGTTATTGCCCCAGGCAACATTCGCGATGCGTTCTCCGGTGACAAGTCGCCCCAGCAGCTTGCCTTGTGGCGACAGGATCAGAACTCCTCCTGGACCTGTTGCAAACACGTTTCCCTTCTTGTCCACTTTCAGACCATCACCGCCGCCGCGATTGATATGATCGCTTTTGGAACTGTCGAAAAAGATGGTGGGCTTGCCAACATTACCATCTTCCTGAATCGGAAATGCTCGCCAAACGGGATCCGCGCCATCGCTGTTCGCCACGTAAAGAGTCTTCTGATCCGGAGAAAATCCAATTCCATTCGGGCGAGAGATCTCCTGACTTTGCAGTGTCACTGTTCCATCGGACTGCAGGCGATAAACACCGCAGAAGTCTATTTCGCGATGAGGATCTTCAGCATGACCTGGCAAGCCATAAATAGGGTCCGTGAAAAAGATGTCTCCATTATCACGAATTGCCAAATCATTCGGACTGTTGAATCGCTTGCCATCCCAGCGGTCAGCAAGCGTCATCTTGCCTCCATCTTTTGTGAGCACCGAGATCCGGCGGTCGCCGTGTTCACAGGAAACAAGTTGTCGATTTGCATCCAGCGCCAAGCCATTGCTGCCTGGTTCTTTGCCGTATTCGCCGACTCCCGTGTAACCAGCGGGCTTCAGAAAGACCGAAGCACCGACACCTTCCTGCCATTTCATCACAGCATTGTGAGGGATGTCGGAGAACAGCAGAAATCCGCCGAACTTGTTGGTCTGTTCCGGAACCCAAACGGGGCCTTCCGACCATTCAAACCCACCGCACAACACCTGAATCACGGCATCGCTGCCAATCAGATCGTCAACAGCCGAATCAAATCGATCGACGTGACCAATCGTCGGGAAGTTCGTGGTATTCTGAGCCGAACAGTGAATCGTTGTCATCAATGACACTGCGGAGGAAAGCAACAACACGCGAAGCATTGTCTTATCTGATCGAAGAGGATTGTTCCAACGCATGAAATCGTGTCCTGTAAAATCTGTGGGGGTTGTCGTCCAGCGCAGAGTTATGATGACTGCCAATTGTCAGATTGTCCACTTGCTATGACGCATGCACTGGAAGTTGCGTGTTCGCTCATGCGCGTTTGAGGTCTGCTGGAAAAGTGTTGCAGATTTTTTCCTGTGAGGAGATTCGAGAAATCCGCGACGTCAAACGCCGCGTTCGCGTTACATTGTGATTCCCACTCCGACAAATTATCTGTCGAAGTCTCCGTGACCTTTTAGCACCGCAACGTTCTTGTTGCGGTGCGCGATGAGTCACATCACCACCGGAAGATTTTCAGGCCATACGATGACAAATCCTGCTGACGAACAACAAACTCGCCGTGGCCGCAGGTGGTGGTGGGCTGTATTGATCGTCTTGCTTTTTGTCGGTGCAATTCCGCTGGCATGGATCCTGTCTCGATCAGCCCTCGACAAAGAACTGGCCGCTCTTCGATCGCAGGGACTTCCCACCAATGCCCAGGAACTAAACACATTTTACGCGGTGCCAGAAGGCATTACTGACAGCACTGCGCAATGGACGGCCGCCGTAGATGCAGTTCGATCCGCAGAGTTGAAAGAGCGAATCGCAAACATTCCGATCGTGGGGATGGGACCGACTCCAATTCCAGCTCGCGGAAATGCTTGGTCTGAATTCGAAGGGTCACGGTTGCTTCTGAACGATCTGCATGCGGAAATGGAATTGATTCAGCACGCCGCTGAAGCAGGCGGAATGGCCAGATACCCTGAAGACTTTTCGAATGGAGTGTCCGAAACCATAGACTTTGTTCAACCGATTCGAACAATCACGCGACTGCTGTCATTGAAAGCTCATGTTGATTTGCATGATGGATCTGAATCACTTGTACGTCAGGATATTCGCAACATATTCCGGTGCTCAGATTCGCTTCGCCGAAGTCCAACTCTGATCCCAGCGTTAGTTCGTGTCGCAACGTTTACCACTGGCTGCAATCTTACAGTGGAGATGCTGCCGCAGGTGAAATGGACCGATCAGGAATTGGCAAGTCTGCAGGGCGACATCGGCACTGCCAGGTTTCGTGAGGACTTGCTTGTTGCGTTGCACGGCGAACGAGCCCTCAGCCTTCACGCGATTGATTCAACTACGGGAATTCTGTTCCGTGGCACGAACGCGATGAAGACGATTGAACTTGTCGAGCGAATGACCAGTGGAATCGAAAAGTCCTGGTCTGACGCGATGCAACAACAAAAGCTGGTTGAGGAAGAACTGCAATCCATTGCCAGTGGCGGCCTCGTTCGACGTGCAAAGTTTATGGTGGTGTCTTTGTTGTCACCGGCAATGAACCAGATTCTGAACTCGGGGATGTGGGCTGAGGCCAATCAAAACTGCGCGATTGCGATCATCGCCGCCGCTCGTTATCGACTCCAACACGGCATCTTTCCTTCAGATCTGAATGAACTGGCAGACTTCATTCCTGGCAGCGATGATGAAAGGGCCGGTCGTCTCATCGATCCGTTCGATGGACAACCTCTGCGATTGCGTCATGAAAACGATCGACTGCTGATCTACAGCATCGGGAGTAATGGTCTGGATGATGGCGGAGCTATCAGTGAAGAACAGCAAAGAAATGGCGACGTGGGCTTTGCGATCAGTCCGTAACGCGGAAAAAGAAAAAGCTCGGCGGGTGATTTCCGTAACATCCCGCCGAGCCTTCCCGACACTCTCACAACGTTCTCTCGCAACGATGCACCAACTGACGCGACTCACGAATATTTATTTTTGTCCTTTGCCGGACTTACCTTTCTGTCCCTGTCCTTTACCGCCCTGCCCGTTGGCCCCCAGTCCGTTTGGACCTGGACCACCGCTGCCGCCGCCACTAAACTGACTGCCACCAAACTGCCCGCCACCACCTCCGCCCATCGGAGGACCGGCTGAAAGTTGTTGAAGCTGTTGCGTAGTCAGGATCTGCATCAGCTGAGCATCCACCTGGGCCTGAAGTGCGGCAATCTGCTGTCGCTGAGAATCAGTCAGTTGCAACTGCTGTTGCACAAACCCCGGCAAGATTTCGCCCGGACGTGGAGGCCCGCCGTGTCCTCCTTGACCTCCGACTTGCTGACCACTCTGGTTGCTTCGATTCTGCATTGCGGCAACGAGTTCTGCCATTGTGACCGAACCATTGCCATCAGTGTCTGCCTGTTTCAGCAGCTGTTGAGCTCGAGGATCGGTGACCTCCGAGGGAGTTAATGCTCCGTCGCCATTGGCATCGAGTGACATAAGTTGCTTCAGCATGGCTTCGCCTTGTCCCTGTCCGCCGCCGTTTGCACCCTGACCGCCGGGTCCCTTTTCGCCATTGTTTTGAGGGCCGCCGCCACGGCCAGCTGGACCGCCGTCCGGTGGTCCGGCGTGAGTTGCAGGAACAAGGCTAATTGCAGCGCCAGCAAAGAGGCATACGATTAATGACTTCATCATTCGTCTCCAGGAACACGCATCTGAAACACAGGCATTCAGAGTGAAACGCGATGCCGTGTTGCATCACCGCAACAATTCCTTGTTTTTTTCTGATAGCAGCAAACTTCAATGCGAATTGCTGAACCTCACGAGTCTCGTTGACGCCTACGATTGGCCGACGCTTCAATGTTCAGCAGTGTTGTGTCTGCAATTTCGTTCAAGTTTGATGTGCCAACGATCTCGTCGCTGGATCTGTATGACTTCGGAATATTGTCTTATTTGTTTGGTGACATGCAAACCAGGCAATGGGCGACGATTGCAAAGTCGTCTGTGCAAGGCCAAAAGAATGAGTCGCTTGAGTGAACAGTGGTATTTCGGGAAGATGCACGAAACGATGTCTGACCGATTGTAAACTGTTCGTGCGATGATTGACGCAATCGGTCAGAAGATCGCCGTTGAATAATTCATGCATCGCGGATCATTGATGCCCGTGTGCATGGCAGCCGCAAACTCAAATTGTCAGTCAGAACCCATCAATACTGTCTGATGATTCTTTTCTGTTGGTGCATGAAGGTACTTCGCATGATCACAATTGATCTCACAGGCAAGGTGGCCGTAATCACCGGCAGTGTTCAAGGGCTTGGCAAAGAGACAGCTCGGCTGTTTATCAATGCGGGAGCGAAAGTTGCAATCAACTACCTTGACGATTCTCTCAGCATCAGTCGAGCGTTGGCGGACGAAGCGATTGCCGAATTTGGCTCGAACTGTATCGCGATCGATGCTGATGTGCGTTCTCGTGACGATCTGCAAAGAATGTTCGCTCGAGTTCATTCGACGTTTGGCAATATTGACTTCCTTGTGAACAACGCTGCGATTCTTCGCGATCGGACAATGAAGAATTTGTCCGATTCCGACTGGAACGACGTCGTTGAAACGAACATGTCTTCGGTGTTCAAAGTCAGTCAGACGGCCTTGCCATTGATGAACGATGGTGGACGTATCGTGAATATGGCTTCAATCTCAGGCGTCATGGGATTCTTCGGGCAGGCCAACTATGCTTCTGCAAAGGCGGGAGTGATTGCACTGACGAAAGTGTTGAGCAGAGAATTGGCTGGACGACGTATCAATGTTAACGCGGTCGCTCCGGGAGTTGTCTTGACGGAGATGGGTAAATCCATTCCGGAACAGGCTCGCCAGCAGATGTTGGCTCAAATTCCCCTGCACAGGTTTGGTGAGCCCGAAGAAGTTGCCAACGTTATTTTGTTTCTGTGCAGCCATCTTTCAACCTATATTACAGGTCAGACTTTGCATGTGAATGGCGGCTGGTGGGCATGACATCGCCGTTGACGAACAAGCTTTGCAGCGCCGATCAGGCTGTAAAAAACATTGGTCGCGGCGTGACTGTCGCGGTTGGCGGTTTTGTGGGCGCCGGTCATCCCGAAGCTCTGACGTCGGCGATGGAACGTCGATTTCTTGCGGAGGGCATGCCTCAGGAACTGACTCTTGTGTATGCCGCTGGACAGGGCGACGGAAAACTTCGCGGCCTGAATCACCTGGCGTATCCCGGACTATTGAAGCGAGTGATTGGCGGCCACTGGGGACTTGCACCGCGACTGGGGCAGATGGCTCTGGCTGGTGAAATTGAAGCTTACAATTTTCCGCAGGGAGTCATTTGTCAGCTCTTTCGAGACATCGCTGCAGGCCGTCCCGGCTGCGTGACTCACGTTGGCCTGGGAACGTTTATTGATCCCATTAACGGCGGTGGTCGTCTGAATGATCGCACGGTCGAAGAGCTTGTTGAACGAGTGCAACTGCAAGGCCGTACCTGGTTGTTTTATCACTCATTCCCCATCCATGTCGGAATAATTCGTGCGACAGCGGCCGATCCATTTGGAAACCTGGTGATGGATGATGAAGCCGTCATCGGAGACGTACTTCCCATCGCTCAGGCCGCACACAATCACAATGGACTTGTGATTGCTCAAGTGAAAAGATTGCTCGACAGGCCGGCATCGCCACAACAGGTGCGAGTTCCGGGGCGTTTGGTTTCGCACATTGTGATTGCCGACAAGGATGATCATTGGCAAACGTTTGGCGAGCCATTTAATGCGGATTACTGTCAGGCGGCGGAATCGCAGTTCGCTTACGCCGGTAATATTCTGCCACCGATGCCGATGGATGCGCGCCGCATCATTGCGGCTCGAGCGTGTGACGAGCTGCCTCCGGATGCGATCGCCAATCTTGGCATTGGCCTGCCCGAAGGAATCGCTCGAATTGCGGCGGAGCGTCAGCTTCTTTCAAGGATTACATTGACGCTGGAGAGCGGCCCGATCGGCGGCGTGCCTGCGGGAGGATTGAGTTTTGGAGCATCGTTGTTTCCAGAAGCGATCATTGATCAGCCGGCGCAGTTTGACTTCTATGATGGCGGTGGGCTCGACTTTGCGGCTCTTGGTGCAGCTCAGGTGGATCAGCATGGCAACGTGAATGTGTCACGCTTCGGCTCTCGTTTTGCCGGAGTGGGCGGATTCGTCAATATTTCGCAGAACGCCCGACGACTGGTCTTTTGCGGAACGCTGACAACGGATGGCCTGGAAGTGATTGTCGAACATGGGCAACTGCGCATTGTTCGTGAGGGCAGAGTTGCAAAATTTGTGAAACAGGTGGAGCAGGTTTCTTTTTCGGGGCCGATTGCTCGGGAGGCTGGACGCGATGTGTTAATCATCACAGAGCGTGCTGTGTTTCGACTGCAGCCTGACGGAGTGGAGCTGATTGAGATCGCTCCTGGAATGGATCTGCAAAAAGATATTGTTGATCAAATGCAGTTCCCGCCATTGATCCGTAATGTGAGCCCGATGAAGCTGTAGAGAACCAATGCAATCCCTCAGACAGAATTGAATGAGCAATCTGCAACAGGACGAAGCCGGGCCTTCGAGTCTCAGACCTCAGCTTGAGATGACAACGCAACGGCTTCGTGAATCGCGTCTGCAAGTTGCTGCAAGTTGAACGGCTTGCTCAGCACAGTGAATGGGTGTTGCAATGCCATGCCTGCAGGCAGCGCGCTGTCTCCATAGCCTGACATGAAGACAAATCTGATGCCTTCGCGCATTTCGTGAATCTGTCGAGCGAGATCCCAGCCATTGCAGCCAGGCAGCACAATGTCGGTGATGATAACGTGAATACGCTGGCCATGAGCCTGCACCATCTGCAAAGCTTCACGAGCGTTTGTGGCGGAGTAAGCTCGATACCCCAGTTGTTTCAATGACAACTTTCCGACTTTCAACAGAGCCGGTTCATCTTCGACAAGCAGTACCCCGGCGGACTTTTTCAAGTTGCTCAAATCCGTACTGCTTGATGATTCTCGCCCGCTCTCCGCGACTCTGGGCAGATAGATTCGGAATGTTGTTCCGATTTCCGGGTCACTCTCCACATCGATGGAACCACCATTTTGTCGAACAATACCATACACCGTCGCAAGCCCAAGACCGGGGCCAGGACCGGGACCAACAGGCTTGGTGGAATTGAATGGTTCGAACAGATATTTCAATGTTGATTCCATCATGCCGGAACCGGTATCTGAGATTGTCAGGACGACATACTCGCCGGGGTCCAATGGTGACGAACGAAATTGACCGGGCGAAGTTAGTGTTTCGTTTTCCGTCGTCAGCAGAATTCGTCCGGTATCGGCAATGGCATCTCTCGCGTTCATGCAGAGATTGGCGAGAATCTGGTTGAGCTGAACAGGATCGATACTTATGGCCCAAATGTCAGGCCCCGGAACCCACTGCAAGTCAATGTTTTCTCCCATGGACCTTCGAAGCAGATCCAGCAGTCTGGTAATCGTTCTGTTGACATCAATCTTCTGAGGCGCGGCGTTTTGACGACGGGCAAAGGCCAGCAGTTGTTGCGTCAGATCAGCAGATCGCTGGCCCGCAGACTGAATCGCTTTAATGTGAGTTTTTTGCTTAGGCAGAAGCGTCTCGTCGAGAGACAGCATTTCTGCATGTCCAAGAATAACGGCCAGCATATTGTTGAAGTCATGGGCTATGCCGCCCGCCAAACGGCCAACCGATTCCATCTTTTGCGATTGCATGAACTGAGACTGCAGGCGATGACGTTCTTCTTCAGCCAGGCGTCGCTCCGTAATATCTTTGAATGTCCCATAGACACGGACAATTTTTCCATCTTCGTAAGCCGCGTGACCGACGGCCTGAACCCAGCGATGCCTTCCCGTTGCTGTGACAAACGGAAGTTCCAGGTCCCATGGTGTTCCGTCCGAAATTCCACGACGAACGGCTTCGTCGATTATACGGCGAGCCTCCGGAGCGTAGAAACTAACGGCCTTTTCCACGTCCGGAACATAACCGGGCGGGACTTCGTGCATGCGAAACGTTTGAGCTGACCATCTGAGTACTTTGGTTCTGAGATCCAGTTGCCAGGCTCCAATTTCTGCAACCCGTCCGGTTTCCTCCAGCCATTCTTCAGTCTCTCGCAGGGATGCCTCAGCCTGGCGTCGCTGCGCGTCACGTCGGCAGGCATCAATCAGTTGACCAATTGCCACAACGAGTGGCTCAAGAAAGTTCACAACATCGGACGAATAATGTTCACTCCGATTTGCCAGTCCGATCAGTCCCAACAGTCGGTTGTCACGCAGAATTGGCAGACCAAGAAATCTTCTCAGTGCAGGATGCCCTTCCGGAAGACCACCACTTCGTGGATCATTTGGAGCATCATTCGCAATCACCGGCTCTGCGGTGGTCAAGGCAACTCCAAAGAGTGTATTCAAATTCCGAAACTCGAAGCCCTGCGAATTGTATTGCTCGTACAGGTCGCGAGTTGCCTTATCCCAGGCAATATTTGACATTGCATACGTCTGCAACCAGGGAAGATTTGATTCATCAAAATGAACTTCACCAATAAAGCCGTACTCGCTGCCAGTCAACCGAAGCAAGTGCTTAAGCAGACTGTCGAAGGCGACTCGTGGGTTCTCGCTGGTGATATAGGTTGTCAGGCACTTGCCGACCGCTTCAAGAAGCTGGTGTTCGGCCAGAAGATCGGCTTCAAATTTCTTTCGTGCGGAGACATCGTTTTGAACCGACAAATAGCCCTTGAAAGTCCCGTCACTTTCCAGAATCGGCTGAGCGTCCAGCGCGATCCAGAAAGTTGTTCCGTCGCGACGATAGTTAAGAAGCTCACATTGAAAAGGCTGCCGCAAGGCCACATTTTGCTCAACCTCCGCAATAACGCCTAAATCCGTCTGAGGTCCATGGAGAAACTCCATCGGTCTAAAGCCAGCGATTTCCTCAAGTTTCCACCCGCAAAGATTTGTGAAGGCATCATTGACCCAGATGGTGAGACCATCCGAATCCGTAATCATTACGGGATGGGAGGTCAGACGTGCCACAAGCGGCAAAAACGAAATCGCGTTCAGAGTGATCAGCGCCTCGGCCTCAGCTCCAGCCTGATCTACTCTGAAACTCTTCTCCGATAGTTTTTTCTGCAACTCCACAGAACACTCCGTTGTGAGCAACGACAGGCCAATTCCCTGAACAAGTCCTTCGTGTCCAGTAGTTAGTGTCCAGTAACCGGAGTGCTGTTTGCCCCGGCCTTAATCTTTGGCGGATGAAAGAACAACGCCATCGCAAGTGATGCTACGATTGCTGCTGCCATCGGAACAAGAAATAGTCCGTGGAAATCTATCACTCCGTCTTTCGTGTAAACCTCCTGCATCAGATACGGACACACGGTATTTGCAACCAATGCACCAACCCCAAGGATCATTACGTTAAACAAACCTTGCGCGCTGGATCGCACGTCTTTCGGAAAATGCTCGTCAACAAAAATGTAAACGGTCGCAAAGAAGAAGGCGTAACAAATGCCGTGAACAATCTGCACAACGATGATCAGCTCCTTCTGCGGCATGTAGGCATAAACGGCGAACCGCAGTGCATGTCCCAGCACTCCAACAATCATTGTGGCTCGCCACCCAAGCGCCTTAAGAGTCGCACCAAGGACGAACATGGTGAGAATTTCTGCGATCTGGCCGATGCTCATCACTGGCATTACCCAGTTGCCGGGAATACCGACGGTATCACTGGATAGAAACTGTCCGGTCCAGTTGAAATAGCAATTGTGCACGAACGAATCGACGAAAGCGACAATCCAAAGCACAAGCACGAACGGATGCTTTAAGAGTTTCGCAGCCTGAAGCCACGCGAGTGACTGACCTTCGCCTTCGGTCGCAGGCTTTGGTGGCGTATGGGGCAAAGTCATGCTGAAGGCAGCCAGAACCAATGACGCAACTCCGGCAACGACATATGTCCATTTCGTCGCCTGCTGAAGCGGCTCACCAGTCAAGCCGCTGGCCAGGACAGCACCAAGCCATGCGACGGTTCCGTCAGGCTTCGCTGCTTCAACTTTGGCCCAGTCGACCAAAATGAAGGTGAAGGGCCATGCTGCAAAAATCCATCCAAACGTCCCTCCCATTCGCACGATCCCAAATTCATTCTGAGCATCCTTCATGTTGGCGAAGGCAATCGAATTCGTGATCGAAATTGTTGGAACGTAAAGCAAACAGTGAACTGACATCAAAATAAAGAAAGGCCAGAACGACTGTGTAAACGCCAGACCAAGGATCGCCAGCCCGCCAACCAGATGGCTGAAGGCCAGAAATCGTTCGGCCGAGAAATTACGGTCCGCAAACTGGTTGCTGAAGAACATCCCAATAATGGAAGCGATTGGAAACGCATTCAAAATCCAGGATTGCTGCCAGGTACTGAAACCGAGTCCCGGCAAATAGCCGAAAATCAGTGGCAACCAGGCGCCCCAGATGAAGAACTCAAGAAACATCATTGCGAAGAGACGAGTTTTCATAGCGTTCGTCGAATGTCCTGACAAAAGTTAAAAACGTGGCTGACCATGACCGGAACACTGCCGGGGCGTGAGATGATGACAGCCAATTTTGGGAACAGCAACCGTGGCCAACCGGTTCTTTTGGCGGACTTGCCGTAAAATCATGCTTTTTGCATCGAATTGGCCCGTCTGCGGCAGCCGGTTGAATCTTTACCTCGAACGCGGCTTGCTGTTAGATTGCCACTAGCTGGGAGGAAAAACCTCCGGCGGCGACGATTTCTGCGGTGATTGACTGGGTTTCGACCTACTTTCTGACTGCGATTTCTCGTGAGGATCCCGAGAAGTTTCCGCCGCCACTTTGCCATCTCGGATTCGAATTCCACGGACGGGAGTTATTGAATCATGGATCGATTCGCCACGCGTTTCGCCATTGTGCTGCTTACTGGGTCGAGCCTGATGCTGACCGGCTGCGGTTCCTCCGCGCCGTCGCCGTCGGATTCTGACTCTGCCATGATTGACGAACTTCTGAATACAGACGGAAGTCATCAGGCGCTGAAAGAACCTGCGGAACCGATTGATTCGCAGGGCAACTTTCGAAACTCAATGCACAACGTCAGCCGAACTCAACACGCAGACAGGAACTCATCCAGGACCAGTGCCCGTGGTGAGCGTCTTGAGTTGCAGCTTCGAGAAGGCGATCGATTTCCGCTGGTCAAGACGATTCACCAGACGCTGAATCAAAGATCCGAGTTCGCTCCTGCATTTGCAGAGACGCGTCTTGAACTTACGATGGCGATCACCGTGGAACGAGTGACGGCCGACGCGATTCTTCTGGCCGTTCGCTATTCTGGAGTCAACTATCAGCATGACGTCGCTGGTCAGCGACTTTCGTTTAATTCGGCCAGCCATCAGGGAGCAATTCCGTGGGACGTTGTGCCGTATGCCGGAATGGTCAACAACGGCTTTTCCTTCTGGCTGGGACGCGACAACAGCATTCGTGACATGATTGGATACAAAGAGTTTCTGGAGCGATGCGTTGCTCAGGTTCCAATCGAACGTCGCGAAAATCTTCTCTCCGAAATCAGCAATCGCTTTGGAGATGATGGCGTCGCCAACTTTGTCGACGATTCTGTTGGCATGCTGCCCTATGACTCAACCGTTGATCCCGATGCGGCTTCTCGAGTTCTACTTGGCGACATGTGGACTCGTGAGAGACGTCTCATGCAGCCAGTTGCCGTGCAGTTGATGTCGACCTATCGACTCACAGCGATCAACGACAAGACGGCCGAGATCGATATTGCCGGGCGAGTTGCCTCGAGTGATGCGGCAGCGACAAACAGCGGTGGACGACTGCGGATTTCCGGCGGCCATAGTCTTGGACGCTGCGTTATCAATCGAGCGACCGGTTTGCCACTGGAAATGAATCTTACGCGATTCATCACAATAAAGATTACGACAGCCGATCATCAGGAAGTCGTTCAGGAAAAGACAATCACCACCACGATTCGAACGTTTCCGGAAATCCGGGGCCCTGTCGCAAACAACCAGAGACCAGGCACTTCACAGATTCAGCAAGCTTCCGGATCTCAGCAGCCTGCTGCCGGAAACTCCATTTTCGACACTCCCCCTTCGGAAAGTCGAGCCGTGCGTGCCGTGTATCCCCCGGAATGACTGGACTTCGCCCGAGTTGACTGGCTTTTTGCTGGCTGGCTTTTACGCGCTGGCTTCAAACAGGATCGTAATCGTTACTTATCCTAATCGCGGTCACGATTGATTTGTTTAACCGTCAGCCGTAGGCGTACGCGGATGCGGCGACCATTGTACGCCTCCGGCTAACAGTTAAACGAAAACTTCTCCGGCGACACGGTTTAAGATCAGGTGTTCCTCGTGCCCCATGAGTAACATGCTGACGGAAGCCGCCAGATCGAGCAACGTGCGCTCTGGCGTCGTGCGATCTTGCTGGAACTCGATCTGCACTGTTCCGCCTGCTTCGACATCTATCAGAACATTAATGACGAAGCACTACTCAATGGGATGCAAGTATTCTCGAAACGCCTTCAAGAGCCGACTTTCAAATCGATAAGGATTCCACGCCACCGCAATCGTGCGCATCGGCCTGGGGTTCACCAGAGATCGATACACTCGACGATCACTCTGGTCACGACGTCTGGCCATCTCGGGAATCATCGAAATACCATGCGACAGCGAAACCAGTTCCTGCACCATGGTCAGTTGACTGGTTCGTTCCACAGCCACAGGTTGAAATGAACGCTGACGACACAGCGAGACAATATTATCGGACAGGCAGTGCGCTTCGTCGAGCAATACAAAGGGGTACGGCTCCACATCCATCAATCGTATTTTGGATCGATCAATCAGCGGATGTTCGGGCGGCAGGACCAGCAACAACTCCTCCTCGAACAACTCCTCGACTTCAAGGTATTTAGCGGGAACAGGCAGGGCCACAATCGCCAGATCGATTTCTCCCTGAGTACAACTCTTCAGCAACGCGTCCGTCGTGTTCTCCTGAACGATGAGTGTTGCCCTGGGAAAGTCGGCCGAAAATCGTTGAAGCACTTCGGGAAGAAAATACGGCGCGATCGTCGGAATTGCACCGACTCGAACACGTCCGCTTTTTCCATCGTCCGTGATCTCCGCTTTCGTATCGTCGAGGATTGACAGTACCTGCAAAGCGCGGGACTGCAACAGCATCCCTGCTTCGGTCAACGAAACCGATCTCGCCTTGCGTTCGAAAACGGGCTGCCCCAGTTCTTCCTCAAGCTTCTGAATCGAACGACTCAACGCCGGTTGCGAAATCATCAGATCTTCAGCGGCCCGAGTAAAATTGGCTCGCTCGGCAACCTTCAGAAAGTATCGCAGTTGATCCAGTTCCATAATTCCCGCTCCAGCATGTTCCATGCACACATTGATGCACACTTCGACGCACCTGGCGATGCACGCAATGCATAGTTAATAGTACAGGAATGCATTGGGAATATCGACCGCAACCTGCGATGCTTGAGTCGTCGCGTTGAAAAAAGACGGCAGGGAACTGTATTTCAGAACACACTTCGGGCCTTCAGGCTGTTGGTTCCCGCCTCCTTCTTTTAGCCATCGAATTTGTTCCCAAACTTCAGGAGACATCATGATCAGGTCACATCTGACAAAGTTCAGCGGGGTGCTGACACACTGCGCGGTGCTGTGCATCGCTACGTCTGTTCTTGCCCAGAATCAAACCACGTCCAAAACTGGCAACGGAAAAAACAGCGGAGATCAACGAATGGAAAATATCGACAAGTGCCCGGTCATCGGAGGAACGCTTCGGCCCACGGCCGAACGGACCACCGCAGCCGGAGGAATGAAAAATGCCGATTGGTGGCCGAACCAGTTGAATCTGAACATTCTGCATCAGAATTCAACCCAGGGTAATCCGATGGGACAATCATTTAACTATGCAGAAGAATTCAAAACTCTCGATCTTGATGCCGTCAAGAAAGACATCAAGCAGTTAATGGTAACACCACAGGATTGGTGGCCCGCTGACTACGGGCACTATGGTCCGCTGTTCATTCGAATGGCATGGCACAGCGCGGGAACGTATCGTGTTTCTGATGGTCGAGGCGGAGCGAGCTATGGGACGCAGCGATTCGCGCCGTTGAACAGCTGGCCTGACAACGCCAACCTGGACAAGGCTCGCCGTTTGTTGTGGCCGATCAAGCAGAAGTATGGGCGAAAACTTTCCTGGGCCGATCTGATGGTGCTGACTGGTAACTGTGCCCTGGAATCGATGAACTTCAAGACGTTCGGCTTCGCTGGCGGTCGCGAAGATGTGTGGGAACCACAGGAAGATATTTTCTGGGGACCAGAAAGCGAATGGCTGGGCGACAAGCGTTACAGCGGAAACCGTGAACTCGAAAATCCATTGGCCGCGGTTCAGATGGGATTGATCTATGTGAATCCGGAAGGACCCAACGGCAAGCCGGACCCACTTGCGGCCGCGAAAGACATCCGAACAACATTTGCTCGAATGGCAATGAATGACGAAGAAACCGTCGCGCTGATTGCTGGCGGCCATACCTTCGGAAAATCGCACGGAGCGGCTCCAGCAAGCAACGTCGGCCCCGAACCGGAAGGCGCTGCGATTGAAGAACAGGGGCTGGGCTGGAAGAACAAGTTTGGCAAAGGCAACGCGGGCGATACGATCACCAGTGGACTGGAGGGTGCCTGGACCAGAACACCCACGAAGTGGTCGAACGACTACTTTGATCACCTGTTTGGTTATGAATGGCAACTTGTGAAAAGTCCAGCCGGTGCTCATCAGTGGACTCCCAAAGAAGCGGCGGCCAAAGGCACCGTTCCTGACGCTCACGATGATTCGAAATCCCACGCACCGATGATGTTCACCACCGACCTCGCGCTGCGAATGGATCCTGAGTACGGAAAGATCTCAAAACGATTCCACGAGAATCCAGATGAGTTTGCCGCAGCGTTTTCTAAGGCATGGTACAAGCTGACTCACCGCGATATGGGCCCGGTTTCGCGATGCCTTGGTCCCGAAGTTCCCGAGCCACAACTTTGGCAGGATCCGGTTCCTGCGGCCGACCATGAACTCGTCAATCCTCAGGATATTGTTGCCTTGAAGAGCAAACTCCTGGCGTCCGATCTTTCGATCTCTCAACTTGTTTCGACAGCCTGGGCATCCGCGTCGACGTTCCGTGGTTCTGATAAACGCGGTGGAGCGAACGGGGCCCGTATTCGACTGGCTCCTCAAAAGGATTGGGAAGTCAACAGTCCAGCAGAACTTGCGAAGGTGCTGCCCGTGTTTGAAAAAGTGCAAAAGGAATTCAACGCTTCTCAAGCTGGCGGCAGAAAGATCTCGCTGGCCGACCTGATCGTGCTGGGTGGTTGTGCAGGTGTCGAACAGGCAGCAAGGAACGCAGGGCATGACATTTCGGTTCCGTTCTCACCCGGACGCACAGATGCCACACAGGAAATGACCGATGTGGAATCGTTTGCGGTGCTTGAGCCGACAACTGACGGATTCCGCAATTACTTTGGGCATGTTCACGACAGACCGGCGGAAGAACTTTTGATCGACCGTGCTCAACAGCTCAAACTTTCGGCCCCGGAGATGACCGTTCTTGTTGGCGGCATGCGTGTTCTGAAGACCAACGTTGGTTTTCCACAATTGGGGCAGTTGACGAAGCGTCCTGAAACACTGACGAATGACTTCTTCGTGAATTTGCTGGACATGAGCACGGAATGGCAGAAGTCGTCAGTCTGTGATCACTTCTTCGAAGGTCGAGACCGAACCACCGGCGACGTCAAATGGATGGGATCGCGAGTTGATCTGATCTTCGGCTCGAATTCGCAACTGCGTGCCATATCGGAGGTCTATGCGAGTGAAGACGGTCAGCAAAAGTTCGTCACGGACTTTGTGGCAGCATGGAACAAGGTGATGAATCTCGATCGCTTTGACCTCGATGCTTCTGCAAGAAACTGATTGGACGTTTGCAGAGTTCTTTCTATTGATGATCGGACACTGCAGCGCGGAGCCGCAGGACACTCAAAGTCCTGCGGCGGATCGTGCTTCTCACTTTGGTTTCTCGAATCGTGGCAACGGGGCTCAATTCAGCAACGGCTAAGCAAGGATCTGCATGAACTTGCGGTCGCTCGTTTTTCACGACCTGCCCTTCACCGCGTGATTAAGAACGTTCTACAATCCAGCCCATGCCGTCTTCGGCGACAAGCACAGCCGAGCGCATGTCGCGGGCTCGCAACAATGTTTGCACGACATCGCGGGGCGTATGCGCAAGCGGTTCGCCGACATTGAGCGACGTATTTACCGCTGCAGGAACTCCTTTGCGAAGTTGAATACCTCGAAGAATCTCGTCCATCAACGGATCGACCAGCGGGTCGACGACTTGAAGGCGGGACGTGCCGTCCACATGCACGACCGCCGGCAGTTTATCAGCCGTGCCTTTGCGAGCGCGGGCGCAGAGCACCATCCAGCGCCAGGCGGCCAGATTGTGGTGATCTGAACCAGGCGGAAGATCGAACAACTCACGGGCTGCATCTGCGGTGATCACCGGTGCAAGCGGGCGGATTCTTTCTCTCCGTTTGACATGCTGATTCAATCGTTCCAGCGTATCGCGACGAGTAGGATCCGCCAGGATCGAACGATGCCCCAGAGCACGCGGCCCGGATTCGGCATTTCCCTGAGCCAGACCGATAAATTCCCCGTCGCAAATTCGCTCTGCGATAAAATCCCCCAACAGATTGCTTGGCACCTTCCGCACACTGACAGGCGCCGCACGCACGGCCGATTCAATGTCGGCTGTCTGTATTTGTCCGCCTCCCAGAAATGCATGTTCAAGCGGCCTGACGTGTTTTACCAGCCCGGTCTTCCAGGCAAGACGCAACGCGCTGCCAGCGGCGATGCCATTGTCTCCAGGAAATGGTGGCACCCAAAGTTCGATGCCTCGATCGGCGTACCGTTCCATCAGAGACAGGCTGGCCACACAATTCAGCGCGGTGCCGCCAGTCCAGACGAATCTTCGAGCGCCGGTTGCAGCCAGCCAGTGGTCCAGCACATGAGCCACGCCGTCTTCGAAAAGCCTCTGAACGGCAGCTGCTCGATCGAGACGTTCCCGAGTGAAGCTTGAATCGTTCAGGCGATCCGGATCGAGCACTGCGTCGGGGTTCCATAGATCCGATTCCCGCAATGGTTCTCCAAGAACCTCTCTCAGCGGCGCACCATAAGGCTCCGAAGGCGTTTGGTGCCAGCGCATCCAACGGCGATTCAGTTCTATTCGACCGCCTGGCAGCAGCGAAAGCAGGGGTCGCAGTCGTTCGTAACAGGAATTCTGTTCCCGAGTTTGCGCTCCCCACGCGGCAGCGCCCATGTATCGTCCTTCGCTGGACAGCGGTGTCCATCCGCCTTGTGTTGATGACAGCACCTGGTACATCAATCCCAGCGAGTCGAATAAGCTCTTATGATTGTCGACAAGCTCTGGCGTGTGACCATCGTTTGCAAGATAGACCGACATCGAACTTCGATCTCCCATTCCGTCAGCGACCAGAATAAGAACCGGCAGTTCTTCTCCGTGAAAAGGAGATAACATCAACGATCCCCAGGCATGAGCATCGTGATGTGGCACAGTGATGATTGAAGTGTCCTTGCGACCAAGTCGCCGGGCCAACCGTTTCGGCAGGCTGCGAATGACTCCGGCATCAAGCATCCCGGTATCGCGCAGCAGGCCGAGTGAACGTGGCAACCCGCGCAGGATTTCCGTACTGAAGTGAGCAGCGAATGCTCCAAAGTCCCAGCCACATGTGACGACATCAATCGATTCCGGCCCAGCTCCGTGCGCGCGGAGCGTTTCGATCAAAGCTTCGATGGCTTGCTCAGGATACCCCCATTCATGTTTACGACGTGACCATCGTTCCTCTTCGGCATTTAGCAGCAACGTGGCTTCGCCATCCTGAACTCTGACAAGCGCGGCCCCGGCATTGTGACTGCCTCCATTGACGCCTGCGAACCATCGCGTCCGGCGCTGCGCTTTCTCGACACCAGTTCTGGACAAGCCAGGCCATTTCCTTTCGGGTTGGTAGCCATACCAACTGAAGGCAGACTGACACGCCCGTATAAGCCAGTGATCGGTCGAATCAAAGTGCCCCATCAAAATGCCTTCCATGAATCTTTGTCAACGGGGAATGAGACGGGCATGTGGACGTCGACGGAGAAGATCGACTTTGGGTCCAATTGTTATTCGTGGGTCGAAAAGTGTCACGCCTCTACGAGAGCATATCCCATGTTTCTCGTGACCACTTGTCCTTCCATTTGGTCGGGCAGGAGGTCCGGACACCGTTGCGAAGTTCGTCAGGAGTTGCGGACGACCACAAAAAATGCAGCCGAAAGTCCTGACAGGTACAGCGTTGCAGGAAGTCCGGGGAAGCAAATCGCTCGCAGCGCGTGAGTTTCATCGCTTCCCCGGACTGAGTCTGTCGAGGCTGGATCGATGAATGAATCATCTTGCCTCAAACGACGTTCGAGTCCAAACTATGACACCGCGTTTTGAATTGAACAGGAACGATACCGGAACGCTCCTGTCGGCCGACGGGGTTTTCGCAAAAAGGAGTGTTTGCCATGGCCTGGCTGGAAACTCGAAAATTGAAACGGTCACTTCCAGTCAACGGGGAAATGCTGCGTTTCCTTCGAAACCGTCGCGGGTGGACTCAGGAAGACCTTGCCAGTAAAGCCGGGTATTCCGAACGCGTTGTTCGCAAAGCCGAATCGTCAGGCGGACTGCATCCGGACACCATAGAGATTCTCGCCGAAGCGCTGAGCGGGCCGGATTGGACGGTTGATCCGGAAGACCTTATCACGACACCCGAAGCTCTGGCCCGTACGGTGATCAATGCCTACAGAAATCAGGAACGACAGGTTGTTGCGAACGTTCAGGGGCTGCTTCATGACGAACTGAAGGTGTATGCGGCGGGTGAAGAGGTCGGTCTTCCGTTTGCCGGTGGCTATGACGGAGCTGATGGATTTGATGAGTTCTTCGGTAAATACTTCAACGCGTTTATTCGCCCTGACAAACAGTTCTTTCAGCCAACGTTTTTCGCCAGGGGAAACGAAGTGATCCTGCATGGGCAGGAAGCGGTGAAGGCTGTGGATAGCGATGAAATCATTTCCAGCTGGATCTTTATTAAATTTACGTTCGAACGCGGCAAGCTGATTCGTTACGAAAACTTTTACGATACGGCAAAGGCTGCTCAATATCTTCAGTCGCTTGGCCAACCGGGGAAGCAATCAGAAATGCAGTCGCCAGGGGAAACGGAAAGTTCACCAAGCCCCAGCGCACAATGTCAGTAACTTTGGTTTTCAATTCAAAGCGGAACGGCGCGAGCCGTCCGGTTTTTCCAAGCATTCTGAGCGCCATCACCGGACAGCTTGCGCTGTTCCACTAAAAATGAATGACAAGCGGACGAGACGCCCGCGCTCCAGGAGCGCGGACGTCTCGTCCGCTTGTCGATGCCTCATTTCTCGCCGCGATGGACATAGCAACGGGATCTTTAGCAAGATCCACTACCTCCAATCCGAATTCGTGATCTTGACGGAGTGATAGTTTTTCCGGCCGCTCGCACGACTGCCAACTTCCAGAGCTCTCATCGACGCATCATCAGGCGTGGCGCGATTTGACTGGTGACTCCCGTGCTGGTCAGGCCCGCGAATGTCTGTGCAATGAAACAGGGAATCACACTTGCTTCGACTGAAGCGGCAATCATCGCGAATTAACAGACTCGGATTGTGAACGAGCTTTAATCAGGTCGTCAATGTTTTGCATGTGTGTTCGATATTGATGGTCGAAGTCATTGAAAGAAACGCCGGCAATCTTTGTCAGGGACGGCTCCTCCAAAATGTTCTTTACGTCGGGGCGATAGATTGTCGCCAGCAGGGCAATCAGGTCGTCTCGATAAAGACCGTCTTCATACTCCATCAGAAAATGAGCGAACCCGGAAGCCTGCGTATACAGCGGACTCACCTGCGGATGCCCCTGAAATTCATCCTTACCCAACGCGAAAAACTGCTGAGCTGGAAGGTAAAAGTGAAACGCAGGATCCAGCATTCTCTGACGCGCAGTGTCGAATCGCACATAGTCTGGTCGTCCGACGGAAACCTGGCCATCAATAATTTCGAATGATTCGAAATAGCACGCCAGGCCTTCGATAATCCAGAAGTTGGAATTTTCGCAGAGGACCCACGGAGACGATCGACGTTGCTGCAGTTTGCGAGCCTTCTCGCGTGATGCAAGATTACGCGATTCAATCGTGTGAACATCGAAGATTTGATGGGTCGCTTCATGAAAAAGAGTCGCGAGGTTATTTTGGTCTCGATTCACAAAGAAGTACGACGTGCGATCCGGCTCCCAATAGAGTCCATTTGTTTCCAGGTTCGCAGGAACCTTATCCTGGACGCGTTTTTGATATTCATCACGCGTCGCAAAATAATGCACCTCCATCGGCTTGTCTTTGCCAGATGTCGTGCGTCGAGATGCCTTTTCGAATCGCTCCTGCAAAGCTTGCGGAGTGTCAAAGAAAGCCGCAAAATTCTGCTGAAGCCAGTCGTGAAAGATTTCAAGCTTCTGCGACAACTCAACGCCGGCTTCAAGACTGACGTTGGTTCTGATCAGAAAATGCTCACTGGGAACTTCCCATGCATTTCGAAAGTCGCGACGCAGCTCTGCTTCTTTGTCAGCACTGATCCATGTGTCTTTCCATGGACGCAGCCCTTGTTCATATCGAGAGACAGAGCTGATCGGAATCCACCCGAATGATGGATGGTACGTTTCCGCGCGAAGTCCGCTTCGTTTTTGCTTTTCAAAGAACGAAACCCATTCACCAGCATAGCCGGGCTCATCCTTTCGCGTCGGGTCGCTGAAGATTTGTTTGCCGAAGATCGATCTTGCATACTTATGATCGGAGTCGATCTGGATCACATCGCTGACCAGCGAATACGCCAGCGACGGAAATCCGGCCCGAAGTGCGGAGCGAGCAAGAATGTACAGCTCGGACGCACGTTCCTGACGATGATGGAGCACCTGCAGTCGCCATTGCTGTTCGTCAAGAGGCAGAGATTTATCAACGGCTGGTGAGACAAATCGAGGTGGTTCATAGTTGACGGCTGGAGTTTGCAATCGCTCGGCTATCTGCTGAACCTCGGCAGTAGCCTCCGGAAGCGAATGTTCGTTGCACCATGCTTCTACCGACTGCAGGTCTGTTTGCAGCGAGGCGTAGATCGCCTGACGTTTCTCCAGCAACTGCCGATGGCGTCGATCACGAGTAGCAGCATCGTCGCCGCTGGTGGGCCGAACGATGGTTACTGTGAGTAAAAAAGCAATGAGGGCAATGAACAGTAAGCGGCGAGAAAATGTCATTCCATGGTCCTTGAATTCGCTGCACTGCGACATTGTCCGACGAGTGGCCGATGAGAACTTTTCAAAGTCGCAGCCGCCTTCTATATCCCAAGGCATACAGTGGATGGAAGGCTGCGGATCTCAGTCAGCGTGTCGCTGCAACTTGACACTGGTCAGTGCTGTTGCAGCGGTCGCCCGGGTCGAATCGTTTCACAGTCTTTCCAGCAGAATACCAGCGATTCTGTTCCGGGTGAATGGGAATCTAATGCGTTACATGGCATGGACTTCTCCAGGCTTTCCGCGTCGAACATCCCTCCGGCTTCGCTATGGAATTTTCTCTGAGGCAGGAGTCAACACCTGGAAACTGGGGACCAAAAGCAGGAGCTCTGCTGATTTGGGCATCGAAATGGTCCGGATTGACGTTGCACTCAATTTTGCATGCACAACTGCAGTCTGAGCGTTTGACTTCTGTTTCGAGGTGATTAACGTGTCGAGATTCAGACTATGCCGTTTTCCAATTGCGAGCCTTCACCAGCCGCAAATTGCGATTGACCTTCCCCTTTTGCTTTTAGACTTCGGGAGATTTCCATGGGACGTCCTGTCACTTTGTTCACAGGTCAGTGGGCCGACTTGCCGCTCGAAACATTGTGTAAGAAGGCGCGTGAGTTCGGATACGACGGTTTGGAACTTGCCTGCTGGGGCGACCATTTCGAAGTCGACAAGGCGCTTTCTGACGACTCGTACTGTGCTCGCAAAAAAGAACTGCTGGAAAAACATGATCTGAAGTTGTTTGCGATTTCCAATCATCTTGTTGGCCAGGCTGTTCTGGACAACATCGATGCGCGCCACAAGTCGATCCTGCCTGATTACGTCTGGGGCGATGGTGATCCTGCTGGCGTAAATGCTCGCGCGATTGAGGAAATGAAGAACACTGCCCGAGCCGCTCAAAAGCTGGGCGTGAGTATCGTAAATGGTTTCACGGGTTCCAGTGTCTGGCATCTGATTTACGACTTCCCGCCAACTCCAAAATCGATGTACGACAAGGGATTCCAGCTGCTCGCAGAACGATGGAATCCAATTCTGGATGTGTTCCAGGATTGTGGCGTTAAGTTCGCTCTGGAAGTTCATCCGACGGAAATTGCGTTCGACATTTACTCGGCCGAACGTGCCTTGCAGGCACTGAATCATCGCGAAGAGTTCGGCTTCAACTTTGACCCGAGCCACTTGATCTGGCAGGGTGTCGATCCTGTCGAATTCATTCGCTACTTCCCGGATCGAATTTATCACGTACACATGAAGGATGCTTCAGTGACGCTAAATGGTCGATCAGGAATCCTGAGCAGTCACCTGCCCTTCGGTGACTCGCGTCGAGGCTGGGACTTCCGCAGCGTTGGTCGCGGTGGCGTTCGCTTCGAAGAGATTATCCGCGCATTGAATGCGGTTAAATACGCCGGCCCGCTTTCAGTGGAATGGGAAGATAGCGGAATGGATCGAGAGCATGGCGCGGCTGAAGCAGCTCAGTTCTGCAAGAACGTAGACTTCCAGCCATCAGGCCGCGCGTTCGATGCTGCATTCGGTGACTAGTGCTCCGCCGGGATTGGCAATCAGGTTTGGAGGTAGTGGATCTTGCTAAGGACTGAGCGATAAACAAAAGGCAGAGATCTGGGGAAAGATTGATTGCAACTCGTAGGGTGTGACAAGCGGAGTGCAGGCACACCCTACGTAATTGAGAAACTGGCCAAGCGTCATCGTGCAGGTCAGACAGTTATTTCGACGCCCGTCCTAAAGATGCCTTTTCTGCAGGACCTTTAGCAAGGTCCACTACTCTGAATTCAAATCGGGACAAAACACTCGGGCTTTGTCGGTGATTTTATGTCGAATGTAGACGTATCGAACGGAGCGAGTTTCGGCAATGTCGCAAGACGTCGGAACTCACACTGTTCGGTCCGGGCTGCGACTGTCTATCTGTCTCTTCCAATCCCGTATCAAAGTGCATACACACTATTTACAGGCTCCCGACTTTCTAAGGAACAGTCCCGAAATAGTCTCCGTACTTTGTTAGGAGCGGAAGGGCGCGAGCCCTCCGGTTTCGCTTCACCGGACGGCTCGCGCCGTTCCGCTGGAGTGGGAAGTTATTTCGGGACTGATCCTTAATGAGAACCTGTCCGCGATTTGCGAAGAAACCAAATGCCCGAAAATCTGAGTTCATCGGGTATCGCTGCAAAGCAGCCTGAGGCACTTTATGTGCATGTGCCGTTCTGTCTGCACCATTGCGGATACTGCGACTTTACGCTCGTCGCAAACCGCGATCATCTGATACCCGAATACCTGTTTCTGCTGGCAAAAGAGTTTGAACATCTTTGCCGCGATTTCGAAGCTCCACGGCCGATTACCACCTTGTTTATCGGCGGTGGCACGCCCACTCATCTTTCCGCAAACGATCTGCAAAGCTTGTTTGATCTCATTCGCCGCCATTTTTCGCTCGTGCCCGGCGGAGAATTTTCGATCGAAGCAAACCCCGATGGTCTTTGCGATGAGCGACTGGCCGTGCTTCGGGCGAATGGCATTAATCGGCTAAGTCTGGGAGTTCAGTCGTTTGATGATTCTGTGCTGCAAACGCTTGAGCGGAAGCATTCGTCCGCAGAGGCGATCGAAACAATTCAAAGAGCATCGACGTTCATTCCAAATCTCAGCGTCGATCTGATCTTCGGAGTGCCGGGCCAATCGGTGGAATCGTGGAAGCAGACCGTGATGGATCTGACGCTGCTGCCGGTGAAACACATTTCAACCTATGGCCTGACGTATGAACAGGGCACCCCGTTTTTTCGTCGCGAACGTGCCGGTGCATTGAGCCGACTGCCGGATGAATTGGAACGTCAGATGTTTCTGGATTCCATGGGGATCTTGGATCAGCAAGGTTTTGAACATTACGAAGTGTCCAATTTTGCTTTGCCCGGATTTCAGTGCCGGCACAACAACGTCTACTGGAATGCTGACGAATACTATGCGTTCGGTCCCGGTGCGGCTCGATATATCCATGGGGTTCGAAGCACCAACTGCCGAAGCGTTGTACGCTGGATGAGCTCGTGGCGAAAGGGTCAGCCATGCGAAGAGGATCGCGAAGAACTCACAACCGAAGAGAAAGCTCGTGAAGCAATCATGCTCGCTTTGCGGCGAATGCGTGGCCTGGAAATTTCTAAATTCGAAACTCGCTTCGGCTGTTCTCTGACGGCGATGGCTGGTGATGCTGTTGACAAGCATCTTCGCGCAGGACTTCTGGAACGTGATGGCGATCTCCTGCGACTTACGCAGAACGGATTAATGATTGCAGACAGCGTCGTGTCCGACTTTCTATGACGTTTGTGGCCACTCGATCGTTCACGGCAGATGGCTACAGCAGCAGTCTTAAATGCCAGCGGTCTTAAAGGGCAGACAGCCGGGACCTTTTCAGAAACACTCGATCCCGGAGAAATGAGAGCGTACTTGAAAGAACGCTTCCAGCAGTCGTGTCGGCGACTGGGGCTGCGATACGACCAGCGAGATTCGATCGGGTGTCATTTGCAGTTGGCCCATGACACCTTTCAGATTCACATGACACCATGTCGTGTTGCGATCATAGTCCAGTGTGATTGTGTCCAGCGCACGTTCCTCGATCCGATCGATGAATTCAGCCAGATCGATTGACGTTGGCGGCAACAATTCCACGGTGTCGAAAAGGTTGCCAAACACCGAAGAAAATGCTGATGAAAACAGCTCCTGCGGCGCTCGAAATTCGGTGACCTGTCTTCGCCAGAGAACTTCCGATGGATCATCCGGAGCGATCCCGGCGATCACCTGGTAATCGAACCACGGCGTTGTAATCTGGCCAACTCCGCCATCTGGATCGGTCACCTGAATGTCCACTCGGCGGAATTTCAGCAGCTTGCGAAACTCCGAAAAGCGAGCTTCCAGATCCTGAGCAATCTCGTCTGCTGCGATTCGAGCAACAAAGCTATTCGTATGTTCTGAAACGTCGGTCGGAACCTGATGGCCCTTACGAAATCCGCTCAAATCGCGCACTCGTGAGCGTTGCTCTTTGACAAGTGTGACGTTGGCAAGTTGAGAAGGTTGTGAATCAGAAGACATAGATCTGCAAACGGAAACAAGAAGCCAACAGACTCAAGTCGTTGTTTAAGGCAACTGCCGAGAAAGAACTGGTGCTTTGTTATACTCTAAACGGTCCCGACGGAGCTGTTTTCGTTTAACCGTCAGCCGGAGGCGTACGCGGATGCGGCGTACCGACGTACGCCTGCGGCTGACGGTTAAACAACTCAGTCGTGACTGATGATTAGTATACACTTTAATTTTGAGGTAGTGGACCGTGCTAAAGGTCCTGCAGTGACGGGATCTTTAGCAAGATCCACCACCTCCATTCAGCCCGCGAGAAAGCGATCGCTCCAGCGATTTTCGGACTACCTCAGCATTGACTGAGCCCATTCACTGAGAGCCATCTGCACATCCTTCATCGCCTTGTCTCCAGCAGCTCTGGCATCTGCAAGATTGTTGTTGATGAGGTCAGACTGGCAGAAGAAATAGAACTTGATTTTGGGTTCAGTTCCTGAGGGACGACCGGCAATCTGGATCCTCACCGGCTGCGACTCGTCGGACTTGTAGATCAGCAGGTCGCCCCGCGGATTCTCGATAGTTCCCATGCTGGTTCCGGATGGAATCGCAATTCTTCGCCCCGTCTTATAGTCAGCGGCTTCTGTAAACTTCACCGATCCGAATTGTGCGGGCGGGGCATCACGCAGGGTCTGCATGAGTCCATCGATCCTGGCTTTGCCAGTTGGTCCTTCGCAGTAGATCGATTTTTGTCCTTCGCAGAAGTAACCACAGTTCAAATACAGCTGCTCCAATTGGTCAAGCAGTGTCTTACCTTCGGATTTCAGCTCACCCGCCAATTCAAGAACATAAAGAGCTGCGACACTCGCGTCCTTATCGCGACAGAAATCGCCTGCCAGAAAACCGATCGATTCCTCGGTTCCAAACACAAAATGTTCGGTACCATTTTCCTCCATCGTTTGAGCGATATATTTGAATCCAACAAGCAGCTCGCTGAAGCAGCGGGCGCCATAAAAAGCGGCGACGGCTTTGGTCAGCGGCGTTGTGACGAGTGTTTCAACGATATAGTCCTGCGGAGAGGATCGGCCGGACGCTTTGCGTTTTCTAAGCAGAAAATCCGTCAGCAAAGCACCGACCTGATTGCCACTCAGTGGTACAAACTGACCAGCCGAATTGCGAACCATCACACCCAGGCGATCGGCATCAGGATCGGAGGCCAGAATCAGTTCGGCCGGGTTATTTGTGGCCTTGATCCATGCAATGGCAGGATCAAACACTTCCAGGTTTTCGGGATTTGGAGCATGATTGGGAACGTTAGGAAAGTTCCCGTCTGGCGCGCGTTGCGGTCCGAAGATCTCGACGTTCTTGAATCCTGCGGCCTTGATGACAGCATAGACGGAGGTTTCGCCAACACCGTGCAGAGGAGTGTAAATTGCATTCAGATCGCGGCTCCTGGATTCCGAAAGCTGGACAACTCTTGCGACATATTCCTTATCAATTTCTTCGCCGATGATTTTGATTCGCCCGTCAGCAACAGCCGTTGCGAACTCCACGGTTGGTATCACTTCTGCTCGTTCTACTTCTCGGACGATCCCTTTGTCGTGTGGTGGAATAACCTGACCGCCGTTGCTCCAGTACGCTTTGAAGCCGTTGTCTTCGGGCGGATTGTGCGATGCAGAGATCACCACACCGATGTTGCAGTTCAAATAACGAACAGCAAATGAAAGTGTGGGAGTCGCGCGGCAGCCATCAAACAGATAAACCTTTAATCCGTGAGCGGCGAATGTGCACGCTGTAATTCGAGCGAAGTGGGCCGAGTTATTTCGAGTATCATGCGCAATCACCGCGGATCCGCCGGTGGGACATCCAGCGGACTGAAGATACACGGCCATTCCATGAGCGGACTCGGCAATCGTGCGATCATTGATGGTGGCTGGCCCCATTTCTCCCATCGGACCGCGACGACCGCCGGTTCCAAACGGAATAGCGGTCCAGAACATCGCATCCAGTTTTTCCCATTCGTTCGCCAGAATGAGCTGTTTGATTCGAGGTCGATACTGCGCGAGGCAGTCTCGAGTCAGCCAGGATTTCAGATTCGCAGGAGAATCTGATGTCAATTTTCCCGCGGCCGAAGCATTATCGATCAGTGTCAGAAACTGGGTGTCCATAGAAAGAAGATCCTGTTCAATTGGCTTGTCAGTGTTTCGCCGGAAAATAATATTCTGAGGTCGTTCGTTTTTAATGGCGAGACCAAGGTTGAAGCGTCATCCTGACACCTTACGTGCGATTCGCCGAAGCACGGGCGAGTGCAAAGAGAATCTCTGTCATGCACTTGCGATACGTGAGCATGTTTTGTTCAGCGAAGTCTATCGATTACCCCATGCCTTGCCACCACAAGAACAGCAGTCGGCGAAAGCACGATCAATTCTCCGACGGGAGAAGTGTGTTTTCGCTGAGTTTGAAGCAGGAAAGTAGGCAATCACGATCAATTTGTGCAACGTTTGCCGAAAGTTCAAAGGAATTGCACGCGAATCTCCAGCCTACAAAAAAGGCGAAAATCCATAAAACGTCGCTCAGGTGTGGAACTCACGTAGGTTCGATCGGCCAAAGTTCGTTAGCCTTCGAGTGATCCGAGTATGAACCCGTTGGAGATCCTCCAGCCGATTCATTCATCGGACTGATTACAAGACCGCTGAACAGCATTTTGGTCTTAGAATTTACGCACTCCAATTACGATCGATCAACGTTGGCATGAAATCTCTTCTGAATCGTGAAACGTGGAAAGCATTGCCTCTCGGAGCGACTGGCAAATGGTTTCTGATGGCATTACTTGTAGGAGTTGTTGCGGGCTGCGGGGCCATTGCGTTCCAATGCGCTGGCCAGGTTGTCGTTCGCTATGTGCTGCTGGAATTCAGCGGCTTTGCGCCGGGTGAAGGGCATGGTGAGAAAGCACTGTTTGCTCCGCCGGCTACTGAGTTCTCTTTTCCCATGCTGATGATGGTTCTGACACTCGGAGGGCTTGCATCCGGCGTGCTTGTCTACACCTTTGCTCCGGAAGCCGAAGGACATGGGACTGACGGTGCGATTGATGCGTTTCACAATCGGCGCGGCAACATTCCGATTCGAGTGGCCATTGTGAAAACCATCGCATCGGCGATCACTCTCGGAACAGCCGGGTCCGGTGGTCGAGAAGGTCCGATCGCTCAAATCGGTGCCGCGTTTGGTTCGTTCATTGGTCGACAACTCAAGCTGTCCGCTCGTGACCGAAGAATACTGCTGGCAGCAGGAATGGGCGCAGGTGTTGGAGCCATCTTTCGCGCGCCGCTGGCGGGTGCATTGTTCGCGGGCGAAATTCTTTATCGAGAAGCGGATCTGGAATCTGATGTCATCGTCCCTGCTGCGATTGCATCCATTATCGCCTATTCCGTTTATGGATTGTTTCTGCCCAAAGAGTTGTGCTTCGCTCACATCTTCGGCGGCCTTTCAGAATACTCAACGGGATCGTTGATGGAGTTGCTGCCCTACACAATTCTGGCGATGGCCCTATCACTGGTCGCTGTGCTTTACATCAAGGTCTTTTACGGCATCCACAATCTGTTCGCGAAATTGCCCGGACCTCGTCACATTCGCCCAGCCATCGGCGCAGTCATGGCGGGATGCGTGGCCGCAGCCCTGTATTATGGGTTTGGCCAGGATCACATGGTGCTGGCAGTGCTGTCCACGGGTTATGGAACTTTGCAGCGAGGATTGGAGTCTCCCGCTGAAGTCGGCTGGCAGATCCTGATTGTCGTGGGACTTTTCAAAATCCTCACGACCTCGCTGACAATTGGATCTGGTGGTTCGGGCGGAGTGTTTGGCCCGTCGATGGTGATCGGCGGCTGCACAGGCGTGGCTGTTGGGAAATTTTGTGCGTGGTTTTGGCCTGGACTGGTCAACCCTGGTGCGTTTGGTGTCGTCGGCATGGCTGGCTTTTTTGCCGGATGTGCACACGCGCCGATTTCGACCATCATTATGGTCAGTGAAATGACCGGCAGCTATCAGTTGTTGCTGCCCACGATGTGGGTATCAACTCTGTGCTTTCTGCTTTGCAAACGAGTCTCACTTTATCGCAAGCAGGTGGCTTCCCGATTGGAATCACCAGCTCATCGCGGAGACTTCCTGGTGGATGTTCTGGAAGGCATCACGGTTGCGGATGTCTATCGGACGGATCGTTCGTTCGAACGTGTGCCCGAAAGCATGACACTTGAGCAGATCGTGCATCTGCTCAGCAGAACGCAGCAGCATTATTTTCCCGTGGTTAACAAGGAAGGCCAGATGGTCGGAATCTTTTCCGACGATGATGTGCGTCGCTACATCTACGACGAAACGATCTGGCAGTTGGCCGATGCGGCCGACATCATGATTACCCGATTTTTGCAGGTAACTCCCGAGGAAGATCTGAACTCCGCGCTGCAAAAGTTCACTCGTCTGAATATCGATGAGCTGCCGGTTCTGGATTCCAAAGAAAAGGGCAAGCTGCTCGGCATGCTGCGTCGTAAGGAAACGATTGGTGCGTACAACAGAAGGATTCTGGAGAAGAAGCAGGAAGTAGCTCGCCACGCAGAGTAGCGAGCCACGACGTCTGGCAACTGGTGATTCCAGGATCAGAAATCCAGCTGAGCTCTGACGGCAAAGATATCCGTATGGCTGTCACCAATTGGAGCTCGGTTAAGATCCGAGTTGATGTAGTTGAACTGCAGCTTGGTAAAGTCGTTCAGATACCAGTTCAAACCATAGGTCACATTTGACAATTCGCCACCATTGATGGCCCCTTCATTGAGGTCGATCCACGAATAGCGACAGGCCAGCTCCCATGCTCCGGTTCCGCCACAGCGAGCTCCGAATGCGCTTTTGGGTTTGACTCGTCCAAGAACTGCATTCGTCTTATTGTAGGGACGATGTTCTCCAGTCAGGATGTAGCCGGTTTGTGCGTAGAAAGAAGGGAATCCCGCGGAGCCGCCGCTGGTCAGATTAACTGTCGAGTATCGAAACTCAGACTGAGCGTGCCATGAACCCCATGTCGACGCGAGTTCTGCGTTGAAGAGGTTTGCATTTTCTGCAGGGATCAGTCCGGTGTCGACAAAGAACGGAACACTGCCCGGAACGCCAAGTGGTCCACCGAATTCCGGAACGTTTCGATATTCAATTTCACTCGTAGGTGTAGCGATGTAGGAATAACCCAATCCGCTGTGAACAAGAAAGTCGGCCTGTTTGTCTTCCATCAGAACGGCTGTGATTCGTGACGCCCCACCGTAACCGCGATCACCGATGCTGTTACCGAATGGATCTGTGCCCGTTCCAAAAATCGATGCGGCCCAGGTCACGTTCTCATCACTCGTTGTGTCATGAAAGCCAACGCCGATTTGGCGAAACGGACCCAGACCAAACATCAACGGTCGTTCAAAAAACGTGAGCTCTTTGACACTGGTCAGCTCGTCCATACCGAAGGGCTGCCGGAATTGTCCGACTCGCACATTTCCAAGAGTCGGCACGTTGGCCACGTCCATCCAGACGTCCATGAATGACGGCCGGCCATTGAAAGCAAAGTCCATTTCCAGCATATAGCTGACGTTGTCTGCGACCTTCCCGGTTGCAGCAAGACGAGTACGGCGAAAGCCACGGTCATCCTGCACATCACCCAGCTGAGCTCGGCTATTTGTATCCTGATGGAACCAACCCGCATCGGCCTGAAAAAAGCCCGAAATCTTAACCGTCGGAAACACAGTCGCGGCGGGAGCAGCCGGCTTTGAAGCGGCTTTCTTTGATTCGCCAATGGACGCTCGCATCTCGTCCAGCTCTGCCTGCATTCTTTGGAAGCGAGCATCAATATCATCGGCTTCAGAAATTGGTTCGGTCGCTTCGGCAGTTTGCGAGGTACCGATTGACTGAGTGAGAAACGGGGTCTCACCACCGTCATAAAATAGCGGAATTTCCTCGACACAGGAACCGCGAGTTCCTGTCAACGCAACTGCACTCAGGAAAATCAGGCCAGACAGCCGTGAAGTGGATCGTGGGGACGTGATGCCAAACATGTGAATCCTTTCACGCGAACTCTTGATCGAGTCCCACTCGACTTGCCACGACCCCAGCGAGCCCGAAGTCGCAACTTAGAGACGATTTAAAACCAGCAGATTCTGCCATCCGTGAATCTGCATACGAGAACAAGTACACCGCAGTTAGATTTGCGGCATGGATCAATTGATGTGCTCCACGTCGGTGTGTTTAAGGTATCGGACTCACACTATGCTGTGAGTAGCCCGGTCTGAACATTGAACAAAGAATGATCACGGACGAAAACGTGAGAGGTTCGATTGCAGCATGGAAAAGACAAGGGCGTGTTCGCCCGATCCTGAACTCCGCGATACAGGTACCAACGCCGAAAACAGCATTCGTGAATTTCATCCAGCGATGCTGGTGCTTTGTCAACCGCGGCTTGAGGATCCGTATAAAGGCGGGCGAGACGCCCGCG
>JBGSVD010000241.1:0-2826 GCA_041753135.1 Planctomycetaceae bacterium
GACCCACTCGCTGGCGCTTCGAGCTTGTACAAAATCACTGCCTCTCAGCGAATGCCAGCACTTTCGACTTTTGGTTTATTCTCATCGGCCGCTCGCCTTATAAGAGCAAAACTCTCAAGGGACTCATCAACCATGGAAACCCATACGCTGCAGGACGACGCTGTAGTGCGAAACAGGGTCACTCCAGGATTCGTCAATGGATTGCATTTCGCGAGCCTGGTCATTGCAACACTCTCAGTCGCAGCCACTCCATGGTTCCTCGGCGGAGCAATTCCACAGGCCCGCCTTGCCATTGAATCAGGAGCTGTGATCTCAGCATCACTTGTCATAATGGCAATGCTGATTCGGCGAGAAGCCTCACTTCAACTTCCTCTCACCTGCATTCCGCTGCTGGGATTCTGCCTGATCGGAATTGGCCAACTGCTTCCTGTCTACGCACATCCGGCCCTGGCCATGAAACATGCGGTACGCTATGAGTTTGCCGAGACCATTCCTGCGACTCAAACACCATCCGCCCATGAATCTGTCAACCTGCGCAGTACGATGCCAGCGGAAACTCGACAGTACATCGGACAGATGTTATCGCTCGCACTGATCTCGATGGTGCTTTTTGAAACAGCACGATCGAAGCGACGAATTGTCATTGTGATCAGTGGCCTCGTGCTAAGCGGCTGCATGATGACAACCCTGGCTGTTTCACAGCAATTTGGTGTTACCGACATAGTCATCGGGAATGACTGGAAGGTCAGCAGAACCACCCCCTTCGGCTGCTTCGTCAATCCGAATAACGCGGCAGGTTGGTTAATCGTTTGCCTTTCAGGATCACTCGCTCTCGCCGGACTGGCTTTTCAGGATCGAAATAACCAATACCTTCAGGCGGCCCGGCGATGGATATCGCTGAGCGAAAAACTCTGGTCTGTGTGGACGAGTTTCGTAAGACATCTTGCAGACCTGAACTCAACCAGAATCCTCGCTGCAAGCTCCGTCATCCTGCTGATCGCAGGGATTGCGTCAACATTGTCCAGAGCTGGGACAGTGGCCGCCATCCTTGGAATTGTGGCGTTCGTAGCCAGTCGATTTCTGACAGGTCGCTGGATTGGCGCATTCCTGAGCATGACGGTGCTGCTGTTGCTCAGCGGAATTTTCTTAATGCTGATGGACCTGGATACGCTCGTCATCTCCGAACTGCGAACGCTCAAAGATCCAGCTTCTGAGACGACTGGACGACTGCTGCACTGGTCCGACACCCTTCAGTCATGTGCAGACTTTCCGATTCTTGGATCGGGACTGGGAGCTTACCGCTTCGCGACACTGCCCTATCAACAGCACTATACAGCCCACTGGTTTCAACGCGCTGACAATCAGTACGTGGAATCGATTGTCGAAGGCGGCGTGGCTGGACTGATCTGCTTCGTTGGGCTGTTTGCGATCAGCCTATGGATGGCCCTCCGCGTCATAAAGTCCAGAGTACAACGGCGGCGTTCACAGTCGGCAACTGCCGACTGGCTGGCCAGCTCTGCCTTCTTCGGTTGCACTGGACTCGCCGCAGCAGCTTTCTTTGACTACGGGATTGCGCTTTCCTCGGTAGCCGGAGCTTTCATTGCCATGTCATCATTACTGGAGGGACAGGTTGCACTCTCTCGCGAGCAACATTCCTTTCCCGTCAGCGGTAAGCGGCCGGGACTGTGGCCCACGATGGCGGTCATTGCAGTCTGGATGTCACTTGTCGGCACGACAGCAGCTCTGATCCCCGACACGATTGCCGCCGCAGCCGTTTATTCGGCACGGGCACCAGTTGACCGCCTGCTTGCACAGCCAACGCTTGAAGCCATTAACACGTCCGGCGACACACTCTTAAAAAATTTGACGACGGATCTTCAGCAGCGACCCGACGATCTCATTGGCCAACGAACGCAAGTCCTTCTTATGGAGGCCCTGCTGCGGCGTGAAATGCTGCTGATCATCAACAGAAACGCCAATCTTACCCCACAACAACTTGAAAATTCGTACCGTTCACTCAACATCGCTGTGCTGACGGAAAGTATGCTGGCAGCAGAAACGACGGAGACTCTCAAGGAACAGGTGCGGCAGGATATTAATAGTTGCCTAAAGAAATACCCATGGCGCGTCGCTGGTAGACAATTAATGAAACGATCCGCTTTTGTTCCAACGATCGCCACTTCTCTGGCAGAGTGCGACCTGCTGTTCGGGGAAGAAATACCAGCCAACGAAGCAATCAGGCATCTGCGATTTTCGGAACCGCACGAATCCACAGATCTCCTGGCACTTGGCCATTTTCTGTTTCGGCTGAACCGAATCGAAGAAGGTCGCCAATGCTGGCTGCAATCCGTCGCAGCCTCCGAGGTATACCGACCTCAGATGATGCTGGAACTGTCTCAGTCCCTGGGCTCAGATACGGCCATGGAATGGCTGGCCCCTGATTCCTACGAAACATGCGTCCAGTGTGCAGCCGCAATTCCTGCTTCGAACGTGCTTCGACAGCAACTCTTCACCAGAGCAGAAAACTTCTGGCAAACCAATCCCCCGCGACTTACGGCGAAAGTGGTCAGTGTCAGAGCCCGCCATCTTGAAGCCGTTGGCTTGCTCGAGGACGCGATTGGGGTGCTTGAAGCATTCCTGCACGACAGTCCATTCGACACAGAAGTGAGGAAACACTTGGCAAAAATGCTGGAAACAGCGGGAAGGAACTTAGAAGCCTACGACGAATGGTTGCGCGTGCTGAGTTTTGAACCGGCCAACAAGGAGGCCGAAATTGCGATGAAAAGACTGATCAAACTGCCTCCCACCACTAAACGCTGAAAGCCT
>JBGSVD010000242.1:0-12744 GCA_041753135.1 Planctomycetaceae bacterium
AGAATTATGGGCACAAACAAACCGATTTTGCCGATTCTCCAATTCCCAAAGAAAATCGAGACACGAACGACCTGGAAACAGGCTTGCATCCCCGGGCAGACCTTTCTAAATTCCGCCCACTCACGGGAGACGCAGTTGTCGTAAAGGCTTCGGCGAAGTTTGTGAGACAATCATTCCTCTGTAGCTCAGTTGGTAGAGCAGGCGACTGTTAATCGCCGGGTCGTAGGTTCGAGTCCTACCGGAGGAGCTAAACCAAAGTCAGCGAAACATCGCTTACCGGGAAGTTAACCAAGAACGCCGAGAGTATCCCTCTCGGCGTTTTTTCGTTTTCGCCAGTGTTTCGTACGGTTCGCGAGATTCGACGCCATGCGGCCGATGTCTCTGTTTCGCGACCGTCCCTTTCGGAGTCCGGAAGGTACCCTTCCTGCAGGCGCGATTTGGGGCAAAACTCTCTGAGTCTCTCGCTGCGGAGGGTCGCCGAGTTAACAGGCCGTTCCCTTTCGGGGTGCGCAATGCAACGGCGCGGAATCTATTCGTCTATACCGTCATCCGGATGTCACGCGAGCTCTTCGCAGTTCAAATGGGATGGCGACGATGCTTACGGTAAGTTGATCCGTGCCCCCCTCAGACCACGTACGCCCGTACAATCGGCAGACGGAACGCCGCAGCAGTCAAGCAGTCAGAACTGAAACTGAGCCCCCGGAACAGGGACGGCACGGGCGATCGTCGCTAAGATGCCCGCCTCTATCGCACTACGCGGACCATTCGTCAACGGCCCCACGATCAAAAACGCACTATGTCAAACGCCAATCTGTCTTCGTTCATCTGGTCAGTCGCCGATCTGCTCCGAAGCGACTACAAGCAATCGGACTATGGCAAGGTGATTCTGCCGTTCACAGTCCTGCGGCGTCTGGACTGCGTGCTGGAAGCCACGAAGGACGCTGTTCTGAAGGAAAAGGAGAAGCGGGAAGCCGCCGGTCTGAATCCGGAACCGTTCATGCTGAAGAAGTCCGGCCAGTTGTTCTACAACACTTCGCCGCTCGACATGAAAAAGCTGATGGGCGATCAGGACAACATCACCGAAAACCTGTTCTCCTACGTCCAGGCGTTTTCGCCCGCAGTCCGAGACATTTTCGAATGCTTTGACTTCCATACTCAGGTCGACCGGCTGAGCAAAGCCGGGCTGCTGTATCTGGTCACTGAGAAGTTTGCAGGCATGGACCTGCACCCGGAAACCATCAGCAACGCCCAGATGGGAACCGTGTTCGAAGAACTGATCCGGAAGTTTGCCGAACTGTCGAACGAGACCGCCGGGGAGCATATGTCACCGCGGGAAGTGATTCGGCTGATGGTCAATCTGCTGTTCATCGAAGACGATGATGTGCTCAGCAAACCGGGAATCGTGCGGTCCCTGTATGACCCCACGGTCGCCACGGGTGGAATGCTGTCGGTGGCAGAAGAACATCTGGCCGAACTGAACCCGGACGCTCGCTTGGTGATGTATGGGCAGGAACTGAATCCTGAATCCTACGCGATCTGCAAAGCGGACATGCTGATCAAAGGGCATGACATCAGTCACATCATCCTGGGGAATACGCTTTCCAATGATGGACTGATCGGCAAGTTCTTTGACTACATGCTGAGCAATCCGCCGTTCGGGGTGGAATGGAAGAAGATCGAAGCGTTCATCCGGAAGGAATTCGAGACGCAGGGCTTCAACGGGCGTTTCGGTCCGGGGCTGCCGCGAATCAGTGATGGTTCGCTGCTGTTCCTGTTGCATCTGATTTCCAAGATGCGACCGGCGAAGGACGGCGGAAGTCGGTTCGGGATCGTGCTGAACGGTTCACCGTTGTTCACGGGCGGAGCTGGATCTGGCGAAAGTGAGATCCGCCGGTATGTGGTGGAAAACGATCTGCTGGAAGCGATTGTCGGACTTCCCACGGACATGTTCTACAACACGGGCATCAGCACTTACATCTGGATCCTGAGCAATCGGAAGCCGGACAACCGCAAGGGCAAGGTTCAGCTGATCGACGCCAGCGGCATGTGGCAGAAGATGCGAAAGAGTCTCGGCAGTAAACGTAAGGAGCTGAGCCCCGAACACATCGAAGACATCACGCGGATCTTCGGCGAATGCAAAGAGGTCTACGTTGATCCGGAGACGAACAAGCCGATCAGCAAGAAGGCATTAGCCTCGGGAGTTCCGGCTGTTCCCATCAGTCGGATCTTCAAGAACGAAGAATTCGGGTATCACACGATCACGGTCGAACGCCCGTTGCGTGATGAATCCGGCAACATCGTGAAAGGCACGAAGGGCAAGCTGAAGGGCAAGGTTCAGCCGGATGCGAATCTGCGTGACACTGAGAACGTGCCTCTCAGCGAAGATGTGGAAGCCTATTTCAAACGCGAGGTGCTGCCGCATGCTCCGGATGCGTGGATTGATCACGAGAAGACCAAAGTCGGTTACGAGATCCCGTTCAATCGACACTTCTACGTTTTCAAGCCCCCGCGAGATCTGGCGGCCATCGACGCGGATCTGAAAGTCGTCACCGATCGAATTCTGACCATGATCGGAGGGCTTTCGAAATGACGGATCCTGTTAGCGGCAAGGCGCTAGCCGCCGGTGAGTTTCCACACGCCTTGTTCATCACCTGGACAACCTACGGCACATGGCTTCCAGGCGATCATCGTGGCTGGCGGAAATGGAAACGCGGCCAACGACCACCGCAACCGAGACTGGAGGAATGGTGTCGTGATCGACTTATGGAACAACCGGTATTGCTCAACGAAGTTCAGCGGCGTGCAGTCGAGAACGTCATTCTCGAGCATGCGGAATTCCGACAGTGGATCTTACACGCAGTTTCCGCACGTTCGAACCATGTGCATGCGGCGGTCTCCGCTGCTGCAATTCCAAAGCAAGTGCGTGATCAGCTTAAAGCAAACGCAACACGTGCATTGCGAGCGTTGCCCAATCCTGTTTCGAACGAAAAGGTTTGGACGAAAGGCGGAGACATAGAGTTTATCGACACGGATGATGATCTTGAAAAGGTCGTCCTTTACATCACGGAGGCACAGGATCGAATGGACCGTGGCAAATGAACAAATCCATGAGCGGCAAGGCGCTAGCCGCCGGTAAATTTGTCATGTGGTGGAACTTACCGGCGGCTAGCGCCTTGCCGCTCACAGACGCGGTGTACGATCTGACCGAGATCGATACCGAGATGTCCTCGGAATCTTCTTCTTCGTACGCGAGTTCCACAGCGAACATGTTTGCGACACTGTCGCGAGAATCTCAAAGCAATCTCAGCGATCGATGGTTCCCGTGCGTCAAATTCCCAATAAGTCAGAAGCCTTCTGACTTATTGAGCTGCACCCTGCGCATCGCGGAAGAACGGGCACGAGAGGAAGGCAAATGAGCGACACGAACGAATACGACAACCTGATTCAATCACTGAAGGAAGCTGCCGTTGGCCTGAAAGCACTCAGCCAGCAAGCTGCGAATGAGTACGCTCCGATTGTCGAAAGCATCATTAGAACTCGAAGTCGTGATGTGGCCGACATCGAACGAACGCTCGACGGTCTCCTGGGTTTCTGCGGCTACTGGGACCTTAATCCTGTCAACACGGCCAGCGACATCAACACAGACCGTTGTGTGAGCGGCAAGGCGCTAGCCGCCGGTGAATTACGGCGCGCGACCAAAGAACCGGCGGCTAGCGCCTCGCCGCTCACGGAGGACCTCCCATGAGCTTTCCGCGATACCCGAAGTACAAAGACAGCGGCGTCGAATGGCTCGGCGAGGTGCCCGAGCATTGGAAACTTTCGAAGATCAAGCACATTGCTTCGATCACAGGAGGCGGAACTCCAAATCGGGAGATTATGGCGTATTGGAACGGGAGTATTCCATGGGTGTCGCCCAAGGATATGAAAGCTGAATCGATAGTCGGAGCAGAGGAATCGATTACAGAATTAGGCTTGCAGAACAGTTCATCAACTTTGCAGTCTGCCGGACGAATGTTGATGGTGATTCGGTCGGGAATTCTGCAGCACACGATTCCAGTTGCAATCAACACAGTGCCGGTGGCCCTCAATCAGGACATGAAGTCATTCTGCTTTCATGAAGGCAAATGCCTTAGCCGATTCTTTTTGCGTTGGGTCCAAGGGTTGAATGATATCCTTCTGCTCGAATGGGCAAACCAAGGGGCGACGGTAGAGAGTGTTAATCAGACGCTCCTACAAAACACCGTTATTCCAATTCCAGACACGCCAGAACAAAGACTGATCACGGCATTCCTTGACCGCGAAACCGCAAAGATCGACGAGTTGGTGGCGGAGCAGCGGCGGTTGATTGAGTTACTGAAGGAGAAACGTCAGGCCGTCATCAGTCACGCCGTCACCAAAGGCCTGAACCCCAACGTCCCTATGAAACCATCCGGCATCGAATGGCTCGGCGATGTGCCGGAGCATTGGCAGATCGGACGACTTAGCCATCTTGTGAATACTCGGAAGGGCGTAGCCTTTAAAGCAGACGATTTCACCGACGAAGGAACAAACGTTGTCAAAGCTAGTGACATTAAAGAGCTGTCGATAAGAACCCCGTCAACTTTTCTACCCACAGAGCGTGTGAAAGAACATCCCAGAGCTGTGCTGGAAGCAAACGAGTTGGTGCTGAGCACCGTGGGCAGCAGTCCAGACGTTCGCAATAGTGTCGTCGGACAGCTCGGTCGGGTTCCAGTTGAGTTAGCTGGCAGCCTATTGAACCAAAATACGGTGGTCTTCAAACCAGATGAGACCAACCTGATGAATGACTTCTTGTATTGTTTGATTCAAACGATTGGATACCGGGACCACCTCGACTTGCACGCGCATGGAACCGCGAATCAAGCAAGCCTCAATGTTTCAGACATGCTGCAGTTTCAGATTCCACTTCCGCCACGATGGGAGCAAGTCGCGATTGCCGAATACGTTGACCGAAGCGTCTTACTGATGGCGAATCTGTCATCGGATGCGCAGCGTGGCATCGAACTGTTACAGGAACGCCGTACCGCATTGATCTCTGCTACCGTCACCGGGAAGATTGATGTTCGCAGCTTTGGCCCACAGATTCCGGAGTTTGCATGAGTCTTCACCATGAAAGCAATTTCGAGTCCGAGATCTGCGAACGCCTCAAAGCCAGTGGCTGGATTCACGAAGACCAACGTGATGCGGGTTTCGTCCGCGGGTTGTGCCTGTTCCCTCAGGATGTGCTGGCATGGGTGCAACAGACTCAGCCGGATGCGTGGGATGTGCTGCTGAAGAATCATGGGCCAACGGCAGCCGATCATTTGTTGAGCCGACTCCGGAATTCGCTGGATCAGCAGGGAACGCTGCACGTCATTCGGCACGGCTTTGATGTGCTGGGGCTACGCAGTGCGTTGCGGATGGCTCAGTTCAAACCAGCCAATGCCATGAACCCGGATATCATGGCTCGCTATGGTGCCAATCGCCTGCGGGTCGTGCAGCAGGTGAAGTACTCAACGGCCAATGAGAACAGCATTGATCTGGTGTTGTTCCTGAACGGCATCCCGGTCGCCACGGTCGAACTGAAAACCGATTTCACTCAGAGCATCGACGATGCGGTCGATCAGTACCGACTGGACCGTGATCCGCAGCCGAAGGGACAGAACCCGGAACCGTTGCTGTCGTTTCCCGGTGGTGCGATGGTTCACTTTGCTGTGAGTAGTAGCGAAGTCCGCATGACAACGCGGCTGGAAGGTCCGAAGACGGAGTTCCTGCCCTTCAATAAAGGCAACGACGGAGCCAAGGGAAACCCGCCGAATCCCAACGGATACATGACGGCGTATCTGTGGGAAGAAGTCTGGCAGCGTGAAAGCTGGCTGGAAATTCTCGGACGTTATCTGGTTTACGAACGCGACGACAAGAAACAACTGAAGCGGTGTCTGTTTCCTCGCTATCACCAATTGGACGTGACTCGCAAACTTCAGGCGGCTGTACTGAAAGAAGGTCCCGGTCAGAAGTACCTGATTCAGCATTCGGCAGGTTCAGGCAAAACCAATTCCATCGCATGGACGGCCCATTTTCTGGCGGATCTGCACGACGCGAACAACAAGAAGATCTTTGACACGGTCCTGGTTGTTTCCGACCGGACGGTGATCGATGGACAATTGCGGGATGCGATCTTCAGTTTCGAACGAACAACCGGAGTTGTGGCGACGATCAAAGGCGAAGGCAACAGCAAGAGTGCGGAACTTGCGGAGGCTCTGTCTGGCGATAAGAAGATCGTCGTCTGCACCATCCAGACGTTTCCGTTTGCTCTGACGGCTGTGCGGGAACTGACGTCCACGCAGGGCAAGACATTCGCCGTGATTCCCGACGAGGCCCATTCATCTCAGACCGGTGAAGCCGCCGCGAAGCTGAAGGCCGTGCTGTCGGCGGAGGAATTAGCGACACTCGAAGACGGCGGCGACATCAGCACCGAAGACGTGCTGGTGGCTCAGATGACCGGTCGAGCTGCCGAATCCGGAATCACCTATGTCGCGTACACCGCGACTCCGAAGGCTAAGACGCTGGAACTGTTCGGCAGGCTTCCTGATCCTGATCGACCAGCATCGAAGGACAATCTGCCGGGGCCGTTTCATGTGTATTCGATGCGGCAGGCGATCGAAGAAGAATTCATTCTGGACGTGCTGCAAAATTACACGTCCTACAATCTGGCCTTCAAGCTGGCTCACGAAGGCAAGGAATTCGACGACAAGCAGGTCGACCGTAGCCCAGCGATGAAGAAGCTAATGAACTGGGTGCGATTGCATCCCCACAACATCGCTCAAAAGGTTCAGATCGTTGTCGAGCATTATCGCGAAACAGTGGCCCCGCTGCTGAATGGCCTGGCAAAAGCAATGGTGGTTGTGAGCAGCCGGAAGGAGGCGGTTCGCTGGCAGCTGGCGATTGATAAGTACATCAAACACCAGAACTACCCGCTGCGGACGTTGGTGGCGTTCTCCGGAGAAGTGGAAGACGAAGAATCCGGCCCGGAAAAGTTCACGGAGACCAGCACTTCGCTGAATCCCAATCTGAATCGGCGAGACATCAAGAAGGCGTTCGAATCGCCCGAGTATGCCATTCTGCTGGTGGCGAACAAGTTCCAGACGGGTTTCGATCAGCCACTGCTGTGCGCCATGTACGTCGACAAGCGGCTGGACGGAATTCAGGCTGTGCAGACGCTGTCACGCCTGAATCGACGATACCAGAAGAATGGAGTGAAAAAGGACAAGACCTACGTTCTGGACTTCGTGAACGAGCCAGACGACATCCTGACGGCGTTCCGGATGTATTACGCCACGGCCCAACTGTCTGACGTAACCGATCCCAACATCATTCTGAAGCTACGAGCGAAACTGGATGATCAGGGATTCTACGACGACGCGGAAATCGAGCGGGTGGTGGCCGTTGAACTGAACCCGGACAGCAAACAGAGTCAGCTTGAAGCTGCCGTGCGGCCTGTGGCGTTGCGGTTGGTGACTCGGTACAAGGACGCTCAAAAGGCTTTCAAGGCTGCGAAGGAAGCCAACGACGAGACAGCGACGAAGAAAGCCAAAGACAGCATGGACGCTCTGCTGCTGTTTCGCAGTGACATGGTGACCTATCAACGGGCGTATGCGTTCCTGTCTCAGATCTTTGACTATGGGAACACGGACTTCGAGAAGCGAAGTATCTTTTTCAAGCAGCTTTTGCGTCTGCTGGAGTTCGGGCGCGAACGTGAGGGAATCGACTTATCACAGGTCGTGCTGACTCACCATAATCTCCGGAACCGCGGGAAGCAGAACCTGCAGTTGCAGGACAAGGAATATCCCAAGCTGGACCCCTTAACGGCGGCAGGTAGCGGGGCGATTCAGGAAAAGCAGAAGGCGTATCTGAGTGAGGTGATCGAAAACCTGAATACGATCTTCGGGGCCGATACGACGGACGGCGATCAATTGGCGTTCCTGAGGGCTCTGTCGTCAAAGTGTGCGGAGTCCGAGAAGTTGCGGGCACAAGCGGCGGCGAATTCCAAGGAACAGTTCGCAGGTTCGCCCGATCTGCTGAAAGAGTTGATCAATGCAAACATCGACAGTCTGGATGCGTTCACAGAGTTGAGTACTCAGGTTCTGAATTCCCCCGAGATCCAACGCCGCGTGCTGGCTTTGCTGCTGGGGCCGGGCAAGTTGTGGGAATTGTTGAGCGGTCGTGCGGACGGCGGCCCGGGGAAGGCGTGAGGGGGGCAGAGGGAACTTTTTTGATAGCTGAGACTGTGGTATAAGCGATCTATTGTCCACGCGATTGCAGGCGTCGTTGCCGATTTTCCGACGTCTCTGCATCAGGGGGAACGTATCTAATTTATCAGTGCACGCTCAACGACCGGTCAAGGAAGGCTCCGAAAAGTCGAAGTCGCCGACATTCGCTGCCTGTAGAAAAACTCTATTCGAAACAAGGAATCGCTAAAGGGGAGGGGAATCGCTAAAGGGGACATTGTACTTATTGATCAACGTAGAATGTCCCCTGCCCCCCCTTATTGGCTCCCCGAGACTCGTCTGATGTCGCTGGTTCTCGGTTCAATTCCGGGGTGCGGAAGAATCTGCCTGAGTCGCTTCCGCCTGACGGAACTGTTTGGCAAAACTCTCAGACACGCAGCTCTCTGAACGAAGCGGCAGTGACTGAGATGTCAACCAATCCCCGGTCTCAAGTTCGTTGAGCTGACATGCCTGGAAGAGTCTCTACTAAGGCCAGACACCTGACAAACGATTCTGGCGACGTCATATTTGTAGCTGTGGAAGCGTATCATTGCCGGAGCGATTCCAGAAAAGCGTTGGTCTCCAGGTCAGCCGATCGGAAGGCTTCGTCGTTTGCCGGAGTAATTTTTGAATCCGGCTGCACATCGACATCAAAGATCCCGTTCTCATTTCGCAACCGGCACCTCCAGTCGCGTTCATTCGTTGACAGAAGGTCTGTGATCTCCCAGAAGTTGAGTCGATTTACCACCTGGCCGTCACACTCGAGAAGCTCATCGCCGGTCTTGATCTTTCTGTCGAAACGCTGAGCGTTCATTTCGGAAATCTCAACCACCACCTTACTTTCACTGAGGAATCGTATAGCAAACGGGATGGATCTCCGCCCCAGGTTGCGAGTTCTCTCAGGCTGCAGCAGCCGGGCAAAAATGACTTCTCCATCGACGTCGAAATCCAGGTCAAAGAATCGAAGCAAATCCATGCCCACCGTGTTAAGTCCCAGTCCTGAAATCTGAGCCGGCACGTTCTCAAACGTCGTGTCGAACACAGTCACATTTCGAATGATAAGTGTCTCACCCACCTTGAGGCCATCAACACTTCGCCGACTGGAAGCATCTCCATAAACGGCCGCATTTGACCGCAGCAGCATCCCCGCCATGTCCGCAGTGATTCCCAGGCATTCATTGGACGTAGTCTGTGGGAGGAAGCCTCGGGTTCCCAATACGGGCAAATTCACACCCACTTCAGGAATACCATTGGCGTTGCGTCTCATTTCAAATCTTTGGAAGGACACTTCCGACTGGTGGGCCTCTCTGTCCTTCCACACGACATGGAGGTCCGAGTTTTGATGCCGAAGCAACATGACCTTCGACTTCATTAAGTCTGTACCAAGGATCGCATCCGGTGCCGCCGAAATAAAACTTGACATGATGGACAAGTTGCCGACGGAAAATTCCTGGTGATCTTTTTGCAGACCGGCTGTCACTACAGTGACATCGGAAAACTTGTCCAGGATTTCCGTGACAAGGGAATCTTCTCCATCAAGACCGCGAGCAGTGATGCTACCCGTTTGACCGATGCGTGCTGCGCCATGAAGCGCGCCTGCCTTTGATTTGTCGATGTGGTGACTTGATATTGCTGTTGCGATGAAGCAAACCATCTTTTCCCCGTTGATCGTAGCCTCGATCGAAGGAAAGCCGGTGAACCGATAACTGGCGGATACACCAGGGGAATCCTCAATCGTCGGAGGATTCTGTGCCCAAATCTGCGACGCGAATATAAACAGAATTAAGATCGCAAGCCGGCTGAATTGAATCATTCTGGAATGCATAAAAACACACCCTCCACGAACTGTTTTTGCCGACTTTTCGCCACATCATTCAGATCTCGGCGCCGAAAAACTGCACGGAATTACTATCAGAAAACTGATTGATTCACGACAAAACTGATGTTCCGCGAACGCTGTAGCCCTCAAATCCTGCACCAATTCTTTATGGTTTGCCCCAAGCCTGCAATATGAGTTTAGTGTTCGATCGCACGCGATGCTGATGCCGGATTTCTCGTCGTTGAGTGTAGGGATCAGAAATTGCCGCGTGTGAATTTGTGCTGCAGGCGAAGGTTGAGCAGGATTGTTCCCGACAAGTCTTTGGAGTCGTGCGAAGCCGGCCACGCTCGCTTCGCGAATCAAGGCCATGGGGATCAATCAGCAATCCTCAAGGTGATCATTGTCCTGGAAGATCCCAATGCGTCTTAAACCGCACTGAGTGCGACGCGGAAACTCCGGTGAGTGCCAGGCGCAGGCAGAAGTTCGCTTGTCTGACTCGAAGTGTTTACGGAGCAAACTAAACGACTTTCGACCTTCTGGCTTTGTCGCCAATGTCGGATTACTATCACAAAGCGTCCGGGACCGTCTTCAATCGGCGACCATCAGTCATCGAGATCGGCCGCATTTGTAAGTTGTCGTGAATCGAAGGAAACAGTAATGCTTTGCGCCAAAAGTCGAATCGCACGAGGATGTCTGCCGGTTTGGGCGTGTATCGCCACATTGTACCTGGGAGCGTGCTCTGTCATGGCCGATCAGTTCGTTCTGTTCGATGCCACCTTTACGTTTACGAAGGAGGAGGCGGATAATTCCAAACCGAGCCCGTCACACTATTACGTTCGTGACAAACTGATGAATGCTGAACGCCCCAAAGACTGGACCAGCCCGGTCGATTATCGAAACGGAACGGCACACGTTCGCCTGGAAGTACTGGAGAAGCCGCAGGGTGGCGAAGCGACGACATGGTCGGTTTGTAACATCCCCAACAAGGGTCGGGATAAAGGGTATGGCTGCTTCAACACGCCGGTGTACAAGGAAGCCGGCGTCTACGAGCAGGACATTCCCATGACGAAATTCTGGCAAAACGATTCGATCGTTTGGGACCAGGGGATCAAGGAGATGCATCTGGTGATTAAGGACAATAGTGGTGGCAGCGGCCACGCTCATAAGCGACCGGATCACGAGAAGTTCTTTCCCGCCAAGGTCCGTATGACGGTAATCCAGGTTTCGGCCGGATCGAAATACGACGCCAGCCTTGTGCCAAACCTTTCTCCGGCGACCGCCGACAGCGTTCCACCTGACAACAAAGAGAATGAGCGAGAAGACTAATGCGAAATTGTCTTCAATTTCTACAACAACAAATTGGTGAATCGCAATGTAGTCGAAAGTTGTATTATTGACACTCGGTATGACCATTGCCCATGAGTTCATATTGCGGGCCTGCCGAGCAGACATCTTGTAGGTCCTGCTTGCCGAGCAGGACTTTCGCCGCAAGGCGAACCTCGCGTGACGCGGTCCCGCCGAAATCGGCCCGATCTCATCAAACCCCATGCACACAAAGTCGCGGCAAGCCGCGAAGTCCTGCCTGGGCAGTTGGAAAGTTGGCGTTGACAATGTGATTCTTGTCGAGGAAAGAATCGATTCTGGGGAGTGGTTTATTGCGCGAGTTCTGACAGGGAGGTCGGAGATGGAAGCTGGATTGGGCGACAAGGTTTATCGCTTGTTAGAAACACGTCCTCGCGTCCTGGTGAATTCTTTGCTGGTGAGCCGCGACAAATGGAAGGAAAAGTGTGGCGTTGCGAAAATTGAGCTGCAGGCGTTTCGAGGCAAGGTACGCGACCTGGAAGTGAGTCGTGAAAAGTGGCGGCGACAGGCGGAACAGGCGGAAAGCGATCGACTGAACCTCATCCAGCAGCTGGAGTCTGCGAAAGAGCAGAACAGGCGTCTTGAGGAACGTCTTGCGGCTCTGGAAGCCGAGCAAAAAAAGTCACAGCTTCGGGAGTTGAATCCACGCCCATTCCCGGTCAGCAGTCTCCGCTTGAGCAAATCTGTTTTGTCGTTCAGGAACTGATTCTGAAAGCCCGGACCGGATTTCGAGGTGCTTCGCGAGTCGTCGATTCTGTGATCAGGGTTTTGGGACTCCATTGGGAAGCTCCTCACCTGACGACATGCCGTGTATGGTTGCAGCGGATCGGATTGTTTCAGCTGCAGCGTCCGAAGAACATGGCAGAGAACGCCATCTGGATCGTGGACCGCACGGTTCAGGTCGGCCAGGAAAAATGAATACCAGACAGTGCTGGAAGAGTGCGTGGATGAAATTCGCCGCAACGGTTATTCGCAGTGTTGCGTCTAACAGGTGCCGCTGCGAGTCCAGCCTCATGTGCAGACGATTGCGGGCCAGGAACTGAAGGATCAGTTGTTGAACTTCCTTGCGGAGGAATTCGAATCCCTTGCTCCAGGCGAACGGCTTCCCGGAAGCAGCGAGTCACTGGAATCATCGCAGGGAAAACTGAAATCGTTCGAAGGTGATTTCGACAAAACAGGTTTCACGAGTCTGCTTGCAGCCTTCGGGGCCATGGTCGGCAAACTGACTCCCGAGACGATCTTCGAAGCATTGCTGTCTGTCCTCTGCAAAAACGTGCAGCACTGGATTCAACATCATCT
>JBGSVD010000243.1:0-17859 GCA_041753135.1 Planctomycetaceae bacterium
CGATGCTGGTCAAAAATCTGATCTAAACCCTCGGGCTCGATCGCAAACGAAAGCAGAGACAATACGGCATCCGCCAAAGGCAAACGTGACAACACCTCACCAGAAAAGCCGTCCATGGCGTTCCTCCCTGAAAACAAAACACGAACCAGTGACCGAAGTATGATCTTCCATTCAACTTACGAAAAGTCCAGATGTTTACAGCAGTACCTTGGCCCTCTCCTTGATGCCTCAACCACTAACCCAGCCCTTCAGGCTGGGCTAGGCAAACTGCTGGGCCGTTGGCCCGAGAAAATCGTTTTAACGCCGGTGATTCTCCAATCGATATTGAATCCGGTTTTTCAATGTTTGTGCTCCCCACCGGCCGGCATCGGCATCGACATGGACATCCCGGCTCCACTTGATCCGGTTTGACCCTTCGGAAACAGCAAGCTTGGTCGCCCTTCAATCTGAGTCTGACTGTCGAGCAGAAATCCGCCGCGAATGACGACCGAGTCTCCTTCGTTGAGTCCGCTAAGCACGGGGTAGTAGAGCGTCGCGCGGCCAGCCTCGTCAGTCGATGTTGCGAGCGAGCCGACCTGCAGTTCGACCAATTCGTAATTGCCGTCCTTTGTCGCGCGATAAGTGATTTGTCGGCGTCCGGTGTCCAGCACGGCTGAGAGAGGAATAGCCAGAGGATCGACCGGCGTCTCTGCAGGCGTCACATCCGCAGCCATCTCTTTCATTGCTGCATCCGTCATCGTGTCTTCCGTCATCGGCGTGTCTGTCGCGTGTTCTGCGGGGAGTGCCGCGTCAACGGCATGAACGTGTTTCGCATGTGCATGGTCCCTGAAGTCTGTGAACGCACTTCCCTTGGGAATCAAGATCAGATCCATCTTGCAAACTGGGCACTTGCCCGACTGTTCCTTGATCACTTCCGGGTGCATCGGGCAGGAAAACTTACCTTCCAGTCCGGTCGGGGCCGCCGCGCCGTTGGCCAGCAACGGGACGCGAATGGTCGCTGAGGCGTACATGCCGGCCTTCAGTTTGCCATCTGGGTTTTTGAGATTGACGCGGACTTTGATCGTCCGCGTCTGCTCGTCGAGAAATGGATCGATGAACGTCACGATCCCACGGAAGATCTCGCCGGGAAAAGCTTCCAGGGCAACATCGACCGGTTGACCGTAGCGAACTGACGCGATGTCGTATTCGTACAATGCAAGGTACAGCCAAATCGGATCCAGTTCGGCAATGCGATAGAGTTTATCACCTTCCTTGATATATTGCCCCAGCCGAACGTTCTTCTCAATGACGGTGCCCGCCAGCGGCGAGTAGATTGTGACGTGCGTTTGTTCCTTTCGAGTCCTTTCGATCTCCGCAATTTGTTCCGGCAGCAATCCCCACAGCCGCAGTTTCTCGCGTGACGCCAGCAGATTTGCTTCGGTGAATCGATCGCCCAGCTGCGAAGTTTCATTCCTGCTGGACTCGGACGCCTCCAGCGCCAGAATCAATTCCGCCTGAGCTGAAATCAACTGGGGGCTGTAGAGGTCCACAAGATGATCGTGTTCCTTGACTTCGATCCCCGTGAAGTCGACATATAAACGATCCACACGCCCGGCCATGCGTGCCGAGATAAACTCGACGTGCGACTCGTTGTAGTCGATCTTGCCTACTGTCTCGATTTCCTTGAACAGTTGCCGCCGCGCGATGGCTTGCGTTTCGAGGCTGGCGTAATGATTTCCGTCCCCTTTTTTCGCCGTGAGCTTGGAAGTCGGTATCAGCTTCATCCCGCAGATCGGACACGACCCCGGTCGCGGCAGTCGCACCTGCGGGTGCATGGAACAAGTCCAGACTTCGCTGCCACTTGCCGCTTCGCCAGATGCTTTCGGCCACCAGACGACTGCCATGACAAGTCCGACAATGACCGCTGCTACGACGCCCAGCGTGATAAGATGTCGTTTCACGTTTGTGACAATGCTTATGAAGACGTTCAAGACGATTCTCCCGCAGAGTCTGAGGCGTTGCTTCGTCCGAAGAACTGACGGCCTAACTTCACCAATTCAATCACTGTGACTGGCGTGAGCGCCAATGCTAAAACAAGGCCCCATTCCATCGGCGTATGGGTCGTTGCCTCGAAAAGCGGCCGTACAAATGGCAAGGCGATGACTCCGACCTGCAGCAATGCCGAAACGACGACTGCGGCGACGACGTACAAATTCGTTGTAATACCGAGTTGCCAAAACGTCAGGATCTGGCTGCGAGCGGCCAAGGCGCGAAACAGTTCAGCATAGACGACGACGCAAAAGGTCATTGTGCGAGCCGAATCGAGGTCACTCTCTTGATCGTAGGTCAGCCAAAACGCGGCGAGTCCTACGGCTGCCAGCAGTACGCCTTGTCCGATCACGGTTCGGCCCAGCGACCATGACAACATGGATTCGGTCGCGGGACGTGGACGGCGGCGCATCAAACCGGGCTCTGGCGGCTCCATCGCAAGTGCCAACGCAGGCATGCCGTCTGTCACCAGGTTGATCCACAGCAGTTGCACTGGTATCAATGGAATCGGCCAGCCCAGCAGCGACGCGACCAGCATCAACATCAATTCACCGGCGTTGCACGACAACAGAAAGATCAGGAACTTGCGGATGTTGTCGTAAATCGCGCGGCCCTCTTCGACCGCGTTCACGATGGAGGCGAAGTTGTCGTCCATCAGCACCATCGCCGCCGCCTCGCGCGTGACATCGGTTCCGGTGATCCCCATCGCGATGCCAATATCGGCCGCCTTCACGGCGGGCGCGTCATTGACTCCGTCGCCGGTCATCGCAACGATCTCACCGCGATCCTTCCACGCGCGCACGACTCGCAACTTGTGTTCGGGCGCGACGCGCGCGAAGACGGCAATTTTCTCGACGTTCGTGGACAGATCGTCGTCGGACATCTCATCCAGCTCCTGGCCGGTGACGACGCGGTCAGTCTCGGAAGCGATGCCCAGTTCTTTCGCAATGGCCATCGCCGTGGCAGGATGATCTCCCGTAATCATCACCGGACGAATGCCCGCTTCGCGGCAACGCACCACGGCCTGTTTCACTTCTTCGCGTGGTGGGTCGATCATCCCGACCAGGCCCGCAAACGTCAGGCCATTCTCGTCAATCGTGGGTTCTGCACCGTCGTCGTCGCGATAGGCCAATGCCAGGACTCGCAAAGCTCTTGACGCCATCTCGTCGTTGGCCTCGGTAATCGCACTCCGACGTTCATCGGTCAGCGCGATCACCTGGTTATCCCGGCGTTCCGAGACGCACTGTTCGATGATTCCGGCTGGAGCGCCCTTGGTGTATTGCACTCGGTGACCGGAATCGTCTTTACACAAGACCGACATCGCCTTGCGATCGGCGTCGAAGGGAAGTTCCTGCACGACCTCCGGTCTTTTATCGCTCGAACTCAGGCCTCCCTTCGTCGCCAGGACGATCAGTGCTGCTTCGGTCGGATCGCCGATCACATCCCAATCACCATCGGACTTACCCGGCTGGACTTCAGCGTGATTGCAATAGGCCGCGACTCGCATGGCCACTTGCCCATCCTCGTCGATCAGTTCAACGGGCTGCTCACTGTCGGAAGAGACCTTGAAGAACTCTCCTTCCGGGCCATAGCCGGAACCTGTCACCCGGTATTCAACGCCCCCCGCCAGCAGCTCACGAATCGTCATTTCGTTGTGAGTCAGCGTTCCTGTCTTGTCCGAGCAGATGACGGACACGCACCCCAGCGTCTCGACACTCGGAAGTTTTCGGACCAGCGCGTGACGCTTCGCCATGCGTTGCAGACCGAGCGCTAAAGCCGTCGTCACCACAGCGGGCAAGCCTTCGGGCACCGCCGCGACCGCCAGACTTACGGACGACAACATGGACTCAAACCACGACTTGCCGTGCAGCAGTCCCAGCAGAAAGATCACACCGACCAATGCAAGGCAAACAATGACCAGCGTGCGGCCGAGTTTGGCAAGCTGGCGTTGTAGCGGCGTTGGCTCGCGCTCATACGTCTGCAACATGCCGGCAATCCGTCCAATTTCGGTGTCCATTCCCGTCGCCACGACGACGCCTCGGCCATTGCCATTTGCCAACACCGTGCTTGTGTAGGCCATGTTTCGTCGGTCTGCTAGCGGCGTGGACTCGGGCAGAACGAGTTCCGCATCTTTCTCGACCGGCACACTCTCACCGGTGAGCGATGCTTCTTCAACTCGCATCGCGGACGATGCCAACAACCGCACATCTGCAGGAACATTGTCACCCGCTTCGATCTCGATGATGTCACCGGGCACGAGTTCGCGTGCGGCAATCGATGCGAGTTTCTTATCGCGAACGACTTTGGCTTTGGGAGCGGCCATGCTCTGCAACGCAGCGAGTGACTTTTCGGCTTTTCCTTCCTGGTAAAATCCCAACAATGCATTCAGCAGCACGATTGTTACGATGGCTGCCGTGTCAGTCCACTCGCCCATGGCTCCGGATATGAACGCCGCCGCAATCAGGATCCATACCACGACATCGCTGAACTGAGCGAAAAACTTCTTCCATGCTGACTCCGGAGCGACGGTGGCGAGTTCGTTCCAGCCAAACTGCTCACGCGCCGCAGCCACCTGTGACGCTGACAGACCTGTGTGCTCGCTGCTCGATAGCGATTCCAGAACCAGCTCTGTTTTCGTGGCGTGAGATGGTTTCGTCAAAAGCGTCGCTCCTTCCGGGGGCGTGTGATCGTCAAACACGGCTGAAACAAAAAAAGCCGACGTGACGAAATACCCAAAGGTATCCCATCACGTCGGCTTACTTATTAACACGCCTCCCAGCATGATCTGATTTAGACCGGCCGAGTTGCGTTTTGTTGAGTCTTCCGATTCGTTGAGTGAAGCGACGTTTCAATATTTGCTGCGCCTCACTCCCGTGCGCATTCAGTATATCAAGCGATTCCGAAATAGATATTGCAGCCTTGGTCCCGGATTATGGATGGGGGCAGTCGTGGATTTCGGTAGGTCCTCCTTGCCGAGGAGGACTTTCGAGCGAAGCTCGAACCCAAGTGCGGCCATCCGTTCAACGGCGTCACGCTGTCTTTCAATCTACCTGAACATGGTCGCAGGTCGCGGCAAGCCGCGAAGTCTTTTCTGGCAGAAACGACCTGCTTGACAAGCATCAGCGACTGCCGCCACCCCGGACAGGGCCGTCGTCTACGCGGATCAAAACCGAGATTGGTGAACGTTACTACCGACGCCGGAGTCGCAGGCAAATGGGCGTAACGCGGCCTCGCGTGTATGCCGTCTGTACTGACTACAAGGATTTTAATCGACGGGTTACGACCAATAGTTCGATTCTTCGGCTTTTTCCATGTGGCACGATCCGACCGGGTGCGATAGCAGATTACGAGTTGTGGCTTCATACCGCAGCCATAGCCCCGGAATCAGAGGTGGTCACATGAACGGTCGATTTCGGTTGGCAACTTCCCTGCTGTGTGTGATCGTCGCTGGTTGCGCAACGACTCCCTGGCACGCGATTCTCACAAAGCCCGGCATTGGCACAACGCCCGTCGCGAAGACTGCCAAACACACTGTTCCGCAGCACATTGATAACAGTGAATTAACCGCCGAGCCAAAACGCGATTCACAGTCAGGTGTTCAGCTCACAGCTTACACGTCCGACCTGTCCGAACAGGCCACGGTCCTGCCCGATTCCCGCGAAACCTTCCTGGGGGCCGAAACTTCGCTGGACGACTTGATCGCGTTTGCACTCGCGAACAATCCCGAGATCAAGGCGATTCACATGCAGGCCCATGCGCTGGAAGCTCGCGTACCGCAGGTGAGGGCGTTGGATGATCCGATGCTGATGACGACGACGTTTCTGGAACCGATTCAAACAGCAGCCGGTCCCCAGGATGTCATTCTGAACCTCTCTCAAAAAGTCCCCTGGTTTGGCAAGCGCGATCTCCGCGGTGAGATCGCGTGCCGGGAAGCTCAGGCCACATTTGCGCGGATGGCGGCGGCACAACTGAGCGTTGTTGAGCAAGTCAAATTAGCCTACTACGAACTCTACTTCGTTGATCGAGCGATTGCCGTCGACAAGGAACTCGAAGGCCGAATGGAAGATGTCATCACGATCGCGGAGTCAAAATATCGAACGGCCAGGGAGAAGACGGGGCTGGAAACCGTCCTGCAGGCTGAGGTGGAATTGTTCCAGTTGCAAACGCTGCTGATTCAAATGGAGCAGGCGAAAGTGAAAGCCCACGCGCGACTGGCCAAAGCACTTCACGCTCCGCGAGGGACGACGCTGGATGTTGTCCCAGCAATTCCAGAAACCGATGTGCCTCGCTCGGCCGAAGTGCTCGTTGCCATGATCGACCGATGCCAGCCAAACCTGGAGGCCGTACGCCGTCAGAGGCTCGGCGATCAATCGGCAATTGCGTTAGCGCAAAAGAACTACTACCCCGACGTCACTGTCGGTGTTAACTATTATGGAATCGGCTCAACAGGTCTTAGCCCTGTGGCGACGGGTGACGATGCTTTCTCCCTGCTGGTTGGAGTCAACTTGCCAATCTACAGAGAGAAACTCGACGCCGGCGTGCGCGAAGCGCAATTCCGGGCGGCTCGCACAGCCCAGCAGTACGATGCCCTGTGGGATGACGTGCGGGCCGAAGTTCATACCCAGCACGCGCAAGCCATCGAAGATGATCGGATTGCTCAGATTCTGGAAGAGAACATTATCCCAAAATCCCAGGAGGCACTGGACCTTTCCTTCGAAGCCTATCGAGTCGATCGGATCACTTTTCAGCAGCTCATTGAAAACTACAAGACTCTCCTGAGACACCGCATCGAATACCACCGCCGCCTCGCCCAACGTGCCCAGGCCATCGCGACGCTCGAACGAGCCGTCGGGTGTGCAATCACGACCTGGCCCATCGATCCCGAAGCGGTTGCCGCAGAAGCGGGCGATTTGGATTAAGTGGCTCCATTCTTCATAATTGTGCGGGTGTGTCATCTTTCTGCCGAGAGACATCAGCCGGAATGAGAATGCTGTGGATGATCATCGGAGGTTCGTGTTCTGAGGAAGAAAAACTCCGTGATCAGGATCGCCGCCATGACGGCCGCGGCCACAATGAGAATCAGAGGATCCGAGGCCACTTTGACCCACAGAAAGCCGCTCAGGATGATGAGATCCAGAACGATTGCCATGACCGGAATCACTGGATGGGCATCCACCTCTTTTCTCAGATGACGCAGCAAACCCCAGTGAATGGCGATGTCCATAATCAGATAAAAGGTGATGCCCAGCGCAGCGATACGGGACAGGTCGAAAAACGCGGTCAGCAGCAAACCCAGCACAACGGTATAGACCAGCGTATGCTTCTGGACGCTGCCTGGCATGCCGAAGTGGCTATGAGGAACCAGCTTCATCTCGGTCAGCATGGCCAGCATTCGCGACACCGCGAAAAGGCTGGCGATGATACCGCCCGCAGTGGCCAGCATGGCCAGAATCACGGTGAACCAAACCGCGTATTCTCCCAGCGCCGGTCGGGCAGCGGCGGCCAGCGAGTAGTCGCGGGTTGCAATAATCTCTTCCAGCGACAGGTTGCTGGAAACCGCAAAGCCGACCAACGCATAGATCACCACGCAGAGCGCGATTGAGATCATGATGGCTCTGCCAAGATTCCGGTGCGGGTCTTTGATTTCCGAACCGCTATTGGTGATGGTGGTAAACCCTTTAAAGGCCAGAATGCCGAGCGCCGTGGCTCCAAGAAAGCCAGTCAACGACGCGCCAGGGGCCGCCGTCGAGAAGTTTACTTCTACCGAGTCCGCCGACAGCACCCCGACCACCCCAAACAGAACGATGCCGCCAATTTTGATGAAACCGAGTGTCGAGGCGACGCCCTGAATCAAACGGTTGGCGGACAAATTGATCACAAAGGCCACCAGCAAAAGCCCCAACCCCAGCACGGGAACCAGCATGCTGCTGTCATCGATTGCGAATAGCTGCAACGTGTACGACCCGAAGGTCCGCGCCAGAAAGCTCTGGGCGATGACCATCGAGAAATACATCAACAGGGAATGAAAAACGGTCGTCAGAGTTCGGCCATAGGCTTTCTCCAGATACATGGCGATGCCGCCAGCGGAAGGGTAAGCATTGGATAATTTGACGTACGAGTACGCACTGAACGAGACGATCAGCGCGGCGGAAAGGAAGGCCACGGGAAACAGGCTTCCGGTCATCTCCGCCATCTGGCCGGTCAGCGCAAAGATGCCGGCACCGATCATCACACCGGTCCCCAGGGCGACGGCACCGATCAGCGAAAGGCTATCCGCCTTGTATTTCGAATCGCTGTCGGGCATATCCATATCGCTGCCTGGTTCGGTGGCCATAATCTTTTTCCTGTTTCTCTTCACCCTTGCGCACGCCGAAGTACGCCAGGTGGCAGAGCATCAATGCTTGCAGAGGAAGCTTTACCCACAGCAACTACCGGGCTTGTCGTCCGGCGTGGCATCGGCGGGCGTTGACAGAAACTTCTGCCGACAATGCTCGCCGCAAAAGTAGAACGTCTTACCATCGCGTTCGGCGTGAATCGCGGTGGCTTCGTCAACGGTCATTCCGCAGACAGGATCTTTGGTCGCAGTTTTCGATTCATTCATCGTCATGTTCCTTTAAGGGTGTTGTTATGACCGGTTCTTAATTTCCGGCTTTCACGTTGATCTGAGTTAAGTACTTTGTCCGACGGTTGGAAGATCGTGGACTTCACAGGCCGCGAATCATCCTGCCGCTGCTTCTTCCATGATTTTGAGAATCGTGGCTTCCACTTCCTGCGCCACCCCTTCCAGTTGCGGCGACTTGAACATCGCCAGCAAAGTCGTTGGCTTCAATGTCGCCAGAATGGTTTCCCCGCCTTCTTCATAGACAGAAATCCGGCATGGCAGCGCGGTGCAGACGCTCATGTTTGCATCGAGCACCTTCTTCGCTTGTTGCGGCTGGCAGACCTCGAAGATCAGGCATTCATGGGCAAGCTCCACGCCTTTCTTCGTCATGGTCTCTTTAAGGTTATGCACCTGCATGACGCCAAAGTGATGGACCTGGACAGCGGTCTGCAAGGCAGCCGCCGCGTCACTCACAGTTTTGTCGGTGGATAACTTGATCAGCATTGGTTTTCTTTCATGTAGAAAAGTTCATTTCACAGGCGGGTCGTGAACGCACGACTATTTCCCGGCCAGCTTGCTGATCGCGACGACCAGCAGGACGATCACCAGGAGGCCGATTACCGTCCACAACCACATTCCTCCGCCCATCCAACCGCCCATCCATCCGTTTGAATGGTTCATCATGTCTGCCATCAATTTCTGTTTCTGTTCCGTCGTGTGTCGTGATGTGGATGGTTCCGTGTCATCGCAAACGAAAAAAGCCGACGTGACCGAACGCCCGAAAGCATTTGATCACGTCGGCTTACTCATTAAGTCGCCTCCCGGCCGGGATCTCACTTAGACTGGCCGGGTTGCGTTTTATTTAGTCATCCGATTCATCGGGTGAGGCGGTCTTCAATATCTGATGCGTCTCACTTTTGTCTGCAATCATTCTATCAAGTGATTGCGAAATAGATACCGCAGGGTTTGGTCCCGGATTATGGAGCATGGCTTCATTATCGCCACTATTCTGTTCCCGGCCTCTTCGTAAATCGAGATCCGTCATGTTAATGCAGTGGAAATACTCATGTTTCAATCGAGCACCTTCGTCGCCTGTCGCGGCTGGCAAACCTCGAAGATGAGACTGTCATGGTCGAACTTTTCCATCCATTCATCTGTCTGTGGGGTTAATTGTGAAAGTCTTTAAGACACAGGCAGACCCGTACTCCGTCCTCTACTGACAAACCGACTTTGATGGTCACCTGCCAATGATCTACCTGTCCGTTGTCAATGGTGCCCCGCGTTTCAACGACCTGAAGCCAGCGGAGATTCCTGATCGTCTTCGACGCGCGCTCGATGGCCTTCTGAACCGCATCCTCAATGGAGGTGGTGGATGTCCCGGTCAGTTTGACGAGTTTGTAGACTTGATCTGTCATGTTCGATGCCTTTCGTTGTCACGGTGCAATTAAAGTTGCGGTGTCACATCACCGCAACTGGGAACGCTCTGCAGGGTTTTTATTCTCATTGCTGTTCATACCCGACCGGCGAATCCAGTCCGAGAACGCGGCAAGTCAATTGTGCGATCACTTACTCTTCGTCGGTACGAATGACGCGAACCTTGGCTTGGATGACGTCCGTGGAGATCACCCTGATTGCCTTCAGGGAACGCGACTCAAGTAGTTCAATGCCGAGGCAACTCAGTCCCTAACGGATGCATGCGTGGACGATCGGCGTGTTTTCGCGAATGCCATCGGCGAACACGAGTGTGTCCAGTCCACCAAAGCTGCCAATCCATTTCTTCACCTGAAAGCAAACAAACGAAACCGCCGCACGGTCGAGGACGTCGTCGGCTTCATGCTGCAGCAAGCCGCGCTTGTTAAAACTGGTTTCTGCCACGCTGAGCAGTCCGGACTGTGAATTCACCCTCTCGTTGAATTGCTTCACCCTCATGCCTTCAGAAGGCAGCGCTGTGCCAGTCACTGCTTGATGCAAAAATCAGCTTTCTGTGCAGTGTTTCTGAAGTGGTGGTATTGTTGAGGTTTATTATCCAAATCTCTCCGAGGCCGTGGTTTGGAAACAGAGGCAACCGGAATCCGTCTTCACCAGCCGCTCAGACGAACGCTGCAGTACGGCGTCTGTTTCGACTCTGGCGGTCCTGCATCGGTCGGCATCGAACTACCTGCGACAGATCTGGCAGGTGCCATCAAATTAAAGACGATTAAAGCATAATCTTGCCCAAGCCTGCGAGTGTCGGATTCCCTTCAATCGACAATTACGGCGGCAGGTTTCCCGATGTGTTGAGTGGCTCAGGGCTATCAGACCTGAGCGAGATTCACTCGCTTTTCGAGCTTCCATAGGCAGAATCAAACGAACCGGAAAATGGATCTTCGTGAACTGCGTCAGTGTTGACGACCGACGTGTGAAACGGAGGTTGTCTTGCGCGCGTCGGACCGGGTGGCCTTGACACGTTGAACGTCAGTCTTTGCGGCGACTGGGGCCTTGGCAATCGCGTTGAAGCCGCCTGGCAGAGCGGTACCGCCGTCGCGAATAGAGTGTTGGCGAGAGTTGGAAAGATGGCTGGCTGACCGAAGCGAACAGCGTGACGTCAATCACGTGGCTCTGGCAGCTTCAGGATGACAAAGATGCCAATGGCTGCAGCAACAGAGACAATCAGCGACGGGACGAGTGAAAATCGAGTGACGTACAGAGAAAAGCCAATCGCAATTAAGACAACAGAAATCGCCTTCGCTTTAACATCTTGGCGAACTCCGCTTTTGACCTGCCAGTCGAAAAGTATCGGGCCGAAAAGTTTCGATTTCAGCAAGCGGTCGTTGAGTCGTGGATACGACCGCACAAGGAAATAGCTCGTCAGCAACAGGAATGGTGTTGTCGGAAGCCCCGGCACGATTACACCAGCGATAGCCAATACAAAGAACCCACCGGCTGACAACAGATACAGCACGCGACGCAGACCAGACACAGATTGTGTCGCCGCTACTACGCTGGATCGATCCACGTCGCGCCGCCGTGATGAGTGCAAATGCGACAACTCAAGGGGTGGCTGGTCTGTCTGGACGGTCTTCATCAGTCACAAGGTTTCAGTTGAAGTATTTGGTCACATCGCGCGTGGTTGTCCCGAAACTTCTGAATTGAGGAAGGAGACAACAGGTCCAACTTGTAAGTCGGAAACATGCTGCCAAGCGTTTTGGCGGAATCGGGGTGCTCAAGAACATTGGGAAGACAGTCCTGAATGACTTGAAGCATCAATGCGACCGACACCGAGGCCCCGGGCGAAGCGCCGAGAAGTGCGGCAATGGTCTTTTCTTTGTTCGTGACAATCTCTGTACCGTAATGAACGATCCCGGCCTCACCGTCCGTACGCTTAATCGCCTGAACGCGAATTCCTGCGTCCATCAATCGCCAGTCTTTCCGGTCGGCTTCGGGATAGAACGTGCGTAGCAATTGCATCCGACTTTCCATACTCTGAAGCCCCTGCTGAATCAGGTATTTCACCAGCGGCAGGTTGTAAGCTCCGACTTTCAACAGTGAAGCAATGTTGTCAGGACGGACTGATAACGGCAGATCGGTCAGCCCTCCCGTTTCTTTCAGGAAGCGAGTCGTCCACGCAGCAAATGGGCCGAACAGCAGAGCCTTTGTGCCGTCGATCACCCGCGTGTCCAGATGAGGTACAGCCATCGTTGGCGCTTCGCCCTGTGCCTGGCCGTAGACCTTGGCCTGATGCTGAGCCACGATTTTGGGATTGTCGCAAACCAACCACTGGCCACCGATCGGAAATCCACCGAACCCTTTGCTTTCAGGAATCCCCGATTTCTGCAACAGCGGCAGACTTCCGCCACCGGCCCCGATGAAAACGAATGCAGCCGAGCTCTCTCGAACTTCATTACGACGAAGGTCCTTCACTCGAACTGTCCAACCGTTTGCATGCTTTTGGATTCCGATGACGCGATGACTTGTGGCGACTGCACAATCGTGCTGACCGGCCAGCCAGTTGATGAGTTTCCGCGACAAAGCTCCAAAGTTCACATCCGTGCCGTCGTCCATTCGCGTTGCGGCAATCGGTTCATCGTCTCGACCATTGATCAGCAGAGGCGCCCAGTTTTGCACTTCCGCCCGATCTGTCGAGAATTGCATGCTGTCAAAGAAGTGATGAGCCGACATGGCGGCGTGTCGATCTCGCAGGAATTCGACCTGTGATTGTCCTCGGACGAAACTCACGTGCGGAACAGGATGGATGAAATCCCGCGGCGAATCGATCATCCCTTCCGAAACAGCGAAAGCCCAGAATTGTCGTGACTTTTCAAACTGGTCATAAATGGCTATCGCGTTAGACACTTCGACCTGGCCGTTCTTGTCTCGGTCAGGCGTGTAGCTGAGTTCGCAGATGCCAGCATGGCCAGTCCCGGCGTTGTTCCATGCGTTCGAGCTCTCCTGAGCAAGTTCGTCAGACGCCTCGTAGACCTGAATCTTAAGTTCAGGCCGCAGGCATTTCAGCATCGCGCCCAGATTGGCCGACATAATGCCACTACCGATCAGAATGATGTCTGCATTATCGCTGTGCATGGACTAACTGACTTTCCTACACTGACGCTTTCAACGAAGGTCACGAGTGGTCGAATGAAAGGAAACACGCCTTCGACCTGTTATAGACCATGCATCGCGTTTTTAAAGCCGTGCCAAATTCGTCGCCAACCGCACAAACATTGATCGAGGGCGACTAGACGGTCAAAACCAATACTCACGCGCATGTCGGCCCGTTCAATGCACTCGTCGTAACACTTCCAACGCCGCAGTCGGCTGAGTTCCAGCAACCGCATGCGTTCGGTACGAACGCTGCAAAGTTGGTAATGACGCCGTGCAGGGCGGTGATGGTGGCGTTTGAGTCGCAGCTCGAAGTTCCCCGGGATGCAGCGTTTGTGGACAATTCGCCATTCTTGTGGGTTGCTCGCAACAGCTTCACGTGAGGCCGGATTGGACGCAGCGATTGTCGAGTGTTGCATGCCAGGCCCGAATGGTCGGCCGGTCATGTTGAAGCTGCTCCGGATACGGAAGCATGGCTGCTTCTGGATGATTTCTCCTCTGCTGTTGCAGAACGGCTTCCATCGGACAATCACCTCACCGTCCACCACTGGCACTACAGCCACAGTTCAGACGCTGACGACCGAAGGATGCTGTTCGATCCCGAGGTCGGACTGACGTTTGGGAGAGACTCGCCCGCCTGCGGGCGGGCTGAAGGTGCGATCCTTTCAGTTGTCGGAGCTGCTAACGCGATTTGCGACTCGAAGGGCTTCAAGTTGGGCGAGCCGGGGTCGTAATCACATGCTTGAAATATCCGAAGAAGGTCTACGATCGCTTTCATGAAGAGCGCAGAATCAATCTTTCAAATTCACGCTCAAAAACGTGCTGGCATTCGAAGGTCTGGCGTCTGCTCCAACGCTGCCATGCTCGACTTGCGTGAATCCGCGCGCAGGCTTCTCATGGTTGATAAGATGTTAACCTGCCGGAAGAGCTTAACTGGTAAAAGGGGATACCGTTGACGCGATCCGTCGCCGTCTGGTGGGTCAAGCGTGATGCCCGACTGACCGATATTCGTTGGTTGACGCTGTCATGCGTTGCCTGGCGGCCACTGGCTTCGTCAACTTTCGCATGCGGGCGATGGTGGTGAGCTTCGCATGCCACGTGCTCCATCTCGACTGGCGACTCATCCACCCGCATCTTGCTCAAGTGTTTAGAGACTAGGATCTTGGCATTCATTTAAATCAGCTTCAGATGCAAGCGGGCGTCGTCGGATGGAACGCTATTCGCGTCTGCAACCCGACGAAGCAACTCATCGACTGGCACTCTGAATGCCGCTTCGTGAAACAATGGGTGCCGGAGTTGCGGGATGTATCGTCAGAACAAATCATCAAAGGCGAATCAATTCTCGGTTATCCCGCCCCGGTGGTGCCTTTCACCGAGCGTGCTACGTGGATGACAAAACCTGCTGTACTCCAAACGCAGTTCAGCCGAAGCCAAGGCCGCTACGACGGCCATTTACCTCAAACATGGATCACGCAGGAAGGAAAGAGTTCCACGCCGCAAACGGCCGCCGAAGAACGTTCCGCCAAAGAAAATGCAGACGCGCAGTTTATTTGACGAACTCCCGGAAGAATAAACCGCAATCGCGTCCCCTCCTGGCAACGGCGGATCGAAGCTGAATGCCTGACGCAAATGTTCGTACTCGATGAATCGAGACACTGCCGGATCAACGCTTCGATCGGCAGTTAGTTGACGGCCACGAGCAATGAGAGAATCAGGACGCTCAAAGCCGGGATGGTCTTTTTGAATGCGTCCCCAATCCTGATGTGCATCGCAACGGCACCCAGCATGAGTATCGCCATTCCAATTGCAGCGGGACGCATCAATTCAGGCCTCCAGAAACTCACGAGCAAGGATAATGCGAGCAGCACTTTGAAGCCGCCAACAACCCACATAAACCACACCGGCAGTCCGTAAGTGGCAAACTCCTCTTTCATGTTCTTCGCTGCGCCGCCCCGATAAATCGTCGCCTTGTTGAAGCGTAATAGCCAAACGTTCAAAATACCGAACGCGATGATCAATTGGGCGATAATGCGGATGTACTCCATTACCTTTCCTTTGCTGCTGACTCAAAAACTGCCGACGATTCGCTGACGACAGTGTCGTGTTTCAAATTTCGGGCTTCGTGAATTGGTTGTACGCGACTGGTAGTTTGTGATTCGTCGATTTAGAAGTCGAAGAACGGCCGATGAAACCTGTTCACTTCCGGATAGCGGGATTCTCTCCCGCTGAGAACTCCTGAATTCATCACTCTCACGGCGCAGTGGTGAGCGCCTTACGTAACGCAAGGTGCTTCTCTGCCTTCTCAAAATGCTGATCGAGACCAAAGACTCTGCAACGATTCACGCCCGCCAGTATGAGCAGGCCTTCAAAAGAGAACAGCAGGAACCAAGGGGTCAGCAACTGAATTGATGGGCGCATTCGCTGCAATGAAAGCGAGTGTAAAGTCCAGGATATCTCACAGCATGGCAAAAATGAATATCCGTTGCCACGTTCTCACCGTCCGATTTCAACCGGTCGGACTTACATCCAGACACGCACCCACAGTCAGCAATGAGTCAGCGTCGGCGATTACGATGCCGTTCATGCCAAACGTGATTCCATTGAGCGCTTCGTCGCGGCGATACACGGCCAAAGTCCGCAGCGGTTCTTTGCTGACTGCGGTCGTCAGTTGATCGACGGCGGTGACACTGCAACGCACGCAGGGTTTCACGAGGTGAATTTCGAAACCGTCTCCACTCAGTACACTCACACCATCTGCACCATGGGGCCCGAGTCCACGAATGACAATATTGGATCGGAACCGATTCATGGGCAATGGCACGTCGAGACGATGGTTGAGTGCTTCAAGGGATTCGTCACTGAGGATCAACACAGGAAAACCGTCGCTGAAGCGGTTCTCGGCGACCATTCCCTTCGTCCATTGAGGGTTACTGTGTCGCCTGTGTACGGAGTCGAAACGCACGAGACGCACCGCCTTTCCCAGAAATTCACTGAGCTGCCCGGCTGCGACAGAGCCTTCATCGAAAGCATCACAATCATCCCGCCAAACCCGCACCCGGCAACGCGGCAGACTCGTATCATAGAGCGATAGTTCCACGGATTCCGATTGCCCAGGCAGAGTCAATCGCAGCGTGTTCAATGTGATGGCCGTCTCGATCAACGCCATACGCGGAAGGTCACGTTGCGTGAGGAATTGGCCGGCTGTATCAACCACCATCCACTCGCGATCATAGGCCAGACCGCGACTGGTCAACTTCACATCCGCAAGGGACAGGCCGCGACAAGACTTCACGGGGTATGTGTGCAGGGTAGTGATCGTGGCATGAGTCGAATTCATAGCATCGAAGATATTCCACGATCATGCTTCAGGCAATAATGTCAGACGCACCCATCGCGGCCGCCGCGCGATGGCTTTGCCGAAGCCGTTGCCGCCAGGGGGTTGGGAAGAACCTTCACTTCAACCGAATCAGAATCTCATTACGGCGGAACGGATTTGGCGTCCATGGAGGATCATAACCTGCGAATTCGAAGCCATCACTGTCAGATAATCCCCTCGCAACAATCCACTTCCGCAGTTTTTCTTCGTTCTCCGACATTGATTCTTCATCCATCTGTCCCGAGAAACGGATGACGGCAAACCGACCACCGTTGCGCTTTTTGATTTGCACGGCTTTGTCGGTCGGGTTGGGAATGCCTTGCGAAGAAACGTTCTCTGGAACGACAAAACCCATCTGTCCGACAGAATCCCGCCCCTCGGGTTCCATAAACACCGGAGTCGTCATTGCGACTTTGAGATCATTCTCGTTCCTGCCACTGATGTATCCAAATAGCCTTCCGAAACTGCCGTCGCTGCCCTGCGACTTCATTGGAGTTGTGACCAACACTAAATTAGGGTACTCACGGATCTCAAATGATCCGTCCGATTCAAGGACGCTGTAAGCTGCTGACTCGTAAGAAGTGCGAGCGGTCATCTTCCAGCCGACGCCGATGATCACTACGAGTGCGATCGCGACGGTTAGGTATACCATCTTTTTTCCCGTCAATTTGAGTTTCATTACCATGATCTTTTTTCGCGAGAGGCAAAAACTTCTATTGCATTATGGCAAAAAAGTTCGAAGAGCCAGAAGCGTTTCTATCGCGAGTCATTTTTTCTGAGTTGTCGTTAGTGCACGATCTGAACAAACCAGATCAGACCGACCATGAACAGCGTGGCGAACACCTGCGTGAGCAGAATCAGTTTCATCGGCGTAACTCATCGTCTTTTTTATCGTGTCGCATTTCGCTGTTGATGCGGCTCAAATTTCCGTTCAGGCGTTTCCTGATTGGACTGGTAGGGGCTCCACTTCGATTCCTTTCAGGACATAGCGACGGCTTCCGCATCGGAATGAGACCTGCGATGAGCGAAGTGCCGATTATCAGCAATCCAGTCTTCGCGATTGTAGCTGAAGACGGAAGTGTCGGTTTCCTGAACTTCCAACAGAGCAAGACGGAATCCCATCTGAGTAATCTCGCTGAACAGTAAGTGGCAGAGGTTCTCCACACTTGTTGGCCCGTCCATGACTTTCAGCCGGAGTGTCTCACCGGTTCGTGCCATGTGTTGCTGCAGAGTTTCATAGAGCGGATCATGAGAGTTGATCAACATGCCGTGATCG
>JBGSVD010000244.1:0-9595 GCA_041753135.1 Planctomycetaceae bacterium
TCCGGGCAGTTGGGAGAAGTCCAGATCCGGGGCTTTCAGTCCCGTCGCAGAATGAACCAGATCCACGCAGGCCCAGCGGATGGCGGTGACGGTCATTCCCACGGCTAATGATGCCACTGTCAGGTACAGGAAGCCGCTGATTGTCGGTGCGTCAGTCGGAGCTGCGGCAAACCAAGCACGCAACGATGGTGAGAAGGAACTCACGCCCCAGAGTGCTGTGGCTCCCGGAACAAGGTACGCAATCAGGACTCCAAAGTTGTTGCTGGTGACGTCTTTCACCGGGCGACGGTATCTCAACTGGGATCGAAGCGCAAGACGCTTTGTTGGGGATGCCGAACTCTGAATCCAAGGCAAGCTGATTCAGGGGCGGTGTTTTTGGGCAGGTGTTGCTGGGAGTTATTCAGTAATTCGCGATGTTCTCGTCTGGGCGTACATCACTGCTGCTGATTCATTTGCTTTTGGGGTCGAGGCTCTGGAGTTCAGTGAAGTTACAGGGTGAGGCGCCTATCGGGTTTCGAGATAACTCCGGGACCGAACCGGTGAAAGAGGTAGCCGCCGTCGTGATTTCTCATTGTATCACGGCGTCAAGGTCCGTTCGCCGCGCGGTGCGGGCTCACTGCTGCTTTTCGTTTCGAAAAGGCTCCACCTTGACTTGCCGTGTTCGAAGGCCTTTCGGGCCGACGGCGGGCCCCGGCTGATCAACAGTCGAAACAAAAACATCAGAGCTGTTCATGCCGAGAGCAGTGCATATCAGGAGAACAAAACCATGAAGAAAGAAGATGCAGTTGAACTCGCAGACAAATGCCTCAAAGAACTGGCCGCATCGCTGGAACAGGGACAGACCGAAGTTCTGGAAAAATATCTCAGTGCATTGGCCAGGTTTCATCATTACAGCTTTGGCAACATGATGATGATCGTGACTCAGTTTCCGGACGCCAGCAAAGTGGCTGGGTTCCACACATGGAGAAAACTCGGACGCTGGGTCAAACAGGGGGAATCCGGAATCGCGATTCTGGCCCCCATTATCGGACGAAAGAAAGAGGATGCAGAATTAAACAATCGGGGGGACGCGTCACTGGACAAAGTGAATCCAGTGTTTGGTTTCAAGGCAGTCCAGGTGTTCGATATCAGTCAGACCGAGGGTGAGGATCTACCAACGCTTTCAGAAATCTGCGGTTCACCTGGATTCAACCTGGTGTGTCTTGAAGGTGTCTATCAAACGCTCAACATCAAGCTGGAGACACGTCCAATGCCAGAAGGGACCCGAGGTGTCTCACTGGGTGGCCATATTGTTGTCAAGGAGGGGCTCGACACATCTATGCGGTTTCGAGTGTTGGCCCATGAGCTGGCTCACGAACTTCTCCACCGTGACATTGTCGGGGACGAAGTCATCAAGAACCACAAGCTGATCGAAACAGAAGCGGAGTCCGTGGCGTTTGTTGTTTGTAAGGCTCACGGAATTGATACACAGGCCCTGAGCAGCGAGTACATCCGCCTGCACCGCGGAGACATGAAACTGCTGATGGCCTCTCTGGATCGAATCCAGCAGACAGCGACGCAGATCATCGGCCTGATCGAAGACGATAGGAACGCCCCGATCAACATCCGCTTCAGTGGCAATCACAATGGCGACGGCCGCAGTAGTCGCCAAAACACTTCGTGCTCAGGTTGAATCCCGGAACTCAGAAATGTTCTTCAACGAGAGGAGAAGTTCCAGTGCGACTCTGCGCAAGGACAACACTGCGTCTCAGAACACATCAGGTCAGTGCAGGCCGAAGTACGCGGCGCGGTACAATTCCAAAGATCGAAGTGACATATTCGACGATCACATGCGATTCCGCTCAATCCTCACTTTCCCTTCAGTGCTTTCTGCTTAAAGTATTCTTGGGGGTCATTCTCGGAGGCCAGCACAGCGAAGTACGGACGTCGGAGTCTGAAGATCTTTGATCCCGGAACCTCTTGCTCAAATGAAGTCGGTGTTTCTTCAGTGCTCAACACGAGAGTCATCGCATCATTCTCAATTCGATAGATCCCATACAGCGTCTGACTGGCTTCCTTACTCCCTGTGAAAGTCATAGGGTCGCCGTTCAAAACAATTTTCAATGCCTTGGGTGAAGAATTCTGAACCAGCTCGTAGCTGGCAGTTTTCTGTCCGGGGAACAGGCACTCCGTTCTGTTGCCTGCACTGCTGAACTCAAACGTCTCTCGTTGCTGCTCATGCATGTACTCCACGTAGTTATAGGGCGATTCGGGGTCGTCTTTGGCCTTTCTCTTTGTCACATCCGGAGGAAACATCCAGCTTCCCTGAATATCAAACCCTCGCCAGCCATTTACCATTTCCATTATATTCGCAGCTTCCGATTGAACGTTTGGTGACGCTATTCCGCCGTCTGCAATATCGGTTGCGACTTTCGGACGTTCCCCATTGATCAAACGAAAGCTATTCAAGAATGCCTCGGTGATCCCGGACACATCAGTCAAGTTGTATGTGTTGGGATCTCTGAGCGGGTCGTCAGTGTATGTATGTGCAATGAGATACGTAGTCTTGTCAAACTCAAAAATGCGTCGGATCGTCTTTTGATGAACAAGTTTGATCCTGTTGATGAACGGACGGTCAGGCACTCGCTGTTCAAACATTGCGTGCATCTGGAAGCCCGGTACGTTCGACAACGAGATCGAAGACATGTAGACGGGACGCATACGCAGAACATTCGCCAACGGATCCCTTGAGGCCGGGACAAAGAAATCGGCGGCAATTTGATCGGTAATGGGGCGGTTGGTAACAACGATCGCAACATTGTTAAAGTCGCCATATCGCCCAACGTACGTTCGTTGCGTCGGCGAGTTGCCGATCATTGCAAAGTTTGCCGGAGCGAACACCTTGAAATTATCGTCTGGGGATATGTAATCAGCAAACTCTTCAGCGGGCACCGCGCTGATGGCGATTGTCAGAATGACCGTCGCCAGCATAAACGTTAAACGCTTCATGATCCAATTTCCCTTGATGCACTTCGATGAATCTGTCGTGACATTCTGTCAGCCGATTTAGTCGCGATTTCGCCGCACTCTGAATGATGGCTGTTTTGAGGCGAACACTCTGGCTTCGTGTCATTATGCCTCTGCGATCTCCATTACGGCTGCTGCGACGCAGGAATCTGAAAGAGTTTGGACAGCCGTTTCAACGACATTCCCAATGAAACACTGCGAATTCCGTGAATAGTTGCCGCTGTCCTGCTTTGCCGCTTTCATCGGTGTCGGCATCGATAACGTAGAAGTCGCGGTGTATCAGATACCGCTTGATGAAGATCGCCTATTCATCCAAGCAGAAGCCGATGAATGGTTCAGACTTTGACTCGCAGCCGAGTACCGTGTCGAACTGATCATTGCCCTGAGTCAGCAACAGACGAGCCCGATTCGATGAGGAGATTGCTCGCCGTTCGCTGAACCCAAAAGGTTCATGCAACGGGTGACTGTTGGTGAAAATTGAGTCACTGCCCAACAGAATCTCTCAGTGCTGGAGGAACGGTGATTGACCGCGTTGTTCCGATCTCGTCGAGTCACATAGATCCATTTGGACAGAATCATTACAGCACATCGCGCCATACTGTCACATGGTCGCTCAGCTAATCGGGCCGCGGACGCGGTTTGTGTTCCGCATTGTGCTGGACGCTGCTGGCTCGACGCAGCGATGCCGTTCCAAACCGACTTCGGATCTTATCGGCGACCTGATCAAGTCTGGTATCTTTCTGGTCATCGTCCTCAGCGAACAGATTTTGTTGAACTGGGCGCTGCTTTTGCAGGTTGGACACGCCCATACCAAGCAGGCGGACAACCAGAGGACGGTCGGGCAACTCGGATGTCAGCAGCTGCAAGGCCACGGACCAAAGCTGTTTCGTGGCATTTGTCGCGGGCGACACACTTTTTGCGCGCGTGTACGTGTCGAAATTGCTGTAGCGAACCTTCAGATGAACGGTGCGGCCCTGAATCTCATGACTGCGCAGGCGACGGGCAACCTGTTCGGTAAGTTCCATCAGCCACGCCCGGAGCACATCCCTGTCACAGATGTCTTCCGCAAAAGTGGTTTCATGCGAAATCGACTTTGCTTCGCGATCAGCAATCACTTCCCGATTGTCGATGCCGCGGGCCAGTTGCCAGAAATGCTCGCCGTTCTGGCCAAACTCATCCTGCAATTGCTGCAGACTGAGAGTTCTGAGCTGGCCGATCGTCTGGATTCCAAGTCGTTCAAATCGCTGACTGGTGACCTTGCCAACGCCCCAGATCCGACCGACCGGCAGCGGAGCAAGAATACTTTGGATGGCATCGGGTTCGATCACGGTGAAGCCGTCCGGTTTATCCATATCGCTTGCCAGTTTGGCCAGAAACTTGTTGGGAGCAACACCAACCGATGCGACCAAATTCAGTTCCTTCTGGATGTCCGTCTTGATGGCGCGCCCGATGGTTTCGACGGATCCGAACAGCTGCTCACATCCCGTGGCATCCAGAAACGCCTCATCCAGTGATAACGGTTCCACCACTGGCGTGTAGCGATGAAAGATCTCGCGTATCTGGTTCGAGATCTGAGCGTAGTGTTCCATTCGTGGTCGCAGCACGATGGCATCCGGGCAGAGCTGCAGCGCCTTGGCTGTGGCCATCGCGCTATGCACCCCAAACTTCCGGACGACATAATTCGCAGCAGCAACAACGCCCCGGCCTTCCGGAGTGCCTCCCACAATCACGGGTTTGCCGCGCAGACTCGGATCATCCCGTTCTTCGACGGACGCATAGAACGCATCCATGTCCACATGCAGAATCATCCGGTTTCCGATTGGTGACGACGCCATCTCAGGTATGCAAGCAGCACTCATCGCAGATTATAACGTGCGCCGTCAGCATTTGAGAATCGGGTGACAGAATGTGCGTTTGGCGATTCTGATCGGTGCCACTGCGCGAACGCAATTCATCTGCCACAAAGCTCATTCAAAGTGGCTCGAATGGCTGGAAGGTCGCATTCTTTGGGATCAGGCGGAATGGCTCGATAGTAGTCGTCGTCGATTCCGAACCTCTCTCGCATCATGTCGGCTTGTTCAGGTGGTGTATCGAGAAAGTACTCGGCGCTGTTAAAATCATGATCCCAGAGAATCCAGTCCGAGAGTGTTTCGATGATGAACTGCCATTCGCTCATGTCGCGACAATCCACGGACGGCAAGTCAGACAAATCATTGCCTTCCGTGATTGCATCCAGCAGGAGCCGACGCCAACTGAACCGGGCCTCAAGTTCGTTTTCGTTGTGGCAGTCAATTTCAAACTCAAGCCCCTGCTCAATTGCATTGAAGAGCACTGCTACAGTTGCTTCGTTCAACGCAGCCAATTCTGGATAGGACTCAGTATCTCGTAGAAGAGCCCACCCAACTTCAGCCAACATGGCCAATCGCGCTGGCGGTTCGAGGCGGTCGAAAGCCGCAACACCGAATTCCCAGGGATCCGCCGATTCCGTGATATCGTCTTCCACCATATCAACGACGTAGGCAAGCGTCTCACGGATCAGCACTGCTTCTGCGCCCGTCAATGTCCTGTCGCCGCGTTGTGAATGCCAAGTCATGACTTCCCCTAAAATGCCAGCCCGTCCCATGTCAAATCGCATATGCAATGCTGGAAATCCATCAACGGGCCGTGCGCCCGATTTTCGTTCGGCAGAATAGCAAATCCCAGGAAGCTGTTCACAGGATGCTGAATATTCAGATTGCGGTGAACTATATGCCCGCCAGTGCTCATCAGCGTCGGCAGAGACTCGAAGCCATTTTCGGGAGTTGCGAATCGGATTTGCAAGATCCGGATGACTTCCTGAGTTGGAATCGAGAACAGCGACATCACCGTCGCCCGGACTTCGGTCAATAATTCACGAATTGACGGCAGAACATTTCGTTCGGCGATTCGATCAAACCTTCGATTCCGTGCAGCCACCTGTTCACTGGTTTGGCCATGTACCGCTCGCCCCGAGGTTCCTATGGTCGCTTTGAGCAACGGCACGCCAGATGGCTGCGCAATCTGTCATGCCCCTGCAAGCGCTTCGCTGTCTCACGCTCCCGGCGGAACCTCGGGACTCGCTCTCCTCTGTGAAGTCTATTTGTTTTCCATCGGCTGGCGCCCTTGTGTGAATGAAAAACAAACAACCTTCAAAGAGGAAAAAACAATATGGCAAATAAACCAGTATTTACACGCAGGCTAAACAGAGTCGAAGTCGCAATCTGGAAGAACGAATCCGAAGAAGCCGTCTGGCACAACGCGACGGTCCAAAGAACCTATCGCGACGAGAAGGGAGAAATCCAGAACACCAGCAACTTCCGCATGGATGACCTCCCAGCACTCGCCTTTCTGGCTCTAAAAGCCTATGACCAAATGGCATCCGCAGACGAGTAAATCTCGTCACCCCGGCGGTCACCTCAACCGTGGCCGCCACTTTTTCAACTACAACTCAAAGAGGACCATGCCTAGATCGAAAACCAAAACTACAACAGAGACCACCACCAGGAAACGCTCCGCCAGCAAGCAGCCGGTCATTCAGGACACGTTCATCAGGGAAACCCGAGTGAACTATCTGCCCAGCGAACACATCATGTTCAAGATCGTGAGTGCCGTCGATGTGGCAACCTTCGTTCGGTCAATCCTGACCGACAACAGCCGGGAACACTTCGTTGCAATGTACCTGGACAGCCTTCATCGAGTGGCTGCTTATTCCGTCATCTCGATTGGAACTGCGAACATGGCCCCGGCCGCCCCACGTGAGGTATTTCAGCGAGCCATCCTGTCCGGAGCCATCGCCATCGTCGTGGCCCACAATCACCCTTCGGGCTCTCCGCATCCCAGTGACGAAGATCGGGCCGTCACAAAGCGGCTGCATGAATCGGGCAATTTGCTGGGAATCAGACTTCTGGACCATGTGGTCGTGGCCGATGTTTCGCATTATTCGTTCAGAGAAGAAGGAGACCTGTGACGGGCTCATCGAGCAAACCTCTTTGTTGCCTTTAACCGCTCTTTCCGAATTTTCCTTTGGTCCTCTCGAGCAACGGCCCGCCAGATGGCTGCGTCCCCTGCCAGCGTTTGGCTGTCTCACGCTCACCGCGGATCCACTTGACTCGCTCACCTCATTGTAAGGTTGTTTGTTTTCCATCGGCTGGCGCCTTTCTGTGAATGAAAAACAAACAATCTTACAAAGTGGAGAGAACTAAATGGCAAACAACAGCTCAAACTCGATGATGCAGTACACGTTCATTCGCGAACCCCGAGTGAACTACCGCCACTGCGAACACTTGATGTTCAAAGTAGATCGACCACTCAATGTTGCAAAGTTTGTCCGATCAATCCTCACTGACCGCCGCCGTCAGCACTTATTCGTGTTTTATCTTGATGGACAGCATCGGGTCGCCGGTTACTCGATCGTGTCTTCCGGTTTCCCAAGTTACACCCCTGTTGCTCCGAGAGAAGTCTTCCAGCGAGCCTTGCTGGCCGGAGCGATCGCGATTGCGGTGGCGCATAATCACCCATATGGATCTCCAACTCCAAGCAACGAAGATCGAGCGGTCACACGACAACTTCAGAGAGCAGGCAATCTGCTGGGGATCAAACTGGTTGATCATGTGCTGGTCACTGATCGAAGTCATTATTCAATGAGAGATGAGGGCAACATGTGAGGCTAAGTGCCTCACTGTCACCACTTCATGCGCCAAGCGACGGTGAACATCCACACTGCGACCATTAGATCGCCAGCATCGGGGTTGGAGATGGCGAGGTCAACGATCGGAAGGGCCAGTAGAAAGTACGGTAATGCACTCATAAATCAGGCGGCCTCCACCAGTGTCTGAGAACCCTGGTTGTCAGTTTCCGGCCGCACATACACGGGCACCGGAGTTCGCTTCAGTTTCAGGACACTGTGCGGGAGCAACTCGAAGCTCTGTTGCTTGCGGCGTTCGTTCACGGCTCGCAGAATGTTCAACAACTGGCGCCGGATTGGTGCGTACCGGGCGAACGGGATGCGACCGAACTCATGTGCCAGCGTCTCGGCGGTCCGGTGTGTTGCCAGATCGACGAACCGGTCTCTGAGCAGTCGATAGGTGTCGTCGTCGATGCGGACATGGGCGTGAAACTTCGTCGCCGACCCACCGGCGGCAGTCACACCGGCTCGACGGTAAGAAATTGAATATCCATGGAACCGGATCGGTGTCCGTCGGCAATCTCGCAGGTGCTCGCCTTCGCCGCCGTTTGATGACGGTTGCTTCAGAGCATGATGCCCCTCGCTGACCATCAAGATGAACCACCGCTCGAATCGCAGGTAGTGAGCGTTCGCGACTCCCCGTTGCTTCCGGTGTCGGCGTTCCCATTCACTGACGTCGATGCCGTACTTCGCGATCAGTTTCCGATCAATACCGCCGGAATCTTTTCGCGCCGGTATTGAACCGGTCGCGTACCAGTAGAAACCGTGACGCAGGTAGCTGGCCGCGATCAATTGGACGACCGCTTCCGGGGATTGTGCTTCACAAAGATAGGCCATGATGTTTTCCCTCGTGTTGTTGTCATCTCCTTTCAAAAAAGGGAAGTTGATGGGCTCAACTTCCAAAGCCATAAACCGTGTTCGGCAACCTTGCACTCGGCCGTGCTGTTGATCGAGACCCACACAAAGGGCCTGCTGACCAAATCGCAACAGCGGCTACAAATCGGCGTCTGCCATGGGCGACCGTGCTTTCGCACTGCCTTCCCTTGGTGCAGCCGCACAATACATAGCACCCGAGTTCAACCTCTACGGCGTCACCCTGTCGCGTCCTTTGGACGCAACTCGGGTATCCGCCATCAGTCTGCCGTTTCAAGAGATCACTCCTCCCGGATTGTTCTCCTGGAACTGCTACTTGCTGCCTGCCACAGTTGACGCATTGGCTGGCTCCCACAACGGAGAGCCAGCCACGTGCGACACGTTCGATGATGGAGCTTTTCCCAAAGACCACTGCTGCCGGATTCTCACATCACGTCGAAACGCAACGCGAATTCCCACAGCAAAATCTTCAGATACTGCTCCTCAGTCCTTTCGTCTTCACTCACAGAGGCATCACCCTCTGATCAGCGTGAACGGGTCGTGACTGCCAGCCACGCCTCGTCGATGCGTTCAGCATCCGACGACGTTCGGTCCTTCGACCGAACCACCGTCTCGCTCCCGCGAGATTCTACTCAGACCACTCTCCCCCTCTGCGGTGTTTGAATCACGTGGTCGACAGGACCACGCACCGAGATCGCTACTCCCCGGCAACCACAGAAGCTCCGGCGTTAGTTCCTGAACTTCATCCACTGGTTCACGTTGTTGGAAGGTTTTACCCTTCAGACCGTTCTGGTGTGTTCAGGTCTCCCGACCTGTCACAGTTTCCTGAGTTCGCAGTTGCCTGCGAAACAGATTTCCCCCTACGAAGACAGAAGATTGGGGTAACCACGTCTGACGATCCGTCAGAACTCAGAACGGCTTTCCACGGTTTGGCACCGTCTCCCAGCAGATTCACTGACAAGCCCTCCCATACCTGTTGAGGTTGGGCCTTTCATGGTTGAGCTATTCACGGTC
>JBGSVD010000245.1:0-65837 GCA_041753135.1 Planctomycetaceae bacterium
TTCAAAAAGCTGCAACTGTTCCGTACACTGTGTCTCGGACATCGATCTGCCTTCCGTGCGTGTTAAGTGATGATTAGACAACCACTTATACGCATGTGAAGGCTTTTTCGTTGGAACGTGGTGCGCAATGCAGGCTAGCCCCGGAAAGTGCACGATCTATTATGGCAAGGGATCAATATCTGACTGGTCAATCCAGCCTGCTCGAACTTTTTCGCCTTTCATAAAGCGTTCATAGAAACCAACATTCTGCTTTGTCGAATGTTGGTATTCATCGAACACGGATCCTTTGCCCTCCATTCGCGGATCGCCCTCCTCTCGCAAACGGTGGTGCATGAGTTCCCTCAGTGCCGCCTGTTCCGTGCTGAGCTTTGCATTGCCTGCCAAATTCACGATGCAATCCGGATCTGTGGACATATCATAGAACTCTTCCGACGGGCGAAGCCCAAAGCAAAGCTGCCAGAATTCGTCGTCTGGATTGCTGCGGTGATTCTTCAGGATCACCGACTTGGTCACGCCAGCATCACAATCCATGTACCCAGTCTCCGGGTTTCCGCCCGGCCAGCGCGTGGGTTCAAAATTCTCAATATAGATCCAACTGTCCCTGATGATTCCGCGAGTCGGATAGCCCCAGTCATGAGGACGACCGATGTCGGTTCGCTCCTTTCCGATGAGCACATGATCGCGCTGGGGATTAATCTGCCCCGACGCTTCCGATGCAAAAATATCGGTCAGGCTTTTTCCGGTCAGCTCGGCAAGGCCACTGTCGGCTAAAGAGATTCCAGCGACCTCCAGCAACGTCGGGGCAATGTCAACAAAGCTCACAAAGTCGTCGATTGAACGGCCAGGATTCGCAATTCCCTTTTTCCACATCATCGCGAGTGGAACATGATTCGCGATTTCATAAACGTTCCCCTTGCCGCGAGGAAATGGCGGCCCATGATCGCTGGTGATGATGACGAGAGTGTTCTCCAGCAGGTCGCGTTTCTCCAGTTCTTCCAGCATTTTTCCCACGTGCCGATCGAAGTGTTCCACTTCAAAGGCGTAGTCCAGCATGTCGTTGCGGACTTCTTCGGTATCAGGCCAGAACGCGGGCACGTGGTCAATGTCACTCAGTGCTTTGTGACCTTTCTTAACTCCACTCCCAAATTCATAGTCGCGATGCGGCTCCAATGCCCCGGCCCAGAAACACCACGGTTGAGCAGGACTTGTCTTGTTCAAAAACTCTGCAAAGTTTCCGGCATAGTCGTTCTTGCTGATCGACGTTGTCGGAGGAACGCTCAACTGTTTCGCGTTGTAGGCAACTCCTGTCATCTGTCGAGGAGTGCCATCGGCTTTCAACGCCACACCCGGTCCCCATCCTTTTTGCGTATGACCTACCATCCACCCATTTTCAGCGAGTCCCTCCGGCCATCCAAGAAACTCAGGCGGGAAATAACAAATGTGATTGGCTGCTTCCTTCAACTGCCAGGAATTTCGACCAGTCAGCAGACACGCTCTGGACGGCGCACACTTTGCATTCGGAGTGTATGCTCGGCGGAACAGCAAGCCTTCTTTGGAAACTCGATCAAAGCTCGGCGTTTTGACCCACGGAGTCCCATAGGCGCCGGCATGCAATCCCCAGTCATCAGCAATGCAGAACAGAATATTCGGACGATCTTCCGCGCGGCCGTCGGACGAGTTCATGAACGGTACAAAAGTACCAATAAAGAGGAAAACGATTCTGAAGGATGACGGCATGTGAATACTCCGACGCTAGAATCTGGCAGCCGATGAACAAACGACAGATGAACAAACGAAAGATAAAAAAACGAAAACGGGACGTGAACGTTGAGACCATCGATTACACATCCGCCCCGGACTGTTCTGTTGCCCAGGTCACGGTGTGCGCCACGCGACGCTTCAGCAGGTCCCCTTCACTTTAAAACTGCGAGCGGCTGAATGTTCATCAATTCGTTTTTGGCAGTGCATCCGGATCGGCAAGTTCCGAAGCAAACGATCGCTCTGCTCCAACCGGCGACAGACGAACCGCCCGCACGTCCATCACAGCGCCGCCCGCCTTCTTCAGCGGAACCAATCGGAGCGATGACTTTTCTGACACAGGCAGTTGAACAGAACCGAGTGTGCGCCAGATGAAATTCTGAAAATGGCCAGTCTCCTGAACCTCGAACGTCAACTTTGAAGACGCCACCTGCAACGCAACTGTACTTCCGCCGTGGCCTGTTCCACATCCCTGCAAAATATCGATCCCATACGTGCCCGCTTCTTTAACTTCAAACTTCCACTCGGCGGTGTCTTTTTCGTTGGCCCAGTACCCGACAGTGTTTTTATGAGGCTGCGGTTCGAAGCGCAGCTTCTCTCCGCGAGTAATCGCCATCTGCGCGGGGAGAAGTATCATGTTTTCTGACGTCGGTTTCGTAACGAGTTCAACGTCAAAAACTCGCGCCGGGGAGTCGAGTGTAAACTGAACAACAGCAGGCTTGTTTTCCGGAGCCTTACCCACATTGACGACCCAATAGTTCGGTTCCGATTGAACCGAGAACCTGGACGATTCCTCCGACAACCATTGAACATCCTGAGCGACATTGGCCAGTCGAGGAATCGTCAATTGGGTGCTCGTCGTGCTGTCATTGACGGGGACAAACATATGATTTCCGTCCACCCATGCGACCAATGGCACCTCGCCATCGCTTTTCAACGGGACCGCAGACGATGGTATTCCTGTCGGAGGTGCGGCCGAAACCAATGGCATCGCTCCACCAAAAAACGCGATGCAGATCGCGACCGCAATGATCGAGTAAAACGCCCTGAGAGTTCGGATAGAGGTTGTCATAGTTCAGATCCGTGGATTCAGTATTTTCGAGTGTTTGGCGGAACTGGGTGATACGAATCGCGGTGACGATTGAGTTGTTTCACCGTCAGTCTGGAACGTCTACAGTATTACGTCCCACGATAACGTCCCATGCGAAAGCGAGAATGATGGCGATTCAGTTCATTCTTTAGCACCAGCATTCGTGGTTTCATTTGACGCACAACGATGTCGCCGCAGTCCGAAACCACTCTGCCGGAACTGCATTAAAAGAATCAAAGTCTCTTCTTCAACGCGTCATTCAGGGTTCATAGGTTGACTCATGCACAAAGTTTAGGCAACTGCTGTGAACAATATTTCAAGCAATTGAGCCCCTGAGTTCGTTGAGTGGAATTTGCACATCGATAAACTTCTGTTGAAAACCTGAACGCTCAATGCAGTTCCTCCTGGTCGAGATGTTGGACATGGCGCGGCTTAAAAGAATGACGGGTGGCTCTCTTGAAGTCGTTGAGTTGCCAATAGGCAAAACGACCATTGGCCGGGCGCCGCAGTGCGATCTGAACCTGATGTCGCCCGTTGTGAGTAAGCATCACGCCGTTGTGGAATGCAACAAAGAATTCTGCATGCTGAAGAATGAGAGTTCCAAAGGAACTCGCATCAATGGCCGCACGGTACGAGATCCCATTCGACTGCAGCATGGTGATCAGATTCAGGTCGGCATGGAAATTCTGGTCTTTCTTCAGCCAGAAAGCGTAGGCGAACGTTCCGACTCTGAACGATTCAAGTTGACCAGAGAACATACGCCAGATCCAGAAGATTCGATCCGTCACCTTGTTGCCCGGCCCGGACTTGCGGTCAGTAACGAGGATCTCAGCGACACATTTCGGATCCATTCCGATAAGATTCGCGGACGGATTGCGTTGCGTGAACAGTCGCTTGCGAGCCTTGCGACAACGGATTCCGTCCGAAAATTGTCTCAACTGCTGCGGCTGACCGACGTCATTCGAAGCTGTGGCCCGGGCAACAATGTTAGATTCATCTTTGAGGCAATGTACCAGTTCTTTCCGTGTGCAACCCAAATCGTTCTTGCAGAACAGAACATTGATCGACGGAGTAGTTTTCACGTTTCAGCGGCTCACTGCGCCGACGGGCAGGAATCAGCTTTGATTTGCGAAGACGTGATTCACCAGGTGGCCCGCCAGAATGAATGTCTGTTGCTTTCAGACCAATGGCGTGAGACGCCAGTTGATAAGCCAAAGCTCTCAACAATGGGACGAGTTTCCCTGATGTGCGTGCCGCTGCGTGATACGGATGGCTCTTGCTGTGCGGTTATTCAGATGCTTGCGGGGGTTCCTGGAGACGAGTTTGATGTGGCGGATTTGGAAAGACTTGCAATTCTGGCGCAACTGCTCACTATGGCCTTGCCGCTGCGTGATGCTCGCTAAACTGCCACGCTGTTCTTTCTGCATCCACATGTCATTTCTTTCTCGGGTTTAGAGATCCCCTTCAGGTTCCCTTATGAATGAGCACGTCCATTCCGTCGCAGACGTGCTTGGTCCTGGAGGTGTCATTGCAAGACGCTTGCCCGGTTATGAACCACGACCAGAGCAGTTGGCAATGGCCGAAGCCGTTGAGGCCGCTTTGGCGAAAAAGAAACATTTGATTGCCGAAGCAGGAACCGGTGTCGGCAAAAGCTTCGCCTATCTGATCCCGGCAATCCTGTCTGCTCAGGGAAATCAGGGCGAGGAAGAGAAAAAGAAAAGGATTATTGTCTCGACGCACACGATCAGTCTGCAGGAGCAGCTGATTCAGCACGACATTCCTTTCTTGCAGGCCGTGCTGCCCGTTGAGTTTTCAGCCGTTCTGGTCAAAGGACGAGGCAACTACATCAGCCTTCGAAGGCTCGACAAAGCCGTTCAACGATCGTCCCAAAAATCCATGTTCGAACCCGAGGGGCAGCGGCAGCTTGCAAAGATTCGACAGTGGGCACATACCACAAAAGATGGCAGTCGTTCTGATTTACCGTTTCAGCCTCGACCCGATGTCTGGGACGAAGTGCTCAGTGATCACGGCGACTGTCTGAGAAAAAAATGTCCAAATCACGGAGACTGCTTCTACTATGCAGCCCGACGAAGAGTGTGGAACGCAGATCTCCTGATTGTGAATCATGCATTATTCTTTTCTGACCTGTCACTTCGTCGCGACGACGCCAGCATCCTGCCGGAATACGATACCGTCATCTTTGACGAAGCTCATACGGTCGAATCTGTCGCTGCCGATCATCTGGGGTTGTCAGTCTCTGAAGGTCAGGTTGACTATCTGCTCAATCGTCTTTACAACGACCAGGCTCAGCGCGGAGTGCTGGTTTCGCACAACCTGATTGAAGCTCAGAAGCAGGTCCAGAAGATTCGCTCAGTGGCGATGAAATTCTTTATGGATGTCGGTGACTGGGCGGCTCGATTCTGTAAGTCCAATGGACGCCTTTCCGGCCCCATTGAAATCGACAATGAGCTTCCGGCGGAACTGACACACCTTGCAATTTCCATTGCGGGCGCCGCAGCGAGTGCTAATTCCGAAGCGAATAAAGTGGAGCTTCAATCCGCATCCGATCGCTGCAAAATTCTGGCCGACAATATTCTGTCGTGGACAAGGCAGAGTGTTTCCAATTCCGTATTCTGGATCGAAAGAACCGGAACGCAGCGGCAACGGCTGTCGCTGATGAGCGCACCAGTGGAAGTTGGACCAATCCTTCGCGAATATCTCTACAACAATGTGCCATCCGTGATTATGGCCAGTGCGACATTGGCAACGGGCGACAAGGATTTTGGATTCTTCCGTTCGCGCATTGGCTTGACGGAAGGCGGAGAGACGCGGCAGGGAAGTCCGTTCAATTATCAGCAACAGGCCAGGCTGATTCTGTCGACAAACATGGCTGATCCGGCGACCGACTCTCGCCGCTTTGAGCAGCAATGCTGTGAACGAATCCAGCGTCATCTTCTGGAAACAGAAGGGCGAGCCTTTGTGCTGTTCACAAGTTATTCCATGATGCAATTCTGTGCCGACCGACTGACGGGCTGGCTGGCTCAGAATAATCTGTCCCTGTTTTGTCAGGGGAAAGGCCTGCCTCGCACGGCCATGCTGGAACGCTTTCGCGAAGACGAACGAGCGGTCTTGTTTGGAACCGACAGTTTCTGGCAGGGAGTCAACGTTCCCGGCGATGCGTTACAGAACGTGATTATACCGCGTCTTCCGTTCAGCGTGCCCGATCATCCGCTCCTCGAAGCCAGGCTTGAAGCCATCAAAGCCCGCGGCGGAAATCCGTTTCGCGACTACCAGACGCCTGAGGCTATCATCAAGCTGAAGCAGGGGTTTGGGCGACTGATACGGCATCGCAATGACACAGGCCGAGTGGTGATTCTTGATCCGCGCGTCCTGACAAAACCGTATGGCCGCTTGTTTCTCCGAAGCCTTCCCAAATGCCGACTCGAAATCGACAACGGCGAATCGATTGAGCCAGTCGAATCGGACGATTAACGCACTTCGACAATCCGAGTTTTGCGGCTCATTCCAGCATCGCGCGACGAGCGAATTCGAAGGTGAACGCATTCCCAAAACTGAATGGCATGCTTCGAGTAAATTCCAGTGCCAGCATGCGTGACAAAAGCGGACTCAGCGGCCCCTTCCGCAGCAAAAACAAAAGCCCATGAACACCAACGTTCTGATGTTTCATGGGCTTCTTTTCTGATGGGGCCGCTCGGACTTGAACCGAGAACCAACGAATTATGAGTTCGCTGCTCTAACCGATTGAGCTACGGCCCCGTGTGGGTAGGTTACTACATCAATTTCGTGTCAGCCACTGTTACGACTGGTGATCTGAGAATTCCCGGGATGTGTGACGCGGTAAGCCGTCAGCGGACCACGAATTCTCGGACTTTGGGGCGGCGGAATATCTTCGACTTTGGGTCTTGTTGCAAGCGAAATCTTGGCCACTCACGGCGGAGCCAGGTGAAAACGCCGAGCCGAGCGAAAACGCCTCTGCAGTCTGAACACTTGATGTTCGGCATTTCGTGTGGTTTCCGGATCGCTGCAGTCCGGATGACCGATCGGCCCTGCGACGTGCCCTGGTTGGTCGAAATCATGTCTGTTGGTGACTGCGGCGATTAGGCAAAGAATAACGCGCTGGAGGCGTCGACCGACCTGCTGTCGCTCGGTGGAGTTGTCAACGAAATTTTTCTGGCAGTCCGTAGTGGGACGCGACAATACAGGAACACTCTGCTACGTTGCCGACTTCGTTGAGCGGCCTGATCGCTTCAGCATCCAGCGCAAAAGTTTGTTACGGCAATGTTTGAACTGGTTGATGAAGTGTCGGATGACATCTAAGGCTCCAGAGGTCACAAGCACTGGTGCTTTCGGAACACATCTGACGAGAACGCTCAGACGGTCACACCAGGCGAGTTCATTTATAATTACTCTTCTGATCCGTGTCGCTGAAAATGATCACGACCATTTTGTTCATGCGAAAACACGGAAGGTTCATTCAAGGAAATCCAAACAGATGATTCGGCTCCGATCGATGGCCCTGGGCATTCTTGCATTCGTAATGCTTCAGGCAACGTCAGCACTTGAAGTGAATGCCAATGACGTGACACAGAAATTTCTCGCCAGCGGAGTCACCGCTCGAGTTGGCGGATATCGCCCGGTTCAGGCGATGATGACTGAAGAAGCTGAAGGCATCAAGAAGGCACCGGAAGACCTTGTTGCGCCTTTATTTGGGACAATGGAATTTGGCGAAAAGAAGTTTGGCTTTATCGTCGACATGGCGGAAGACGGGATGTCTCGGATTTTTGTCGACACCAACGCCGACAGTGATTACACCAACGATCCTGAACCGCAATGGTCTTCTCGCAAAGCAGGCGAGTTTTCTACGTGGTCCGGCAGTTCCGTCGTTGACCTTGGATTTGACGAACCGGGGGCTGTAAGTTTCTATCGGTTTGACCCGGCTGACGAACGCCGTGCAGCACTCAAGACGACGCTACTTTACTATTCAGATTTTGGTACCGAATTTGAGTTCGAGCTGGATGGTAAGTCATTCAGCACGTTCGCCTCCGGAGACGTGTCAGCAATTCGCTCATTGCCGATTAATCGTGATGACAATCCGCGAATCAGCCGAAATTTTGAAACGGCGATGCCAGGCCAGCCTTTTAACTTCACCGGCACGACTTACGTTTTCAGCATTAAGGACAACAAGTTACTGCTGGAAAAAGCAGACGAAGAATTGCCGATGAAAGAACTGCCTCCAAACCTACAGGTTGGAAAACCGGCGTTGACGTTCACCGCGAAGACAATGGACGACAGTGAAGTGACGTTCCCTGGTGATTACGCTGGCCGTATTGTGATGCTGGACTTTTGGGCGACCTGGTGTGGACCCTGCATCGGAGAAATTCCCCACATGAAGGAAGCCTACGCCGAATGGCACGAAAAAGGCTTCGACATTCTCGGCGTCAGTTTTGATGGTGACGGCGATGATGAGAAGGTGGCCGAATTTCTCGAAAAGAATGAATTGCCATGGCCTCAGATCTTTGAGGGCAAGGGATGGGACACAACTCTGGGACGTCGTCATGACGTCAGCGGCATTCCATTCGTACTTCTGGTCGACGGAGATACTGGCAACATTCTGGCCACTGCGGCTGAACTACGCGGTGCAGGGCTTTCCGAGTTTATCGGTGAGCAGCTGAAGAAGAAGAATGGAACTTCTGAAGAGACCGCCGAGTAGATCTCGTCGCCAGATCTTCTGGGGATTACCTGCTGAAGGACCGCACGAACGTGGCTTGAAGAAGTATTAGAGCATCTCTCAAATGCGATCAGCCACAGGGGCGGTTCGAACAATGCTGAACTGCTGGCGGAAAGGTCAGGGCTTCCCTGTCTGGCCTTTCCGCCTTTCGTGTAACTAACTGGACAGCGCCAGGTTTCCATCGGGGATTTTTTGGAACGTGTGTCAGAGCTTCGTTTAACGGCAAGCCGCAGGCGTCAGTGCTTTCAGGAGCATGCAGGCGCCTGCGGCTTGCCGTTAAACACAATACCGTTCAACGAACGGCCTGTTTAGTAGCGGAATCGGCGCAAGCCGTCCGGTGAGCCTGCATTTTGCAGGCACTCACCGGGCAGCTCGCGCTGCTCCGCTACTATTTGAACGGTATTGCCGTTAAACACTATCTGGCAAACACTAAGGTCAGAAAACCGTTTGAGAGATGGCGCTGAACAAGGTTTGAGGTCGTCATCGCACAATATCCACTGGCGTGAATCTCTTCCGACGGCAGGCGTCCGAATAACGCGAACGTCCACCACGACTGGCAATCGTTGCTGATGGCAAGGCCGCCGAAAAGCGTCGCGCGAGGACACAATGATCCCTTCGATCGTTATGTAAAGGCCTCGCCCAAATCAGAACCGAGACTGCGGCGGAACCAGCAACAGAGAGCGAACTTGTCGGTTCGTTGTCGACGCTCATAACCGACCCCAGAAATAGCAGCATCATGCCGATACGCAAAAAGTCTACGGCTGGAGGTTCAAGCCGGGGCGATTGATTGCGAACGCGTCGTAGCGTCAGGATGAACGCTCAGGCGATACTGGAGGCGTTTTCACCTGCGACAATCGGCGAAAACAGATTTCACGATCAGTTGCCCGGTGACCGCGGTGTTATGGAAGCCAGAACTACGTCCCTTGCTTTACAGCAGCATGCAGGACTGTATCCTGCCTGCCTCCCGCTTTTTTGTTGAGGTGACCATGAATTCACGCAATTCCAGAAACGGCTTGATCCTGTTTGCCGTTTATCTGTTGTTTTACGGTGGCTTTGTTTTCATTAATGCGTTCGATCCCTCCAGTATGGAGCGGACGCCTATTGCCGGGCTGAATCTGGCTGTGCTCTACGGATTCTCGCTGATTATCGGTGCCGTCGTGTTGTCGGCCGTGTACGGATTGCTGTGCGGAGACGCTTCTGGCTCTGGTTCTAAGGATGAGGAGCCGAAGGCATGATTTACGAATCTTCCTGGCAGGCCATATTGATCTTTTTCGCCTTCGTTGGTTTTACGCTTGGGCTCAGCTTTTGGATGGGCGGCAAGGCGAAATCGTCTGAAGGCTACTTTGCCGCTCACGGGCAGATTCCGTGGTTTGTAAACGGAATTGCATTTGCCGGAGACTATTTGTCGGCCGCTTCGTTCCTTGGCATTTGTGGAATGATCGCGTTCTACGGATACGACGGATTCCTTTATTCCATCGGCTACCTGGCGGGCTGGATTGTAGCATTGTTCGTCGTTGCTGAGCCTATGAAACGACTTGGGAAATTTACGTTCGCCGATGCTCTTGATTCTCAGTTCAACTCCAGAGGCATCAAGTTGGCGGCGGGAATCAGTACTTTGGTGGTCAGTGTGTTTTACCTGATCCCACAAATGGTAGGCGCTGGTGCGCTTGTGACTCCGCTGCTGGGGTTCGACCAATGGGTTGGCGTCGTTATGGTCGGCACTGTCGTGATTCTGATCGTCGTGACCGCCGGTATGGTTTCCACAACCTGGGTGCAGTTTCTGAAGGGCGGGTTATTGGTGGTGTTCAGCGCCATTTTGACCTGGATGATTTTGCAGCGAGGTTTTACTGTTACGAAAGGCGGAGTCGATGGGCATGAGTTCCTCACGATGTCAGTTCAGGCCGAGGATCTCCAAAACGATGATGGAACCGTTGGTGAACTTTCAGACGTGGACGTACTTCTCGGAAACGACGGATGGGAGAAGTCGACGCGGTTTGTGCGATTGCAGAACCGAAATACAAAGGCAATTACGGTTTGGCATGTCCAGAACCTGACGGAGAAGTCGCCCGACGAGCTCTTACTTTCCGAGTCGCAGACCTACACCACGATGACTGATGGCAAGAAGCTGGTTAACGGTCAGCCCAAAGGCACAAAAAAAGGCGAGCCCGAACTGCATCCTGTCGGACACATTGTAGAATTGCCTGATGGCAAGACTGAAACAGGGCCGCTTTCGCCGATCGATTTTTTTCGAACATTGCAGCAAAGCAAAGTTGTCCTTTGGCGCAACGAGAAGATTGTGCATGAGGACAACAGTTTTACGATCGTTTACTTTCCCAAGATTACAACGGGAGCTGAAGTACTTCGACCGGGCGAACATCCAACGTTCAAAGGCATTCGCAGCGAAAAATTGTTCGACAAAGTCAACTTCCTGTCGCTGATGCTGGCGTTGTTTTGTGGCACGGCTTCTTTGCCGCACATTTTGATTCGTTACTATACAGTGAAGGACGCCAGCAGCGCTCGGAAGAGTACGATCGTTGGAATTACGAGCATTGGCTTCTTCTATGTTTTGACTCTTTATCTGGGTCTTGGAGCAATGACCAGTGGTGCGCTTGATGTCAGCGACGAAAATATGTCAGCTCCACTTCTGGCCAAAGGAATGAACACCTGGCTGTTTGCGGCAATTTCGGCGATCGCCTTTACCACTGTGCTTGGCACGGTGAGCGGTTTGATTCTGGCGGCCGCCGGAGCGGTGACTCATGACCTGATGAGCAGTGTGTTTCAGGTCAAAATGAATGACGGCGAGAAAGTTCGAATCGCGAAAATGTCGTCGGTCGTCGTGGGTGCGTTGGCGATCGCTCTGGGAATTCTATTTCAGAAAATGAACCCCACGTTTCTTGTCGGCTGGGCGTTCAGTGTGGCGGCATCGGCAAATCTACCGTCTTTAGTGATGATTCTGTTTTGGCCCCGAGTGACAAGACAAGGCATCGTGGCAGGAATCATTGTCGGAATGGTCTCCTCAATGGGCTGGATTCTGCTCAGCGGTGAGGCCTATTCCAAGGTCTACGGACTGGATGCAGCGTCCGCAATTGTTCCGTTCAGCCAGCCTGGAATCGTGACAATTCCTCTTGGCTTCCTGACACTTGTGGTAGTCTCCCTGATGACTTCAGGCAGGAAGAAGTCGACTTGAGTTCAGAAGAGTTCTGTGGAAGACAGATTGCAGAGACTCTTCGATTTCGAATCTTGCTTGTTGAATGATGGCGGGTAACGATTTTCCCGACATCCTGTGAGCAACAGACAGCGCAATCTCGCCGAAAACGAATCCCTTGACGATGACGGTTCTCTCGGCTTTCAAACGCCGATATACTGCCGTCGTTCCTGAACTCTGCGCATTGATCTTCCGATGGACCGACCGTAATGGCTGACCCAGTATCTCCTGCACCTTCCGCACCTGTTTCCACGCGACCGTTTGCACATCTTCATTGCCATACTCACTACAGCTTACTGGATGGGGTGAACCGAATTCCGGAACTCGTGCAGCACGTCAAAGCGAGCGGCATGAATTCGGTTGCGATTACGGACCATGGCAACCTGTATGGTGCCATCGAGTTCTACAACGGCTGCAAGAAGGGCGGAATCAAACCGATCCTCGGCTACGAAGCGTACGTGGCGCCGGGACGACGATCGGATCGAACATCAAGTCGGCAGAAAGAAGCGTCGTCGCATTTGACGCTTCTGGCCATGAACCGAACAGGCTTCGACAATCTGATTCGCCTTTCATCCACGGCGTACCTTGAGGGCTTTTACTACAAGCCCCGTATTGACCGCGAGATTCTGGAAGAATGCAACGAAGGAATCATCTGCCTGTCGGGCTGCGCATCATCGGAATTGTCTCGTCTTCTGCTTGCGGAAGATAATGATGAGGCGAAGCGTCTGGTGGAATGGTACTCCCGAGTCTTCGGTGACCGATTCTACATGGAGATCCAGAACGCAGGGTTCAAGATTCAGAAGGACTGCATGGATCTGACCGTTGATCTGGCGAATCGCGTCGGATTGCCGCTGGTCGCGACCAATGATGCGCACTACCTTCGCAAAGAAGATGCGAAGGTTCAGGATGTGATGCTGTGCGTGAATACACGGACAACTCGCGACGACGAAAAACGAATGAAGATGGAGCACGACGGACTTTTCGTCTGCACTCCTGATGAAATGTACGCGTGCTTTCCGGGACTGGATCATGCCGTCGCGCGTTCGCAGGAGATCGCCGATCGCGTCGACATCCAGTTGGGTGATCGAAAGCTTTACCCGGTCTTTCGCCCACCGAACCAGCAAACGGACATCGATTATCTGAAGGATCTGTGTACTCAGCGAATGCATGAGCGGTACGGCGATGAGTTAACCGATGCGCATTGGAAACGGCTGGAATATGAACTGAGTGTCATCGAATCCAAAGGGTATGCCAGTTACTTTCTGATCGTCTGGGACTTCGTGGAATTTTCTCGACGAAACGGCATTCCCTGCGGAGCGAGAGGTTCGGCCTGCGGAGCCATCGTGGCTTATCTGCTGCGACTGGGAGATGTCTGCCCGCTGAAATATGACCTTCTGTTCGAACGATTTCTGGACCCCAGTCGAACAGAGCCACCCGATATCGATATCGACTTCTGTCGCGACCGCCGACAGATGGTGATCGACTATACGAAGCAGAAGTACGGCGAACGCAACGTCGCTCAGATTGGAACCTACGGAACTCTGAAGGCAAAGAATGCCATTCGAGACGTCGCCCGAGCTTTGAATGTGCCGATAGCGAGAATCAATGAACTCGCGAAAATGGTACCGGACACATTGAACATCAAGCTGAAGACGGCGATCGCTGAAAGTGCCGATCTGAAGGCGGCGTATGATTCCGATCCCGTTGCGCGCGAAGTACTGGACTTTGCAATCGCAGTCGAAGGGTTGGCTCGCAGTGCGGGAACTCACGCGGCGGGTGTGGTGATCGCTGACGTGCCACTGGATCGCGTGTTGCCACTGCAAACAATCACCGGCAAAGAGGATATCATTACGCAGTGGGATGGCCCGACCGTCGAAAAGGTCGGCCTGCTGAAGATGGACTTTCTGGGTCTGCGAAACCTGACGATTCTGGACAAGGCCGTTCAGAACGTAAAACGTTCGAATCCCGAATTCGATCTTGAATATGTCAAGAGCCACCTTTGCGACGAAGCCACCTTTGCGCTGCTGCAGCGAGGGGAAACGAAGGGCGTGTTCCAGCTGGAATCCGGCGGAATGCGTGATCTTCTGACGAAGATGAAGCCCGACTGCTTCGCCGACATCATTGCGACGTCAGCCTTGTATCGACCAGGTCCGCTGGAAGGCGGGATGGTGATGGAATATGTGGATGTAAAGCACGGCCGCAAACCGCCTCGTCAGGTGCATCCTGTGGTTGACGAAGTTCTGGCTGAGACCTACGGAGTAATGGTCTACCAGGAACAGGTGATGCGCATTCTGAATCGTGTAGGCAACATCGAGCTGTCAAAGTCGTACAAATGTATTAAGGCGATCAGCAAGAAGAGCCATGAAATCATCTCGAGTTTCCATCAGGAATATATCACCGGGGCTGTTCAGAATGGCATTTCTGAACAGGTGGCTCAGGAATTATGGAATCTGATTGTCGCGTTCGCAGGTTATGGTTTTAACAAGTCGCACTCGACCGCCTACGGTCTGATCGCTTATGAGACTGCTTACCTGAAGGCTCACTATCCGGTTGAATTCATGGCGGCGTTGCTTAGCTGTGAAATGGAGAGCACCGAACGCATCAGTGAGCATGTCGACGACGCTCGCCGCATGAAGATCGAAATGCTGGGACCTGATATTAATCGGTCCGAAGTCGACTTCGGTTTCTCTGAGGGAAAAATTACCTTCGGGCTTGCCGCGTTGAAGGGCGTCGGAGCCAACGTCGTTCAGGCAATCGTTGAAGAGAGAAATGCAAATGGACCTTACAAAGACATTTTTAATCTCACTGAACGCGTTGATCCAAAGACGCTGACGAAGGGCACGCTTGAAACCCTGATCAAGGCCGGAGTGCTCGACAGTCTGCCTGGAAGTCGGGCTCAGCAGACGGCAGTGGTGGAGCGGGCAGTTCAGTCGGCTGTATCACGGCAGAAAGATAAGGCTCGCGGACAGAAGAGTCTGTTTGGCGGCGATGATGACGACGAAGTCGATTCAGCCGGTGCGCCGGTCGCGATGAGTTTCCCGGACGTTCCCGACTGGACGCAGACTCAGAAACTTGCCTGGGAAAAGGAAACCATCGGCTTCTATCTGACGTCGCATCCGCTGACACAGCATGCACGTCGAATTGAACGTTACGCGGCCAACAAGAATTCTGAACTGGCGGAGATGGAAGACGGAACCCAGGTCATCGTGGGCGGAATGATCTCCTCCATTAAGTTGGCGACCGCGAAAAAGCCGAGCCGCAACGGAAACAGCCGTTATGCAAACTTTGACCTGGAAGATCCATCGGGAATTATCCGGTGTATTGCCTGGCCGGAAGACTACGCTCGGTATGAAGAGCAGATCAAATCTGAAAACGTCATTATCGTAACCGGCAAGGTCGACCGGCGCAGCAGAGAACCGAATCTGATCGTCAACCGCATCTTTACACTCGATCAGGCAGATAAAGAATTCACTGCGCAGGTCGCGGTAAAATTTGAGAAAGGCCTGCATTCAATCGACGATATTCAGCGAGTGCGCAGTGTGATGGCTCGATACCCGGGGCCAACTGATGTGATTCTGATCGTGGATTCTTTTGCAGAGAATGCACGCAACGGAAATGGTCACTCGAATGGTACTCCGTCGACTCACGCGAATGATGAAGGAGGCTCGGACGATAAATCAGATTCAGGATCTGGATCTCGTCTGCGTTACATTCTGACAACCGGAAATGACTGTAAGGTCAATGTGGGGCCGGAATTATTGCAGGCGTTGGCGGATATTGTTGGTGAGGGCAACTTTGATCTGAAAGCGACAAAGGCCAAGCGTCCAGCCGGCCAGGGCATTGGCCGATAGCAAAGGTAACCTCGGGTGAGACACTATACCGGTTTCCAATGCAAAATAACCACATTAAGCTGGGCCGAACGGCAGAGACATGGTGCTGTCCAGAGAGTAGTCCTGAAATCATTGCGATGTTGATAACATCCCAACAATCGCGGCGGCCATCGTCAATGGGGCAGAGGGATCACCCTCGGGGCAACGAAGCTGACACTCTCCGCCGACCTCATGAATTCGTTCTTTCAACTTGGCCCCGAAGTTTGCGCTGTGCGTGGTGATCGATTGCCGGACCCCGACAGATGGCGCAACCGCGTAAGTCAGATATGTGGGCGGGTCATCCTCAGAGACAAGTGAGTATGGTGAAACTTCATTGATAAGGGATAACAGGGATGCTCGTTGATTCAGAAACTCAGTCATGTTCATTTTGAACATGTCTGGCTTTGCAATTGGTGGATCATCCCCTATCCCGGTCATGATTCCGAAGGCATGGCTTCCGTAGCCGATGTTTGGGATCCATTCTCTCATGAGCAAAGGATCCAGTGTTGTCTGGGCTCGATCGACCGCCACTCCCGAAACACGGGTGGATTCTCTAGCCACCGGGTCTGAATTATTGGGGTCGGCCATTTCATCATGATAGGCCAGCCAAAGTGCCGAGAAGCCGCCAGCCGATGTCCCGGACGCAACAACTCGCGTTTTGTCCAGTCCCCACTCCACAGCGCGGCTTCGAACGTATTGAAGGCCACGCGCAGCGTCCGAAAGCGGAGCCATGACCGGTGGATAAACACCCTCGTCGATCGCGTCGGAGATTGAACGGTATTCAATACTCACAATAGAAATTCCGGCATCAATCGTCTGCTGGAAAACGGTTCCGAGCAGATTCAGGCGATCAAGGCTGATCCAGCCTCCTCCATGAATGAAATAGAGTATTGGAGTGGGGGTTTCCGATTCTGCTTTCCATAAACTCAATACTTGATTCGCGTGTTCGCCATAGGATACGTCGGACAGAGTCGGGGGCAGAATGCGAAAATTAACCGGGACGCTCCATTCGCTCATTTCGCTTCCAAACAAAGACCGGACCGTAACTTGATAATCTGCCGGTCGAAGAAGTGAAGTCGGAATGAACGACGAGCCAACAATCCCGCCGGTTTCAAAAATGCGTGGTTCCGATACATTCAGTTCAATGATACGCACGGTGTAGCTAGTCGCCCCGTCGACGTTGAGCCAATTGATGTTGGCGGACCACGATTCCTCGTTCTGTTCATTCGTTAACTCTGGAGCAATAACGACGGTGAACTGCGTCATCGATGAAAAGCCGCCAGACAAGCCTCGTGAATTGATGGCACGAACCTGCCAGCGGTAGGCCCCCATGGTCAGCGAGTCGGCCGTAACCGAATTTGCATAAGCAAACTGCCGCTGTATTGTTTGTCCCGTGGTCGCGTTTCGCAGAACGACTTCGTATTTGTCTGCACCTTCAACAGACGACCATGTCAGTTCTGGAGTTGTATCACTCGTCACAAGCGACGCACCTGAAACTGTTGGCAGCGGGGCGACTTGAAAATCAAATTTCTCAGACCACGGGGACGCGGTTCCGTTCGAGTCGAATGCTCGAACATAAACTCTGTAACGGCCGATTGGCAGATCGGCAGAAGGCGACCAATCCGTTTCCGTGATTCCCGAGACGCGAATAACGTCCTGATACACAGGGGAAAGCATCTTCAGATTAACTTCGTAGGCCGCCGCTCCGAGAAGGCTGTTCCACTCAATCTCTGGACGCGTCACCGTCGGCCCCTGTTCGACTTCGTCGATTGTTACGGGACTGCGGATCGAAAACGTTGCCGGATTCGACCAGTTCGAAAAAATGCCCGCCGCATCAATCGACCGAACCAGAAATCTGAAGCTACCGATCCCAAGATCCGACGTCGGCTGCACTGATCGATCGGGGGTGTTGATCGTTATCGGCGAAGCGGATGGTTGGGTCGTGTTCTTGAGCCAGACACGATAGCTGACGTCGCCCGCATGTCCTGTCCACGAAAGTTCGGGACGCAAATCGGAAATCACACCGGTCGGCTTAGGATTCACAGGAACCGTCAGCAGCACTCGTTGTTCGAGCACATCAGCACAGTAGGCGGGCTTGGCGGCTGATCGTCTGCTTTTTTTTACCAACCTGAGAGAATCAAACGAGATCCGGAAATTCATGGAAGATCACTTTCAAGACCAAACCCACATCTGCACAGAAGAAGCAATCATCATGCGGATCACTTCTGGAAAAGTCCGTCCCTGAAGGCAGCACGCCTGGTTTTGCATCATGCACGCGTTTTGCAGCAAGCGAGCATGACAAACAACTCTCGAGTATCCAGCGGTCAGGATTGCTTTGTTTAACCGCAATACCGTTCAACGAACGGTCTATGAAGTAGCGGAATCGGCGCAAGCCGTCCGTTGAGCCAGCCTTTTTGCAGGCACTCACCGGACGGCTCGCGCCGTGCCGCTACTATTTGAACGGTATTGTGTTTAACCGTCAGCCGGAGGCGTACGCGCATGCGGCGATCAGCGTACGCCTCCGGGTGACGGTTAAACGAAAAACATCTTTGTCGGGGCCGTTGAAAGTAAGACATTTCCGCCAGAATGAGCGCAAACGAATGAATCGCCCGTGCGTCTTTGATCGGAAAGTCTAGCGGGCGGCACAATTGCCGAAACGCCATAGGAGTTTTTTCTGCAAATTTTTCTATCGTTCTTCTTCTTTAGTGATTGGTACAAGCATCTGCTTGTGTACATCCGCTGTACGACAATCCGAGAACGGACGCCCCGGTCAGTCGAGGAAAAAAAATTGCCGCGACACCAGGCCCAATGCGTCAGCGAGTGAGTTCAGAGATCCGCTTGCTGGTCCAAGGGCTGTGGTAAATTTGTAGCTGCCTCGTTGCTCCACCGGGATCGGGGTGAGAAAAGGCCGGACTTTGTTAAGAGTTTGTGAAGTTGAGGCCGCCGATTGATCCGCTGCGTGTTGCACCCAGTTCTGTGCCTGAAGCAATCAGGTTGCTGATTGCCAACTTCCGGCGGTCCCAGCATTAGAAAGGCGTTACCGTGGAATGCGAAAGTACTCAGGCTGCAATTGGGAATGATGAACGCAGCAACTCGTCCTTGCCAGGCTGCCTGGGGATAAACTGGTCTGAAGAACAACGTCAGTTGTGGCAGCGACTGACGGATCTGACACTTGACGCCCCAGATGTTTCGTTCTGCTTTTCTCGACGACTTGCGCAGGAGAACTCTTGGTCTATAGAATACTCTCGTCGGGTCGTTGAAGAGTACAAGCGGTTTCTGTTTCTATGCCTGTCGGCGGATCATGCGTCGTGCCCTTCTGATCAGGTTGACCAGGCGTGGCATTTGCACCTGACTTATACTCGATTGTACTGGACGCAATTGTGCCAGCAGACTTTGCAACGACCACTGCACCATGAAGCGACTCGTGGTGGCCCGGCTCAGCATCAAAAACATGTCGACATGTATCAGCAAACTCTGAACTCCTATCGCAGTTTCTTTCACTGCGATGCTCCCGCAGACATCTGGCCGCCGGTAGAGAAGCGATTCGGTCTCAGCGTGAAATTTCGCCGGGTCAACACTCGTGACTATTGGGTGATTCCGCATCCGTGGAAGGCATTCCTGGGGCTAAGCCGTGCTTTTCAAAGGGCTGTGTCGAGTGTATTTGCGGCCGCGCTGATTCTGCCATTGGCAGTCAATATTGTGAATCCTTTCGAAATGGTTGGCCCCGACTTCCTGATGCTGTATGCCGCTTTGTACGTGGTTGCGTTGATCGCAGCTCTGATCGTTCGCAGTTCACTCTACCAGGGTCATGCTGCGGCAGACAGAGAAGAACTGACACCGTACGAGGCTGCTGCTCTGGGAAACAATTCGACAACTGCAGTGGGAGCTGCGGTCTGCCGATTGGTCCATGATGAATATCTTCAGGAAGTTTCCTCAGCCACCGAAACGAACACCGAGGGGCCGGTCTTCCTGCGAACAAACAAGGTGGCCGACCGTAATGCCGATGTCCTGGAAACTGCCATCCTGCAGACGGCGGAAAATTCCTCATCAGCTTTGACGTTCAAGGAACTTTACTCAGCCGGTTTGCCCGCGCTGTCGGAAATTGATGAAAGGCTGCAGGTAAGAGATCTGAAGCCTGGGTCTGAATCGCACCCACTCAGGTTGCTCCCTTCGGCGATCATGTTCATGCTGCTGTTCTTTGGGCTTGTAAAAGTCGCGATCGGCGTTTCGCGACATCGTAACGTGGGGTTGCTGGTGGTGTTCTGCATCATCACCTGCATCACAATGCTGGTCGTCTATTTGCGTCCGGCGATGACTGCTGCAGGGAAACGGGTCTTGCAGCGTTTCAAGGCAAAGGCCAGCGTTGATAAAGCTCGCATCTCGGACGGTACCCTGAGCGGTCACGAACTTGCTGCCGTGGTTGGCGTCTACGGCCTTGCTTTGGTCACCGCGCCGCATTTGCTGGGTGTTCAATCCGCATGGAAATCAGCTTTTCCGTCGACCAGCACTGCCAGTGGATGCTCCACATCCAGTTGCAGTGGAGGCGGTGACGGTGGCGGAGGTGGTGGCTGCGGTGGTTGCGGTGGAGACTGATACCTCTTTTCTGGTAGCGGTGAAGTGATTGCTATTAAGTCCTGGGCTGTATTTTCTGCCGTTGCACCGCGGCATTTCGGCTTTTTTCGTGTCACTCCGGTTCCGCAATCTGTTGCGCAGGGCACTTTCTGCCACGTACTCGCGATGGTGGCAATGGCCTGGATTTGTCGGCTGTTTGGCGCCGTCGCATGATTCGCACAAGAATTGGCGACACAAGGCAGAACATGGGCCAGAGTTGCGTGTGTCTGAATGGACAAACCTGCAGAATTGCGGCGAATGGGCAGGATCACTTGAGTCACCTACCCGAGTCTCTTTACACTGCCGAGAGGAGTTGAGTCGATAATTCGCTGTCGGCCGGTTTGCAGGACCGAGTTGTCGATTCCGGTTCATCAGGAGACGTGTTGTGAGATTTCGATCTAAAGGGACACCTAGAGGACTCATTCTGGCGCGTGAACAACGCCGAGTGACCCTTCTTATTATCGGCGCGGGAATGATTGTCCTGCTGATCTCAGTTTCCGGCCGATCGGCGTGGCTGAATGAGATGTTGTTTGGTCCGGCGACACCAGCAAAGAAGACACCTGTGGTGTCTGATGCACTCCTCGGAAACAGCGCTTTGCAGCCTGATGAGATTCAATTTGTTCCATCAGAATCTCCGGCCACCGCCAAAGATTATGCGTCGATGATTGACCGAGACGGTGCTGCTCAAATGGAGGCGATCACGTCACCTGAGTCGTTTGGAATGTACGAAGTCCCTCCAAAGCTGACACGCTCGATTCAAGATGATGTGATTGGCGTTCTGTTTTCGGAAACGGAAGCCTGGTTTGGCACACTTCGTCTTGCGGAAAAGATCTCGCCGGAAGAACAGCATATTATACCCGAGGGGCAGTTTGCGTTGTTTATGGACTCTCCACAGTCATGTCGTGGAAAGGCCTATACGATTCGAGGCCGATTGCGAAGATTGCTGAAGGCCCCGCTGCCCAAGAGCGCGGAGACCTTCGGCGTGAGATCTGCCTATGACGCCTGGATTTCAACTTCGGATTCCGGCAATCAGCTCGTCCATGTTGTTGCTCTGTCGGCAGATCCTGGATTGCCTCTCAAAGAGCACACAGGCAAGAATCCCCCGGACATTGAGCTCACGGGATTTTTTTTCAAGAGGGAAGGTTATGCGGCCAAAGGAGCGGATGGCGATGGCGATCTTGCATTTGCGCCGCTGTTGCTGGCTGGTCGCATCCGACTTCTCCCGCCTCGCTCCATCGTAACGCGCGCGGATGAAATGAATCCGTGGCTGACATGGATTGGCGTGGGAGTCTGTTGCGGAGTCATGATTCTCGTCTGGCAATTTCAGGTATCGGACAACGTGTTTCGTGGAACACGGACGCATCAACTGACATCCCTTCCGGTGCGTCCGTCCTTTGACGGAGTCGAAGCGGTGACAATTCAGCAGGTGCTTCGAGAGATGCAGGATAACGCACATCAGAACAGTCCGGACACCGGCTTACTCAGTTGACTTTCACATTTGCCGCACATGATCCTGTCGGTGAACGGAAGTCACAGCAACGCAGGACAATACAGTTCGGAGGATCAGGTCGTGAACGGTTGCGGTATGCCTTCGATGCACATTCGTGGTTCTGTTTCGAGTTGCGGATCGGTGGCTGCGAACAGTGACGCACTGACCACAAGTTGCCCGGCAAAACTGAACGTGTTTTTGGAGGTGACAGGGAAACGCGCTGACGGATATCACGAGCTTGATACCGTAATGCTGCGGACTCGATTTGCGGATCAGCTTACGGTGGTCCCTGCGAAGAACGGGCTGCTGACGCTTCGATTCAGCGATGCGACGCCGGAAAGGATGCAGTCCGGTATTCCTCTGGATCAGAGAAATCTGATTCTCAGAGCTGCGGAAGCTCTGCGTTCACGCATTGGGATATCAGACGGGGCCGAGTTCATTGTTCACAAGCGAATCCCACCTGAATCAGGACTCGGCGGTGGCTCAAGCAATGCCGCCTCGTCGCTGTTGCTTTGTCGTCAGCTCTGGGCGCCGGATGTTTCTGATTTGATACTTCATGAGATTGCCGCTTCGCTGGGGAGCGATATCAACTTTTTGCTCAGCGGCCATTCGGCGGCAATCTGTCGCGGTCGAGGTGAGATCATTGAACCACTCCCGCTTGCACGACGTCTGACATTTGTTGCACTACGCCCGAACGCTGGGAATAGTACGCCTGCCGTGTTTCGAGCAACAAAGCTTCCCGCTGAACCACGCAGCTCAAGCGACATCGCAGCACTTCTGTCCGGACGAATCAGCGGTTCTCTTCCGTCAATGATCTTTAATCGTCTGACGGAGGCCGCGGAGGCATTGAATCCAGAGATGTCACGGTTGATGCATCGCTTGCGCCGCTTGTGTCGACGCCCTGTATTCATGTCCGGCAGCGGCTCGACCGTGTTTGTCGTCGCGAGCAGCCACGTTGATGCAATAGCTTTGCAGACTGCGATACAGCGAACGCTCAAGCAGACATCATGGTTGCTGGACACCGCGCCGTCTGAAGTGGCCTGAGGCCGATCGCACCAATTTGAAGCGTTCGTGGGCTCACCCGCTGGCGCTTCGTGCTTGTATGGTGGCGAGGTTTCTGCAACAAAATCGCTTGAAAGCGGACCCCATGCGGACAATAACGGCGAAGATGTTGGCATCTGCTGTTTGTTTCTGGTCGGTTGGTCTGAGAATTCGAGCCGAAATCACATTGGCTCATCGCTTGTAGCGGCGGCATTGGTCCTCGATAATCGACCTCGAAGGTTGCTGGTCCCGCTCGTGGCGTTCCATTGGTATGGGACGACCGCAGCGACGGTAATGTCCCCCATTCTCAAGGCGAGAATTTATGAAACTGACAGTGTTGATTTTTGGAGCATTCCTGATGACATCCGTGGTGTCCGGCGCGGAGCCGGTTTCTGAGCCCTTTGGAAAAACCAAAGATGGCGCAGCTGTTGAACTTTATACATTGAAAAACGACAAAGGTCTGGTCGCCAAAGTGATGACTCGCGGCGCGACCCTGGTTCAGCTGCACGTTCCGGACAAGGACGGAAAGACGGCTGACGTGATTCTTGGGTTCGACGACATAGCCGGCTACGAATCCGACGACAATCAGTATTTTGGCTGCACCACCGGCCGAGTCTGTAATCGCATTTCGAAGGGAAAATTTACGCTCGACGGACAAGAATATACCCTTGCAATCAACAATGAACCAAACCATCTTCACGGCGGAGTGACACACAGTCTGGATAAGCTCGTCTGGACGGCAAAGCCGTTTTCGAATGACCGAGGTCAGGGTGTCAAATTCAGTGTCACAAGCGAAGACGGCGCCGAAGGATATCCGGGAACTCTTGCTGTGACCGTCAGCTACTTCGTTCCGAAAGAAGTGAATGCCATCCAGATCAGCTACACGGCGACCACAGACAAAGCGACTCCAGTTAATCTGACGAATCACGCCTACTTCAATCTGGCTGGTGAAGGCAGCCCAACCGTTCTGGATCATCAGTTGAGATTGAATGCGGACAAATACACACCAACGGACGAGACACTGATCCCGACTGGCGAACTGGCCGATGTGGAAGGGACGGATCTGGATTTCCGCAAACGTACGAAAATTGGAAAAAGGATTGAATCAATCGGTGAAACGGCCGCCATTGGTTACGACCATAATTTCGTACTGAATGAACGTAAGGAAGACGAAGCGATGGGGTTGGCTGCCATCGTTGTCGAGCCAGAATCCGGCCGCAGAATGCGAGTGATGACGACGGAACCAGGTATACAGTTTTACTCGGGCAATTTTCTGAAGGGACAGAAAGGCAAAGGCGGAAAAGAGTACGCTCACCGCAGTGCTATGTGTCTTGAGACTCAGCATTATCCTGACTCCGTTAACCACGAGAATTTCCCAACAACAATCCTGCAGCCCGGGGCCATCTATGAATCGAGAACAACCTATGTGTTCGAGATCAACCAGCCGGCTGAGTCGAAGAAATAACTTACTGATGTTGATGTTCTCTTAGTCCCGGCAGAAAACGACTTTGTCCTGGGATCTCAGATCAGACGACCTCTCTCCGACATTCGGAGAGAGGATTTTTTCGTCTGCCGCAAGTTTTTTGCGAGCAACCTGAATGTGGCCTGAAGGCGATCAAACTAAGGAACTACTCAAGGGCGTTGCCGACGGTGACGCATCTGCGATGAATCATTTGCTGGACCGACATCGCGATGCAGTCCGGAGGATGATTCAAATGCGACTCGACCGAGCGGTGGCGCGGAGGGTCGACGCAAGTGACGTGGTTCAGGATGTGATGATGGAAGCTTCCCAGCGTCTGTCAGACTATATGCAGAATCCATCGATGCCTTTCCACCTTTGGCTGCGGCAACTCGCAAAAGACCGCATTATCGATATGCATCGTCGACATCGAGCGGCGAAACGTCGCTCTGTGGATCGCGAACAAAATCTCAGCGGCCTTGGGTCCGACGAACAATCGGCCGCGGATCTCGCAGCTTTGTTGAAGGATGCAGAGCTGACTCCAGCCGCTGCGGCGTTGCGGAAAGAGATGGAGGAGCGATTTCTGCTTGCACTCGATCAGCTCGAAGAAAACGACCGAGAAATTGTCGTTATGCGTCACTTTGAGCATCTGGGAAACAGCGAAGTTGCCGAAGCGCTGCAATTGAGTTCACCGGCGGCAGGAATGCGGTACCTGCGGGCAATTCGCCGACTGAAGGAAATTCTGTCGGGCGAAGACAACTCCGTCGAAGGCTGAGTCTTTATCGCTCACCCGAATTCACGGTATCAGGCTAGTGCTCTGTCCAGGCTTGATTTTAGAGTCGGATGGGCATTCTTGCCCGTCGCTGGATTGTCGGACAAGAATGTCCGACCTACGGTTTTAGGTCTGACGAAACAACAACTATTGCAAACGATAATGATGAGACTCAGTTTTGTTCAGACGAACTCTGCATGCGACGCCAGACTTCAGGGAGCCTCGAACGAATGAGGCTCACGCTTGATTCAGGAAGCAGTTCGATTTTCATAGGAACGCAAATCGTATCTTCAATCTCCAGATGTCCGGGATCGCGTGAATACTTGTAGTCTCGATCCAGTGATTGGTCACTATTGATGACAGCCTGCGGGCAATTCTGGTTAGCGATCGATATAAAAAACAAATCGCCGGACTTTGGCGAGTCAGCAGAACTCTTACGAAGCAGCTTGCGACGTGCGGTCTCACGAAACAGTTCTTTGGCAGTCAGCTCTGCCGGATCAACAATCGCAATCGATTCGGCGATCAGCGATTTGAATGGCGTTTCGCCGTTTGTTTCATAGGCTCGCATTCTGGCAAACGCGCTGAGGATTTCATTCTGCACAAGTGGAAAGTGAGTGCATCCCAGAACGACGGTGTCGATCGCGGAAGTCTTTCCCGACGCCTTATAGTTCTTGACCAGCGTGGCAACATCGTAGCGAACGTAATTCTCGATGGAATTCAGACGCAGCGAATTCGGCAGCTCAGGATCGCCCCGCAAACCTGCGCTGTCAAAGCCATAGTCTTTGAGGTTGGCCGCATCCAAAGCCGCTTTTTGATTTTCGACAGAAGGTCCCAAATATGAAGATCTGCCGGTACCACCGCCGAGTTCAGAACTGATAAACGCGGGATCGCCTTCGACGGCCGCCGCAAGACCCAGAGAACCCTGCTGAATCATGATTGGCAATTGCTTGCCCGCCTGGCCGACCGAGCGCCCAATTGCTTTGGGATACGCGTTACTTGCACAGGTACCAACTGTTGCCAACACTGCGACCGTTCTTTGCTTGCCGTCTGATTCGATCACTTCAGTGACTCCACGCGCCCCGGCTTCGACGACGCCCACAACGAATACGGGAATCTTCCAGATTGAAATAAGCTCACGAATCTCTTCCAGGCCCCATGCCGTGGCAGTGTTGCATGCAATAACGATCGCTTTCACCGGCGGTTTATCCAACCGAGGCTCAATCGCATCTGGCGCGGCCCAGTACCGCTTGCCGAGAAGAAATGCCGCGTCTTTCAGAATGAGCTCTTTGAGAAAGTCCCGACGTTCAACAGACGGATAGTTTCCATAAGGCATGTTGGCCTGATCGCCAAAATAGATGAACCGTTCGTTCTCAAAATCCTTTCGGCCGTCCGGACCTGGTGACAAGTTATCATTGTTGAACGCATCCATCGAGAAGATTGCTTCCTGAACTGTCAGACCACCGATTCCGGAATCGAAAACTCCGATGGGGAGATCGCGAAGCTCTTCGGACCATGCAGAAAGGTCCACGGAAAAAGCCGTATTCCCGTCGGAGTGCATTCTGGAATGTTGTGCAAAATTCTTGACAAGATCGAAAGGGAGCTCAGGTGCATCGAAGGTTAACGGTGATGCCGTCGATCCTGATTGACAATCGCATGAATCATGATCGAAAGCACTCTGGTCACACGATCCCGGCTGCTTCGTACGAACATCAGATTCTGCTTTCATCCGGGTCGAAAATTGAGACAGCCATTTGGAAGTCACAGCATCCCCGATAGAGCCGGGCGGCTCATATTCCGCTGGCATCTTCCCCCAGAAAAAACTAATCCAGCCGTCTGCATCATCGCCACTCTTGTCGATAAACGAATCGAGCTCCTCCATGGAGCATCCCAGCGGAAACGTCTCTTCGACAATGACGGGCTTCCCGATATTGAACCCTTTCAACGTTGCGAGGGCTTCTTCGGCTTTTGAAGCTTTGGGGTAGATATGCACGGCGAGAAAGTCGAGATTATCCGCGACTTGTTCGGGAACGAATCCCGATGTCAGACCCGGCCGAGCCAGGCTCCAGTCTACAAAACCAACGGTCACCAGATGACGACTGTCATGTTTGCGAACCGCAGCGACCATGGAATCGATCCACTGCCTGGCGGCTTCTGGTCGAGTTCTTCCTGCAGTCCCCTGAACAACAAATTGCACAAAGTGTTTGTCGCCGAATGCGGGACCGAGCCAATCGTTTCCCGGTTTTTCGCCTCCGATAACCGGCTCATTCATCAAGTCGTAACAGAAGACCGCGGAACTATCTTTGCAGACTGATGCAACGGCCTCCCAAAAAACCTGTTGCGATTTCCAGCGGGCTGCTTCATTCAGTTCGTCGTACCAGGAGGGGACATCCTTCTTGTGGTAGCAACCAAGCCCCGTCAGGTCGAGATACAGCCGCGTCTCTTCAGCAAGCTTTAGTAGTCGTTCAAGCTGCCGGAGTTCAGCCTCATTGGCCGCCGATTCTGTACTCATGAATCGGCCGAACTGCAGATGAATTCGCACGACATTCGCCCCGAGCTCTTTCATGTCGGCGAAGTCGTTTTCGACTCGATCCCATTCTGTATGCCAGTAGTCTTCAATCAAACGACCCGATGCGTCATGGTCGTAGTTGAAGCCCATCGGCCGAAACGCGGCTCCTGACTCGTCGGCAAAGTGAGTCTTATCGTCGCTCACTCGAATGGCTGGCAACTTTTCTGCTGCCACTAAAGCCATCGAAGGAATGTTGGATATCAACAACGCAAGTACAAGTCGACCGGAGTACATAGACGTCTGCCTGCCACAACGAACCCGATTCATGAACCGGCAGCATCATACGTCGTTTGTTTCGAATTTGTACTCCAAAGCTCAGTTCGTCAGCAGGTCATCTGCGACTGGCGTTGAGATGGCTTCGCCAGTCATTGTAAATGGTCGTCGGGCAATTTCCTTGCCTGAACTCTTCAGCACCATCCAGTAGTTCCCCGGAACAAGCTTCGTTCCGGCGTCATAGTTGAAGTTTGCGAACAACATATCGCGAGTCACAAACTGCCCCGAACTGTCGATAATGCGACTATGATCATCCTCGACGACACATTCCACCCAAAGGTCCTCGTGGGGCGGGTTGATATTGCATTGAGCCAGAATCATGTCACCACTCTCGAACTCTTTTGAGCGATTCGCCAATTGCCCGCCGACAAGCATACTCCCAATATCGAAGGAGAAGAATTTATCTTTTTCGCGTACCGGCTTGCTGCTGCGAATCATTGCCAGCGCCTTGTCACTGGCAATCGGCCGCAAAGTCAGAGGGCCATTCTCGGATCGCATGCCATAAGCGTCCATTCGATAGTCGGCTTCGGCTGAACCGACAGCAATCAAAGCGGCAAGGCTGACCCAGAGGATTGAGGTCTGAACACTGGCTGGACGCATTTCAATCGCCCGAGCGATGGCGAACCGTGGAAAGCCCAGAACTGATGTGGGGATTCGCACGCGATGAACCAGGCGTCGAATCGACACAATATCCTTCTCCATCAGGAACGACAGATATGAGCTGATGCAAACGAGTGGGAAGATATACAGACCCAGTGTGAGCCACGTCATCACGTGAAACATGATGCCAACTCCCAACGCGAAGTAGCGACCAATCGGACGCCAGGCAAGAAATGCGAATGTGATCTCCCAAACCACCGTAAAGTAACCACAGGCAAGCAGAACCGGTGTCCACATCGCAAGGACTTCTCCAACAGGGTTGGAGTAGTTCCAGTTACTCAGCATCCAGTAGCGCATCTGTTCGCCGCTGAAGAACGCCTGCGTTTGAATCTTGGTGATTGCTGCACCAAAGTAGATAAAGCAGAACAACAGCTGAATCAGCCTCGCAGGCCACACTGGAAAGCGTGGTGGAATAGCTGTGGCAGCGGCACCCTCTTTCCATCGCTTCAGAATCGCATCAACAGACCAGACCGCTCCGCAGTTTGACAACGTCAGGATGAACATGACGTGAGCAGCAATGACCGAATACTTGGTCATCGTGCTGACACCGTCCAGCAGATTAAAGTACACATACAGCAGCGTGCCGACCGCCAGTGTCAGTCGCGTTCGGAACCCCGCGATTGAACACAGCATAGAGAACAGCATCACGCCAAATAAAGCCGATGCAAATGCTCCGGGCAATACCGGCAAGGGACTTCCCTGGCCAAAAAGTTCCGCCATTTGAACTGGAGCACCGTCCGACGAGTACAATTCACGCACTCGCCCAAACCGCTTCCACATTGGCAGCATTGCCGAACCAACGAGAAACATGCGCACAAGCGCCAGACCGTAGGGTGATTGTTCGGCAAAAAAGAAGTTCTTCAACCCGGCTGCCACGGAGGATTCGCTGTTCGTTGACTTCATCACGGGAACTCCACTTTCCACAAGATTCCAGAATCGACCTACTCAAGCGAGACAAGTCAGGTGCCGGCAAATGCCAGAGACACCGTTCAACACACACCGAAACAGGAACGGCACTCGAAAACCTCAGGCCAGCCAGTCAGCAAGCACTCAATTGGTGCTCAGGCCATCCAATGAATTGACGAATGTCGTCCGCTGAGTACCCATTGTTCCGGGATTAAAAAATGTGTTGTAGTACGGCGTGGCCATCTGAGCCGCACGTTGCAACCGGGGATTGTCCGCGATCGCCTGAAGAGTCTGAGTGTCAAACCAGTCTGGATACGTTTCCAGTCGTGCACCCTGCGAATCACAAACTGCCCGCAAGTTGAAGTAACTCACCTGATCCTTCGGTTCGTGAAAATACCGAGACCAAAGATGATCGGGGACATTAAATTGCTTCGGCCAGACTTCCTGCACAACGTAGACTCGATCAATTCCGGAGTGGCTGGAATGATCAAGCACGTTCTTGATGTGCTTGGGGACAAGCTGATTGCTGACATCGTAATTGATGCGAGCCACGTGACCGAATGGCGTGAACGCTCCCCACGGCTCTTCGACCGCATAGTAGTTCCCATCCGAATCTTCGCCGATGACCTGAGTTCGAGTGTCATAGGCCTGCCATCCGCAGAACATATCCCAGACAAAGAAGTAGCTCAGCGTATTGCCAACCAGCCCCACTTTTAGCGCGTGGGCTGCAACACCCCAGCCAAGCGCAAGAAGATAGCAGGTGATAAAGATCCCCGAGGCCCAACGACGTACTTGCATGTTTCACCATCCTTCCGTGGCGGGTGAACGAACTCAATTTAAGTCAGCACGAGAACTTTGAAATCAGACGCAAATGTGGCCGATTCGAGTTATCCCGAGTCCGTGGACTCTGCCGGTTTTCTGAAATTCGGTCAAGATCGATCAAACGGTGAATCACGTATATCAAGTGTTTGCCGCGAAATTTCTTACCGAAAAACTTGCTCTCGACCTGTGACACAGCGCGCAGGAGGTGCACGCCTTCGTTCCGCCGGATCACAAATGAGCATCGCGTATTCGCTCTGGTGGAGCGACAGAAGGAGCAACGCACGCTGATCCTGAATCGCTCGCCAATTTGACTCGATAAAAGAGAATATCACCTCGAACGCAAATCGAAGGCTGTTGATAAATCTCTACCTGCCGCTCGCCGTTAAACGAACGGCCTGTGAGGTAGCGGAATCGGCGCAAGCCGTCCGGTGAGCCAGCGTTTTGCAGGCACTCACCGGGCAGCTCGCGCTGCTCCGCTACTGTTAGAACGGTATTGCCGTTAAACGGCGTGACGATGCCGGTCACCAGCAATGGCTTGTCAGCCGGAAGAGTCCGCTGAGCACATGCATTCGCAAGGCGATGATTCTTAACAATTAGGCCGTCGCGATTATCACAAATCCAGATCGTCAGCAAAACTCGCGTCCTGCATGATGATGCGGTAGCGCTCGCTTGCGTCTTTGCCAAGCAACTGATGAAAGGTCGCATCCGCTTCCAACTGGCTTTCAATGTTCACTCGCAGCAAAACTCGCGCACGAGGATCAAGGGTTGTGTCTCGCAACTGAGCGGCATTCATTTCGCCGAGACCTTTGAAGCGAAGCACTGTGGCCGTGCGATTGGCGGGCAACGACGCAAGCAACTCCTCTTTTTCTGCATCGTGCCGAGCGTAATGAACCTCTTTACCAACTTCGATGCGATAAAGCGGCGGCTGTGCAATGAACAGTTTTCCCTGGCGAATCAACTCCGGCATGTGCCGAAAGAAAAACGTCAGCAGCAGTGTGGAAATATGATAACCGTCACTGTCCGCATCCATCAGCAGAATAATGCGAGCGTAACGCAGCTGATTGACGTCAAAGCCAGTGCCAACGCCCGCTCCGAGTGTCTCGACGATATCACGAATTTCATTGCTCTCCATGATCTTGGAGATCGTCAACGCTTCCGTGTTCAGAATCTTTCCTCGAAGCGGAAGAACGGCCTGAGTCGCCGACTTGCGTCCCATCACTGCCGTTCCACCAGCCGAATCACCTTCGACAATAAACAACTCCGACTGCCCGGCATCTTTCGACTGACAATCCACAAGCTTGCCAGGAAGATTTGTCTTGCGACCGCCAACGGTTTTCCGACGAACCTCTGACACAGCCTCGCGACTTGCCTGACGAGCTCGGGCCGCAAGGACCATGCGACCGAGAATCACGTCGGCCAGAGACGGGTTGTTATTCAGCCAGTTTTCCAGTGCCGGCCTGACAACGCCGTCCACGGTGGACGCTGTTTCGGGATTATTCAGACGCTCCTTGGTCTGCCCCTGAAACATCGGGTCGCCAATAAAAACGCTCAGAATGCAAACAACACCTTCGCGAATATCGTCGGCTGTGATTGTGACTCCCCGTGGCTTGTAATCGTGGACGTCCATGTAATTTCGGACGGCCTTCACCACGCCAGCCTTCAAACCATTTTCGTGTGTTCCACCAGCATGAGTACGAATGCCGTTCACATAGCTGCGAATATTCTCTTCGGTTGAATCCGTCCATCGCAGGACCACTTCCACCTTGGCGTCTTTGTCGTCGCGGGTGACTGCAAATAGCTGCTCATGAGCCGGCTTCTTGCCAGAATCTTTGGTCACCTTTTCGATATACGCCACGATACCATCAGGATGATGCAGCTCGTGCGTTTCTTTTTTCTGTTCGTCATGGAAGACAATGGTCAGCCCGCCATGAATGAAGGAAATATCCTCCAGATGCTGGCGAATGGTATCACTGTTGAAGATTGTTCGACGAAAGATCTCTTCATCCGGACGAAAGAAAATCGTCGTGCCTCGACCACGGAATGGCTTCACTTTTTCAACCGGTGCTTTCGGCTTGCCGCGTCGAAATTCCTGAACCCATTCGAAACCATCTCGATGCACGGTTGCAATCATCTGCGACGAAAGCGCATTGACCACGGATGAACCGACGCCGTGCAAACCTCCGCTGCGGGCATAGTTCTTGTCGCTGAACTTTCCTCCCGCATGCAGGGTCGTGAGGATCACTTCCAGCGTCGACTTTTTCATCTTCGGATGTTTGTCGACCGGGATTCCTCGCCCGTTGTCCTGCACGGTGCATGAGCTACCGTCTTTGTGCAATGTCACCACAATGCGATCGCATTCGCCCGCAAGGAACTCATCGACACAGTTGTCGACGACTTCCCACAGCAGATGATGCAGTCCTCTGGAATCCACGCCGCCAATGTACATCGACGGACGACGCCGAACCGGCTCCAGTCCCTCCAGAACTTCAATGTCTTCGCCGGTGTAGGATGAGCTTGATTTCGTAACGGATGCCATCGTGTGCTTCCTGCGGATGTCACTTCTCGTTGACTGAACGTAAATCTGACTGGGTTGCTGCGTGAATTTGAACCTGACGCAACCGTCGAAGCCCAAAAGCGATAATCACCCAGACTGTCCTGTTTGCTGAATCCTCCTGTTTTCTGCCCCGCCCAGAAAGAACAGAGCGGATATGGAGGATAGGTCGTCAGGAAGCGGCGGAGTTTAACGCGGGTTGCGATTTTCGCCCAGCCTGGACCCGCGGTATTGTCGTCTCAGAAAATCGGCCCCCGAGCAACGGGAAGTCTCGGTTGCGACACGACACTATAGACCCTGATTTTTCAGCGAGTTCAGCAAAAACTGTGTCCTGCGTCTCGATGCCCAGGGAGTTTCACACGCTCCATGCCCTGCACCCGGGACCACGACAAAGTCGAAATCTTTTCCCGCTTCAACCAGTTTCCTGGCGACCTGAGTAGTCGTGGCCGGATCGACATTGCGATCCAGCTCACCAACCACCAGCATCAATCGGCCCTGCAGCAGGTGCGCGTTTTCCTTGTTCGAATTTCTCGCATAAACGTCGCCTTCCGGAACACCCATCCATTGTTCATTCCACCAGATCTTGTCCATCCGATTGTCATGGCATCCACAGTCCGCCACTGCCGCTTTGTAGAAATCACCATGCCACAGCAAAGCGGCCATCGCATTCTGTCCGCCTGCAGATCCGCCGTAGATTCCCACTTGCTCCAGATCGAGCTGCGGAATCTTTTCCTTCAAGGCTTTCATCCAGAGGATTCGATCGGGAAAGCCGGCATCTCGCAGGTTGCGAAAACACACATCGTGAAATGCCTTGGACCGCCAGGCAGTGCCCATCCCATCGATCTGAACAACGATAAAACCTTCGTCAGCAATTCGATGCTGATGTCCAAACTGAGAACGAAACGCCTTGGGGACATGATAATCGTGTGGCCCCGCGTAGATGTTTTCGATCACCGGGTAACTTTTGTTCGGATCAAAGTTTTTCGGACGATGGACGATTCCCCAGATGTCGGTCTGACCGTCGCGGCCTTTTGCAACAAATCTCTCTGGAAGCGAACCACGATCAGCAATAATCTCAGAAGCGTCAGCCACTTCCAGTTCACAAACGCGCTGGCCCGCAGGCGAACGCAACTCCGTCGTGGGCGCGAGGTCGATTCGCGAATATCGATCGAGGAACCATTGGCGACCGGGCGACCATGTGATTTCATGAGTCCCATCGCCCTCCGTCAGAATCACCATGTTTGAACCGTCGAAGTTGACTCGGCAATAGTGTTCGTGATACGGATCCTGATCTTTCCTGACTCCAACCGCGAAGAACCAAATCACGCCCGCGGTTTCGTCAACGTGTTCAATCCGACGTACATTCCAGTCACCCGACGTGACGTCGTTCAGCACTTCGCCCGACTTCAGATCGTAGCGATACAGATGATTCCAGCCGCTGCGTTCACTGGCCCACAATAGTTGTTGTTCGGGTAACCAGCGCAGCTCGAACTTACCCTCTGAAGAATAATGAATGAACGTCTCACTGTGTTCATCAACAACGGCGCGGACGGCTCCGGTTTCAGTTGTCACTTCCAGAACTCGCATTCTCTGGTGACCGCGTTCGTTGTAGAGCAACCAGAAACGGGTACCGTCGTCACTCCATCGCAGAAATTCGAGCGACCAGGGATTCGGAAACAAATCTCGTGAGACTGCAATTTCCGATCGATCGTCCACGCGAAACAGCCGCGGAACGTGCGTTGGGATTGCGTCGCCCGGCTTGAAATAGGGATACGACTGCAGTTTAGGCTGCGACTGATCTGGAGGAGACGACTGGATATAATACACCCTGCGTTCTTCAACTTGTTGCGTCTGGAACGCCACAAGATATTTTGAATCTGCCGACCATCGTGTTTCGACAGCGGTGTCTGGAAAATCAGCCAGATCGTAATTCATACTGACGCCACGCGCATGGGAGGCGTCTTTGCGAAACGAGTTCGCTGCCGTTGCGTCCGTCGTGAGTGCGGCCTCTGTACGATCGGCAACGACTTGCAGCCAAAGATTATTGTCTTTGCAAAAGGCAGAGACTTTTCCATCCTGAGAAACTGACGGTTCCGCGTCATTTGCTTGCCGCCGACGACCGCGTCGACCGGGACGTTCCGCTCGCGTTACCGAATCCATCGCCGCCTGATTGATAACAAGAAGAGAACTCTGATCCACGGCTCGGAAGCAACCAATATCAGTCCCGTCGGCCTTGCGAATCAACCAGACATGACTTGAAAACGTATGCTGTCGCCGCGTTTCGCCTGGAGCAACTTTGCCGTACTCCTGAAGACCGCCCGAGCTGTCGACCCAATGCAGCGTCACAGGTTGCGTGAGCGAATTCTGAACGACAATCTCAGTGTCCTGACTGGAACTTCCTGAAGGCTGAACTGGAAGAAACAGCTTCGCGACGGCGTCTTTGCCATCGGATTCCTGTCGAAGGAGCTCGGCAGATTTCAGATCGAGACGAAACTTTCCGTCCGGCCCAACAAGCAGCACAGACATTCCGTCGTCGGCGTACTCAAGCGAATTGATCGGCAGCTCGGATGCAGAAATTTTACGGCCGACAATCTGCGTCATCCGGGAGGCGACATCCGCGTGATCGAACGCCGGTGTTCGAGTTCCAATCGTCGCATCGACAAGAACAAACTCACGCCCGCCTTTCGAAAGATTGTTTTGGTACCAGAAGCGAGTCTGATCACCAAACCAATTGGCGTCGACACGATCGCGGTACACCTGAGGCTGGCACTGAGCCGTCCTGACAGTCCCGCAAAGGATCGCGCTGCACAGCAGAAGACTGAGTCGGAACGACGAATTTCGGCGGCTGATTTGACGTGTTGACAGACTCATTCTGCGATTGCCTTGTACCAAATGTTCTGATAGCGAACAGGATTGCCATGATCCTGAAGATGAAGTGGTCCGGGTTCAGCGCCTTCGGCCAATGGTGCGGCCGTTGTACTGTGCGGCAGTTTGACCTTGTCGTGAATCACGACTCCGTTGTGCTTGACAGTCATCCACGCATCGGCGGTTTTCTTGCCTGCGTCATCGAATTTTGCGGCATGGTATTCGATGTCGTAGGTTTGCCAGCTCAACGGCGGAAAGCACATGTTGACAGTGGGCTTTCGGATGGTGTAGATGCCACCACATTCGTTGTTTTCACCTGACAGTCCAAACGAATCGAGCATTTGAACTTCGTATCGTCCCTGCAGATAGCAACCGCTGTTGCTTCGCCCCTGGCCTCGAGCATTAGGCATGAACGACAGCATGAATTCCACATGCAGCTCACAGCTCTGAAATTTTTCCTTACTCGTGACGCCCTGCATCAGCAGCTTGTCATCGGACATTCGACCGCCCTCAAAGTGGTCGGCGGATGTTCCATCAAACAGCACAACAGCGCCTTCGGGAGCTTTTCGGCCCAGTGTTGGGGAGACGCGAGTAGTCTTTGAGATTTCACCAAGTCGTACGTTCTCCGCCGTGAAGATAACCAGACTTCCGTCTTTGATTTCCCCTCGACCGGTGTCGCCCTTCAGAATGCCACCGGTTCCCTGAATTTCACCCATACCGCGCAGCGGAGTATTTCCGTCCCAGCCGTCGCCCGGCAAACCACCGATATAGGCCGCCCACGCCAACTTGCCTTCGCCCTCGGCAATCACCTGGACACCGACTTTGATTTCGCCATCACCAGTTTTGATGTTCCCTGTGTACTCCCCCTGAATATTGAATTGCGGGCCGGCTTCAGTGGCAGAAAAGTATGCGGTTTTCGCGTCTTCGGCAGAGCAGATTGAACTGAGACAGAGTATGGCGACCATCAAATGCGTTGCGAGTTTCATAGTGGCTTTCCTTTTGGTGCGAATGGGTGGAATGAGGTTGTACCGAAATCAGGATTTCTCGGCGTCATGCGTGCGATCAACTTCGTGGCAGAATCCCGGAACTCAGGACTTCTCGGCCCAGCGAGATTTCATGAATTGCAGGCCTGTCTTCGCAAGGTATTCCTCCGACGGGAACATGCGTCGCCAGATGCGAGTTGCGGCGGCGAGTTCCGGCAGAGCAAGGCCGAATGCTTCAATCATCAGCCAGCCGTCATAATTGATGCTCTTCAGTGCCGCGAAAGATTCGTCCCAGTTCACTCCACCGTCACCGGGAGTCGATCGATCGTTTTCAGAAATATGCACATGCACAATCTGATCGGCAGCCGCTTTGATGGCCTGCGTGATCGACTTCTCTTCGATGTTGGCATGGAATGTGTCATACATGGTTTTGACATGGGAATGGCCGAGTTCGCGGCAGAACTGCGCGGCATCCGCAGCGCTGTTCAGAAAATAGCATTCGAAGCGATTCAGATATTCGACCACGAGTGTGACGTTGTTCGCTTTCGCATAGTCCCCTGCCTGACCAAGAATGTCCTGAGCGCGATTCCATTCCTCCTGGGTTCGACCGGTCCCGGAAAACTCGCCCAGGGCGGAGTGGATTGGTCCAACAAGATGGGTGGTCCCTGCAGCCGCACAACAATCGATCGCCTGTTTCAGGCGGTTGAGTGCCGCTTGCCGAATCGCGGCATCGGGTGAAATCGGATTCTGATCAGCCGGACAGACCGTTACGGCGGTGGATTCCAGGCCAACCTTTTTCAGTTCTTCGCCGACTTTCTTGTAGAGATCAACGTCGAACTCAAACATTGGCAATTCAACACCATCAAACCCCCATTCCTTGAGGCTGCTCAGCAATGGAAAATGCTGTTCTGTGATACCGGCTGTCCACAGCAGAAGATTCATACCATATTTCATTCATGGGTCCTTTTTTCAGTGGAACTTGTTCAGGATCAGGAGGATGCCGAATCAGCGGAAGATTGCTCCGATGATTCAAGGAAATCGGGTGACTCCACTGCATGCAGCAATTCGGAGCCGTGAAGGCGAATCAGACGGCGCGCATCTCGCAGAACGCTGACACAGGCATCTTCCAATGGCGGAAGTGTGACTCGCCGCAGGACCTGGTTCAAGCGATGCAGCAATCGCTCATCGTCCGCGTAGTCATAAAGAATCCTGGCGGCCGTAAACTTCTGGATGAACGCAGCAAGCTGATCTGTTGATCGACTTGCAATTCGATTCACCAATTGTTCAATCTGAAGTGGCGACACATCGCCAAGAGCCCTGTAGTAATTCTCCAGGACACTGGGATGCTCTTCAGCAATGACAGAATCCAGCAGCAGTTCGATCACGATATGCCCCAAAAAAGGCGGTCGATGATCAAATGGATCGGGAATCAGTCGACGAAAACGCATCGACAATTCAGATTCCAGCATCAGAAATCTCGGGCATCGATGAAACAGGTCGTCATCTCGCAAGTGCTGCAGCATGCCCTCAGCGATGGACCGATCCTCATGCTCCAGGGAAGCAAAATGTTCGCGAACTCGGCGACTGCGAACACGCACCTTGCGGTCGACGACGCTCAGCCAGTCCGGAACCGCGGTTCCGGCGAGCTTCAGCGGGTCGTCAAGGAATCGATATCCGTGAGAAAGATAATTCATGCACGCATTTCAATGAATTATCTGCAAAACAAAAGTCTCTGGAGACGTGCATTTCACCAGGTGGTCACCATTCCCGATTTTTCTTCCTCGTCAAGCAGCAATCTGACAGACAACGGCGAGAACTCAGGATCGGCGAGAACTCAGGATCGGCGAGAACTACAGGCAACGGCGAGAACCAAGGATCGGCGCAAGACTTCAGTGTCGTTGTTCTGGCGGAGCAAGTTTGCAGCCCGTGAAGTCGCGGCCCCGCCCAAGCCAGATACTTACGCCACTTATTCTGCTGTCGATCTCAAGTGGTCGAAGCCATCAATTCGCGGATTGGGCGAGCTTCCTCAGGCAGAATTCGGACCGGGCGCTCTGCCTGATCGCGAACATACTCCGTACTGTCGATTCCCATATTGTGGTAGATCGTGGACAGAACGTCGCGATAGTGAATAGGACGATCCGCAGCGTAAGCGGCCGTTTTGTCGGTTGAACCAATCACTTGTCCAACCGGCATTCCGCCTCCGGCAAACAGCGCGGCCTGAACGGGTGCCCAGTGATCCCGCCCGGCCTTGTCGTTGATTTTCGGAGTGCGGCCAAATTCACCCCACACAACAACCGACACGTCTTCATCAAGTCCACGGGCGTAGATGTCTTCCACGAGTGCTGAAACACCCGCGTCAAATGTCGGCAGATGTTGTTTCAAGTGACCAAAGTTATTTCCGTGAGTATCCCAGAAACCGTAGGCCACGGTCACGACTCGAACGCCAGCTTCAACCAGCCTTCGAGCGATCAACAGTTGATCGTTCCATGTTGGCGCCCCGTCTCCCAGATGCTTGGCAGATCCTCGACCATATCGCGCGAGAATCGCTGGATCTTCTTTTTCGACATTCATCGCATCGACCAGTCGCGAAGACGTAAGCACGTCGAAAGCTCGTCGATAACTTTCGTCCATGTTGTCAAGACTGCGAGCATCCACGTGGCGGCGGAAGGAATCCAGTTGCCCCAGCAACGATTGGCGTTGAGAGAATTGCTGATCTTCCACATATCTCAATCGCATGCTTGCCAGATCTTCACCGTCCGCACGCACCTGATTGTAGGCACTGCCAAGATAGCCAGCCCCGGTGCTGTTATAAGGTCGATGTTGCATCGTGGGAAACAAATCGACGAACGCTGGAATGACAGGGTTCGTCGGTCCCTGGACGCGAGCAACCACGGACCCGAAATTCGGGATACCATCTCGCTGAACTTCTCCCATGGTAAACCCGGTCAGGTTCTGAAAACTGGAGTGTTCATCTCGTTGCCCCACAATGGATCGTACGATTGAACAGCGATCAGCGACCATCGCCAATTTTGGCAGCAGCTCACAAAACTGAACTCCGGGGACAGTGGTGTCAATTGGCTTAAACTCTCCGCGAACCTCAACCGGTGCCTCCGGTTTCAAATCGAAAGTGTCCTGATGCGGCATTCCGCCGGACAGATAAACCATGATCACCGATTTATGCCGTTTGGTTCCTGAACCCGCTTCAGCCGCAAGAACATCAGCCAGCGACAAACCTCCGACGGCAAGGCCACCAACCTGCATAAAGGTTCGTCGGGAAAGTCCATCACAATAGCGACGTGAAGATCCGAAGAGATTCCACATTGGACGGCGCTCAACAGAAGAAGGAGGGATTTAACGGAGGGTAAAACAGCAGCAGATCGCGAAACGACGCGTCGGATTTCCACGAATGGCGGACATCAGACGGCGTCTCGACGCAATATCATATGATAATCGCCCGACAAATCGACTGTCATCACTGATTTCCTCCGTTCAACACATTCCGTCCATTGTCGTGCGTTTGGTTGCGGATTACTCCAGACATGCGAATTTCACTCGCGAAAACGCGGATCTGAGATCGAATGCCGCCCGGAGCCTCGCCGGGGAACGGCACTACGACTATCATTTCGTCAAGTCGCACGGGACTCTGGAGCATTCAGTGAATATCGTCCTGGCCTGGCACGGATGCAACGTCGATTCCTAACTCAGCCGCCGAGCCTTCCGATGAACAGTCGAGAAATTTCCCTGGACTCATTTGCCGATCACCTGCGAATGGAGAATCCGTTCGACGACAATCGCGTCACTCAGATTGACTTGCTTGTCGGCGATATCCCACAAATTAACAACGCCGCGTTTGAACAGCTGAAGCTTCATGCTCAGAAGACAAGCCGCAGTGAAAAGGCTCGCGGAGTCGTCGTATCAGGCTCACCTGGTATTGGTAAGAGCCATCTGCTTGCAAGATTTGGCCAGTGGGCTCGCGCGGAAAAATACCCGTTCATCTATCTTTTGAATTTACAGGCCGGTCCCAACGACATTCTGCGGACAATCCTGCGGGCCACAATCAGCATCCTGACTCGCGATTTTGCTCGGGCTCCGCATCGGTCGCGACTTTACAAAATTGTCAGTATGGCGGTTAAGAGTGCGATCACTCAATATTCGCCGAACGAAATACCCAATCTGACTCAGTGCAAAAGACTCTATTACCGTCTGTTGAAGGACCGAAATCTGCGCGGCGAAATCTACGACGTGCTCTGGTTACTGTTCGAAGATATCCAGTCTCGCCAATTTAAAAAGCCGGCCACCGGTCTCGCTCCACTGGCGTTGAAATGGTTGTCGGGCGACTGCCTTGATCATGATGATGCAGTGAAGCTGGGGCTGAACCTGGCGACGGCAACGGACGAAGGGTCGGTTCTTTCGCTGGAGGAAATGAAGGACGTTTTGAGAGTTCTCTGCCAATTCACAACGTATCGAGATCGATCGTTTGTTTTGTGTTTTGATCAAGTGGATACGCTGAGTGAAGATCAGGTTCAGACGTGGTCTGCGACGGTTCATGCGTTGCTGGACTTGTGCCCAGGATTGCTGATCGTCACCAGCGGTGTGGATGAAACATTTCTGCGATGGACATCCCGAGACCTCGTCAGCAAAGCCAGTTGGGATGATCGCATTCGCCAGTTTCCTGTTCTGCTCTCCGGCATCGACGCAAACGCGGCACAGCAGTTGATACACAGTCGTCTCGAAAATTTCTTTAAGCCTTTTAGTTCTCTTCCCGAGGTAGCAGCCCTGCGAGTAAAGGATGGCACCTTTCCGCTGGGACATGCAGCCGTCGATGCGATGTTGAAGGAATCGGACGGAACTCCCCGGACAGATATGCGTCCGAGAGACGTCATTTCTCGCTCGGGAGCGATTTGGGACAAACAAGTCAGGACGATTTTATCACTCGGACTTGATCAATGGGCGACAACGACGACGCCAACCAGTTCTACTTTGGTGGATGACAGTTCGTCCGATGAAGAAGTTGACGACTCGCGGTTTTTGAATCCAGAAGGCGAGCATCGCAGTACGGACATCGTCATCAATCAGAAGATTCGGGAACACGTCCAGGCGCGATTGCAGCGTCCGGAGGAATTGCCTGTGGACAGCGGAAATCTTGGAGGACTCCTGACGACACTGCTGTCAGCCTGCGAAAATGCTCCGTTCGTTTACCGTCAGTCTCTTTACCGTCAGTTGATCGGCTTCACACCGTGTGATCAAAAGAATGGTGCTCGGACCGCCTTTGATTTTGTCGTGGAGCATCTTGATGAATCCACCGGCGCTCGTCTCCGAATCGGAGTGACCGCTGCCAGTTCGATTTCAGGAAATGGCGCGACGAATATGCTGAAGCGCATTGCGTCGAATTTGAAGGAAGCTGATGCGGTGGATTTCGCGATTCTGGTGCTTGACGAACGAGCACCATTGAATCTGGCAGCGGCCGGAACGGAACGCTACCAGGAACTGCTCGCACGGAATGATCGATTTGCGGTCGAGACGCTGACGTTCAGGCAATACGCTTCGCTTGATGCTCTTCAAAGTGTCATCGGACTTGCGCGAGCCGGAGACCTCGCGAAAGTTTCACGTGACGGCGCTGAACAACAGATTCCAGAAGATGATGTTTACGAATCGTATCATCGTCTCGAACGCTACTTTGCGTCGCCGCTGTTGTGTCGACTGATTGGAAGACCGCTGGAATCGGCGCAGGCAAAGACGCTTGAGAACGCCTGACGTCAAACGATTCTCGGTTGTGAAGGACGTTGCGAGCCCCGCAAATGTGACGATCTCTTTTTTTGAATGGGCCGATCTTCGTCATTCGACCTTCTCGCAAATCAACCGTCCAACCGTCCAACCGTCGACAAAACAACAGTCTGCAACAGCGCAGTCGCGGATGCTTGTTGAAGACGGTCTCTTTCTGCCGGAAAGGACTTTAACCGGAAGGCGAACCCCGAGCGCAAGTGGCTGCAGGAAATCGGCCCCGCTCGTTTGTCGAATTGCACACAGGTCGCGGCAGGCCGCGACATCCTCCTCCGCAAGGAGGATCTACAGAAAGCCGCGACTGCGTCTGACAGCGTGCCGACGGATTTCGAAGTTTGACAATCTGTCGTATCACTCATATCATCGCTTCATAGGTCGGTGAGCGGAGTGTGACGATTTTAGACGTGTTCTTCAGCCTGTCATCATGTATCACCACCAACGAATGTTCATCGCTTTTTCGTTCGGACCGGCTTTCTGATTCAGAATAATTCTGATTCAGAACAAAAAAGTCACGACAGGCTGGATGCCAATCTCGCTGTTGGCTGATGCCGAAGTCAACATTCTGTAGGCGAACAACGTAAACGATTCTTTGATGTCGGGCTGGTAGGCAAATTGGATCAAGGGCAAAGCCCTTGTTGGGGACTTCGCTATGCGGTGGCTCGGATTGCGGTCGTCATCAGGCTTCAATGCTTTACTAACTCTTTGCCTGAAAACCTTGTTGCTCTTCCAGTTAAGCCTGACTGCGTCTGCCCAGGAATCCGAGCAGGCGACGCGTCAGTTCGCCGTCGCGGTTGGTTTTCAAAACCAGAAGCTCTACGAACCTGCGATCGAAGAGTGGCAAACGTTCATCAAGAAGTTCGCTGACGATCCGCGTTTGGACAAGGCGACTCATTACCTCGGGACTTGCCAGCTTCAGGCGAAACAGTTTTCAGACGCCGTTGAGACGTTCGAATCGATTCTGAAAACCTATCCAAAGTCTGAACTGCTGGATCAGTCTCTTTTGAACCTCGGAACTGCAAAGTACAGCATCGCGCTGGGTTCAACGAAGGCTGAAGACTACGCAAAAGCAGAGGCTGTATTTGCGAAACTAGCGACCGACTTTCCCAAAAGCGAATATGCAGCTCGCGCTGTCTATTACCGTGGCGAAAGTCTCTACCACCAGAACAAGTTCGACGAAGCCGCCCAAAGCTATGAACAAGTTGTGAAGTCGTTTCCGAAGGACGCTCTTGTTCCAGACGCGTGGTATGCACTCGGAATTTGTCAGGAATCACTCAAGCAGACTGGTGAAGCTCAAAAGACATTCGCCACTTTCCAAACCAGGTTTCCCAAGCATGCACTGCTGACGGAAGTCCGGATGCGACAAGCCGAAGCGCTCTTCGCGGACGGCAAGTTTGTTGAGGCTCAAAAACAGTTCGCACTGGTGAGCTCGGTCAAGGAGTTTTCGCTGGCGGACACCGCGATGCTCCGACAGGCGCGTTGCTTGTATGAACAGGACAAGTTTGATGAAGCAGGGACGCTCTATTGGAACGTGCCTCGTGAGTTCCCGAAGACAAAGCATTACGACACGGCCGTACTTGCTGGGGCGAAGTGTTATTATCTGATTGGCAAATACGCTCTGGCTCGCAGCGGTCTTGAGAATGTTGCCAAACGCGATGTGCCGGAAGCAGCAGAAGCCAGTCAGTGGATTGGTCGCTCGCTCCTGAAAGAAAAGAATCCGCTTCAGGCGCAGTTGATTCTGGAAGAAGCGATTGCCAGGCACCCGAACAGCGCCGCTCTGCCGCAACTGATGCTCGCGCGAATTGATGCGATGTACGAACTTCCCGGACGCCGACAGGAAACAGCTGCGTTGTATGCGGAGTTCGCTCAAAAATATCCGCAGGACGAACTGGCCGCACAAGCCCGTTACATGTCCGCTCTCACGGCGCTGGATATCGGCGACCATGCCGCCGCAAAGCTCAACAGTGATCTGTTCGAGAAGCAATTCGCTGCCGACTCTCTGCTTCCTGATGTGTTATTTATCGGCGCGGAGGCTCGCCTTTTGCTGAAAGAGTTTGCCGATGCGCAAGCGACATACGGCCGATTTTTGAAACTTGCTCCGACGCATGTCAGCTCGCCGCTTGCAAAAGTCAGATTGGGACTTGCGCTGCAATTGGACAAACAGTTTGACAAGTCGCTCGCGGAACTGCAGGCGGCGCTGCCGGAGCTCAAGGATGCGTCGCTGAAGAGCGAAGCACTGGCAATTATTGCAAGGTGCTTCTTAGGCAAAGAAGAACTTCCGAAGGCGGCCGATTCGTTTGAGGCGTCGCTCAAAGCTCAGGGGGATCGAGAGCAGTCCGATCAGACTTTGTTGAGTCTTGCCGATGTGTACCGCCGATTGGATCGCCCCGCTGACAGCATCACGCGACTGAATCAACTGCGGACTAAATTCCCCAACAGTCAACTGCTCGAAGAAGCAACGTTCCGTCTGGGCGAAGCGGCTTACTCGCAGAATGATTTCGATCGGGCGATTATGGAATATTCCAATGTCGTCAAGACCTGGCCAAACGGAACTTTCGCTCCGAACGCGCAGTATGGAATTGGCTGGTCACAGTTCAAGAAGAACAATTTTGCCGGTGCTGTGGAAGCGGTCACATCGCTGTCGACCCGGTACACAGACTCCGATCTGGCAAAAAGAGGACTCTATATTCGCGCGATGGCGGAGTTTCAGTTGGGGCAGTTCGCCGAAGCGTCTGCCAGTGCTCAGTCTTTTTTGAAGTCGAAGCCAGCGGCTACGGAAGGTCTTGATGCCTCGTACCTGCTGGGGCTGGCATTGGCCGGGCAGCAGAAATTTTCCGACGCCGCCAGGACCTATTCAGCCATATTGGAATCGGATCCCCAATACGCGGATGCCGACAAGGTGTTGTACGAACTTGGTTGGGCCTATCTGGAACTTGGGCAGGCTGATGAATCGATCGCCGCATTTCAGAGACTGGGCGCCGATTATCCAGGCAGCCCGCTGGCGGTTGAGAGTTTGTTCCGAGTCGCTGAGTCACACTATGACGCTGGAAAGTATGATGCCGCAGCCAAAGCTTATTCAGAAACAACGGCGATCGCAGGGGCCAGTGAACTGGGTGAAAAGGCAGCGCACAAGCTTGCGTGGACCTTCTTCAAAACCGACAAGCTGAATGAGGCGGCGGAAGCGTTTGCGGGTCAGTTGAAGAATTTCCCCACGGGACCCCTGGCTGCCGATGCCGAGTTCTTGCGTGGGGAATGCCTGTACAAACAGGATCAGTGGCAGGCGGCTTTCGATCAGTATGCTAAAACGATTGGCGCTCGACATCCGACCTATGAGGCCCTCGCGATTTATCGATCGGCAGAGTGCGCCGCCGCGTTGGAGAAGTGGGATGTAAGCTTGAAGCTTCATCAGCGGGTTCTCAAAGGATTCCCAACTTTTGAGTTGAAGGCAGAGGCACGCTACGGCGTCGGCTGGGCACTCCAGCAGCAGGAAAAATTGGCGGAGGCGATCGCGACTTATGAAACTGTCACTGAGGAAACCGAAAGCGAAACGGCAGCAAAAGCACGGTTCATGATTGGGGAGTGTTATTTTGCTCAAAAGAATCACAAGGAAGCGACGAAGCATTTTCTGAAGGCCGCATTCGCTTACGGTCACAAAGAATGGTCGGCGATGGCATGGTTCGAAGCCGCTCGCTGTTTTGAGGTCCTTCGTGACATCGATCAGGCGAAGAATTGCTACCAGCAGATGATCGAAAAGTATCCTGAGCATCCGAAGGTGACTGATGCGAAGAAGCGATTGTCAGAATTGTAGTCTGTTTCAACAGGGAAACGCTGGAACGTGGCCGTGACTGAAGCCTTCTGAACCTGCGCCGCTCACGGCAGTTTTGTGGTGATACCTGGTACTGGCGTTTACAACCATTGATTTCGTTATCAGCAAAGCAAGGTCATGATGAAGCTTTCATTGGGACTGCGAGATTCCTCCTGGCGACTATGCTTCGCTGCCGCAGCATGTTTTTGCATGGGAACCATCGACAGTCAGCCTGTCTCCGCGCAGGAACTGGTCGCAGATGCGGCTGGTCCTGGTGCGGCTGTTGCTGATGCGGCATCGCCTGTTGCAAAGGAGTCGTCAGTTGCGTCGCGTGTTTCAGAGGAACTGACACGGCTTGGGATTCCGCAGCCGTTGCCGTTTCTTTGGGAACTGGCCGTGCAGGGCGGCCTGTTTATGATTCCGATTGCACTGTGTTCAGTCGTTGTGATGGCCTACGCGATTGAGCGACGAATCGGTTTGCGGAAGGGCAGAATCATTCCGCGCGGATTGCTGGTCGCGATGCAGAAGTTGAATCAGGACAACAACGGCATCGATCCGCGACTGGCTTATGACGTCTGTCAGAAATACCGATCACCGCTTTCAAAAGTTCTGCAGGCGGCAATTCTTAAAGTGGGACGTCCGCAGGTTGAAGTTGAAAAGGCCGTTGAGGATGCCGTGGCTCGTGAGGCGGATGAGATGGCTCAGAATATTCGCCCGATTAACGTCGCGGCAAGCATCTCGCCTCTGATTGGACTGTTGGGGACCGTGCAGGGAATGATCATGGCCTTTATGGTGATCAGCGCGTCAACATCAACCGGGGCGGCCAAAGGACAAGAATTGGCTCAGGGGATTTACACGGCTCTTGTGACAACCTTTGCTGGCCTGTGTGTTGCCATCCCGGCCATCGTGATTGCCAATATTTTGGAGGGCCGAATTGAGCGATTGCTGAGAGGTATGGAAGATGTGTTCAATGAAATCGTGCCGCTGTTCGAACGCTTCGAGGGCAAGTGGCGAGTCACATTAAAGAGTGATTCCTCGGGAGTGATCCTCAAAGGAACCACTCCGCGCCCCGATCCAGCGCCGCATAAGTCGGCGGCCACTGAGGCGAGCGCGGCTTCGTCTTCCGAAGAGCGAAAATCGGCCCGCGCGGCCGCCGTGTCAAAGGAGCAATCCTGACATGCGATTTCGTTTCCGGAGACAAGGAAGCAGCAGCAAGCGTCTGATCGATATGACGCCCATGATCGACTGCGTGTTTCAATTGTTGCTGTTCTTCATGGTCGCCAGTCGTTTTGAAGAAGAAGCCAAAACGTCCGGGGAAGGAGCGCTCGATGCGAATCTTCCCGACGCGGTTGCTGCCATGCCGATGGTGATGCGTCCCAAAGAAATGGTGGTCAACATCAATGCCGACGGCAAGTTTTATGTCAGTGGCGAGCTGTACAACGAAGCGCAGCTTGCGGAACGTCTGCAGCGGGCTGGCATCAATAATCCCGGAACTCAACCAGTCGTGATTCGTGGCGACGAACGATCTGACTGGAAACACGTAGCTCGGGTCATGAGTCTGTGTAATCAGGCAAAGATCCGCGACTATCGAGTGGCCGTAACACCGCCGGAAGAATCTGCGGAGGAAGTTCCGTGAGAGATCTGATCCGACTGTCGGACGAAGAATTGCACGAACTGACAACCGCACAACGACTGCGGATGTTTGTGGCGATCGGGATTTCGGCAGCTTGCGGAATCATTTCTCTGCAGGGCATGGCGGCTCTTTTTACGGATGCCACTGTGGTGCCGCTGCCCGGCATGCAGCATCTGGCGGGGCAAATTGGTTGGGCCGTTTCGCTGGTTGCCATGCTGATCGCGGTTACATACCTTGTGCGAGGTGTCATCAAACGGCGACTTCAGTGGGCCATTGCGCTCAGCCTGCTGATTCACTTTCTTCTCTGCGTTTCTATGACCACCGTTGAGTTCCGCGGCCCGCGTCCATTGCCCGCTCAGGGGGCTGACACCGCTGACGTGCCTCGAGAAGAATTCAGCCTGCCGGACTATGCCAGCGAAAGTGTGCCGAATCCAGACGCTGCCTGGCTCAAGCCGACAGACAGCGAAACACCGGAAAACAAATTGGATCCCGATCGGCCCGAAATGGAAATCGCCGATGCCGCAAAGCCCGACGATTCGACAGAGACGCAACCGGTCGAAGCTCAGGCAATCGAGACGCCCGAACGACAGGAAAAAGTCGAACTCACAAAAGAGTCGTCGCAGCAAATGCAGCGTCAGGCAGGAGACGCATCGCTTCCTGAGCAGGCCGCGATTGATCAGCCAACAGTGGATACCGCCGCTGCCGCCGATGTGACTCTGGATGCCATGGCAGCCCAGGCCAAACAATCGGCGACTGTGCCAGAAATCGAACGCAGCTCCGATGAGATTGCAGCGGCGGAAATGAAAATTGAGGCTGCCAGCGTGATGGCTCAGCAAACCACGAATGTGACGACACCTGAAGATGTCGCAGCCAGTCGAGCAGAGCGGACTTCGGCCGACGTCGAGGCGATTGCAGATGATATCGAAGCTGCAGAAATGGCTGCATCCGACGTAAAGACCATGGCGTTGCCGGAGCGGAAATTTGATGTCACGCGACAAAGTTCGGCCGCTGCGTCCAGTGCATCGTTTGACGTTCCGGCATCTGACTCGTCAACAGCGGCGAATCAAGCGACAGTCCAAAGTCGAGTCCCCAATCGCTCGCAGGCAACTACGGACCAGCGTGCTGTTGCGCCAACGGACGGCGGTTCAGTTTCAATGGCACGCAGTGGTGCGGACAGCCCCGACGCGGTGTTGTCTGGTGACGCCACTTTAGGAAGTGTTGACGTCGCCGCAACATCGAATGCAGCGGCCTCGATGTTGAAAGAGTCTGCATCGTCGAAAGCAGGCCAGCGAAAGAACTCCGCTCTTGCTCTGAACGGAGGGAAGTCGAACGATGCGAGGAGCGAGTTGTCAAACTCATCGAATGGCGATGGCAATGGGACTGGGCCGACAGGTGTAAAGATTGCGCGATCAAACGGATTCAATTCGCAGCCTGATCCCGGCGGCGGCGCGGCGATGTCAATCACGCCCTCGCGCCGACCGGGTCAATCGGCTGGTGCTGTGGGAACCACAGTCGCGCAGCAGGGGCTCGCCGCTGCGGGGACTCGAGCTGAAACATCCGCGGACGGATTGATCAGCGGACCAGCCGGTACTTCAGTGGGACGCCGACAGAATGGTCTTCCGACACGCTCTGCTTCTGGTGAACCGGGAAGTCTCACCGGAACAGGCAAGGGTTCATCCACAGCCATCGGCGAAGCATCCGGGACAATGCAGGCACGCTCCGCAGCGATCGACGGATCTCGAGCAACCGAACCAAGCGCCAGACTCAATGCGGATGCCGGATTTGCAAAAGGCGCATTGCCAGGACTTGCGATGTCGCGTGCGACAACATCGGTCAGTGGCTTGCCGTCCGGTGCGTCTGAGGCCGAACAAAGTGGCACGCTGGTTTTCGCTGGCCCTCAGGCAAATATGACTGCGGGAGGAATCTCAGGCCCTCGCATCGGATCGCTGCCTCGTCGATCCGCCGGACTTCCGGGAGCCAGTGGACCCGTTGGAACTCCAATCAGTCCAGGTTCGGATAATTCTCAACCTGCAAAAGTTGCTGCCAACAACGGCCGCCGTGCCGTTGGTAATGATCGCCCGTCGCTGGCTTCCGCGGAGACGATTGCCGGTTTAGTGAAGCGTTCGGTTCCCGGACTTGGCAGTTCACCCGAAGCCCGCATTGCCGAAAGCCTGTCAATGCGAACAACGGATGCTCGACGAGAAGCCGCCAGAACTCTTGGCGGTTCGGAAGCGTCTGAAGAAGCGGTCGAACGCGGTCTCAAGTGGCTGGCCACGAATCAGTATCCCGATGGTCACTGGAGCATTCACGATTTTCCCGGTGAGCATCCGCCGGACATCAGCGAAGGCAGCTTTCAGTCAAACAGCGCGGCTACGGGACTGGCATTGCTGGCTTATCTTGGAGCGGGCTATACACATCAGTCTGGTACTTATCAGGATGTTGTCAGCCGAGGAATGAAGTGGTTGATAGATCGCCAAAAGCCCAACGGAGATCTTTTCGCCGATGAAACGGAATTCGTCTGGTTCTACAGTCATGGCATTGCTGCAATCGCGATTTGCGAGGCCTATGGTCTGACCAAAGATGCAACATTGAAAGATACGGCCCAGAAGGCTCTGGATTTCATCGTAGAATCGCAGCACCCGGAATTTGGTGGCTGGAGATATCGGCCGCAGTTCGAATCAGACACGTCCGTTTCCGGTTGGCAGCTCATGGCTTTGAAGAGCGGAGAAATGGCTGGTCTGAAGGTATCAAAAACGCCATACAGTCTGGTGGGGAAATGGCTCGATTCCGTCGAGAGCAAAACGTCGCCGGGACAGTTCAGCTATCATCCAACCCGTCAGGCCAGCCCAGCGATGACAGCGGAAGGATTGTTGATGCGGCAGTATCTGGGTGCGAAGCGAAATGATCCGCAGTTGATCGCCGGGGCGAACTTTCTGAGAACTCGGCTGCCCGACTTTGGACAACGCGATGCCTATTTCTGGTACTATGGCACCCAGGTCATGTTCCATATGCAGGGTGAGTATTGGGAAGATTGGAACTCCGGCCTGCGTGACATGCTCGTGAATACTCAAAGCAAAGAAGACCGTGTGAGCGGCAGTTGGGATCCACTTAAACCGTCGGCTGAAAAGTGGGCCAACGGCGGTGGACGACACTATTTGACTTGCCTGAACCTCCTGATGCTGGAAGTCTATTATCGGCACCTGCCGCTCTATCTGGAACTCGAAAAGTAATGCCGTGTGCCTGCTTCAACTGTGTGTGCTCCACCTGCTTCTGCTTCAACAGTGTCTGCTGCAACTGTGCAGTCGTTGATGACCGTCTCCAGATTTTGGGTCGATCATGAGCGAACTGGAAACATCGCCGGTTGATCGGCGGCGCCGCATAGGAGTCGTCGCCCTGAGCTGTCTGGCAATCTCCATCATTGGATTGTTGCTGGCCGATCAGAATTCCGCGTGGCCGGCCGCTGCGTTGCGAATCAGCATTGTTCTGGGTTCCTTGTGGTTGTGCCTTCCAACCGCTCAACGTCCCGCCGCCTGGGCCCGACTGACTCGTGGTCGACTGGCTGTCATCGTGCTGATTACTGTGTTCATTAACCGACTGAAGTTTTTACTTCCGGCACTATTGATCGTCGGTATCGCAGCCTGGCTGATCAGACCAAAGAAAAAGCGTTGAGACATCGCTGATTCCGGCGTTTGACGAGCACGCGGCTCTGCAAAAAATACCAGCACGCCGCGCCAGCAAGTGAATGAACGAGTGAGTGAATAGTCATCTCACTTCACGGACAAGCGTCGAAATCACTGTTGGACCCACTCGCTGGCGCTTCGAGCTTGTATGGGGTGATCGTAGCTTCGTCCATGCTCTATTGAATTCGATGCGTTGGCACAGGCCGGCCCGGACGAAAGCTTTGCAAAGAAACGATCTTTTGTGTCGCGTTGATGGCAGCGGTTGCGGCGGACAGTTCTTCGCGAACCATCACTTCCAGCTCCACCGGATCGATAGCAACGCGAGCGTTGACAACCACGTTTGCCGATGGCGTTTTCGTTCCGGATGGCAGAGAAAGTTCCGGGCCAGTTGCGTTGCTAACAACATTGGCGACCGCATAGCTGGCATCGCACAGACCAATCACTTTCAAATGAGCGGCTTCGGCACTGGAAGCTAATAGTCGGGCGTGCAAGCGGTGGATCAAATCCATCAGCAGAGCATCCAGTTCAAACTCATTATCAGCGGCGATCTCAACCTGGCTGTTCAACCAGCCAAGCTCCGCCTCTCCCTCCGCATAGATGTCGTAGTCGACTTCCATTACGCGCTGGCCAAACTGGCCTCGCAGTTCCAGTGTCTCGGTCAGAGCGTCAAAGCCTTCTCCTGTTTTCGCGGAACATCGCAACACAGGTCGACCGGGATATTCATTCTCAATCAGCGTCTGCAGTTCCGCGATTTCGGCCGGCGGCAGTTCATCGACTCGATTGATGACAACAAAGTCGGCCTCTTCGATCTGCTTGCGGAAAATGTAATTCGCCTTTGGAGAAAAGCCGCTTGTCGATTCACCTCGAAGAATTCGCAAGCCATGACTTGGCTTCAGGATGACTCCGTACGGAGCGATATCGAGAGGAACGCCATAGACTTCTGTGAGCGGACGAATCACCGTTGCCACAAGATCGGTGCAGCTTCCGACGGGTTCGGCAAGAATGATATCTGGCAATTCTCCTTCACCCAGATGCTCCACAGTCGATGTGAGTGCGTCGAAGTTGCAGCAGAAGCAAGACCCCGCAACCTCACCCACATCAAAGCCCTGAGATCTCAGGTTTTGCGTGTCAACAAGGTCGGTCGTCTGGTCGTTGGTGACAATGCCAACTCGTTTTCCGAGTTCCATGTAATGACGAGCGAGTCGCGAAATTGTTGAAGTTTTGCCGGCTCCCAGAAATCCGCCAACCATAATGTAAACAGGTTTCATCGTCTTCTCTTTAATGAATGAAGCGAACATCGTTCGCGATGATTTCAAAGCTGTACCACAAATCGTCTCTGCGAAATCTCCGGTCTCATCTCTTAGCCGGGGACTTCAAGCCGACAACATCCGAGATCCAGAAATCTCGACCCTTTGCCTTTGGTGCAATGCAGATCTTCGTGAAGTCGATAGTACATGTAGCGTCCCTCACGCCGCACTTCGACCAGATTCGCATACTTCATGATCTTGAGATGATGCGACACGGTCACAACTTCCGCTTCGAGCAGTTCGGCAATATCACCCACGGTGAGTTCGCCATACCGCAGCGCGTTGATGATTCGCAGTCGATGAGGATCGCTTAGTGCTTTGAGCCGTTCGGCACAAAAATCAGCATCAAAAACTTCCTGGGCCACAGCCGCTCACCGTATCCTTCTTACCAGCTTGTAGAGCACACATCGCGTCGATCAGATTTACGACATTCGGCAAAGCATCATGCGACTACAGTCGTAATTGGACACTCCAGTAAACACACTCTGATCCTTATAAGAATGTGAGCTTACCGAGGATGGACCGGTTGTCAATCCTGCCAACTGCTCCAACGCGGCAGAATTGCACAACAGTCATACGATGATTAGAATGTGGATTCCGATTCACTTTTCTGGACTCTGCCATGTTTGAATTTCGCCTCGTTACGCATCAGTTTTTTCTACTCACCGCAGTGATTGCCATCATCGCAAGCTCCGCTGATCGCATCGCTGCTCAAGATTCCTCAACCGAGTTTGCCGTTGACCCGATGACCCCGTATCTGGCGGAGCGTACGAACGCAGTTACCTATGATGTGGATTTCTCGGTTGTTGTGACTCCGCCCTACAAAGCAAAGAAACTTCAGGTTTGGTTGCCAATACCGACATCGGATGCAGGTCAGCAGGTGACGGAAAGTACGGTGAGCAGCTTTCCCGTTGTCGTTGAACCGAAGATTGCTGACGAGCCCGTCTACGGGAACAGGTTCGCGTACTTTGAATTCTCGTCTCCTCAGGGCGCTCAGATCATTCGGCATCGGTTTAAGATCAAAGTTTGGGAGCTGAACTGGAACATCAAGCCAGAGCAAGTTCTGAAAGTAACCACCTGGCCGGAGAGTTTCGCGAAGTACCGGAAGGGCGATTCGCAGGCTGTGGTCTTTGACGAAAGATTCGAAAATGTGTTGAACGAGATCGTGCCAAATCGAACCACTCCATTTCAGGATTTTGGCGGTGTGATGGACTGGGTTCAGAGCAATGTGACTTACGATCATCACGACGCGTCCCTGAAAGCCAGTTCTGAACATGTGTTGTCAAAACGTCGAGGCCACTGCAGCGATTACCATAGCTTCTGCGCTTCGTTGGGTCGCGAGTTGGGCGTGCCAACTCGAGTAACCTACGGCATCAATCCATTTCCAAAGAACTCTCCGTCCCACTGCAAGCTTGAAGCCTTTATTGCCCCGTTTGGCTGGGTGAGCTTTGATGTTTCGGAGACTCAGAAACTCATTTCAGCGCTCAAGAAGGGGCCTTCACTAAGCGACACTGAACGAACTGAGCTTGCCAGTCTGGCCAATGCACGCCTGATGCGGGGGTTCCGTGACAACACGTGGTTTCTTCAGACCAGAGGGACAGACTATGACCTTGTTCCAAAGGCAAGTCGACGGGTGCCGATTGTGCGAACGGCTTACATCGAAGCCGACGGCGTACCAATGCCAGATCCTGATCCCGCCGACAAATCTGCGTCTGGCTATTCGTGGATGACAGTGCACGAGTATCAAGCGGACCGCGAAGTGCCATATCCGTTTGCTGACTGGACAAAATTGCTGCCTTCTGTTTCTGACAAGCATTGAAGTAAGGCGTCGGCTTTATCCAGTACGGTATGCAACAGGTTCGCAATTTCTCGAGATGAGTCGGTGAAGCAACCCGGCTTCAGCACAACCATTCAACGCCTGTACTTTGTGATGTTTGTGCGATCCGTGTTGCGGATTTGCTGCGATCATGCTTTGATTCGCCGTTTTCAGGCATATCAGCTTTAATCATGGGTCCGAACTTCGGGCCGTACAGGGAAGTTCCATGAATTCGTCAGATGCATCATCAACGCACAATGTTCAGCAGTCCGATGCATCCGGGAATTCCATCTTGTCAACCGCTTTCTGGAGCTTCCTTGTCACTCAGTTCCTTGGAGCATTCAACGACAACTATTTCAAGCAGATGGTGTTGCTGACGTGCGTTAGTCAGGTTTCTAAGGCTGATGAAAGCTCTGCACCAGATCGACAGCCTTTAGCACTGGCGGCTTTTGCATTGCCGTTTATTTTGCTGTCAGGACTTGGGGGATTTCTTTCCGACCGATGTTCCAAGCAGCGAGTCATCGTTGGCTGCAAAGTCGCTGAAGTGGGCATCATGGCGGTGGGACTTATGGTGTTGTTGATCGATGGGCTCTCCGCTGACGCTCAACTACTTTGCCTGATCGCGATTCTGACGCTGATGGGAGCTCACAGTGCGATCTTCGCGCCGTCAAAGTATGGTGTCCTGCCAGAACTCTTTCGTGAAGATCAATTGTTGCCTGTGAACGGTGCGGTCCAGATGACAACCTTTCTTGCCATCATCTTCGGTACTGCGTGTGCTGGGATCGCATTGGATCAAATGGGGCGATCTTTGTGGATCGGCAGCTTGATTGCGATGGGGATTGCAGCAGTGGGAACCGTTGCGTCGTTCTTGATACCTCGCACCAAAGTGGCTGTGCCGGAGCTGACTCTGAAGTGGGAAAATCTGTTTCTGCCGAAAGAAGTTGCACTCCTGATTCGGCGAGATCGAGGTCTGTTCTTCGCGATCCTGGTGGCCGCAGTGTTCTGGTTCCTTGGTGGTGTGACTCAGATGTCTGTCAACACGCTTGGGAAGTCCACGTTTCAATTAAGCGACACGCGAACAAGTCTGATGGTCGCTGGAATTGGCTTCGGCATCATGGCAGGTTGCCTGATCGCAGGCTTTGTTGGACAGGGACGTAATGGTCAGATCTGGGTGAAAACCGGAGCATGGTTGCTTTTCATATCGCTGCTGTTGATCGCTTTGTTGGGAAGTGGAATCGCAGGAGCCGCCGGGAATGCCGGAAAGGTTGATGAGTCCATCGTTGACAGCCTCTTCAAGGCGGATCAGTTCGAATGGATGTTGCGATGCAGCATGATATTCATGGGCGTTTCGGCAGGGATGTTTGTTGTTCCCGTTCAGGTCTTCCTGCAGCAAGCTCCCCCGGCAGAATTCAAGGGTCGGTTGCTTGGTGTGCAAAATCTCGTCACCTGGATTGGCATTCTGCTCTCCGCCGCTTTTGTTGGGATCTTCGGTCAGCTTTTGCGATCGGCCGCCGGCAAGGAGGGAGATGTTCGCCATCAATGGGCCGTGTTTGTTACCCTGGCAATCATCATGCTTCCGGTATGTCTGTTTTATCGAATGCCGCCCGTTGGCAACAAATCACTTGCTCCGCAGGCATGAAAAAAGGCTGCGGAAGAAGTTTCTCCGCAGCCTTTATGTGGCTGATTTCCAGCAGATGATTGCTGAGCCCTGATTTCCGCAGAATCCAGCAGATCAAAGTTCAAAATACTCTGGCTCTTTGGGTTCCTCAACAATTGCAGCCGGGCGTTTGCGAGGGGCAAACTCCTGAGCAGAAGTTTCCTGATCGACCGCTGCATGATTTTCTGTGGGGGCAACGTCGACGGGTTCTAGATCTCGTGTTTCCGGATCAAATTCACCGGTCAGGGGCACCGATGAGGTTGGCAATTTCCCTTCAGGTTGCAGTGCATTCTTGCACCGCTCTTTGACGCTATACCATTTTCTCAACAGTTCCGCGCCCGATCCAATAGCTCCGACAAGAGAAACCCAGATCAGCGATGGATGGTTGATGATTCCTTTGACATTAGCAATTGCCAGGAAAACGCTCATGGTCACCATAACGAAGGTGACCATAATTCTTCCGTTGATGTTGTTCTGCTCCGTGCGGATCGCATGATTGACGAGTGCATTTTCCACAGACTGAGTGGAAAGCGAGCGGAAGGAATCCATGTTCTCCCGAAGCTTGGCTCGATCGACTTTAACTCGTGGAATCACGGGCCCGGTTGGTGTCAATGAAGACTCTGTCTCCTCTGGAGCCTCCACAGGTACTGAGGCTGACATGGAACCATCGCCGGTCAGATCGCCAAAGCCTCCAGACATGTATTGATCGATAAACGACTTTACCTTCGGAGCCGCTTTTGCCTCAGACTTAGCAGCGGCCTTTGATGCTGGTGCGGCCTTTTTCGAAGCATCGACCGGTGGCTGTTCCTTGGCTGTCTGCGTTTTCAACTCCGTCGGCAAAGAATTTCCAGCCGACTTGCGACTTCTCGAAAGCAGTTGTTCCATGTAGTCGCGAACAAAGTCATCGGAGTTTTCTTCTCGCGCGTTATCACCGCTATCGGCGGATTCAGGCGATGGCATCGAAGACTTCACAATCATCGACGCATCTTCACCGAAGCGAAGTTCGACGGCATTATTTTCACCACCCGGCTCAGAGACGTCTGGAAAATAGGCCGCTGGAATCTGCGCTTCTGGTGCTGGCTTTCTGACTCCAAACAAATTGGCGAGTTCACTTCGCAGATCGCTCGCACTGTCTGAAGAATCGGCTGGTGGATCAATCTCTGTCAATGCACTTTCGCTATAACTGTCGTTGCCAAAGAACCCAGAACCTGAGCCTTGTGGGCTCGCCTGATGATTGATGGAGGACGCTTTGATTGGCGTTTCGTCCGAAGTTCGAGCGACGGCCTGAGCAGAGTGTTGCTTCATTGCAACCTGAATCTCAGCGCGAGCAAGTTCGAGCTGTTGACGAGCATCCAGGAGCTGCCGTCTTTGAGATTCAACTTCTTCCTCAGTCTGGGTCACCATGCGGAGCCGTTCCCGCACTTCCTCTTCTCGTGCATCCAGTAATGTCGCACGTCGATCCAGCTCCCGAGCTTCCGCCTGAAGCTCAGACACATCGATGTTGTTATCATTGATCGCTCCGTTCGCTGATGATTCCGTGGCCTTGCCAAGTCGTGCACGCAGCTCACGGATCAGATCGTCTCGATCTCTGAGAACTTCTTCGGAGCTTTCGATTCGTGCTTTAATCTCGTCCATCTGGATCGGGCTGACACTATTGGCACGCTCAATGTTCGAACCTGCGTCACTGAGTTGCTTTTGGAGTGTTTCAAGCTGATCACGCAAGTCACCGATCACGGCATCGCGTTCACTCAACAATCGGTTGTACTGTTCCTGTCGCTTCGGATCTCCGGAAGCTGACTGAGCAAGCTCCGCTCTCAGGGAATTCAGTTCGCTCAGCAGTTCAGACTCGTCGTTTCGTTCTTCAGGAGACCCGACAATTGAATCCAGCGAATCGCCCCCGGCAGTTCTCACTTCGGCCTGAGCCTGGAATTCGGCGAGCTGCTGATGAAGCTCGGCTGAGCCTTCTTCAGCCTGTTTCAACTTGCATTCCATGATCTGAAGCTGATTGCTGCGGTCTTCGATCGTCTGATACAGCGCAGCCATAGCCTGTTCGTGGTTTGACTCGCGTTCACGAATGCGTTTCGCTTCTTCGACATCTTCACGAGCCGAGATCATTGCCTTCTGCAGCTCACGAACGGCAATCATCAATGAATCGCGTTCTGAAGTTATCGCTGTAACCTCAGATTGCGAAGCTTCAACGGCATCCGAAAGCGATTTTAACTGATCGGAGTCATCGGAGTTCGCAACGCGATCTGCGAATGCCAGTGTTGCCTCGTTATCTGGGCCGTTTGCTGAACGTCTTTCTTTAATTTCGGCCTCGAAGCCTGCGACGCGTCGATGCAGCTCTGCCGCACGATGTTTAAGTTCAGCTTCTTGTTTGTCCAGAGCAGCGTTCTGCTGGTTCAACGCCTGGAATTTGTTTCGCAGTTCTTCCGTTTGGGCAACGAGAATCGATTCTCGTTCGCTCAGCCCAGTGGACCGACTCTGCAGATCCTGGCTCATTTGCATGAGCGAGTTCTTCTCACAAATCATGTCTTTGTAAGAATTCTGAAGGGCTTCTCGTTCCGCTTCGGCCTTTTGCATCTCCGCTCGAGCTGCGGCTTCCACTTGTGCTGCACGAGCTTCCGCCGTCGCGAGTTCAGCCTGCCGCTGAGCAAGTTGCTGTGACTCTTCCGCCATCACTTTCTGATGTTCGTCAATCGAGACTGTTGATGCTTCGGCTTTCGCAAACGCATCTCGAGCAGCCTGTTCGAGTTCTGCAATTCTGGCTTCAGCCGCAGCGATTTCCGCTTGACGCTCGGCAAGCGTTGCCCATTCCGTTTGGATCGCTTCAGATTTTTCATTGATTCCAGCGGTTGAACTTTCAGCACGACTCAACGCATCGCGAGCAGCCTGTTCGAGTTCTGCGATTCTGGCTTCAGACGCAGCGACTTCGGCTTGACGCTCGGCGAGTGTTGCCCATTCCGTTTGGATCGCTTCAGACTTTTCATTGATTCCAGCGGTCGAACTTTCAGCACGGCTCAACGCATCGCGAGCGGCCTGTTCGAGTTCTGCAATTCTGGCTTCCGACGCAGCGACTTCGGCTTGACGCTCGGTAAGCGTTGCCCATTCCGTTTGGATCGCTTCAGATTTTTCATTGATTCCAGCGGTTGAACTTTCAGCACAGCTCAACGCATCGCGAGCAGCCTGTTCGAGTTCTGCTATTCGAATTTCTGCAACTGTCAGTTCCTTCTGTCGTGCTGCGATGTTCTGCCATTCTTCCTGAATACGGAGGGTCTGCTCGTCACTATTGTTAGTGACAGAGGCGGACGCTTCCTGCAGATTCTTTGAGTTCGCTCTGAGCGATTGCTTTACTGAAACAATTCGATCGGCGAGCTCAGCATGGCGTGATTCCAGTTCCGCTTGCCATTGAATCAGTCTGGCCTGTTGATCGGCAACTTCGGCACTTCGCAGACGCAGTGCATCCGTCGCCTGCAAAGCTTCCAGCCTGGCATGTGTGGCGGCTTCTCGTTCGCCTGCCAGTGCCGCTAATTCGCCGACGCTGGGAGTCGAACGCTGCAGGCTCTCTTCTGCCTCGGCCTTCGAAACAGCCAGCCCAGCGGCGTAAGTCTCAAGCTCAGCGGCCTTCAGCTTCAATTGAGCGGCGAGTGTTTCGTTCGCCGACTTTTGCTCCTGCAATTCCGCGCGAATCCGATCGATCTCTTCGGTGGACTTCTGCTGTTCTGCGGTTTCAAGGTCAAGACGTGCAGCCTGCTCGGAAACGAGCTTCTCCATCTGTACCACTTTGTGGCATTTCTCTTCGGCTTCCCGCAAGCGTGCTTCCGCTTCCTGCTGCAGTTTGTTTGCCGCAGCCTGAGCCTGCTCCGCCTCTGCTGCTGCCGATTCCCGAGCCACCAGCGCAGCATTTGCTGCATGAATCTCCGCTTCTCGCGCTGCGAGAGCTTCCTCGCGTGATTTCTGTTCGATTGCATCAGCCGCATTGCGAGCGACGAGTTGCTCAATTGTCGATGTCTGCTGAGCCAGTTCGCTCTGCTTTGCCTGAACCGCAGCTTCTCGCTGGCTCAGTGATTCGAGCCGGCTTGTGAGTTCAACCCGCGTTTGCTCCAGTTGCGCATAGGCCGTTGCCGAGGCTTCGACGTGAGACTGCAGCTGATTCTCTCTGTCGGCAACAAGTTGGATTCGACGTTCCACTTCCTGCTGTTGTTTTTGCAGATCCTGCTTCAAGGCTTTGAGACCAGTCTGCTCTCCGTCGATGGTCGCCTTTTGCTCATTCAGAAAACCGGCGCGCTCGTCCATCGCTCGAATTCGGTCGGCCAGTGTTCGTTCGCGTTCCTGAACGAGATTCTGCAATTCCTTTGTCTGCTGCTCGCGCTGTTCGAGAAGCCGCGTTTTGCCCTCGATAGCCGCGAGACGTTCGTCAATCGCTGCACTGATCAGCGATTGTGGGGCTGCAGCGGCCGACTTTTCCGGCGGAGCTGCGACAGGACCCAGGGACGCCATTGGAGCCTGAGGAATCTGTGGGTTGATTGCGGGAGTCGAGATATTGGTCGGTTGAATTGCTGGCGCAGAGATGCGACGAATTTCACTTTCGATCCGAAATGAATGCGGACCAAGTGTCAGGATATCTCCGACGGCAAGTGTTTCTTGACGAGTCACAGGCAGATCGTTTATCCAGACCCGTCCCGCGAGTCTTTGAATCGTGAGTGCGCCTGCGCGGAAATTGAAGACGCAATGCTGCTCTTCAATGGAGTCGTCCGGAATGATGATTTGACATTCGGAGCCCCGACCGCATAGCAGTTCCCCTTCGCTGGCGATCTGCCACGCGTCACAATTGTTGCTGTACAGCGGCGTTAGCACGGGTATCGTGCTGACAAATGCGTTCCGGGTGTCTTGTCTCATCGTGACCGACATAGCTTTCTCCGACCGGTTGCTTGATAATCGCAGCCATGTTCAATCATTTTCAGCCGAAGCCCATACCCGTTGGTTTCTGTCAATTGCGAAGAGCAACGATTCTGCCGACGGCGCAGGCTGGAAAAAGATGACGCGATACTGCAACCTAATGGAGTTCATAACCCATAAACTTTAGGCAGGCTTTCGGGGCATGCTGCCAAAACGCAACAGTCTGGAGAACGCTGGCGGTTCATTCGCCCCATTTCGATTTTTCCGGTTATGCAGCGCGCATTTCAGGCCTACGCAATCGACATGGGACTTTCATCCACGGGTGTTGGTTACACGACTTGTGTCAGTTCTGACGAGAAGGACTCTGTGGCAAGACACGATGGGGCGGATTCTAAGCTTGTCGGGATCTCCGCGAGGTACTTTGTCTGCGATTCAGGCCCTCCGGGCCGTCACATCCAATGCCGGTCGGCGTGAGCCACCGGACTACGAAGGCGAACATTCTTTCTCACGGAAAGCACTTTTGTTGCAAAGCGAACCCTGTGTGCAAATGGCTGCCGGAAATCGGCCCCGTAAGCTTGTTGACTTGCACACAGGTCGCGGCAGGCCGCGAAGTCCTCCTCGGCAAGGAGGACCTACCGAAATCCGCGACTGCACCCGACCGTGTGGCATTTTCAAAAGCGACGCGACGGAAGACGGAATTCAGGCTATAACTATCCTCGCTCTGAAATTCTTCCAGGCAAATTCGCTGGTGTTCGAATCAGTCTTCCATGCACAACCGACAAATCATTATCGGCATCGCCACTCTTTCTGCACTCGCAGTGTCTGCGACACTTGCGGTACGCGGCCAATTTGCGGAAAAGCCGGAGGGATTAGGCGACATTGTCAAAGGAATCACGCGATGGGTGTCAGGTGTTCCTGAAGAGTATCTGGCTGTTTCTGCCGTGGATTTGAAGCTCGCGCCTGGTGATCCGATTTTCCTTCAAGAGGCAGATGGCAGCTTTCGCCAGATCGGCAGAGTCCGGAACCATTTTGGTCCGCCAGCGGTCAGGAATTCAAACGGTAAGACAACGACCGCCGTGACAGAGCATGCGACGCGTAAGGCGACCGTTGTGTTCTACGGAGACAGTGTGCGACAGGCATTTCCAGACGGATACATGCTGGAGTATCACACAACGCCAACGTCTCTCGATTGGGTGGCCCGCACAATGGCGACTCCCGAACGGCAGAAAGAGATTGCGAAGATCATTGCAGCGGACTGGGAAAAGCATCGCGAGAAAATCGTCACTCGGTTACAGCCCGTGATAGAAACCAGCATCGGAAAAGCCGTGAGCGCCATTGAGGCCGAATTGCCGAGCGTGATGAACTCCCATCGCGGTGATTTCGCGAAGCTGGCCGATCGATATCAGGTCGAAGTGATTCGGAGTCAGATCGTTCCTCTCGTGCGAAGCGAAATTCTTCCGATTGTTCAAGAGGAAGTGCGACCGCTTGCGATGGAATTGGGCAAGGATTTGTGGGACCGCGTTTCATTATGGTCGTTTACATGGAGATACCTCTACGACGTATCTCCGCTGCCACAGAAGAATGCCGTCAAACTGGAGTTCGATCGATTCCTCAAGGAAGAAGCGACGCCTGCGCTGGCGGAGCGGTCTGATGAATTTGTCGCCTTGACAGAACAGATTCTTAAACGCATCAGTCGCAGTGAAAAGGTCCGGAGCGTCGTGCGCGAGAATCTGAAAAAGATCGCCACAGATGCCGAATTGCAAAACATCGTTTGGGCCGTCGTCCAGGAGGCGGCGATTAACAATCAGGCCCTGAGGACTTCCCTGCGCGACTATTGGGCCAGCGCTGAAGTTCAGGAGGCGATGTCGGTGGCTTCCACCAGTTTTGAACCGACTGCTCGCGCGATCGGCGATTCACTCTTTGGAAGTCGCGAGTCTGGTGTAAGCCCGGAGTTCGCTCGAGTGCTCAGGGCTCAAATCCTGATGAAAGATCGACGATGGTTCGTGATCGTTCCGAAGGGGAAGCTTCCGCTTCCGCAGCCAGATTTGGCAAGCGGCGAATTGGCCATGTACGCCGCGACGGAGTCAATGCCCTATCCGATTGAATTCGAAGGGTCCGAACAAAGTCCGCTGACAAATCTGCAAGATCCGGAATAGAGCAACGGCGGCCAGTCGGAAACTTTTCTGTTCGGTTGCCGCGGATTTGTCCTGAGATTGAGTTTCCTGCCGCCTGCCATCCCATTGGCTCGTCACTCCGCAGGCATGAGTCGAAACGGTAACGATTATTCTTCACGCGGGGCAAACTGAGTTCTCGAGAAGTCGTCGAATTCATGAGAATTCCAGCGGTCAAGCAGGCGACGTCCGAATTCTGACGAATCCAGCAATGACTCTTTCCATTCCGTTCAAAGTGTAGGCATGACCGGCCCTTGCAAGGCAATCTCAGATCAGACTCCGATCAGATTTGCGAACCGCACAGAAACGGCGCAGGAATGTGGTGCGGGCTTGCCGCGACTGTCGAGTCCAACGTACCCTTCCGCTTTCTTTACCGGATTGCGTAACGGATTCTCGAACTTCGCTCATCAGGACATTCGCCGTGCTGCGTCACTCAATTGTTGTTTGTGTTGTGATCGTGATCGCTATTAGCGGCCGGCCGGCGATGTGTCAGCGGCCAGCTGATTTTGCTCATGGCGTTGTACCGGTCTTGAAAAAGCACTGCATTTCGTGTCACGGTGGACGGGAAGCCAAAGGCAGCTTCTCGATGAATACTCGCGAGTTGTTAATCGACTCCGGGCACGTCGTGGTCGGGAAACCAGACGAGTCGCACCTGCTCACGTTGGTAAAATCCACGGACAATGAACAGCAGATGCCTCCATCAAACCTGGCACGATTGTCCTCCGAGGAACAGGAGACTCTGCGGAAATGGATTGCGGACGGTCTTCCTTGGGACGACGGTTTCTCCTTCGCACCGATCTCCTATGAACCGCCCCTGAAGCCGCGTCGACCAGAATTGCCGGCCGCAGTCGACGGAAGAACTAACCCGATTGATCGAATTCTGGATGCTGAGCTTCTTGCGAATCAGGTCTCTCGCCCGCTGCCCATCAGTGATGCGGCGTTCTTGCGACGTGTGTCACTTGATCTTGTTGGTCTTTTGCCAGAGCCGGAGGTGTTGCAGAATTTTCTGGAAGATACGACGCCAGACAAACGAACACGAGTGATCAAGGAACTGCTGAGTGACAACACTGCTTACGCCGAACATTGGTTGTCATTCTTCAATGACCTGCTGCGAAACGACTATAGCGGCACCGGTTTTATTACGGGAGGTCGGCAGCAAGTCAGTGGTTGGCTTTATGCCGCGCTTGTTTCAAACCTGCCGTACGATCAGTTTGCTCGCGAACTCATAGCGCCGCCAACTTCGGCCAGTCAGGGATATATCGACGGCATTCGCTGGCGCGGCGAAGTGAGTGCAGGACAAACGGTTGAGATACAGTTTGCTCAAAGTGTTTCGCAATCGTTTCTCGGCATCAATATGAAATGCGCATCCTGCCACGACAGTTTCATTGACCGATGGAAGCTCGAGGAAGCCTACGGACTCGCAGCGATTTATGCGGCTCAGCCAATGCAGATCCACCGTTGTGACAAGCCCATCGGAAAGCAGGCGGAAGCTCGTTGGTTGTTCCCGGAGCTTGGCGAGGTGAATGCTGCGGCGCCCCGTGAGGAAAGACTCAAGCAACTGGCTTCGCTCATGACACATCCCGAGAACGGTCGCTTTACCCGTACCATTGCGAATCGGCTCTGGTACAAACTTATGGGACGAGGCATCGTGCATCCGCTTGATGCCATGCAGTCCGAACCGTGGAATTCCGATTTGCTTGACACTCTGGCCGTCCATCTTGCCGACAATCAGTACGATCTCAAGTCAGTGCTTTACCTGATTGCGACATCGGAAGCGTACCAGTCTGAGTGTACTCCTCAACAGGGCGGTTCATCACAGTCATCCGGTCAGCGTTTTGTGTACCGCGGCCCTCTGGCGAAGCGCATGACGGCCGAACAATTTTTGGATTCCGTTTGGCAGATCACGACTGCTGCTCCTGCCTCCATTGAAGCTCCGGTGATTCGTACCAGCAGTGAGATTTCCGACAGCGACAAGGTTGCCCTTCAAGCCAAATGGATTTGGGGAGCGTCTGCTGCGAACGGTCAAATACCGCCATCGGGTGAAGTGATTACTCTGCGAAAAGAGTTCGTTCTTGCCGACAATGTTCTGCAAGGCGGAGCGGTCGTCACTTGTGATAACGGATTCACATTGTACATCAACGGCCGTGAGATCAAGAAAGGCGCTGAATGGTCTCGACCTGAAGGCGTTGCCCTGCGAGGACTACTGACAAAAGGCAAGAATACGATCGTGATTGTCGCGTCCAACGCCGGCAGTGGTCCAAATGCCGCCGGCCTGTTTTTTGAAGCCAGACTCAAACTGGAAAGCGGCGAACAACAGATCGTTGCCAGCGATGAGTCCTGGCAGTGGAATGCCAGCGTTCCTCAGACAAAAGAAGGACGACTTGCCCGTGTTGCCGGTGAATGGAAGCCTGTCACGGTGGTT
>JBGSVD010000246.1:0-1996 GCA_041753135.1 Planctomycetaceae bacterium
AGGGCCTCACGCAGACGGGATTGGCCAGTCTGTTAACGATCTGGCAGAAGCTCACTGCGAGGAAATGAACCGCCCGGTGCGGACCCGCACGCCGGGTGGTGTGGGAGGGGCCTCGGAGCAATCCGGGTCCCTATCCCGATCATTGTTCGCCAGTCCCGCAACGAAGCACGCTATTCTTCGTGGGGCTGAATCTGCTGCGGCTTGCTATTCTTTGGAGCACGCCAATCGATGTCAAGTCCGATCGGGTTACCGGGTGTTCCATCGCCACTTTCTGTCATGGTTACAGTTCGTTCTTGACCGGCAACGATAGCGCTATCAAAGACGTGCGTTTTCACACTTGGATCGCTGACAGTTCCCGTGGCAAGTGGTAGGTCCCTAAGAATGGGGCTTGGCGTAGCAGACGAGCAACCGGCCGCAAGGATCATAGAAACAACTGTGATGAATCTCATCTTGCTCTTCATGCTTTACCATTAATCGACTCATTGACGCGAAAGATCGATTACAACTCTACAACGGCGTGCATTTTCGGAACAGGCCGATTTGGGGCGAAAAAGAAGCGGTAGGCATCCTGTGTGGTGCGGCATCTTTAATGGCGAACGGCACCGTTCACCGGGCCGCGGAAAACGACATGGACTTCAGGACTCGCGCGACCCGCGGCTCCGTGTGCAACGGTTTGTTATTTTGCACGCCGTCCTTCGACTACCCTTGGACTCCATCTCCTCCGTCACAATATCGACGTTCCCAATTGCAGAGAAAACGAAGGGGAACTTCAGCAACAGTTGATCTGATTTCTCTGTGACTTCCTCCTTCAAGACACTGGCCCACAGGTCTTCAGGCAGATTTTTGGCAAGATACGAATCTTCGAACTTGCGGAGGACGTTAGCTTTATCGTAGTCGTCGCACTTCGCAGCTTGGCGGTGGAGATCGGCGTGTACGTCAGCAGGAATGTAGCGAGAAGTGCTATCAATCAGATGGCACCATACGAAACTGTCGATTACGGCGACGATGTCCCGGGAGTCCACTTCAATGTCGTGAAGAAAGTGCCCCTTTGCACTGTGAAGGATCGGTTCGTCTTGCCCACACCATACGACTTGATCTTCTTTGATGAAGTCGTATAGCCGTCGCTGGGCAGCAGATACGTTCGGGTCGTTCCTGTATGAGCCCACAGCCAGGTTGATCGGGCCAGAGAAGTGTCGAAGATTGTAGGTTTGAAGCGTGAAAACGCACCGTGGTAACTCGGCGCGCATCGCTTTGTTCGGTGTTCCAGACTTAGTCATCATCGCGATTCTCCCGATTGACAAATGGCTTGAGAAACGAAAGGAAGTCAGCGCCCAAATGCCACATTCCGAACGCGATGATTATGGGAAAACCGACGACCCAAAAAGTTAAGATTACGGCTAGAAATGGGCGTATCAATGTGATGGCTGCCTCGCCCAGCGACGCAAACAAATCAGGCTCGAGCTTCAGCTTCCATGTGTGAGTGCTCCAGAACTCAATCGCTGCGCTGGGGATGCCAAAATACGTGAGCAAACACCCGAGAACGTACACTGCTGCAGTCACCTTCGTCTTCATTGAGAACGCCGGTGCAGCCTGTTCACTTCGGCGCTTCTCCTGCTCGAAAATCTGTTGTCGTTGTTCTGCGGTCAGCCGCTCCAAGGCCGTCGCATCTGTATCGTCTTGTGATGGGTTCATTCGCTAATACCAACATTCGGGCACTGTGATCAAATGTCCAAAACAAAGAGACTTGCGGAGGCGAAGCGACAGGTACGGTCAAAGTATCCGCGATTGAGCGGGGGTAGTACCGGCTGGATGCGTGCTGTAGTGGATCGACTGAAAAACGTTTGGGTTTAGCAAAATAACGAATTGCGATCTATGCGTCAGGCGATTAGCCGACGTATAGATCGTGCGTTGAACTTTTCCGCTTTGTGGATTGGGGGCATAGGGATCGAGGGGAGCCCTCTGCGGAAGCAATCACGAGCACTCGGCGGTTTTCAGG
>JBGSVD010000247.1:0-45374 GCA_041753135.1 Planctomycetaceae bacterium
CAGGAGCGCGGGCGTCTCGCCCGCTGAACATCCCTCAATTCACAAATGACACAGCACTAGCCAACCGGCTGAACAGAAATCACAACAGCCCCGTCTGGAAGCACCATGCCAGGTCGCAATTCGCCATCCAGCGGATTTCCAGTCACTGGCGCCGCGGCTGGATTTGACTGCATGCCACCGCTTTGCATTGGAGTTGTTCCCAGCGGATACGACGGTGTCGATCGATAAACAGGTGGCTGCGAATACACAGGCGCCGCGTACACCGGAACGGAGTATGTCGGTGCTGGAATCAATGAGTACGATCGGACGCCACTGGATCGCAGTCCGTAGCTTGAACTTCCATAGTACAGCGGACTGGAATAATACCCGCCTGAATAATTCGAACTGCGAAGACTGATTCCGCCAAACCCCAGGGATGATCCATAGAAGCCGCCATAGCCGCTGCCTCCATAGAATCCGCCCGGTCGATATCCGCTGCTATGGTGATGATGACCGCTGGAGATCCCTCCGCCGGAAAATCCTCCGCCGGAGAAACTGCCGCCATGGTGCCCGTGATGTCCGGAGTGCCCATGGTGCTGGGCATTTGCTGTGCTCGCCCCCAAAAAGGCCAGGCATCCACCAAGGATCACAGTCTGAAATACGCTACGAAAAGTGGGTGAACCGAACGCGTTAAACAACATCGAAACACTCCCCCTTGAGAACTCAACCGCACTTGCGAACCAACATGAGTCGCAGGATTGGCCTTTGCCATGAAGCGAGCTATGCCACTTCGTTGTCAGGAAGACGGTGCATTTGCTTCGCCACTGACATCATTATTCAACAAACATTTCAAGATTCGATCGAATTCTTCGCCGTGGCCAAAGTTGGTCCAGTGAAAATGACTTTGTTCCAGCGGTCCGGCAGTTTGGGGAATCCGCTACGACAGTCGTTTGAGATCCTGTCACCACGGCATTCCTCGCGTTCGAAATGAGGTGTCGACGAGCGCATAAGCGGGCGAGACGCTCCCGGGGGCGCGGACGTCTCGTCCGCTTGTCGGCGTCTCATTCCTTGATCGCTCATAAACCAGGTTTTCGCGAGCGAAGAAAATGCGGGCGGGACGCCCGCGCTCCCGGGAGCGCGGACGTCTCGTCCGCTTCTCGGTGCAATCTGGGTGTTGTCCGGGCCTCAGTCCCGGTTTCGCCCGGTGTTTCTGGTCCCTAAACTCCGAGCTGCCAGATTCCACTTGCTGAGAATGAAGCTATCAGGACGGCTGTTCAAGGAAAACTGGTCCCTCTATACTCGTGCGCCGTGTCACATGTGTCACAGCACAGCACGCTTTTCCATACTCCTGCACACGTTCACCTGCCGGATTTTGACGAAGTCATTGTCTGGCATTCCACCGGAATAGAAACTGATGTCCGAAGAAACGAAGCTCAGTAAAGTTGAATTACTGAAAGATGGCTCTTGCCAATTGCGCGGTACGCTGGCAGAAGAATTGCTAAACGATAAGCCTGAGTTCTCAGATGATGCCGCCACTCTGCTGAAACATCACGGATCGTATCTTCAGGACGATCGAGACACTCGGAAGGCCAAAGACGCCGACGGTAAGGCTCTGGGCAAGCAATATTCGTGCATGGTGCGAACTCGAATTCCCGGCGGTCGTGTTTCCGCAGAGCAATTTCTGGCGGAACTGGATTTGTGTGAAAAACTGGCCAACGGGACTCTGCGCATCACCAGCCGCCAGGGATTTCAGCTTCACGGTGTTCTGAAAGATGATCTCAAAGAAGCAATTCGCACTATTAACGACATCAAGCTGACAACTTTCGCAGCCTGCGGTGACGTGAATCGCAACGTTATGGCCTGTCCGGCACCGTTCAAGACAAAGGTTTACGAGCAGATTCAAGCTTTGTCACAGGAACTGGCCGAACACTTCACACCCAAAACGACTTCGTACTTTGACATCTGGCTGAAGGACGAAAACGGCGAAGAAGTCGATGTGACTGAATTCAAGCCGGTGGATGAGCCCATCTACGGGGCGCGGTACTTGCCTCGAAAATTCAAGATGGCGATTGGACTTCCGGAAGACAATTGCGTGGATCTCTACACGCAGGACCTTGGCCTGATGGCGATTGTCGAAAACGGCTCCATCATTGGTTACAACGTTCTCGCTGGCGGTGGGATGGGACGGACTCCATCGGCGGAAAAAACATTCCCTGCATTGGCGGAGCGGATTACTTTTGCAACTCCCGATCAAGTCGTCGCCGTCAGCGAAGCGATCGTGAAAGTTCAGCGTGACTATGGCAACCGCGAAGATCGCAAGCGGGCTCGTCTGAAGTACTTGATTTTCGACTGGGGGTTGCCAAAGTTCAAAGCGATGGTCGAACAGTACTACGGAAGCGGCTTGCCGGAACCTCACCCGGCCGACGTGACGGGCGTCGATGATCACATTGGATGGCACGAACAGGGCGATGGGAAACTGTTCCTTGGTATCAACATTGAAAACGGACGCATCAAAGACGACGGAAGTCTGCAAATCAAATCGGGACTGCGAGCCATCCTGCGTCGGTTTGGAATGAACACTCGGCTGACCGCGCTGCAAAGCGTGATCCTGTGCGACGTTGACCCGAAGGATAGGGCGGAAATCAATCGCATCATGGCCGAGCACGGCATGAAGGGCGCTGATGAACTGTCGCTGTTGCGTCGGTATGCAATCGCCTGTCCTGCTTTCCCGACCTGCGGCTTGTCGATCACCGAATCCGAACGTGCGTTGCCAGGCATTATCGATGATCTGGAAGTGACGATTGCAAAACTGGGGCTTCAATCCGACAAAATCGCCGTACACATGACGGGTTGTCCAAACGGTTGTGCTCGCCCATACACGCCGGATATCGGACTGGTCGGAAAGTCAGTCGGAAAATACACGATGTTCCTTGGCGGTAATCCGGAAGGCACTCGTCTGGGCTTTATCTACAAAGACTCCGTTCCGATGGAAGAAATCGTTGTCGTTTTGACCCCTCTGTTGACAGCCTACAAATCCGAACGCAAAGGCTCGGAATCGTTTGGCGATTTTTGTGCTCGCAAAGGTCGGACCGAACTGGAAGCGTTGGCACTTTGATTCGACGCTCGAAGACGATTTTTTCGAATACTTGATTCAGCCCCTGATGATGTGGCGTTCCATTGGAATGCCGCATTTTTTTTTGCTGACTCTGTTGGTTTCTTTGTGCGTGTCAATGACGCGATTTGATGTGGAAACTTGTGCGGTCCCGTGACACCAATCGCGGTCACGATCAAATTGTTTAACCGCAATACCGTTCAAACAGTAGCGGAGCAGCGCGAGCTGCCCGGTGAGTGCCTGCAAAACGCCGGCTCACCGGACGGCTTGCGCCGATTCCGCTACTTCATAGTCCGTTCGTTGAACGGTATTGTGTTTAACCGTCAGCCGGAGGCGTACGCGAGTGCCGCCACCAACGGACGCCTCCGGCTATCAGTTGGCCGAAGAACAGCTCCGCTGGCAACGCTGAGAGCATAACCTCGCCCAGAAATCTTCGAATCCCCGTGCAAATTGCTTTTCTGGCAGATTCCGTGAAAGATCCGGCTGTCTGGACCGTGTACAACGTCAGACACGGAGAAACCAATGCCGCATGTACCGGAAACTCGAGCCAGTCTGATCCTTCGCCTGCCGTCGGCGGATGATGCCAGCGCGTGGGAAGAATTTGTCGCCATCTACGAACCGTTTGTCTACCGATTTGCTCGGCGCGGCGGTTTGCAGGATGCGGACGCTCGGGAGCTCGTCCAGAACGTCATGCTGTCCGTGGCGCGAGCCGTCGGACGGTGGAAACCTGATGCAGCTCGCGGTCGTTTCCGAACGTGGTTGTTTCGGATCGCCAGAAATCAGTTGATCGATGTGCTCAATAAACGCCAGCGAACCGCAATTGATCGCACCGCGACGGATGAGCTCAGTGCCCTGGATCAATTGGTCGCGAAGCAGGGATCTGCTGAATTCGTAATGGAACATCGACGGCAGTTATTTCGCTGGGCGGCCGAGCGAGTGCAGTCAGCAGTGAAAGAGGCGACGTGGCAGGCGTTCTGGAGAACTGCGGTTGATGAGCAGCCGGTCGAACAAGTCGCTTCGGAGCTTGGGCTTTCCGTTGGAGCCGTTTATATCGCTCGCAGTCGAGTGCTGGCGAAGCTGCAGGAAGAAGTCAGAAAGTGGGAGGATGGCGATGCGATGCAATGAAAGTCGCCTGAAAGGCTTGTTGACGGCCGATGAAGACAGTCAGGAATTCAACACCGTTTCGCAGCATGTCGAAAGCTGTTCGTGGTGTCAGCAACGATTGACCGAACTGGCCGCCGATCCTCAACTGGTCAGTCAGGTTTGCGAAACGCTTCGCACGTGTGACAAGACAGAGCGATGGCAGCGTGTGTCCAGTTCGTCGGTGATCGTGAGTATCGAAGCCGGTGATGCGGACAATTCGGGAGCCGAGTGCGAACCGTTGTCTCTGGAATTTCTTTCGCCCGCCAGTCATCCCGAAATGCTGGGGCGACTTGGTCGATATGACATTGAGCGTGTGATTGGTTCCGGAGGCATGGGTGTCGTGCTGAAAGGTTTCGACACGGAGCTGCATCGAGTCGTCGCGCTCAAAGTTCTGAAGCCACATTTGGCACACAACGGAGCCGCTCGGCGTCGATTCGCTCGTGAAGCGCAGTCGGCCGCCGCGGTCGTGCATGAACATGTTATTCCGCTTCACGATGTGCTGACCGATGGTGAAACGCCGTTTCTGGTGATGCAATATGTGCCCGGCCAGTCGCTTCAGGCTCGAGTGGAAGAACGAGGGCCGCTGGATGCCAAAGAAGTCCTGCGAATTGGGCGTCAGATCGCTGCCGGTCTTTTTGCAGCTCATGCTCAGGGAGTTGTTCATCGAGATGTGAAACCCGCCAACATCCTGCTGGAAGAATCTGTCGATCGAGTCTTGATTTCGGATTTCGGACTCGCTCGCACCGTTGACGATGCCACACTCACTCGCACAGGAGTCGTCGCAGGAACGCCTCATTATATGTCGCCGGAACAGGCCACCGGACAGCCGGTGGATCATCGGACGGATCTGTTCAGTCTGGGCAGCGTGATTTATTTCATGTGTACCGGCAGGCCGCCGTTTCGAGCCGAACATGCTTTGGCGATTCTGAATCGCATTTGCAATGAGCAACATCGTCCGGTGGAACAAGTCAATTCTGAAGTCCCCGCCGAGCTGGCTGAGATCGTGGATTGCCTGCTGTCCAAAAAGCCGAGCGAACGTTTTCGTGATGCGAAGGAAGTGGAACTGGTTCTGGAGAGACTGTTGATGCAGTTACAGAATGGTCACCGCTCGTCGCGTCTTCGCTGGCGACGCTTGTGGCTGCAATGGCGAGCCACCGTGGGGCGAACCTTGATTGGCGTCACGGTCATTACGGCTTGTGTCTTCGCTGGAATGAGTCTCTCGCCATGGCGAAATTCATCAAGCCCGGGGAGCTCGACGGTGCAGCGCAGCGGGAGCGGCAACGGCATTGCTGGAGTAGAACCTCTCCCAGGTGTTCGAGTGAGTCGCGAGGAAAGCGGTTCGGAAAGCGGTGGGGAGAATGATCGGACGCATGGCACCGGTCCAATGTCCATTCCTCTGGATCTGGTCGACATGCTGTTCCGCGATACTTTTGATCAGGATGTTGTGTTGATGCGAGAGAAGATTGATCAAGTCGACTCGAGACTGTTTCACCATGATGAAGTCTACACGCCGACTTCTCCGGATCAGTTTGAGATCGGCGTGGAGTCTTTGAAGCAACAGATCGATGCCCTCGAAATTAATCATTAGTGCTTCGTCAGGAATACAAATTCGGAGACGCTTAACTGTTAGCCGCAGAAAATGGATTGCCAGCCATAGTAGAGCAGTTGTCTCAACTGCTCAGGAACGATTGGGACAATCGTTCTACATTGGTAAGTCCCTTCATAAAGTCGTTTAACCGCAATACCGTTCAACGAACGGCCTGTATAGTAGCGGATTCGGCGCAAGCCGTCCGGTGAGCCAGCATTTTGCAGGCACTCACCGGGCAGCTCGCGCTGCTCCGCTACTATTTGAACGGGATTGCGTTTAACCGTCAGCCGGAGGCGTACGTTGGTGGCCGCATCCGCGTACGCCTGCGGCTGACGGTTAAACAAACAAGCTTGTGCATTACTGCTCAGAAATTGATTCCCAACTGTTTTACTCAAAGGAAATGACATGAAAAATCTCAAAGTCTGGATTGGCGTTTGTGTAGTCTGTTCGTTGAGCCTCGCGGCTCGAGCAACCATGTTGCAGGATGAACTTCCTCAGAGAGTCGAGAAGGCTTCACCAGAGCTATCCCCCACGAATCGTGCAACCATGTTGCAGGATGAACTTCCTCAGAGAGAGGCCCAGAATCCGCGTCCATCGAATGGGAATCTGCGGCCGGATTTCGAGCCCATTCGCGACCCCGACTTCCCCGAGCCCGCAAAACTTCGGCCTGACTCTGATCCATTAGACGATGCACCACCCGAACAACGACTACCCACCCGAGGGTTTGGTGAAACCTTCGGACCCCCACGACGCGACTCATCTGAAGAACCGGGTAATATGCCTGGCTATCCAGGAGGCTCGGCGATGGGAATGGGTTCTGGAATGAGATCAATGGGAATGGGTTCTGGAATGAGCGAAATGGGCATGAGCCAAATGCGAATGGAGATGCAAAAACTGGACAGGGCCACTCAATCGTTGCGTAACGCGAAAGATGAACCGTCCCGCAAGGCCGCGATTGCAACGATTCGAGACCAGTTGAATGCTCAATTTGATCGTGACCTGAAACGCAGGGCTGATGAGTTGACCGCCATCGAAGAACGCCTGCAAGCTCTGCAGGCTCAAGTGCAGAAACGTAAAGACGCCCGGGAGCAAATCATCGAATTGCGACTGAACACAATGATCAATGAAGCTGATGGCCTCGGATTCCCCGATGAACGACAATCTCAATTCCCAGCGAGCAGAGGCGGAAATGGAAGCGGGTTGCCAGGCCCTGTTGAATTCGGGTCCAGCTTCCCGACATTCACGCCTTCCGAAGACCCTGATCCAGAAGTCCCAAATTCGACATTTACGCCTTCCGAAGACCCTGCTTTTTCCGACAATCCAGTGACGGGCAAGAATGCCCTCCTACCCTAAAGAACATTAAGCGGACATTCTACTTTAGACAATAAGTACAATATCCCCTATAGCGTTCCCCCGCCGCAAGGCGAACCCCGCGCGACGCGGTCACGCCAAGCTCGGCTCCGACTTAGCCAAACCCCATGCACACAAAGTCGCGACAAGTCGCGAAGTCCTTTCCGGCAGAAAGGACCTACATGTTCCACACGCCGACCACGGCACTTTGTAGGTCCTGCTTGCCGAGCAGGACTTTCGCCGCAAGGGGGGGAAGACAAAAGTGTCAGGTCTCTTTCTTTGGCTTTTTTCCTTTCGCGGCTTTGGTGCTCTTTCCGCGTTGAGTTGAGGAATGTTTAGCCGGCGAGACGCCCGCGGTCCCGGAGCGCGGGCGTCTCGCCTGCCGTAATGCAACACCTCATGCGACGGTTGACGCAGCACTAGTTGTTTTCCAAAAGTCCTTCGAGATGCCCCAGGTTCTTCACTGGTTCAAAGATCGCCAGAACGTCCGCCAATAACTGTTCATCCATTGGTTCCGCCAGCCATTCGGCCCACTTGCGAATATTGACCGGATTGGCGCTCCCTGCGACCGTCGTTGCAATGTCAGGATGAGCACACGAAAACTGAAGTGCCAATTTGGCGATATCCACACCGTGCTTTTCACAGTGAGCGGCGGCGGCTCGGGCTGCCGCTTTGACGCTTTCTGGTTCTTTCAGCCACGCTGGCAACGGGGCATTAGTCAGCAGGCGTGCTGAAAATGGGCCAGCATTCATAATGCCGACGCCGTTACTCTTCAGGTACGGAACCGATTCATCAACAAACCGCGTGTTCTGAAGTGTGTATTGGTTATACGACAACACGCAGTCAACATTAATCTGGTCACAGATGAAGCGAAAGATCTTCTGGGGATAACCGCTGAATCCAATGAACCGCACTTTTCCGGATTGCTGAATCTTTCGCAACGCTGGAATCGTTTCGTCGACAATCTGCTGCATCGGGACAAACTCGATGTCGTGACACAGAATAATGTCCAGATGGTCGGTCCCCAGTCTGTGCAGACTTACGTCAACACTCTCGGCAACTCGCTTTGCACTGAAATCAAAATGACCGAGGTCGTAGCGACCGAGCTTTGTACAGAGCGTATAGCTGTCACGCGGAACGCCTCGCAGCGCAATTCCGAGCATTACTTCGCTCATGCCGCGGCCATAGAACGGCGACGTATCAATAAAATTTAAGCCACAGTCCAGAGCAACTTTAACACTCTGAAGTGCGTCGTCGAGTTGGACGCTGCGAAATTCCTGACCCAGCGACGACGCTCCGAAACTGAGTATCGGAAGGTTGAGCCCGGTATTTCCCAATGGACGTGTCTGCATTGCTAAACGCCTTTTCTGCTTTGATGATCATACAGTCTTGTCGACCAACGACTGCTCACTGTTAACTGGAGTTTTGCCATCTCAAAAAATCTTGACGGAGCACTAATCGAGAAACAGCGGCCTCATGTGTCGTTCGTAGATATTCTCGGTGACTTGTTTGCCAACAATGTCTTCGTTCGCTTTCAACAAGTCGGTATAGCGGGTTCCGGCTTTTGCAGCGACTTTGAAAGACACATGCAACAACTGACGCACATGGGCATTGAACTCTGGATGCCCGGGAATGTGCCGCAGAGCGTTCGCCATTTGTGATCCAGTCCAGCCGTTGACAATCGATGAATCAGGAAGCTGACTTCGATCGATATCAATCACACTCGCATACGGTGCACAGAACTCATCCACGTGAGCCAACGCGTAAGCATAAATCTCTTTTGCCAGAACCAGCCCATCACCACCGGCTTCGGCGAGTCCAATCAGTTCTTCCAGCCAGGTGGTCCCCGCTGTTTTCAAATGAAAGCCCGCGCCGGTCTGCGCCATGGCTTTGCGAATAATGGGGTAGAGACTGAACTTATCGCTGCCGCTGTGCACGCTGAGTTTCAGATTGACGGGCAACCCATAGGTTGTCACTGCGTGCGCAATCACTGCAAGATCGTCGTTGAATTCTTTTTCAAATTGCACAAGGTTACCAACATAATCAACGCCCTTGTTGAATCGTCCTGTAAACTTTGGAGCGATCGTCTGCAGGCGAACTTTCTCATCCGCAAGTGCCGCAAGAATGATCAGAAGTTCCGGAGGCGTCTGCGGAGCATCGGTTTCGTCCATGGAGACTTCAGCAATGATCTTGTCTTCGCCCTTAGCCGCGATGATATGGCGGTAAATCTCGCCTGCCTGCTGAACCGCAAGAAGATACTTTTCGGCGACTCGCTGGACGTCCGCCTTGCTGACAACAAGCGGAGCGGAGACGCCTGTGATGTTGAGCGTTCCGACGAGTTCCGGATGACGATTGACGAACGACTCAACATCGGACTCCGATGCCGGCTGGCCAATAGAATCAGCGACGTCAATCGTGAAAAAATCTGAACACGACATGAAGCGGTCAACGGTCTTCAGCTGAATATGATCCGCATCCACATGCCAATTGCCGTTCCAGCCAAGCTCGTTGACTGCAGCCTGCCCGGCATCGTACACGCCCTGCGGTTCCGAGCCGATGAACGTGTGCTCGCGATTCGACTTATTCCACACCGGAGCGACATGAAAGCCATCACGGGCGAGCATCTGAAAGGCTCGCAATTGGGCTTTTGCCTGGTGAGCGAATCGATCGCCGATGCCAAAGGAGAATCTGTCCAACGTCAACATGAAACGTGTCTTTCGGGCAATAACAACAGGAGGCGACGGGCAAGATTCCGTCAAGCAGCGGGATGTTAGCGTGTTTTTCTTTGGGGGAACAAACTCGGCGGCAAAAAAATCTTTTTGCGCAATTCCTGACCATCATTTGGGAACGTGACACCCGTGAGTGGGCTGCGAACGCTCAACGGCCCACTCGCTGGAGCTTCGAGCTTGTATGTCGCCCGGAAGCGCAATTCCTGACCATCATTTGGGAGCGTGACACCCGTGAGTGTGGGCTGCGAACGCTCAACGGCCCACTCGCTGGCGATTCGAGCTTGTATGTCGCCCGGAAGCGCAATTCCTGACCATCATTTGGGAACGTGACACCCGTGAGTGGGCTGCGAACGCTCAACGGCCCACTCGCTGGCGCTTCGAGCTTGTATGTCGCCCGGAAGTCCCGGTTTTTGTTCTGGTTCAACAATTCTAAGCCAACATTGGTGAGTTCTGCGACAAATTCGTTTTCAATGCAATAATGTGCAAGTGTTCGTCAGTTTTGTCGCAAGTTCATTTGTGATCGCTCGTGTATGTTGAAATCTGCGTTTGATCGGGTCATGGTCTGGACGGTCGACCATCGGAAGATAACTGCTGCAGCCATGCTTGCGATTACGCTGCTGGCGATCATTGGTTATGTTCGACCTCAGATGGTGCGAGCGATCTTCGTTTCCTCAAGTGGGCCACTTCAACAAGATTCCACGAACAGCGACGACGATTTCAAGCCACTGCCAAATATCGATCCTGTCAGTCTGTCTGAATCGGATGCGGTCATCGTTGTTCAGTCGTCGTCATTTTTCACACCGCAAGGTGCCAGGGCGATGCGCCACGTCGTGGAGACGCTGGAGGAACAGGACTATGTGAATCGGATCCTCTGGATGGATCGAGTTCCGATGCTGAATATCTTCGGACTTTCGGAACCATTGTTTCCGCGGTCTGAAGCTTCGCCCGAGCGGTTTGCGGCGGCGAGAACCAAAGCCATGCAGCATCCGCTCGTGGGCGGACACCTGATCTCTGAAGACGGTCAGACAATGCTGCTTCTGGTCTCGTTTGACTGGGATTTGGTCAGAAGTGATGAGCAGTGTACGAGCGACTTGCGGCTTATTGCAGAAAAAGCAGCGAGCGACTTTTCGGACGTTGATCTGAAGTTCATGGTCACCGGCGATACGCCCGCAAGAATTGCTTACATGAAGGCTCACGAGGCCAATCAGGTAAAGTATCAGGTGATCGGATATGGTGTTATCGCGATCATGGCTTTAGTCCTGTTTCGCGGCTTCAGAGCCGTGTTGATTGTGTCTCTTGCGCCAGCGATTGGAGTCTTCTGGACTCTTGGTTTTCTGAGATTCTTTGAGCTGCAGGACAATCCGTTCAACGATGTCATCCTGCCGGTTTTGATCAGTTTGGTTGGGCTGACCGATGGAGTTCACCTCACCGTTCAAATTCGCAAGTTGCGAGCCTCCGGTCTTTCTGAACTGAACGCTACTCGCACTGCTCTGCATGAAGTTGGCTATGCATGCATGCTCACTTCACTGACAACGGCCATTGGATTTGGTTCTTTGTCACTCGCCAATAACGAATGGGTACGTGACTTCGGTCGATGCAGCGTGTTAGGTGTTGGACTGACATTTATCGCGGTCGTCGCCATCGTGCCACTTGTGTGCGCGACTCGACTGGGACGCAACATTCACATCGGGCATGAGAAAAGTCTGATCGATCGCAATCTGACTCGCATCGGAAGTCTGATCGAATTCGTTCTCAGAGCGCCTCGATTTGTCGCTGGAGCTGGCATCGTCGCAACAATCGTTCTGCTGGGCGTGTCGCTGCGTCTGAGACCCGATCAACGGCAGGCGAATGCGTTGCCGCAAACAAGCGAGGCGTATCTTGCAATGAGTCACATGGACAAAAGTCTGGGTGGGCTTGAGTTCTCCGAAGTTGAAGTGTCATGGTCAAAAGAGATCTCCTCCAACGATCCAGAGATTCTTCGGACGATCTCAGAGGTTGATGATCTGCTGCATTCGGAGCCAATGATTGGCTATCCGTTATCTGTGCGTAATCTCATCGATGCGTTGCCTGGTCAGGGCCCGGCCGAAGAACGGATGTCGATGATTGAATTGCTTCCGCCGCCATTGAAGCGAGCGTTCTTTACTCCAGAACGACGGACTGCGGCGGTCACATTTCGAGTTCAGGATCTCGGGATCGCGAAGTTTGATCCAGTGTTTCTTCGAATCACAGAAGGACTTAAAAAGATTCAGGCGAAGCATCCAGGTTTCGGCCTGAATCTTCAGGGCAACGCGGTTTGGCGGTGGAAGAATCTCTATCAGATTGTGATTGATCTTGCGGCAAGCCTTGGATCTGCCTCCCTCATTATCTTCATCTGCCTTTCGCTGGCGTATCGTTCTCTCCGGATAGGACTCATCTCGATTATTCCGAATACCTTTCCACTTGCCGTGACGGGAGCGTGGCTGGTATGGCAGAACGAATCCCTGGAACTTGTGAGCGTCTGCGCGTTCACGGTCTGCCTTGGGATTGTCGTGGACGACACCATTCACTTCCTGAGTCGTTACGATGACGAACGTACGAAGGCGCCCAATCGTAACGAAGCGATCCGGCGTGCATTCGGGAATGTTGGAATTGCTATGGTGATGACGACCAGTGTGCTGGTGGCCGGATTTGGTACCGTCGCATTCAGCGATTCGCGGGACCACCACATCTTTGCGTCCATGGGAGCGATTACCATCGGATCCGCTCTATTTGCAGACCTGATTTTTCTTCCGGCAATGTTGGCCTGCTTTGCTAAGGAAACAAAAGACCAACATACAGCGTAGAGATTCGTCATTTGTGGAAAGGAGGGATTCGGTTTACTCAGCTCGAGGGCAACGCCATTCTCGTGGGACTTGGTGTTTTTGCTCCGCCGCGTCTTTGCCTGAAAAGCATGTCTTTGCCCGATAACTCAGAGATTTTTTTTGGGATGAGGCCATACGCCAACACGGCGATCGATGACAGAAATCCGACCAGTGACAACAAAATGACAACTGGGTAAATTGAAAAAAAATGGTCGGGCAAAAAATGAACGGAGCAGGATTGGAGTGCAGACCTCACGCCAGTTCGCTGACCGAGCGGTCTCTGGTGAAACAAAAGTAAGGACTGAGCGATAAGCAGAAGTCCGATGTTTCAGGAAAAGATGATCGCAAGATGATCGCAACTTGTAAGGTGTGACAAGCGTCATCGTGTAGCGTCGCAGGTATTTCAACACCAGTCCCAACTGGACAACGCCATGTTCGGAGTTCGGAAAACGAGTTCGCTGTCATTTTTTCTTCGCAGACTTCTTGCTGGTCTTACTTTTCGCTGATGACTTTGGAAACGCGCCGGAAGCTTTCGTGGATTCAGGGCTCTTTGTTTTTGGACTGGAAGCCGCCGACTTTTTTCCCGCCTTCCTGGTTTGAATCTGTTTAGATTTCGCGACCGCACTGCTTGTGAGCAAAGCTTGATAGCGTTCGATGAAGGCTTTCGCTTTTGTGTTGCGAACGACGTCACTTATGACATCGAGCGCGACATCCTCCAACTTTTTGAACCGGACGCAGCACTTGCCCATGTCAAGTTTCTTCCCGGTCTTCAGCCATGCCTTTCGGAAGGCATCTTCAGTCTGCCCCATGTAGACGCACATCAGATAAACTGACATGTGATTCTTCTGGGATGCCAGACTTACAAAAGGCACCGGCTGCCTGGGATCACAATGATACCCGGCCGGAAAGATTCGATGCGGAACGAAGTAACCGATCATTCCGTACTGCATACCTTCCTCAAAATCGCTGTCGAGATTCTTAAGGATCACGGCGCGAATTGCAGAAATTGCCAATCGCCGATCTTCGGGCAACTCTTTGAGATACGCATCGACGGTCTTCGCTTGGCTTTGCATGAATCATCAATTTCCACAGGAATCATAAAAACCATTTCGACGTGACAAGTTGTCGACGTGACAGGCAATGGTGCAATTATGATGGGAGAGTTTCGCTGGATGCGAATCTCTGCCGGCGGATTGTGAAAAAATTCTGCTCGATTCCGGAGTCTCAATCCGGTCACTCGTCTTTCCAGGCCAAAATTTGTTCGACAGTCAGATCATGTCGCCAGTGTTTCATCCAGTTCCTGATCGTGTCCGAAGGGACGCGATGCCCTGCGCGAGTGCTGTCTGAAAGTCGCTTTGCCCACGCTTCGAACAGCTTGTCGTCAACGAACTCTTTGTACTTCAGCAGAACTCGCAGCTCCTGCCACCATGGCGAATCGGGCTCAGCCAGTTCAATCGAATAGCCGTACTTAACAGCCATCGCCGCGAAGTCCTGAGTCTCTGAATTCAACCCGTTGCCTCGATCAATAATGATTGGAGAAACGTTGTCCTGGAGGGCGACACGCATTCGTTCCAGATTCCATTGTCGTGCGGCAGGCAGCAGTTCCTTGTCATAATCATAGGACTCCGGATCGGAGCCGACCTGCGTGTAGAAGTACTCATCTGTCTCCAGCACGACACCATTTTCACCAGCAAGGCGCATGGAGCGGTGACTCTTTCCGCAACCTGGCAGGCCTCGCATCAAATACACCGTTTTCGTCTCCGTTGGGTTCATCATGAGTCGCATTGTATCGCTGAACTCATGCCAGCGATACTCAGCAGAGTTTTCACGTCGCGCGAAGAACGCTGCCTTATGTATTGGTTGATCATCGCCACAATCACCAGCATCGAGTTCATTCACGCTCCGCACCGGCAGGCTCAAATTCGAGTCTGGGCGAGGACGAATGTTGGCCAATTGAAGCCTTGGGTTCTTGCAGATTCAGCTGCGTCGCAAAGCGCAGACAACGAGATATCAGAGATTCACACTCGGATGGCCGACACCATGCCGTTCGCCAAAACCACAGGAACAGTTCCGAAAGCGTCTCCGTTCTTTGTACGAAGCGGAACGCCGCGAGCCGTCCGGTTTCGCATCACCGGACAACTTGCGCCGTTCCGATACCAACGGACTTTAATTCTGGACTTTTCCATAGGCAGCCAGCCTCTGCAGCAGTGGCTGAATTCGTAAAAATCCGGGTGCGAGCTGCCTGGGTACACGCGGATTTTTGCCAATCCGGTTACAACACGACACTCAGGGGCAGTTATCGTCGAGACATGGAGTTTGGTGGAATGCAAACCGCATCGGTATCAATTAGCGTAGTCAGAATTTCAATCGCGATCGCGTGCGCGATTTTGCCTGGTCAAGTCGCTGAAGCTCAGGAGAATGCAAAGCTGCCGAACATTCTTTTAGTCGTTGCAGACGATCTAGGCTGGAGTGACGTGGGATGGCATGGCGGCTTTGCGAAGACTCCGGTTATGGATGAATTGGTGGCGAATGGAATTGAGTTGGATCAGCACTATGTCCAACCCGTTTGCACGCCGACTCGAACGGCATTGATGAGCGGTCGATATCCCGGACGTTTCGGCCCGCAGGCTCTGGCACCAAGCAATCGCCGAGCAATGCCGATCGGAACCGTAACAATGGCGTCGCTATTGAAGTCCCGTGGATACGCCACGTATCAATCGGGCAAGTGGCATTTGGGGGCTCGAGCCGAATGGGGCCCGAATCAGTTTGGTTTCGATCACAGCTATGGGACTCTGACCGGCGCTGCCGATCCATGGACTCATAAGTATCGTCCCGGTCCGTTTGAAGATACCTGGCATCGAGATGGAGTGCTGTTTCATGAAGAAGGCAACGCAACGGAATTGATCGCGGCTGAAGCGCTGAGGCGAATTGAAGAGAAGCAGGATCCGTGGTTCATCTATGTTCCATTTCACGCCGTGCATACTCCTGTTGATGCACCGGAAGAGTTTAAAAAGATCTATGACGGAGTCGTCTTTCACGAAGATCCGGCCAAACAGGATTCGCGGCTTCGAATGGCAGCCATGGTCTCTCAGATTGATGCCAAGATGGGGCAATTCCTCGAAGCATTGAACAGAACCGGTCAGCGTGAGAAGACACTGATTATTTTCACCAGCGACAATGGTGGAATTGAATCACTAAAGAATGCCTATGTCGGCGACGTTGGTGATTCACCGCTCAACAGTGAGAACGATCCACTTCGAGGGCAGAAGAATACTCTGTACGAAGGCGGGACACGGGTTTGTGCATTTGCCAACTGGCCACAGAAACTGACGCCACAAAAGTTCACGGTGCCAATGCACGCGGTCGACTGGGTCCCCACAATCGCTGCCTTGACAGGCTATGTGCCTCAGGAAGACCTGCGATGGGATGGCATGAATCAGTGGCCCGCCTTAACGGGCTCTGCCGCTCCCGCAGAGCCGCGAACAATCTATATTGCGATGAATGGTGGTCACTCAATTCGCCACGGCGATTGGAAATTGATTGTTCGTCAGAAACAAAAACCGCAACTGTTCAACATCGCCGAAGACCCGTACGAGAAATCTGATCGTGCAGACTCCGAAGCGGAAATGGTCGAAACGCTGCAGAAGCTTCTGACAGACTTTCGAGCAGACGACGATCCTGAACTGCCATCCGATTTAGTCGGCCTTCCTGATTAGTCGAAAACACGCCGGAACACACACGCAGATCATTGAAACCAATAAGGCTGAGTGTGCCGACCACGGTTGGATGCAGTCGCGGATGATTGTTAAAGCTGGTCCTTTTCTGCCGGAAAGCACTTTCGTCGCAAGGCGAATCCCGTGTGCAGGTGGTTGCAGAATATCGGCCCCGTTCGTTCAGTGACGTGCATTTATTTCGCGTCAGTGAATTTGTACAAGCTCGAAGCGCCAGCGAGTGGGTCAGTGAGTGATCGAAGCCCACTCGCTGGCGCTTCGAGCTTGTATGTGGTGATCGTAAGGCTGGCGACTTCGGCGATTGGCCGAGTTCATTGCTATCGATCTGGCGGGACTTGCGAGTCCGGAAAGCGAGATCTGTACTTTGCGATAGCCACGTCGCGATCCGCATCGCTGTTGAAACCCATCGACCCAATCATGAACAAGTGCAGATCCGATGAGACAACAGGGATCCCAAACTCTTGCGGACGTGCTCCTCGCAGATGAATGGCAACGGCCAACGCGACATCTCGAGCCTGCACGGAAAACGTACTGTCGACTTCTCGACCTGGCAAGAGTTGTCGAACCGTCTGATTTCGCTGTGGCCAAACCGTTCGGGTTGCAATCAACAATCGCTCAACGGCGGGCAAATCGTCCTGGTGCTCAAAAACGCCCAGGCACAACAAAGCATAGGTTGTGCTCTGGTTCTGAGTTGATTTGGCAATTGTTTGCAAGGCGACGTTGCGACCCGCTGGCAAGCGGTGCTTAATTGCAAAAAGCAGCGGCCGATCAACTGCAATTCCGGGACGCTCAATCCAGGCTGATGCGATCGCTTTCAGAATTTCCGAATGAACACCGTCTTCCATCAAGTGTTCAAAACGAGGCTCCACCAACGCGGCGGTGATGTTCGTTGACGTGGCTCCTTTGAGATTATGGTCTACATTACTTCCGAGCAGCATTAATCCCGCACAGCAGGCGATTGGAAAATCTTCATCCGTCAATCCGTCACAAGCAGCGACAAGTGCAGCACTTCGTTTCTCAAGACGCTCGGCGAAATCGGGGGAAGAAAAGTAACTGGCCGCGAAGAGGTCTCGTTCTGCCTGCAACAGTTGCAGATAAACCGAAAGTGAATCCGCAGAAGCACCGGCGAGTTGCTGGAATCGATTCCATTCGGGCATCCCAGTTGCCAGTTCAGTGTCCGGATTTCTGATTAACGCATCAAGCCGATCATCGAACAGCTGTTTGCGAAGCTTGGGGATCAGGATCTGAAGCTGACTGGCTGCCGCTGGCGACGCCGTTTTCGCTCGATCCTCAACCAACGGCACGGCTGACGCGTCCAGCTTCAAAAATTCCAACGCAGCCTTTTGACGATCGGAAAACCTGGACGATCCCAGTCCGCCGATGATCTGGTCTACAAGTTCCGCAGTCTTGCTGGACTCAATTTCCTCCCCAGATCCCGAATCCTGAGCGGTCGCTGCAGCCGCAAAAGCGGCGAGCATCACAAGCAACAGGAATTGGAACAAAGGACGTTGCATTCCGGGAGTGCCTGAGGAAATGAGGCGGGACAAGGGGGACGTGGAATCAGCCGGAATTCCGCTGAATCTTTGAAAAGCGGCAAATCAGGCAACTTTCAAGACGAAGGACGACAAAGATCCTATCGGAATTCCTTGTTGAACAGCTCTATGTGAGAAAATTTGTGGTAGTTCCACCGATGAATCACGGTCGGAATCGTTTGAAATTGCCATGGATACTGTACATGCGATCTGATGGCAGGCTGTTTTGGGCGTGTTGTCCCCGCATTTTCCAGGCACGCACCGGACGGCTTGCGCCGATTCCGCTACCTAAACAGGCCGTTCGCCGTTCGCTGCACGCTCTCGGTGAATAGACTTGATCAAGCCTGCATAGGCTCATCGCGGCGAGAAATGAGGCATCGACAAGCGGACGAGACGTCCGCCCTCCGGGAGCGCGGGCGTCCCGCCCGCTTTTTTGGTCACACGCCAATACCTGATTTATAACCGTGCTTTCCAGGGTGAGCCGCCAGTTGATATTCTTCGCCCGGCAAGAAATGAGGTACCGGCAAGCGGACGAGACGTCCGCGCTCCAGGAGCGCGGGCGTCCCGCCCGCTTATTCGCTCGCACGCTAATCAGCAGACTTTTTCCGCAAGCGGTCCACGACTGTTGAGAATGATTCCGAAGGAGGGCATTCGATTGAAATCGCTGTTTTCTCAAACGGGTGGATGAATTCAATTCGGACCGATGCCAGCATCAGGCGAGTCACTCCCGCGTGTTGCTGAAATAGTCGATTCAATTTCGTGTCACCATGCTCAGCATCTCCGATTATCGGGTGAGAGATTCCGGCCATGTGTCGCCGAATCTGATGGTAACGCCCGGTTTTGGGATGCGCTTCTACCAGGCAGCATCGAGTCGTCGAGTGTTTGCCGGAAGCGAACGACGCTTCAAATCGTTCCAGTGTGTGATATTCCGTTTCCGCCTCCTTTGGAACAGCTAGAGGATGGTCGTGTGGCTTGCCTTGACCTTTCGACGAAACAAGCGGCCGTATCAATGTCCCCGAGTCGTCCGTGTGGCCTCTGACGAGTGCGACGTAGGTCTTCTGCACCTGTCGCTCGCTGAACATCTTCCCAAGCAAAGCCGCAGCCTCAGGATTCTTTGCGAACAGCAGAATCCCTGACGTCGGCCGGTCCAGTCGATGCACTGGATAGACAAAACTTCCCAGCTGATCTCGCACATTCTGCAACACAAATTCTGTTGCAGATCGGTCGGCATCGCTGCGATGAACAAACATGCCAGATGGTTTTGACACACAAATCAGTTGCTCGTCCTCAAACAGAATCGGAATCGGCGTTCGCGATTCCTTTCGATCGAGCTCGTTCATCTGCCTTCCCTCAAATTCTTACATACGACGTCATCCAGCCAACTGTCAGGCACGCAACCGTTGGCCTGCTTATCCAACTGAAGACTGAGGTGGAAGTCAAATGAAAAGGCCTCCGAGATCTGTTGCGATCTCGGAGGCCTTTCTGATTCATTCGCATTTGAGCCTGTATGGCAGCTTGAATGTCGAAGCCATTACATGCGATAAGCTGGATTCTCTCGACTAAAGTCTTCTACGATCACCTCGCGGCCGAAGTCAATTCTCGAGAAAGAATAGTCTTCGATCAGAGTCTGCTCATCGATTTCGCTCGCCGTCAAACCTTCCGTTGCATCGGTCCACGTATGATTGACGACTCGCATTGGAATGTGATAGCGCTTATCCAGCATCAGCACACTCTTTCGATAAATCTTGTTGAATTCTGGTGCCTCGTATTCGTACATAAAGCAGTAGCATTCGCGTTCGTCGCAAACACAGTTTTCCAGGCGAACGCAGCGAACGCCCTGTCCGTTCTTGACGTCGTTGTTTCTGTGCACCACCAGCAATCTCATCATGCCCAGCAGGCCAGCTTCTGTGACCGGATAGCGAGCCTGAGCCATTGCTTCCGGACTGTTCGGCTGCAACTTGATGGCGGGAAGCAGTCGGCCTTTGAAACCGCCCAGCTTTACGACCATTCTCTTGTCTTCATAGTCTTCGTTGTACAGCAACTGGCGACCGGTATCTCCGGTCTTCCATTTCATGTAGACGCCAAATGACGGACTGTGCCGAACCTTCATGTCGATCGTCTGGACGTCGCTCAGGTCGCCCTGCAGTCTTTCCTGCTTATTGAACGTTACCGAATACCCTTCAACATTTTCCAGGAATCGACAGCCGTCCTGCATCAGCAGCAATGAGAACTTAATGGCTTCGTTATTGTCCAGGATCATGCCGCTGTGAGCCTTCTTCGGCACGTCGGCGGAAGGTGAAGCGGATTCCATTTCCGGCGCTGCTGCGTTTGCAGACACAAGTGCGTCGGGTGGCAGGGGAACAGAGTTCGAAACGTCTGCTGTCTTTTGTTCGGGAGAAAGATCTTCTCCCGCTGGGGCTGGGTCAAAACTGCAGAAGATGACGCCAAGACTGACTGTCGATACACAGAGTGCAAGGAAGTTAGATTTACCGGATTTCTTTCGAGGACTGGGTCGCAGCATCGGGGGAACACCTCTTCTGAACACGGAGCCCTGATCAGTCACGCTGAAGCAGAGATGCCATGCGAATGTAACAAGCCATGGATCCGACGTTTACTCCGTCTTCGCGATCTGGCTGATTCGCCGGAATCCCTTCCGGTTTGTGTAGAGACGCCAACTGAAACGACGATCGCACCAAGTCTGTCAATCGGAGATACCAACACGTGTGTGTGATTTCTGGAAAGCTGTACGGTGTGCCTTGGGAACTGCAGAAGTGAATCTGGGAGAGGTCAGGCCGCCGGGATTCTTCGACAGGAAACAACTGCAAGACCGCAAATGGTACCGGAGATGAGAGAAAGGATGCTGAACAGACGACTCAGCACTTAAATCATCGTCTGTTCATGTCGTCCCCAATTTGCATTGAAGCTGCATTTGTTGCGTCTTTGAATGCCCGGCAGATTTGCTTTGATGAATTCAGAAAAGGCCAAAGAGTTTGCCGTGTTTGACTTCATCGAATGATCGGCCATTCTTCCGCGGTCCGCAAACTTGAACGTGGGACTTTGCTTAATGCTCGAATTTCAATGATTCTTCCAACTGGTCAAAGTCGGGATTTTGTCAGGGAATAAACAGCAGGAAGGGTTATCGCGGCTTAGCCCGGCGTAAAAATCCCTGTCGTCGTTCTTGTCGCGTTAGCGACCGGCTTGCGAAGGCGCTGGACCGCGGGAGGAAAGCGATCGCCGATTCTTTTGTTGTCCGACCTGCTCTCGAAAATGCCGCTTACGAGATGCCCTGTGCGAATTCCTGTTCGGCAAAAAGGAACTGCCGAAATCGTCGACTGCACCCATTTTCTATGCAGGACTCCCGTTCAGTTGCTACAGTCACGCTTTTGAAGAAGACTGCTGTTTAAAGACTGTTGTCTGTCGGAAAACTTTTCGCAGTCTGCTTAACTGGTCACGATTGAGTTGTTTAACCGTCAGCCGGAGGCGTACGCGGATGCTGCCACCAACGTACACGTCCGGCTAACGGTTAAACGCAATACCGTTCAAAAAGTAGCGGTGCAGCGCGAGCTGCCCGGTGAGTGCCTGCAAAATGCTGGCGCACCGGACGGCTTGCGCCGATTCCGCTACTTTACAGGCCGTTCGTTTTTACAGGCCGTTCGTTGAACGGTATTGCGGTTAAATGAAAAACATCTCCGTCCGGGCCGTATAAAGTATAACTGGTCGCAAAGAGCAGCCGTTCCGCTGGAATCTGAAGACTCTGTGCTGGCGGCTCGATACTGAAGGGGAAATGCAGCCAAAGGGCAGCATCGCTCTCTCGCCATTCAAATGAGATCGTCGCAGTGTCACGAGGATGACGATTTTACGCTCGTTCTGATTTCTTTTCTTTCACTTTGAATTCATGTCAACACCATTGAACATTGCGGATCGACTTCGAAGCTCCGCGCAGGCAGTCCCTACCCAGCGTGCGGTCGTGTTTCCGGAATCCCGTGACGCGGCCGGTCGCGTTGCGTGGACGCATCTCACATTTTCGGAGCTCAATGAAGAAGCAGACGCGATCGCTCGAGGCCTTATGATTCACGGAGTTCGTCCGGAACATCGCATCGTGCTGATGGTACGACCGTCTATAGAATTCATCGCGTTGACGTTCGGGATTTTTCGCACGGGTGCGATCTGCACGCTGATTGATCCGGGAATGGGAAAAAAGAGTGTGCTCAAATGTCTTGATGAAGTTGATCCGGACGGATTTGTTGCGATTCCGCCAGTTCACATCGTGCGAAAGCTCATGCCGTGGAGATATCGAAATGCCCGCTTGAATGTGATCGTCGGCCCAAAATCAAGTCGGCTCGGAGCCGTCAGTTATCGTCAGATTCTTGATTGGGGGCGTTCGTCGAAAACACCGCTTCCTCAGACGCAGGCGACTGATTCTGCTGCGATCATCTTCACCAGTGGCAGTACCGGACCTCCAAAAGGCGTTTTGTACGAGCACGGAATGTTCGATGCTCAGGTTGACTTGATTCGCAACCACTATAAACCTGATCCTGGCGAAATTGATCTGCCGGGTTTCCCGCTTTTCGCGTTATTCAATCTCGCGATGCAGATTACAACCGTGATCCCTGACATGGATCCGACTCGGCCTTCAATGGTCAATCCAGAACTCATTCTGGAAGCCATTCGCAGTCAGGGAGTGACGCAAGCGTATGGTTCACCGGCCTTATGGAATCGCGTTGGACGCTATTGTGAACAGCATCAGATCACTCTTCCAACTCTGCGACGAGTTCTCTCTGCCGGTGCGCCGGTGCCGATTCATGTCTTGAACCGCATGACAGCGGCCCTTTCTTCAGCCGCCGATATTTTTACTCCGTATGGTGCGACGGAATGCCTGCCGGTCGCCTCCATCGGTGGAAGAACGGTACTCAATGAAACGGCGGCTTTGACCGCGTTAGGCCAGGGGACTTGCATCGGATCTGTTTTCGATCAGATGCAGGTTCGCATCATTCAAACCTCGTTCGAGCCAATTGGCGACATCAGCCAGACTGCGTCCCTGCGTGACGGTGAGATTGGAGAGATTATTGTCAAAGGCCCTGTTGCGACGAAGGAATATTTTCGCCGCAAGGATGCAACATGCGGAGCGAAGATCCGGGACGGCGAATCATTCTGGCATCGAATGGGGGACGTTGGATATTTCGATGCAACCGGGCGGCTTTGGTTCTGCGGTCGAAAGGCACATATTGTTTTTCCCGCTGATGGTCCGATGTATTCCGTCTGCTGTGAAGCAATCTTTAACAATCACTCGCAAATCTATCGCAGTGCTTTGGTGGGCGTGGGCGTGAAGGGACAGCAAACTCCAGTGATTGTTGCGGAACCGGAAGAAGGAAAGTTCCCGAAAAGCGATTCTGAGCGACTCACACTGAAGACCGAACTGCTCGCCCTAGCCGCAGCAAATCCTCTGACATCGGCGATTCGTGAGATTCTGTTCCATCCGTCACTTCCCGTTGATACACGCCACAATGTGAAAATCAATCGCGAAGAACTGGCCGGATGGGCGACTTCACGGCTAAGGATCAGTCCCGAAATAACGTCCCAATCTAGCGGAACGGCGCGAGCCGTCCGGTGAAGCGAAACCGGAGGGCTCGCGCCCTTCCGCTCCTAACAGAGTTCGGAGACTATTTCGGGACTGGTCCTAAGTTGATTTTGGTGAGCCTTTCATATCTTTTGCGCGGACGCGGTCTATGTCATCTCTTCGATACCAGCTCGAACCCGACCTTAGTGTCGACGAGTTCATTGATGTTCTGAATCGCTCGACACTTGGCGAACGACGACCGGTGAATGATCGACAACGAATTTCCTCAATGCTGAGCCACGCCGACATCATTCTAACCGCTCGCGACCAGGACCTTTTGGTGGGAGTAAGTCGAGCCATCACAGATTTTGCATTTTGCACTTACCTTTCGGACCTGGCTGTGGATGCGAGCTATCAGAAGCGAGGCATCGGTCAGGAGTTGATTCAACAAACTCATGCAGCAGCGGGCAGAATGACTCGGTTGATTCTCATCGCAGCTCCCAAAGCGAGGTCTTACTATCCTCATATCGGAATGGTTCCTCATGATTCGTGCTGGATGCTGGATCCGATGGAGCACGTTTAGCCTTCCGTTTTTGACGCGAATGCAAGCCTCTCCGGTTGACAATTCGAATTCTGCAGAGCCTGAAGTGCAATGAATTTCGCGACTCACGCTGACGTCCAGAACTGCAGAAGAACCCTTAGAATCGGTGCTGGATGAACGTTCGGCAGCAGATTGTGAAAATTGGACCGTTCCTCATCGCAGCCGCACGTTATAGTTTTTTCGAGTGGAATAGGCCCCGGGTGTTGTTCGCGGGGCAGTTTCCGCGTAAAAACTTCAACTGACGTCTCGACGACGAAGTTCTCAAATGGGGAGTTGCCCCAGGCTTTGCATGAGGAAACAATTTGTTTCTGGTGTGCAGAAACCAAAAACTTCGTGCAACGGTTTTGCGGGAGTGTTTCGGAATGAACGCTGGCAACATGGATGATGTGTCGCCGCGCCGTTGCCTGATTCAGGATAAGCGACGTTTGGCAGATGTGGAAGAAAAGCAGGAACGCGTGCGTGCGTTACTCGCGGCCACAGGCGCGGATGCTCTTCTGCTTCAGGATCCTGCCAACATTGCCTGGTTCACCGCTGGTGCCGATCTCACACGGTGCTCCAGCGAGAACTGTCACACCAGCGTTTTCATTACCGAAGATGCTCGCCTGTTTGCCACCAATGCCGTGGACTCCGCGCAATTGTTTGAGCGAGAAGCGTTTGGGCTTGGCTTTCAATTGAAACAGCGAGAGTGGTTTCAGCCTCATTGCGAATTGGTGGAAGATCTCTGCCGAGGCCGTCGGGTCATCAGTGATTCCGGTTTTGAAGGCACGAAGAATTCCGCAAAGCGAATCAACCGACTGCGTCTGCCGCTGACAGAATTGGAAGTCGATCGACTGCGTAAGCTCAGCAAAGTCCTTGTCCATGCCGTCGAAGTGACGGCCGGTCACATTCGCAAAGGAGTGACGGAGGCCGCGGTTGCAGGTGAACTAAGCAACCGACTGCTCCGTCGAACTGTGACTCCTGTCCGAATTCAGGTTTGTGCCGATGGTCGCAATATTCGCTATCGCCATTGGGGCTATAGCGAAGACGCCGTTGAATCCTACGCCAGCATTTCGTGCACAGCAAAACGCTGGGGACTGCATGCCGCCGTTTCCAGGACAGTTTGCCTTGATACGGTTCCTGCGGAGCTTTGGGCGGCTCATCAGAAAGCCGTTCTGATGCACGCGACCGGGATCTACTTTTCACGCAATGGGCAGGTATTGAAGGATCTGTGGCCCAAAGTAAAACGCATCTATGATAAGTTTGGACTGGCGTCAGAGTGGCAACTCGCGGATCAGGCCGACGTGATTGGCTATCGTTCCAGTGAGCACCAGTTAACGCCGGCGTCCGATTTTGAACTTCAGGCACCAACCCCTGTGTTCTGGCATCCGGGTGCTGGAGCAGCCATGCCCGGCGACACGATTCTGGTGATGTCGACGGGCTGTGAAATAATGACACGCTCGTCCGTATGGCCCGAGCTGAAGGTTCAGGTCAAGGGTCACGATGTGCCGTGTTCCGGATTGCTTCTCATTCGCGACACTCCAACATTGCCTTCTCCGCTGAAGAAGGCAATGGACCAGAACCGGCCCGATTCTGGAATCTTCTCCGGTTACAATCTGCCGGATGATGACGCAGATGGTTCCAGAATGGATTCCATCTGGGAATTGGACATGTCGTCCAGCCGATCTGTATTCGAAGAAAGCGACTCACCGTATTCTGAAGAATCGGTCCTGGATTAGTCCACAGCCGCCAGCCAGCCAGGAATAGTCCCGAAAGAGTCTCCGCAATCTTTGATTGCAGCGGAAGGGTGCGAGCCCACCGGTTTCACATCACCGGACGGCTTGCGCCGTGCCGCCACCTCGGAGAGTAATTTCGGGACTGGGCCTAAGTTCGATGACACATCCACTCGCTGCGGCGTCGCGATTGTGTGCTGGCGGGGTTTCGGTCACTTCAAGTCACGTGACATGACTTGAGTCTTCGTGTTTTCCGAAGAAGTGGGATTCAGTCTGATGCGTGTTGTGATATTCTTCATCGAACACGGCGCTGAGAGGTCTTGTCCGTGATGCCGAATTCAACTGATGATTTCGGCCAATCAACTTAATTTGTTTACGGGGAGACTGCGGTGGGTAAGGGTGATAACAGCAAGAAGAACGACAAGAAAAACAAAAAAGTCAAAAAGGACGCAAAGAAGCCTGACATCAAGAGCAGTGTGAAGAAGTAGCGAATGCTGCGGAAAAATACTTGTGATGTGCTCAGAAACCCGGTGTTCTAACGCCGGGTTTCTTTTTTGGTGTGCCCTGAAGTCGATGTGCGTTCCGTAAGCTTTCATGTTCGTGGTATCTCTTCAATGGTGATTCGTCTACAATGCTTCCGCTGGCTGACGACATCGATCATGTAAGACCTGCGAGGTCGGACGTTTGATTTTCGCTTCAGACTGGTTTTTACTCGGAGTTTCAGATCGCAAAGAACCAAAACACCTACGCCAAGCGTCAACGTGAGCAGGAAAAGAAGCAGCGGGCCGACGAGAAACGGAAGAAACGCGACAAAAAGAAGGATGGAACCTTCGAACCAGCGCCGCCGCGAAGATATGCATTTCCCTCTGAAGACGCCGACGATTAGGCGATTCTGGATCTTTTCATCAGACTAGCACTCGCGCCCTGGAGAAGAATCCAGGGGAATCTCGATCCATCAGACTCTGGCAAACACGCAAGCGACGGGGTTCGACACCCGTCGCTCAGAGCCGCAGATTTCTGCGAAAGAGGTCCGCTTCTGTCAGCCTGTACACGGGCGAATTCTTACTGTCGGGCTCAACATCAGTCGGATTCAACATCAATTGTGACAGGATGCCCTACCGCTTCCTGTCATTTTTTTGTTTGCCCTCCGCCCTCATTTTGAGTTGCCGGGCTGACAGGCAAAATGCGGCCCCAGCGTCTGTTGGGATTTCTCCTGGAAGCGTTGGCATCCCTAAACGCACGCGAGACAGACGCTTTTCGTGTCGCTAAGCTTATCATCGCCGCGATGGAGATCCGCGTAGCACAATAACTCCAGCGGCGACTGCAGACATTTTCTTCGAAGGTCAGCTTTTGTTTATTCGCGTCAATCCACTGAGACGCGAACGATGGCTTTCGCGGGAAGTTTGTCTTCAGGATTCACACTCCGTCATCTCTGCCTCGTCTGCCATATTATCCTTCCAGTGAGTCGTCTCGTGACAGCAATTCAAACCAACGCTCTTCAACTGTGCCGCCCGCTGTTCATTGCAGTCTGTGTACTGGGGCTCGCTGCAATCCCGATGAAAACAGCCAACGCTTCTGATCGGGTCAACTGGCCAGTGCGTACCGGTCCTGCATTGAGCTCGCATGTTTCTGATGCGGACTCTGCAGGGCTGCCAACTGAGTGGTCTGAAGATTCAAAGACCAACATCGCGTGGAAACTGGATCTCGAAGGCTTTGGCCATTCTGTCCCCATTATTGGGTACGGTAAGATCTGGATCACCGCTGCGACAAAGGATGGAAAACAGCAGTTTGTTTATTGTGTTGATCAGCAAACCGGAAAGGTGCTGCACCACAAACTCCTGTTCGAAAATGCGGAACCAGAGCCTCTGAAGAATGAGGTCAACACCTACGCCTCCCCTTCGTGTGCGCTGGAGGAAGATGCTGTCTATGTTCACTTCGGCACCTATGGGACAGTGAAGCTTGATCCAACGACAGCCGAAGTCGTTTGGGAACGTAAAGACATTAATTGTCGGCACTTTCGAGGGCCGGGCTCATCACCGATTCTGTGGAAGGATTATTTGATTCTGACATTCGATGGCATTGATGCTCAGTTTGTCACGGCACTGAATAAGCAGACGGGCGAAACGGTCTGGCGTACGGATCGAACAACGGATTACGGTGACCTGGACGAGAACGGTATCCCGAAGCTCGAAGGCGATCTTCGCAAAGCTTACGGAACGCCGGGTTACACCGAAGTGGACGGCCGCACGTATCTGGTTTCCATTGGTTCACGAGCTGCATTTGCGTATGACGCTGCGACGGGCGAGGAATTGTGGACCATTCGACACGATGACTTTAACGCCTCTTCGCCGCCCATGTTTCTTGAGAACCATGCGATCATCAACACTGGCTCTCGCGGTGCCAATCTTCTGAGCGTTCGTCTTGATGAAACGACTCGCGGTGACGTGTCGATGTCTCACGTCATCTGGAACCGTGATAAAGGAAATTCCGATCTAAGCGGGCCGATCCTGATCGGCGAACGGATCTTCAGCGTGCTGAATAACGGCGTGGTGAATTGTGTTGATGCGAAAACCGGCGAGGAAATCTGGAAGGATCGAATTGAAGGCACGTTCACGGCCTCACCGATTTCAGCGAACGGACTGATCTACTTCTTCAATGAAGAGGGCGTTGGCTACGTCATCAAAGCGGCCGATTCCTTTGAATTGATCTCAAAGAACCAACTGTCAGAAGGCATGCGGGCTTCTGCGTCCGCAGCAGATGGTCACCTGTTTCTGCGGACGTTTACTCACCTGTATTCGATCGGTAAATAGCAGCATCGATGCTACTTCGCGAACAACGCATCAACAAAGCTGTCGGGATCGAAAAGTTCCAGGTCATCGATCTGTTCGCCCACACCGATGTACTTCACGGGAAATCCCATCTCCTGACGGATCGCCACAGCCACGCCGCCGCGAGCGGTTCCGTCGAGCTTTGAAAGAATTAATCCTGTGCAACCGATCGCCTGTGAAAAGCTCTTCGCCTGACTCAGTCCGTTCTGCCCTGTCGTCGCATCCAGCACCAGCAGGCTCTCATGCGGAGCATCCGGAATGATCTTCCGCATGACACGACGAATCTTTTCCAGCTCGTCCATAAGATTCTTCTGAGTCTGCAGACGACCGGCAGTATCCACGATCAAATAATCGGCCCCGATCTCAACGGCTTTTTGAACTCCATCGAAAGCCACGGCCGCCGGATCGGAATTACTTTCCTTGCGGACAATCTGACATCCCAGTCTTTCGCTCCACATCGTCAACTGTTCAACGGCCGCCGCTCGGAACGTGTCACCCGCCGCAAGCACAACCTTGTTGCCGTTCTTCATCAGCAGGCTTGTCAGCTTTGCGATCGAAGTTGTCTTGCCTGCTCCGTTCACGCCAGCGACAAGAATCACGGTTGGCCCCGAAGCCGCCTTTGCAATTGGAGAGAGCGGATTACTCAAATCCCAGCGAACGTCATCCTTGCCCTTCAGCAAGTCGACCAATTCGTCGTGAACCGTCTTCCAGATGGCATCGACATCAACCGTTCGTCCACCGTGATCGGCTTTCAAACGCGCGGTGATTCGACTGGCAGCCGTAACACCCATGTCTGTACGAATCAGCCTGGCCTCAAAATCCTGAAGCAAGCTGTCATCCAGAATCTGTCCCGATCGAAACAAGTCACGAACGTCGGTTCGCAGGATTTGCTTCGTCTTTTCAAGGCCACGTTTTAGCTTGTCGAGGAGTCCCATGATGCCGTTGAATTTACAAAGAATGAGTTAAAATCGGCCCGCCATTGCCAAGCACATGACGGCGTGAGAGACGATGATCCTACTATTTTGCGAATTCAGATGCGTGGAATTTATCTCGGAATGTCACGATTCCCGCACGTCGTCCGAAAATCGGTCCTTCAGACCTCACAAAGCTTCCGGAATCGCTCCCAGGCGTCCGTCCAGGCATCGCTGTTTTTGGGGTGAAATTCTGTTATCGATTCCGAACGCCGAACGACGTCGCGGATTTCGTGCAACGACGAGACATCTCCCGCCGACATGGCCTGAACTAGCACATTTCCCAGAGCCGTTGCTTCGACCGGACCAGCGACGACCGGCACACCGCACGCATCCGCCGTGAATTGATTGAGCAACGCATTCTGAGCTCCGCCGCCGACCACGTGAACGACCTGCACCTTCACTCCTGTCAAATCCTCCAGCCATCCGAGCACCATTCGATACTTTAAGGCCAGACTCTCCAAAGCACAGCGAACGAACTCCCCTTCGTTTTCAGGAACCGGTTGCCCGGTGCGACGGCATTCCGCGGCGATTGCTTCGGTCATGTCAGTCGGACGCAGAAACTCGGGTCTGTCCGGATCGACCAGCGATCGAAACGGCGCTGCGCCGGCGGCTTTGCGAGTCAGCTCGGCATAGTCGACTTTCAGGCCGCGTTCTTCGAATGCAACTTTGCATCGCTGCACCAGCCACAATCCCATGATGTTTTTCAGAAGGCGGTAGGTTCCATCAATGCCGCCTTCATTGGTCACATTGCGTTGAAGCGCTTTTTCGGTGAGAACCGCGTCACTGACTTCGACGCCCATCAGCGACCATGTTCCGCTGCTGATGTAGGCCCAGTCAGGATTTCCGGTATGCGTCGTTGGCACGGCAGCAACGGCTGAACCGGTATCATGCGTTGCCGGTGCAACCACGTTCACTTTGTTCAGACCAGTAAACTCGGCGACTTCGCGCCGCAGTGCGCCAAGTTGAGTTCCCGGGGTGACGATTTCCGGAAACATCTGCGTGGGAATTTCCAGCTTTCGCAGCATGTCGCTCGCCCAGTCGCGAGTCGTGGCGTTAAGCATCTGAGTGGTTGTGGCGTTTGTGAATTCAACAACGCGACTGCCACACAGACACCAGTTGAAGAAGTCGGGGATCATCAGAAAGCGAGTTGCCTGAGCAACAAGTTCCGGATCACGTTCACACATGGCCAACAGCTGATACAGAGAATTGATCTGCATGAACTGCAAACCAGTCTGGCCGAAAATCTCAGCCCGCGGAACTCGCTCAAGTGCCTTATTGAGCATCCCGTCGGTTCTGGAATCTCGATAGTTCCAGGCTTGCCCCAGCATCTCATCGTTGCGATTCATCAGAACAAAGTCGACGCCCCAGGTATCAACGCCCACCGAGGCGATTGAAGAACCATACCGTGCAGCCGCTTCTCTCAGGCCGTTCTGGATTTCAATCCACAGTCCCACGAGATTCCAGCGCAGTGTTCCGCCCAGTCGAACGGGGCCGTTGCTGAATCGGTGAATCTCGTGCAAGGAAACATGCTTGCCGTCGAATCGCCCCGCCATGACTCGACCGCTTTCCGCGCCGATGTCTACTGCCAGATATGTTTTTTCTGCCATGAGCCTGCTGATACCTGTTCGAAGTTCTGCAATGTGCCTGATCGCCTGGAGACTAAGACGGAAAGTCAGCAAAGGACCTGATCTTTCGCATTTCCGGCGGCTGGTCCAGCATCGTCCCGGCGGAGATGCGTGACTTTCCAGATTGCGGATGATAACGGCGATCGCCGAACCGCAAAGCGTGCTTCAAAAAAGTGCAACGCCAGCCCGTCGAACCCTGGCCAACGCCTATTCACAGGCGGCATTTCACTTGCGGCTTGATGACTGGACGGAATCTGGCTACGCTGCAGGCCCCGCCAAACGCTCTCCGCTCACTTGTCCTCATTCGGAGAACTCTGATGCACCAGAATACGCATCCTCAGCAGTTCTGTGTACAGACTCAACATGCCGGTCACTCGTTTGGCAACTTTTGGGGCCGAGCACGGGAAGGTGTCTTCCTTGATTCTCGCCGTTCGATGCTGAAAGCCGGTATGGCAGGAATCGCCGGGTTGTCATTGCCGGGCTTACTGCAGGCAAAGGCCGAAGCGGCGACAGCGGGAAAATCTTCTCCGACCGGCAAGAGCGTCATTCTGCTGTGGATGGCAGGCGGCCCAAGTCATATCGACACATGGGACAGTAAGCCCGAGCGTCCGTGGGTGAATCGAGGCCCGTTTGGAATCACAAGAACAAAATTGCCAGGCGTGGTGATTTGTGAGCATCTTCCGAAACAAGCCGCGATGCTTGATCGCTTTACGATCATTCGGTCTGTTGATGCTCGCCACAGTAATCATGAACCGAACATGGTGTTTCAGACGGCAAATCTCACGGCAGAACCGCGAGTGAACCCGGAGGCTGTGAAGTATCCTTCGCTGGCGTCAGTGATTGCAAGAAATCACGGCGCTAATCATCCGGCGATGCCGCCATACGCCGCCTTCATGAAGTCCCGGTCGCATCTTGCTTTCGCCGGATATTTGGGAAAGCAATATGATCCATTCATCTGTGACAAAGCAGCCACTCTGCCTGTCTACACAGACGTTGGGATTGATACCGGAAGACTCACCGGCGGCGACTTGTTTCAAATGCCGACCGGCTTGTCGGAATCGCGACTGAATGAACGAGTCAGTTTGCTTCAGCAGTTTGATTTGATGAAAGCCGGACTTGATCAGGATGGATCGATGGCGGCTTTGAATACCTATCAGCAGCAGGCGGTCGACTTGTTGCTTGGCGAGCGAGCACGTCAGGCCTTCGACCTTTCCAAAGAAGACGCCGCAACGCGTGACAAATATGGCAAACATCTTTGGTGCCAACAAGCGTTGATCGCTCGACGACTTGTCGAAGCTGGAACGACGTTTGTGACTCTGGACCTGAGCTATCATGGTGCGTCAGGAACCTGGGATACTCACGGCGATAATATTCCTCCCTATGGCGGAATCAGCAAAGGGCTCGGGCCATTGTTGCCACTCTTTGACCATCTGATCACAACGCTTGTTGGTGATCTTGAAGAACGTGGATTGCTCGACAATGTCCTTGTGATTGCTATGGGAGAATTTGGACGCACGCCCAATATGGGGACTCAGGACAGCACAGACGGTCGTAACCACTGGCCCGAAGTGATGTCAATGTGTCTGGCTGGCGGAGGTCTTCGTCACGGTCAGGTGATCGGCTCCACGGAAAAGGATGGAGGCACAATCAAGGAACGCCCTGTGACTCCTGCGGATATCGCAGCGACGCTGTTTCGGTACTTCGGAGTGCCTCTGGATGTTCAGTACTCCGATCATCAGGGCCGACCTCGCTTTGTCGTCGATGGCGGCAATCCCATTTCAGAGCTCTTCTGATCCGTCTCGCAGCCGCATTCGCCAGAATTCGGACCGCCCGGGAATTCTCACGAATTCTGCTAACGCTGCTGCTATTGGTACCGATCGATTCACCAACCGCACCCGACACGGCGCTTCTGTCGCCACAGGAATTGCAGTCGGCGAAGCAAAACTGTTACTCTTGCCCCTTTGATGAAACAGCCAGAGCATGGAAGCAGGAGTGAGCCAATGAAAGATCGCGTCACCGTATCGACAACGCCAGCGGCGGAAGCTCAATATGAGTTGACCTGGCCTGCGATTCTTCTGGGCATCAGCTTGTCCGTGATCATGGGAGCGGCGAACGTCTATCTGGGACTGCGAGCCGGCATGACGGTGTCCGCATCGATCCCGGCGGCCGTCATTTCGATGGGCATTCTGCGAGGAATTCTTCGACGAACGTCCGTGCTGGAATCGAACCTTGTACAGACCGCCGCTTCAGCCGGTGAGTCCCTGGCAGCGGGCATTATCTTCACAATGCCCGCATTGTTACTCACTGGCGTCTGGCAGACTTTTGACTTCTGGACGACCACATTGATTGCCCTGTCTGGCGGTTTGCTTGGTGTCTTGATAATGATTCCTATGCGGCAGGTTTTCATCATTGATAACAAAGAATTGAAGTTTCCCGAAGGTCTCGCGTGTGCAGAGGTTCTTCAGGCCGGCGCGCGTGATGGTGCAGGCGGGCAGAGTGGTTCAACCGGGTTGACTCGCATTGTTTCAGGAATCGCTGTCGGCGGCATTTTCAAGATTTTGCAAACACTGCTGGGGCTCATTCATGGCACCGCCGAGTTTGCGGTTCTGAGAGCCGGACGAATTTTCTTCGCGGGTGCCGAGATTTCTCCGGCCTTATTCGCCGTGGGTTACATTGTCACTCTGCCGATTGCCATGGAGATCTTTGCAGGCGGTGTTATTGGCTGGATGATCACAATTCCTTTGCTGGGTACATCGGGGATCGCGTCAGCCGATCCCGTTGAAATGGCCTACGAACTCTGGAGCAGCAAAGTCCGTTATCTTGGCGTGGGAGCCATGGTTGTCGGAGGCGTTTCCTCAATCTGGACGGTTCGCCATGGTCTGTTGGCCGCCGTTCGACATCTGATGCAGGTTGTTTCCAACAAGACAGAGTCTGCTTCGGTCGATCCTCGCGAACAAAACCTCAGCGGTGGATTGATCGCGTTGCTCGGGCTTGTGTGTACTTTCCTGATCGGCGGGCTTTATTACCGATTGCTGCATCATGATGTTCCTTTGACGCTGCTGACCACGATCATCATGCTGGTGATGTCATTCTTCTTTGCTGCGGTTGCCAGCTACATTGTGGGATTGGTTGGAAATTCCAACAGCCCGGTCTCGGGGATGACCATCACGGCGGTTCTTGGTACCGGCGGACTGGTCATGCTCTTCGGCTTCGGTGGTACTCAGGGGATCATCGCAACGCTGGGAGTTGCAGGCGTTGTCTGTTGTGTCGCATGCACCGCCGGAGATGTCTGCAACGACTTAAAGACCGGGCAACTGGTTGGAGCGTCGCCTCGACGACAGCAGATTATGCAAATCCTTGGTGTCGTCACCGCATCTTTCGTTATGGCGCCGGTGATGACGATTCTGCATGAAGGTTCCCTCGCAAATGGGACTGGCGGAATTGGTGGAAAAGAACTGCCAGCTCCACAGGCCGGCTTGTTCAAATCACTGGCCGAAGGCTTCTTCGGAGATGGCGTTCTGCCACGTGAGATGGTGTTTGCAGGAATGGTCGTGGGCGTGCTGATTCTGATCGCCGATTATTTCCTCGCCGCTCGAAAATCGACGTTTCGAATGCATGTCATGCCGGTTGCGGTTGGTATCTATCTGCCGTTCGGCCTTGCCATTCCGATTGTGCTTGGTGGAATCGTCCGCAGTCTCGTCAACCGTCGAGATACGCCGGACAATCCAGAACATGCTGAGACCGGAGTGCTGCTGACTTCCGGCCTGATCGCTGGCGAATCCCTTGTTGGCGTTGCGCTGGGGCTTTTTGCCTGGCTCGGAATATCTTCATGGAATGGACTTGAGGCGATCAGTCAAGCCTTGAATTTCACAGATGAGCAAGGTCATCTGTTGTCGCAAGTTGTGTCCCTGACGGCATTGTTTGGCGTCTCATTTTGGGTACTGCGGATCAGCACAAAGGCCATCTCCAGAACCCCGGCAGACCAAACCTAATGCCTGGTTCTCAGTGAAATGATGGAGCCTGCGTTGTAGTCGCAGGGCCAGACCGAGCGTCAGCGCACTCCGGCATCCATCCACCAGAACATCAGTGACGAGCAACGTGTTCGCTTGCGCGCCTAAACCTTGGGTCTTGCCAGTTCACGGCAGGTCATCCACCAGGTAAACCGTCAGCGACCGAGCCCCATGCGCGCCGATCACGAGTGACTGTTCGATGTCAGCGGTCTTTGAAGGGCCCGAAATGAATCCCGCGAAGCGATGCTCGCCAATTGTGATTCGAGCATACGCTTCGTGCATGTTGTTGACGATTTCCGATGCGCGAACAACCAGTGAGATGTGCTGCGGAATAAAGTACAGCACTCGATGCTTGATATTGTCGTCGGTCACCCAGATGGCACCGTTTTCTGCCACGCAAAAGTGGCCGCGAAGCACAGCGAAATCAACGTTCTCCAGTGCATGCGGATCGCTGACATGATCAAGATCAAAAGTCGTGTCACCGATGCCTGGAACCATCGTGCATCGCACCTTGCCCTTGATCCACGGTTCCAGAGTTCTCAAATGGGCATCGGCGTCCGCGATCGTGGCAACGTGCACGGTCTGGCCTCCGACGAACTTCAGCACTTCCGCGAATCGAGCCTCGGGATCGTCGAAAGTTTGCCACGGGCCAACGACGTCGAGCTCCGGGAGCGGGGATGATTGCAGCAACGCAGCGCGGATCTTCGAAAGAATGGATTCCCGCGAAGAGGTTTTCGAACTGCTCTTCATCACCATGGTTTTCTGTTCCTGTTCCTGTTCCTGTTCGGTCCGCTGTTTTGTTGGTTGTCTGGGACTGACTTAATGGCTATTTCTGATTTCGCTCTGCATACATCTGCCGGAACGATTTTGCAGGAACATCCGGCAGTTCGCGCTGTTTGCCCCAGCCGTTGAGTCGATTGTAAATCAGAAACCGCGGCATCAGCCGAAGCGACGTCCGGGCAACCTTGCCAAGCAGGTTGAAGAGCCATGTTCGTGACATGACTCCGGATGCCATCTTCATTGACAGCTTCTTGGATGTTCCGATCAGACGTTTGTTGTCGAGCAGCTCACGAAGAGTGAACAACTGCTGATGAAGATCGATTTTCACCGGACAAACATCAGTACACGAACCGCACAATGTACATGCGAACGGCAGTGAGTTGTGTTTCTCTGGCGTTTGCAGCGGCGTCAGAATGGAACCGATCGGACCGGGGACCGTCGATTGATAACTATGGCCACCACTGCGTCGGTACACAGGGCAGGTGTTCATGCAAGCCCCACAGCGAATACAGTCCAGACTCCGACGAAAATCGGGTGACTTCAAAATCTCACTGCGTCCGTTGTCGACGATCACAATGTGCATTTCGCAACCCGGTGGCGGCCCGTGGAAGTGCGAAGAATATGTCGTGATGGGCTGCCCGGTTGCAGAACGCGCCAGCAGTCTCAAAAAGACGCTCAGGTCTTTCGCGCGAGGAATCAGTTTCTCCATTCCCATGCAGGCGATATGAACCTTTGGAAGTGCGACTCCCAGATCCGCATTGCCTTCGTTGGTGCAGATCACAATGCCACCCGTTTCGGCAATCGCAAAATTCACGCCTGTCAGACCTGCATCGGCTTTACAGAAACGCTCACGAAGATGATGCCGCGCGGCTTCGGTGAGGTAGTTCGGATCCGATGCCCCTTTTTCAGTGCCGAGATGTTCGTGAAAGCACTCGCCGACTTCTTCTTTTCGAATATGAATAGCCGGCAATACGATGTGACTTGGAGTTTCCTTTCGCAACTGAACGATGCGTTCGCCAAGGTCCGTGTCAACAACCTCAATGCCCTGAGCTTCGAGAAACGGATTCAGGTGGCATTCCTCGGTCAGCATGGACTTGCTTTTGACCAGACGTTTCACCTGATGCCGCTGCAGGATACTCAGAACAATCTCGTTGTGTTCTTCGGCATCGGCCGCCCAATGAACAACAATGCCATTCTTCGTCGCATTCGCCTCAAACTGCTCCAGATACTCCGCCATTCGAGACTGAGTATGTCGCTTGATTGCAGACGCAGTTTCCCGAAGCAATTCCCATTCAGGGACGCTGGACGCCATGCGGTCGCGTTTTTCACGCACGAACCACAGTGCCTTGTCGTGCCACTGAGCGCGCTCGCGATTGTCGACGAATGCCTGAGCAAGTGCAGGATGAGACATGAAGTGCAACTCCTAAATTTCACCCGTGCAAAGAATGACCACCACCGAGTGATTCCGCCATGATCTCCGCAAAATGCATCACTCGCATCGGAATTTTGCGACGCCGAATAATTCCTTCCAGATGCATCAGACACGACATGTCGCCAGCGGTCAGAACTTCAGTGCCCGCATTGACATGATCGTTGACTCGATCGTCGCCCATCATGCAGGAAACCGCTTCTTCGGCGACCGCAAACGTGCCGCCAAAACCACAGCATTCGTCTTTGCGTGACAGAGTGGAAAAACGAATTCCCTCAAGCCCCGAAATCAGCGAATGCATCATACTGTCGCGCGGCTTCATCACTTCTGATGACGGACCAAGTCGAAGCTCACGCAAACCATGACAGCTTTGGTGAAGGCCGACCTGAAAAGGAAAACGTCCTTTGATTTCCTGAACCTTCAAAACCTGTGTCAGAAACTCACTGAGTTCCAGAGTCCGACTTCGGACGGTTGCTGCTTTCTGATCGTTGTGGTCACAGAGGTGGTCATAGTGGTTTCGCACCATCGACACACAACTTCCGGACGGCGCAACAACATAGTCGTAGCCATCGAACGTATTGATAAACTTAGTTGCCAGTGGCCGCGCCTCGTCCATGCAACCGCTGTTCGCCATCGGCTGACCGCAACAGGTTTGAGCAGTCGGAAACTCGGCTTGAATCCCAAAGTGTTCAAGCACAGCGACAGTGGCCATCCCCACGTGAGGATAGAACTGATCAACATAACAAGGAATGAAAAGCGCGACTTTCATACAGCTATTTCAGTAGGCCAGCACAAGGATTCAGAATCAACACAACTTTAGCCGTCCGCTACAGGCAGGAGTCATTTTCTGCCTGAAAATCCAGGCTCGCGCACAAGTTGAGAAAATCTTTGAACGCAATTCGGTCAACTTAGATAAACCGCATTCGCAGCGGCCACGCCAGCACCCGCAGCCGGGCGGACACCCTGTTTGTTCAGGCATTGCTCCAGAGCCGCAAGAAACACGAGCACGTTCGACTTTGTGGCAGCTTCCCCCATAAGCCCGATTCGCCAGGTCTTTCCTTTCATCGGGCCAAGTCCTCCACCGATTTCGATTCCGAATTCGTTCAAGAGCTGTCCTCGCACGGCAACGTCATCCACGCCCTCAGGAATCAACACGGAATTCAACATCGGCAGCGATGTTTCTGCGGCAACGGAATATTGAATGCCCATCGCATTCAAACCGGCCTTGAGCGCAGAATGATGAAGCTGATGTCGCGCATATCGAGCCTCCAGTCCTTCCTGCAAAACTAATCGCAGTGCCTGATGCAGTGCGTAGTTCATGTTGATCGGGGCTGTGTGATGATAAGCTCGATTGCTGCCCCAGTAGTTTCGCAGCATTCCGATATCCAGATACCAGCTGGACACTTTTTTCTTGCGGGCGTCCATGACTTCCAGAGCTCTGGGGCCAAACGTCACCGGCGAAAGTCCCGGCGGACATCCCAGACACTTTTGTGATCCGCTGTACGCGGCGTCGATCTGAAGACGATCAATCTCTACCGGGATTCCTGCGAGTGACGTCACGCAGTCCACCAACAGTAGCGCGCCGGCTTCGTGGACGATCCGGGCAATTTCTTCCAGAGGCTGCTTTGCGCCGGTGCTGGTTTCCGCATGAACAATCCCAACGACTTTTGGTCGAACTTTCTGAACCGCTGCGGCCACTTCTTCGGGTGTGAAAACTTCTCCGAACGGACGTTCGATCTTCGTCACTTCGGCGCCCGCGCGTTCGGCCACGTCCGCCATTCGTCCGCCGAAAACTCCATTGACGCCGACGATCATTCGATCGCCCGGCTCTATCAAATTCACAACGCACATTTCCATCCCGGCGCTACCGGTTCCGCTGATGGCCATCGTCATCGGATTGGTGGTTTGAAAAACCTCTCGAAGCATCGACTGGACTTCGTCCATGATCTTCAGAAAATAGGGATCAAGATGCCCGACTGTTGGTGCAGCCATCGCCGCCAAAACGCTGGGATGAATATCACTCGGACCAGGCCCCATGAGGACGCGCTGAGGTGGACAGATTTGAGGAACGATCATCGAATAGACTCAAAAACGGTTGCGGATTGATTCAATTGACACCCGACGAAAACTGTACGAATGGCGAGGATACCATGCTGCGACACATCAACAAGTCCGCAGCAACGCCCCGTCGATATTTCGTGAATTGATGATCGTTTTTTATCGATTCAACCAAGCACGCATGAAATACAAAATCCGAAGCCGCCTGCGTGGTGCCCGCTCAGACGAGGCTTCACTCACAAGATATTCATGTTCCGATCGCCGAATCGCGACGCGACTGGTGCCGTCCGAAAGAAAAGACCGCGTCTTTCGGACATGAATCGCCCGGGCGCATTCCGAAGACCTGAACCGAACTTTCTCGCCTGTTTGGAGGAACAGAGATTCCGTCAAAAAAGTCCTTTAAACGGTGGCGATAGAGATGTTTTTCGTTGACCTTTAGCCGCAGGCGTACGTTGGCGACGGCATTCACGTACGCCTCCGGCTGACGGTTAAACACTTTACTGTTCAATGAACGCCTTCATAAGTAGTGGACGAGGTTACGAGTCCCCATGATTCCCTGAAGGAAGGACTCGTGACCTCGTCCACTACGAACGTCATTGAACGGTATTGCGGTTCAACAAGTCAATCTTCATCTCTGCCGACGGACCTATGGCGAATTATGGCGAGGGAACGCTGAATGAAGTTATGAGCGGACGATGATCGCTGGTCTTGTCACTGTCAGGAAAGTCACCGTCCCGAACGATCACACGTGAGTTGCCGTTCCATCCCTTTGCACTATTCGCCACAAAGACGAAGTCCAAAATGGAATCTGGATATCGATCAACGCGTCGATCCTTAATCTGGCGATCGTCGGACCAATTTGTGTCAATCAGCGGATTGGGCTTTAGCCATGTCCAGACATTACCGTCCATCATGGCATCGAAACCAGCGTTCCCCTTCTGAGTATGAAAATCAAAGTCAAAGTTGAAATCCCCGGCTGCGATGATCGGCTCTGTCGAATCTTCGGCCCATTTTCGTAACATTCTGGCTTGCTCAGTCCGCAGATCCTCTTCACCTCGCGCGAGATGATTGGCGATCAACCAGAATGTTTTGGAATTTGTCTTGTCAAGAAGCTTAACCGCCAGCGGAGAACGCGCACGCAACTCACCGGGGCCAGCTGCTTTTTCATCGTTGGTGAAGTTTCCGAGCAGACCAGCATAGCGATGCAGCTCGAACGCATCACGAAGCTCGAATCGATTGCTGTCAACGACCACCATGAGGCTGTCGCTATCCGCAAAGCCGCCGCTGGCCGATGTGACAAAATCGACAGGCTTTCCAAGGCCCTCCGCGGCCGCTGCTTTGAAAGCGTTGACGGTCTTCGGCTCGACCTCACTAAGGACCAGAATCGAAAAACGAGTCTCTGCGGCAGCTGCCATCGCCTTGATTTCAGAAGCGATCGTTGCCGGATCACTGACGGGTGGCTGGCCAGGTCGATTGCTTTCAACATTCCAGGACAGGATGCGAAACTCTTCAGCTTTGACCAGAGAACTCAGCAGGAATATTACGGCCAGAAGGCGAGATGTTGCTTGGATCACGATATGGTCTTTCGATCGAGTTCATTAATCAGAAAATTCACTGCGGCAACGTTTTGGGCACCTGAAAGACACCGTTCATCTGACGCGAGACGCCGCATACTCAGGATGCTATTAGTCCCTGCCCGTCTTGGAAATCGGCTCGTCCTGCAATTCTCAGTTTCATTGGATTTTGAGTCGCGTCTTTGAATCGCACCCAATTTCGGCCTGCGATTCCTGATGCGTTTTTTCATTGTTGACAATGGCATGGAACTCTAAACGGTCGCGATGGAGATGTTCTTCGTTTAACCGCAATACCGTTCAAATAGTAGCGGAGCAGCGCGAGCTGCCCGGTGAGTGCCTGCAAAATGCTGGCTCACCGGACGGCTTGCGCCGATTCCGCTACTTTGCAGGCCGTTCGTTGAACGGTATTGCGTTTAACCGTTAGCCGCAGGCGTACGTTGGCGACGGCATCCGCGTACGCCTGCGGCTGACGGTTAAACAACTCAGTCGTGAACGCGATTCGTATCGCTGCGCAGAATGGCAGAAAACCAAAAAGGCAAACACCCGCCGCCAACGCTTCGTGGCTCAATTTTTGTGAATCAATCACCACACCAGAACACGTCCGGCTGATGAAGTACTTTTGGATTGTCTATCTGTTGATTCCTGAAATTTCTGCAAAATTTTGACCGGCGTCCGGCGTGTATTCTTGAGCGATCAATTCGGAGCCTCTCGAAAGTCTCGCGCTGAATAAGGTCATCCGCCGACGGAACCTTTGGAACAGTCCCGAAACAGTCTCCGTTCTTTGGTTGAATTGGTTGAAGCGGAATGCGCGAAGCCGTCCGGTTTCACATTCACCGGACGGCTTGCGTGGTTCCGCTAACTCGCGGAGTTATTTCGGGACTGGTCCTAATGCAGCATTCAGCTCCTGTTGCCATCGCTCCGCTTCGTCGGGCTTTTCCATAGCTTCGTACAGCTGGATAATTGCCTGGATTGTCTGGAGGTAAAACTCGGGCGGTGCAGACGCTCGGCGAACTTTGAGCGCCTCGAAGCTTTCCAGCAGGATCGGTTCTGCTTCAGCAAACTTCTTTTGACCTGCAAGAGCGACTCCGATTTTTGCTTTATACACAAACGACGGCCATGCTGTGGGGATGTACTTCGTAAACAACTCCGTCGATTCACGAAACGAAGCTTCTGCGTCTTCGAATTTTTGGACTATCAACTGGCATTGTCCGAGGGAAGCAATCGAGGAGGCCAGATCAATAGGGTCCGGGTTCGGCTGTTTCCTGAGAATCTCAACACCGTTCAGATAGATCGCCAGTGCTTCATCATGGCGGGCGAGACTCATCAGCACATCAGCTTGATACTCGCGTGTCAATGCGACAATTGGATCATTGTCGTTGAGATGCTTCTTGAATCCGCTGATGGCCTGAGCCAGCAATTCTTGAGCTTCGTCTGCTCGGTTCAAACTGGCGTAAATGATCGCCAGATCACGGCCGGCCAAATGAGTATCGACGGCGTCTTCACCATGCAGTCTGCGGCGATTTTCCAGACGTTCACGATAAAACGGCTCCGCTTCTTTCATGTTGCCGGCATTGAAGTAGAACTGCCCGGTTGAGAAAATGGCGTGCTGGGTGACGGGATGATCGTTGCCATACATTTGCCTGCGAATGGCCAGCGACCTCAGCAAGTAGCGTTCTGCTTCCTCAAGTCTATTGATGGTCATGTAGTTCGTGGCAAGTGCATCCATTGCCCGAACGGTATCGGCATTCACTTCCCCAAATGTCTGGATGCATCCAGCCAACACCGCTTCCCGAATTTCCAATGCTCGATCATACTGGTTCTTGTCTAAGGCAATAAGGGCCAGACCATAACGAAGCCTGAGCATTTCCGGATGCCCGCTCGGTAATGATTTGGACAAATCAATTGCCTGTTGAAGAGTTGTCTCAGCTAAATCCAGAAGCTTTGGATTAGCCGTGGCCGCGCTTTCAAACCGGTAAAACATGGCCAGTCCAAACAAGGTTCGACTCACTGCCGGATCGGATTCTCCCAGGAGCCGGCGTTGTGAAGCGAGTGTCTCCAGGTAGAGTTTCTTTGCAACTTCTCTCTTTTCTGAATCGTGTTTGTTCCTGGCCTGTTGTTCATAGCAATTTGCGAGCAGAGAAGCTGTTACAAGGCTTTCGCGTGTTTCATTGCCGTCTTTTCTGAAACCATCCCTTGCTGCAGTAAGCAACTCTTCTGCCTGATCCAACCTGGCTTGCTGCATGCGCAGAGTGCCCATGTCAAGCATGACCAGAAACGCATCGGGACTATTGGCTCTCCCATGATCGCGATAGAGTTCCAGCGATTTTTCAAGATGCGGTTGTCCCGCCTGATAGTCGCCAATATCAGCATAGGCGCGACCAATTGTGCGATGGAGTGCGGCGGCGACCAGAGGCTGCTCGGCAAATCGTTCGTTGACGCGACTCGCCGCGCGATCAAGAGCCGTCTTCACCTTGAGATCCGGATCGGGTTGAAAGATCGATTCGCTTTGCGTGTATGAACTTGCCTGAGCGAGAATGTCGTCCCGCAAAAAGTTGCTGATCGCAAGTTGAGTCAACGCTTCGATACGAGCGGCTTCGGCCTGTCGCCGAGCTTCAATCCATCCCCATGTCGTTCCAGTCACGCCGGCAACGAGGGCCATCAAAACCAGAACCGAGGCCACCATGGGACCTTTGTTTCTTCTTAGAAATTTTGACAACCGATATCCGACGGAGGCAGGACGAGCCTCCACGGCTTCGCCGGACAAAAACCGCTGAATGTCTCTGGCCAGGCCGTTGGCCGTGTCGTAACGCCGATCGCGGCTTTTTTCCAGGCATTTCATGATGACCCAGTCGAGCTCGCCCTTTAGCAGAGCCGTGAGCTTGCGAGGGTTGATTCGTCGAATAGCGGCCAGCGATGGAAGCGACTCGTTCGTGGAAAGTCGAGTGCTGGGGCGTGAAGGATCTTCTTCTTTGATGATGCGGATCATCTCCGCGAGCCCAGCTTCTTTCAGGCGAGTTTTGTCGATGGGACGCAGGCCGGTCAGCAATTCGTAGAGGACAACCCCCAAAGAATAAATGTCGGCTCGAGTATCAATGTCGACACCGGAAAACCCAGCCTGCTCCGGAGACATGTACTCCAGTGTTCCAATCACTGCACCGAACTGAGTGTCGACAGACAGATCCGTTTGATTCCCAGCGGTTGCTTTCGCGACTCCGAAGTCGATCACTTTGGGAACCGGTCGGCCGTCGATCAGCGTCACCATGATGTTCGCGGGCTTCAGGTCGCGATGGATAATTCCTTTCTGATGAGCATGCTGCACCGCCTGACAAATGGGCACGAAAAGTTCCAGACGTTCGACCGTCGTCAATTTTGACTCGTCAGCGAATTTTGTCAGCGGCAATCCGTTGACCAGCTCCATGACGAAAAACAACTGCCCGGATTCAGTGACTCCGCCATCGAGCACGCGAGCGATGTTCGGGTGATCCATCATCGCGAGCGTCTGACGCTCCAGTTCAAAGCGAGCGATCACGGCTCGTGAATCCATCCCGCGTTTGATCAGCTTCACGGCGACTTTGCGTTTGACGGGGGCAATCTGTTTGGCCACCCAAACTTCGCCCATTCCGCCTTCGCCGATTCTGCTTTGCAGAACATAGCGACCAGCAATGGTGATGCCCTCGCTCATTGCGGATCTCGCGTCACTTGTTTCTGCGAGACGCGGATCCTGTTCGTTTGGCGCTGCTGGCATGACTCCAGTGGCTTCATCGACCGCAGAACTGGGCGGCCTGCCTTCTGCCGACAACAATTCCTTAATGTGCCTGCGCAACTCTGCGTCATTCCTGTCGGCAAACTTTTTCTTCAGATCGCTTTCCAAAGCGAGCACTCGCCGAATTGCAGCAAGTTTCTTCGAATCACCCCGACATTCGCGAGCCAAAAATGCTTCACGTTCGCTGCTGGAATCGATCTGCAGAGCCTCGATGAGAATTTCGGTATCGTTCATGAAAAATCCCCGCTACGGTTACGACTCTGTCTCGAATGCGAGCGATCAGGGAGAACCCACACCAGAACACATGGTAGAACATTTGCCTCAACTGTTCATGAACGAATGGCACAATCGTCGCGCACTGGTAAAGATCCCGTGACTGTCCACGGTGACTTGGGGAATGCTTAGCGGGCGAGACGCCCGCGCTCCCGGGAGCGAGGGCGTCTCGCCCGCCTTTCTGCAACT
>JBGSVD010000248.1:0-7855 GCA_041753135.1 Planctomycetaceae bacterium
GCCGCAATGCCCAGGCCAGCAAGTCCCACCAAAAAACCAGACGAAAACGACTGGTAGAACTCGGTATTGACCCCGACAAAATCAAATCCGTCCCACCAAAAAATGCTCAATAACTCGCCCAACCTGGCGCTGTCCAGTTAGAAAAAGCCGTAGAATTGAAACCCAATGACCAGTCCGCGATTTCCGAATTGGTCGCAGCCTACTTTATCGACAGCCAACAGCGCGAATTAGACGACGTAACGAACGCGGACATTCGATTCAATCGCACCGCGCGATCGGCGAAAATTCTGTCACACACAGCTCCATATGTCATACGAATGGAAGACTCAAAACAACGAGTTCTCTGGATCGCCCGTATCCTGGACCACTTTCGACTCAACATCTGGAATTTTCACTGGCGAGGGGAACTCAAAACGGTACGCGAGCTTGAACAGCAGGAACTGGATTTCTGGAATCAACTGGGTCCCCTTCAGCAGCAACCCGAGCTTGCATGGCGCCACGCCCTGACGAAACTGCCGACAGATAATTCTGCATGGCCAGTTGTGCCTGGCGATGGCTGGCTCCTCGAGAATGACCGCACTCCATTTCTTCAGGAACTTTTGTTTACGTTCGTCGCGCAGACGATGTGGGAAGCGGCTGCGTTGAACAGAGTTCGCAGTGCGGACAAGGAGCCCGTTCAATCTGGCCAGGCAATGGTCCTCAGAATCCTTCAGTTCATGCGAACGAGAGGCATGGACCAGAATATGCTCCCCAATGTCATTCACTACGATTTGGTTCGACCACTCTCTGGGATTGGAACAGACCTTCGACGAGAATCCAGACTGGACGAAGCGGACGCGTTGCAGAAAGCCTATCTGCAATTGGGGCAGGCTTGTCGGACACAGTTTCCCGACGACGCTGACGTACTGCTTGCAATCAGCGAAGCTTACCTTCAAGCGTGGAAAAATAATCTTCGGCGAGATGACACCGCCGCCGCCGTCGATGCTTTGAAACTGTCACTCGATGCAGCAAAGACAGCCACGCAGGTCGCCCCTGATTCCGCGCGAGCCAGATTTCAAGTCGCCGATCGAATCAAGCGTCTGACGAGGTTTCGCCCCACCGAGTCATTTTCGCAAAAGAATTGAAGGGAGAAGGCGATCCTTGTGCGAGCCTCAATTCGCACAATCAACTCGCACAAGTTTGCGTATTCGCCTCAAGGGATTCACTCGTTTTCGTTTCCAACCGGTATTCCTGACGAAAGTATTGCTGTCCGGTGACTGGCGGTCGAACGACAGGCGGAAAACCTCAAATCGCGGAGTCAATTTGTGGAAGACCATGAAGTCGACCAAACCGGAACGGACAATCGCCTTACCCAGCTTCCGACAGTTACAAGTCACCGTTATCGCTCATCGACAATGACAGAATCTGTCAACGCAGCAGTTTTAAACTCATTTACGGAGTAATTTGGGCTGTAGAGGTATTGAGAATGGCGACGACCGACGGCAACATCTTTTGAAATCTCCGTTTCAAACACGTACGATACGCGGCGAAATCCGGCAGCGAAACACATGTTCAGAGGTCTGTTCAAGTCGAACAGTCCCCTAAGCCGATAATCACCCGTCATTTCTCACCGCCCAAGGCACGCCGCCCAGGGGAACTCAAAGGACCTTTTTCAATGCTCAACGTACCCAAGTCTGGTGCTCTGGATTTTGTTTCCCTCGGAGCCCTCGTCAATCGGCTTGACCCAGGCATTATTCCGTTCCGCAAGGCGACAAATTTCAGCGTCCATGTGAGCGGTGGAGAATTCAACTGCGCGGCAAACCTTGCTGACTGCTTCCAGATGAAGACCGGCGTTGCATCCGCAATGGTCGACTACCCCATCGGCGACCTGATCAGCGAACGAGTTCGCGCAATGGGCGTGAAGCCTTTCTATAAGATGTTTAAGCACGACGGTGTTCGTGGGCCAAATATGGCGACAGTTTACAGCGATCAGGGACATGGCGTTCGTGGTCCAAGCGTATTTTACAACCGCAGCAACGAAGCGGCCGGAATGCTGAAGGCCGGTGACTTCAACTGGAGCGAGATCTTTGCTGGCGGAGTTCGCTGGTTCCACAGTGGTGGAATCTTCGCTGCTCTGTCTCCGACGACTCCAGAAGTTATCATCGAAGGCATGAAAGCCGCCAAGGCCGCGGGCGCTGTCACTTCGTTCGACCTGAACTATCGAGCCAAGCTGTGGCAGATCAGCGGCGGCCTGGATAAGGCTCAGGAAACTCTGAATCGCATCGTTGAGCATGTTGACGTTCTGGTTGGCAACGAAGAAGACCTCCAGAAGGGTCTTGGCCTGAAGGGTCAGGATGTGGAAGCTCACGGCAAGCTCGACCCTGCAGCCTTCTTCGGCATGATGGAAGAAGTGACGATGAAACTTCCAAACGTGAAAGCCGTTGCGACGACTCTGCGGGAAGTCCATTCGACCAACCGCCACTCCTGGAGCGCGGTGCTGTGGCTGGAAGGCAAGACTTATCAGGCAAAGACGATGGAACTGGACGTCATCGACCGCATCGGCGGCGGCGACGGGTTCGCGTCTGGATTGTTCTACGGTCTGTTGAACGGCAAAGACGCTCAGACCTCTCTGGATCTCGGCTGGGCTCACGGAGCATTGCTGACGACATTCCCTGGTGACACAACGATGGCGACCATCAGCCAGGTGGAAGCCGTGGCATCAGGTGGTTCGGCGAGAGTTCAGCGGTAGTTATTTTGCCCGACAGAGACATAGGTGACGATTCTCGTTTTGGAGCCGTATGCGATTTGATGTAGAATCCTGGAAGCGTATTTCAACTCGCCCCTTGTTTCAGGTGATCTGATGTCTGTTGCAGAAATCAAGGGAGTGCCAAAACCGGGCACTCGGATGACAGTTGAAGAATTTGAGTCTCTGAATCTTTCCGAAGATTCGAGTCTGATTCTGGTCAATGAAATTGTCTACGACGAAAACGGAGGGAGCGGCAGTTTGACAAAACGAAATCGTCATCATGCCAGAATCGAGGCCCTGGTGAGCCACTTCCTTGAGTCGTGGGTCAGGAAGACCAGTTTCCCTGGCAAGGTCTTCAGCGGGGAGGTTGGCTGTGTTCTGGCGAGCAATGGCTTGTCTGTGGGGATTGATGTCGCATTGTTCAGCAACTCGACACTCGAACAAGTATCTGAGGAGTCTCCATATGTAACCGGCCCTCCAATTGTCGCCGTTGAAATCCTGTCTCCAAGCGATCACATCGAGTCAATTGAGACGAAAATCCACGGCTATCTGAACTGCGGGGTACGTCAGGTCTGGGTAATTAGCCCTGGAATGAAGAATATCATCATTCACACATCAGACGGTGAGTCTCGTATTTATTCGAAAGAAGCCGTGATTGATGGTGGCGATGTGCTTCCTGGTTTCTCCGTGGTGGCTAGCTCGATTTTAGATTGAAGCAAGCTTAAAACCTGTCAGGTCATTACTCTGTGATATACCTGCAACCTTAGTCTTCTTCCTCGTTCACATTTCTAAATTCGCAATTCTACTTGTTGAAACAAACTCAAAATGTCAAAGCACGATATCGGCCTGATCGGCCTTGCGGTTATGGGCCAGAACCTGGTCATGAATATGGCCAACAAGGGGTTCTCTGTTGGCGTTTACAATCGAACCACGGAAACAACACACGAATTCGTCAACGGACTCGGCAGCCGTCCGCCGGGAGTTGTCGAAGCGGGAACTTCGGATCGCATCAAAGGCTACGACACGCTGGAAGACTTCGTCAACAGTCTTCAATCGCCTCGCCGAGTCATGATCATGGTAAAGGCAGGCGGACCTGTGGACGCCGTCATTGATCAGCTCAAACCACTGCTGGCCAAAGGCGACATCATTATCGACGGCGGCAACGCAGACTATGTCGACACCAATCGTCGCAGTAAGCAGCTGGCCACCGAAGGCTTTCGATTCATCGGCACCGGCGTATCCGGCGGCGAAGAAGGCGCGCTCAAGGGACCAAGCATCATGCCTGGCGGCCACAAAGAAGCCTGGCCGTTTGTTAAAGACATCTTCCAGAAAATCAGCGCGAAGGTTGGCCCGAACAATGACATCCCATGCTGCGACTGGGTCGGTGAAGACGGGGCAGGGCACTATGTGAAGATGGTGCACAATGGGATCGAATACGGCGACATGCAGCTGATCTGCGAAGCCTACTACATCCTGAAGTACGGCGTCGGCCTGACGAACGAAGAACTGTACCAGGTCTTCAAAGAATGGAACGAAAGCGAACTCGAAAGCTATCTGATCGAGATCACTCGTGACATCTTCACCGTCAAGGATAAGGAAACGGGCGACTACCTCGTTGACAAGATTCTGGACACCGCCGGCCAAAAGGGCACCGGCAAGTGGATGAGCCAGCACGCTCTGGATCTTGGTGTGCCAACAACGCTGATTACTGAAGCCGTGTTCGCTCGCTGCCTGTCGTCCCAGAAGGACGCTCGCGTTCGCGCGGAAGCCGTTCTGACCGGCCCAGAAACAAAGTTCACCGGCGACAAGAAGCAGTTCATCGACGATGTGAAATGGGCGTTGTACGCATCAAAGCTGTGCAGTTACGCTCAGGGTTACGTTCAGCTCGACGCGGCCGCCAAAGAGTTCGGATGGAAGCTGCACAACGGACCGATCGCCTATCTGTGGCGAGGCGGCTGCATCATTCGTTCGGTCTTCCTGGAAGACATCAAGAAGGCGTTCGACAAGAACCCAAGCCTGGAAAATCTGCTGCTGGACGACTTCTTCAAGACCGCCATCAACAAAGCTCAGCCGTCGTGGCGTCGAGTTGTCTCGACAGCATTCGAACTCGGCTTGCCAGTCCCCGGCTTCAGCTCGGCTCTGACCTACTACGACGGCTACCGCCGAGGCCGCTTGCCAGCGAACCTGCTGCAGGCTCAGCGTGACTACTTCGGGGCTCATACTTACGAACGCACCGACAAGCCTCGCGGCGAAAAATTCCATACAGACTGGATTCGCGAGCGCAAGATGTCGTAGCGTGAATTTGAGATTTCAAATTTGAAATTTCAAATGACTTGGTCCAAAACAAGAGCCCGACTTTTCTTGACAAAAAGTCGGGCTTTTCCGTTTTCGAAAGACACCGCTATGCAATTCGTGGCCCTGATGATGTCGGTCATGGGCTTTTAGCCTACATCGGAAACAGGCTATCGCCAACCTGTTTGAGGTCGGCCTTCGCCTGATCTGCTCTTGCTCGGTGTTCGGAGCCCATCGCAACTTGTTCGCAGAGAGCCAATGCCTCTGTTTCGATTTCGACGAACTTTTCTTTGTGATCGACATCGCGATAAAAACGAGCCTGCCAGACTAACTTTTCAACGAAGTTGATTCGATCGATTTCTGGCTCCGTGGTAAGTTCGAGGACCTTGCGGTACGAAGCGACCGATCGATCTGCCAGGACTGTTGATTCGTTTTTTTGCTGCGTCAGGGAGAAAAAGAATGCGGCATTCATAAAGGCGTGCGACTGGATACGGATTGTGCCAAAATCGCCGGGGTCGATGTCGATCGATCGCTGAATGAGCTCCGCCAGTTGCAGATTCCATTTTGCCGCCTCCAGGTGGTTGTTTCGACTGGCTTCCAGCCCGGCCATGCATTTTGCATACAGTAATCGCACGTCATGTCGATGAGAGTTGGAGGAGTTTTCTCTCTCGATGCGATCCAGGATCGACGGAATCTTCAGGAACCATTGAGGAACCTTTGTTTCTGCCTGAAATCCTCGAACCTCAAAAAAGCGGAGGGCTTCAACGGCCTCCCGAAACGTCCAGGTCTCCGGATCCGCCAGCGAGGCAACATAGTTTTCGTGAATTGTAATGGCCTGTGCCGCGATCTCCGGAATAATCTCTCCGGACCTGACTGTTTCCCTCATCGCAACGTTGTCCCGGAGCACGAGCAGCCGATGCGCCACTCCAAGCGTCACGCGGAACTGTTGCTGCACCGCCTCTTTTGCTTCGTCCGCTCGTTGTGCTTCGGCTTTAGCAGACGCCTCCGCTTTATTAGCCAGAATCACAGCACCATCTGCCTCTTCGCGTAGCGAACGCTCCGCGCGAGCGAACTGAAGACTACCTGCAACCAGAGCAACGACCGACAGCAACGATACGCCCAGGGCCGATGTCAGCAACTTGTGCCGACGTACCCAGCGCGTGGCTGTGGAAAGAATGCCCAGCGGTCGTGCGTTGATGACCCGGCCTTCAAGAAAGGCTCGCAGATCGGCGGCCAAATCCCCTGCCGATGCATAGCGATCGCCGGCAGACTTTCGCAGGCACTTGAGAGAGATCGTTTCGAGGTCTTTCGACAGTTCGGGGCGAAGCAATCGAGGAGCCACCGGATCGCGTTCGCGAACAAGGGCCAGTGTGGACACAGGATCCTGAGCCACATGCGGCGGAGTTCCTGTCAGCAGATCGTACAGAATCGCACCAAGACCATAGATGTCCGTGGCAGGGCCGATCGCGCCCACATCGCCCAATGTCTGCTCCGGTGCCATGTAGGCCGGCGTCCCCAGCATGTCACCGGTTTGCGTGAGATACTGTTCATCGACAATGCGAGCCAGCCCGAAGTCGCTGAGCTTCGGCACGACCGCATCAAGATCGACCGCCGCCGCTGTGCTGTCCTTCCCGAAGCTCAGCAGGATGTTCGAAGGCTTCAAGTCGCGATGCACGACGCCGTTTTCATGAGCGTGCTGAACCGCCAGAGCCAGTTTCTCTATGAGCGCCGCCGCCTGACGTTCACCAATGATTCTGCCGCCGCGCCAACCTGAAAGCGTAGCACCATCGACGAACTCCATGACCAGCGTCGGTCGCTTGTCTTCATTGAAGACTTCGAACACCGCGACGATGTTCGGATGTGACAAGCGAGCCAGTGATGCGGCTTCCTGCAACAGGCGAGGGGCCAGCATCTTCAGATTGCCGCTGGACTTCAGGCACTTCAACGCGACTCGCCGCCGCATCACAGTGTCCCAGCCTTCCCAAACGACACCCATTCCGCCTTCACCGATTTTCTTTTCGAATCGATAACGCTTGTTTGCACTGGACGTCAACTGCCCTGCTGCGGCTTTAGTCTCTTCATGGTCGTCGCTGGTGGAGCGAATCAGAGTCGCATCAAATGGAGTTGAATCCAGTCGTGCGCCGCCCAAAGTGCTTCCGGGAGTTTCCCGGCAAACGGACAGCCATTCCGGCCCGACGCCTTTGTCAACGACGATGACCAACGCTTCGCGACAGTGCGAACAGCCTGCCAGGTGCGAATCGAGTTGCTCGGCTTCGTCATCGGCCAGAAGGCATTCGACATACTGAGCGATCTTGTCGATGGACACACAGAGTGGCGTCGCCATGTCGCCGGCTTGTGTGGCATGTTCAACTTTCGATTTCATTCGACTAGCCCGCAAAACGCAACGGCGAGACCTGATGTTGGCGCCAGAAAACTTGAGGCAGGATGGGCATTCTTTTCCTTTAAAGTGCCTTCAGACAAAATCACGCGAACTACGCCGTCCAAAACTGCGGCGATCCTGCCAGTTACCCGCTTAAGCATTTTGAATCCGTCCGCAGTTGCACAAGTTTCACTTCCTCCCACTGGTCCGTCAACGGATCGGAAGTGAGCAGCCCAAAACAGGATCACCACTGCTTTCTAAATGGCAAATGGGCGAGTTTTCTGATTCGCAAAGTCCTAACTTTCCTCATTTTTTCAACTAGGAGTCTGTCCCGATACCTCGTTCGACCTGGAAATTACTGAGCCGATGCGCTAAAAACCGCCACCGCTGCTGTTCCATTCTATTTTCAGCAGCTTTCGTCAGCGATTTTGGGCGCGACATTGAGTTGAGGTCAGGGA
>JBGSVD010000249.1:0-20186 GCA_041753135.1 Planctomycetaceae bacterium
CGGAGCGCGGACGTCTCGTCCGCTTGTCGATGCCTTATTCCTTGTCGCGTGAAGAATATCCCCTGCCGGATGAACCCGATTCCCTGAGCATTCAAAAACGAGGTATTCTGGAACGACCAAAAAAGCGGGCGGGACGCCCGCGCTCCGGGAGCGCGGACGTTTCGTCCGCTTGTCGGTGCCTCATTTCTAGCCGCGATTAGCGTAACAAGCCGTTTTTTGAGCGGTATTGGCATTGAATCGGTCGCTGCACATTCTCCAGTGGCAGGCTGAAAACAGGTCCTGCTTATTTTGCACCGGTGATCAGTGGAAGTTGCGATTCCCCGCCCAAGACGAAATGCGATCCGGGTTGATCTATGAGGCTTGTTTGGCTTGTTTGGTTTGGGGACTCTGGGTGGTCCTTGCTGAGTTCTCTGCACGCGACTCGTTTCTCCGTCGCTCCATGGTGGAATTCCTAACTGCCGGAGGCCCTGGAGGAGATGCAAGAACAAATCGTTCACGAGCGCCGCCAAACGTACATGATTCCGTCTTTCGCAGAGTCCAGTTCAGACAACACTTGTCTGGACAACTATCGTTGAGAGGACTATAGTCGAAAAGTACTGATCCGCAGTCTCACCTGCATCCGAATTGGATTTTGGCTTTCGTCATTCCTTCCGCAATCGCATTGCTTCAGAAAGACGCTCATGTTTAACGACAATCCACAGACAATCAGCGAAACCGATGTGATCGTGATTGGTGGTGGTCCGGCCGGTTCGACGGCATCAACACTGATTGCTCAAAAGGGTTATATGGTTCAACTTTTCGAACGCGAAAAATTTCCTCGATTCCACATTGGGGAATCCATGATTCCAGAGACCTATTGGGTTCTGGAACGTCTGAACATGCTGCCCAAGATGCGAGCAAGCAAGTTTGTGCACAAGCACAGTGTGCAGTTTGTCAGTGCTAATGGTAACCAGTCAGCGCCGTTTTATTTCTACGATAACAAGCCTCACGAATGTTCCCAGACCTGGCAGGTGGTGCGCAGTGAGTTCGACCTGATGATGTTGAACAACGCTCGCGAGCACGGGGTCGAAGCTCATGAAGGCGTTCGTGTACTTGACGTCTTGTTTGACGGTGAATGTGCGACGGGTGTAAGAATTCAGGATGCTGATGGCACAGTCCGTCAGGTCAACGCGAAAGTTGTTGTTGATGCCAGTGGCCAGAGCGGCCTGCTGATGAATCGGATGAAACTTCGCGTCTGGGATCCGTTCCTTAATAAAGGTGCCATCTGGACCTATTGGGAAGGCGCCTATAGAGATGTTGGCCGTGACGAAGGGGCGACCGTTGTTCTGCATACGGGCAATCGTAAAGGATGGTTCTGGTACATTCCTCTGCACGACAATCGTGTGAGCGTTGGCGTGGTTGCTCCGTTCGACTATTTGTTCAAAGGACGCGGCAGTCACGAGGAAGTCTACAACGAAGAAGTGGAAGGCTGTCCGGCCGTGAAGGAACGCATCGCGAATGCGAAGCAGGTTGCCGGGCACTTTGCGACGCGTGACTATTCTTATCGCTCAACGAAAGTGGCGGGGGATGGTTATGTTCTCGTCGGTGATGCGTTTGGGTTCCTCGATCCACTTTACTCATCAGGACTATTACTTGCTCTGAAGTCGGGCGAAATGGCGGCGGATGCAATCATTGAGGGTTTGCAGACGAATGATCTGTCGGAAGCCCAGCTCGGTAAATGGGGACCGACTTTGAACAAGGGCGTCGATCGGATGCGACGGCTGGTTTGTGAATACTACGAAGGCTTCAGCTTCGGCAACTTCGTTCGCAACTTTCCTCATCTGCGCGGGACAGTGACCGACCTCCTGATTGGCGATTTGTTTACCGACAAAGTCGATGCCGTCTGGGAGCCGATGGAATCGCTTTATCCCGACGGCAAGGAAGCTCCGGCTCCGTGGGATTCAGGAGTTTCCGGGGAAGTTGCAACAGAGAAGACACCGGACTACTGGCTGATTCCGGAAGGCGCGAAGCCTTAATGTGGTTCACTATGGGTGAAGTTCGGGATGTGCGAGTCTAGCTTTGTTTGTCAGCCGTCTCAGTTTCATCCGCTTCAATTCATCTTCCAATAATGAAAGAGCCCGCAAGTTTATTTGCGGGCTCTTTTTTTGTCACATTCAATCCTGCTGACTTTCCGGATAGTCGAACGAGATGATTCGGCTGTCAAAGCTCAACTGGAGCTTTCGAGTTTGGGCATCGATATGCAGCCAGAGGTTGTTCAGCGTTGTGCCGACATCTTCGTCAAGATAAAGATCCTTTCCCGTTCGAACATCAATAACTCTCGCGCCGTAGTGTGTTCTTCGAATCGGGCTCTTCGGATTGACATCACCGCCGCGTGAAAGCAACAGCAACAGCGGCACGTTGGGCAGAAGTACAGAACGATCGGGAGTTGCCAGGCGGATATGGCGATGGTCCAGAGGATTATCCCAGGCCAGCGACATCGTGTCTTCGCGAATCGAATAAACGCGGCCATAAACATGCATTGCGTCGATCACCGGATCGTAGTCGAGCGTTCCGTCATCGACAGACTCCGGAAGCACAACGTAGTGACCTGCGGAGTATCGCAGAACGAGTTCTCGAGCGTTGGTCACTGCAGTGACGGGGACATCCGCAAGTATTCGTCCTGTATCGGTCTGGACCAGTTTGAGCTGCTTTCCTTCACAAAGCAGTGCGACAACATCGTGGTCGACATTGGAGAAAACCGTGTCTTCCGGAAGGTCAATTGTCCAGTTGGCAGTATCCGTCAGTAAATCGCGACTTTCGAGGGCTGCCCTTCCTTTGTTCAAGCGAAACAGCAGGCATGATTGATCCTGAAGCACGATCCTCCAAAGGAACTCGACACCCTCTTCAACTTCAATATCGCGAATCGACGAACCAACATTCGCGTTTGCTTCACCCCACCATTCGGGAAGTCGTGAAACAGATCGGAGTGATCCATCCACAAGACTGCGAACTTCGATTTGTCTCGATCCTTCAGACAGGATCAGCAGTGAATCTCCACTGCAAAGTAAGACGGCGTCACGAGCAATCCCGTCAAGCTGCCAGTTGCGTTCGCCGGTTAATGGATCCAGCAACGCAAGTCGGCGACCAGAGATAACCGGGATGCCGAGTGAAGTCACGGGGCCAACAGGGTAGTAGGCGGCTGGTTGAGGAAAGTACTGGGGAACACGATCGGCCGGAGGAACATAATCGCGATACTGATCCGCTCCTGGATCTGACGACAGTCGTTCAATGTTCTTTCGCCAGAGTTCTTGCGGTTCACCATCAGCGTTCAGATTTGCCGGGTCAACAGCGAACAGTGTTCCGCCGAGGTTTATCAGCACGAGATGGCCATAGGCCAGAACATAGGAATCCACGGCAAAGCCATAGTTTGCATCATCCGCAACACCAAACGGACGCAGCTTCCAGCGAACAACACCATCGGCGTCGAAAGCGTGCAGTTCTCCGGCTGGTCGCACACGGGCGAATGACCAGTTTCGGAAAATGCCTGGAGGGCCATAGAGTGGGATAAACTTGTCGGGGATACCATCGGGCGATTTTTTCATCTCCAGCATTGTGCGAGCGGCAGACTCCTCTTTCGTTGGAGAACCGGCCCAGATCGACTTTGCGGGTTTGGAAAACTCGGGATTCGCAAGGTTCCACTTTGTTACAAGTTTCTCCCGTTGAGCAACGTCACTCATCTGAAATCGTTGTGAGCTGTTCGCCGCGGCTGGCACGGCCATATCCGTCATCCACGCGCGAACGGCGGAGTTATCACCAGCCGATTTCCATGACTCCAGCATCTGGATGGCTACTGTGCCCGCGTTAACGGACTGAGACTGGCTGATTTCCAGTTGAGCAAATTCTTTCAGTAACCATTTGTCATTGTCCGATCCAGGAGCACTGGTTTCCTCAATCGTGGCCAGCATCAACTCCGGCAAATCACTGTTCAGCAGGCCAGACAGGAACGAACGTTGTGACTCCGCATCTGGCAATCCACGGAAGATGTCCCTGGCCGTATCCTGTAGGTTGACTTGAATCAGTCGTTTCTCTTCTGCCGACCGAGACTGCATGGCCTGTCTGATGCCCAAGCTCAGAATCGTGGCTTTGCTTCGGATCAAAAATCCGGAGCCCACGGCCTGTCGTCGAGCGGCCGGGAGTTCATTCAGCAACTGACGGATGTTCTCCGTCAATTCTTCGACTGATGAATTCTGACTGGACTCCATTCCCTTCGCGATCAGCTCCGAAAGTTCTCCCTGATAACGATCAGCCCGACCGCGGAGCTGGCGAGGGAGCAGGGCTGCATCCGGCGGATTCATCCCAAACAATGTATGCAGCAAAGGGGCAATCGCGATATCCGCCGCCGTTTTGTCGATCAGTTTGCGCAGGCGAGGAATGCTGGCCTGATTCGATCGAAAGTCGAAACGGAGTCCTTCAAGCAGCAATTCAATCAGCATCTGACGAGCCGCGCTATCCTGCGGTGTTGATGTGGTTTCGCGATCAAGCAGCTCATTTGCTTCTTCAGTCTTTCGGTTCAGCAACAATTCCGTTGCCTGTGCCACGATCGTTGGTTTGCCTTCGCCTGTTTTTGATGCAGAAAAGGTCACTGCGGAAAGATTCTGTGACAGCAGGCCATAAGGCGTCATCAGGAGGTTGCCGGGCATCTTTTCCAGATCTTCCGATTGTCGAATCAGGCGACGGCCAGTTTGCAGGTCCAGTGTGACAATTGCAGGTTCGTCCGTTGGAATCTGGATCACATTGCCGTCTGTGGTTGATGTGCCGCAGACCACGCCATCTCGGATTTCGGTCGACCAGAGTTCTGTTCCATCCACGATACTCAAAGCGGTTGTTCGCTGATTGCCAACAAGGATGACTCGATCGTTCGTTACCGCGCCAATCGCGTGGAATGCACTGCGAGGCGTTTTCCAAAGTTCAGCACCCGTCTGCAGGTCCAGGCAGAAAAGCTGATCAGAGTCGCGCGGCGTGACGAGGATTCGTCCGTCGATAATTCGCGGCAGAGAATCGATCCATCGAGAATCCATATCGACGCTCTTTGTGTCGATCGCGTCTCGCCCGCCGAACAAAACCAGATTGTCCCCGCCGAGTTCCTGAGTTCGAATATTGCCGGCGTAACGAAATACCCATCGCAGCGACTGATCTTCCGCAGAGACCGCAACGATTCGTTCGTCACATGTTGGACAAATCAGCAGACCCTGGGCAAATGAGGGAACCAGGCCCGCATGCTTGCGAACCGGATGTCGCGGAAGCTTGTATTGTGGCACCGTCAGAATCTGTGATCGCACGATTTGAGGATTTACGGACGTCTTCGAATCTGAGTCAGAACCGTTCAGGTCATCAATTGCGGCATGTGGTTCCGCAATCTGAATCAGAAAAATTCCCTCGCCACTTTCGGCCAGAACATACGTACGTTCGCCGAGAATGAGCGGAGCTCCCAGGAAATAGAAACCGGCCAGGAGATTTCCGCGGCCCACAGGAAGAGATGCATTCTGAGTCTGGCCACCGACTTCCCACTTAAACACGCCAGAGTCCACATCGTAGGCTCTAACAAAGTTAGCGGTGATGGCCGCGTTCATGTCGGCACCGAGGGAATAGCCGAACTCGTCATTCCACGTGGCACCAGACGATTCGTCGACCACAAACAGTGTGTGCTTGTTGACGGCCATCTGCGTGGCGGTATTCGTACGGATCATCTGATAAAGCAAATGAGCGCGCGGGTCTGTGTATTGAAACTGTCGACCCAGGCGTGGATTCCTTTTCGCGGCGTTCTCTTTGGTTTGCTCATCGATAATCACTTTCAGCTGACTGTCCGGGCGAGTCACTTCCCATTCCAGTTCACCCGACTGAAGGTTCACGGCGCGGACGCCGAAGGGTGTGCGAATAATGGCAAGTTGGCCCGTAACCAGCGGTGATGCCGTCGGAACAATGGTGCTGTTCCTCTGCAGTAATCGCAGTGCTTCCTGCTCGATAGGCTCCCGATACTCTTTCAAGATGGGGTTGTACTGTTCCGAGTACAAAACATCCTGAACTTCAAACAGATTCGACTTCCAGGCAGATCCGAATTGAGGCGGACTGAGTGGCTGCGTGGCCAATCGTCGATAGCTGCCGCCCGGCTGAAGCCAGTCGAAAACCGGATCGTGGGAAACGCCTGAATGGCTGGCGAGCCATTCAACTGTTTCTGCCGCAGATTCGGGAAGACGCACATCTTTACCCGAGATTCGGATCGAGTTGTTTGTCGTTTTTGACTGGACTCTCCGGACCAGGTCCATCGCATCATTCTGAAGTCCATTGCGAGCGTAACACACTGCCATTTGAAGCCAGAGAGATGGATCTGGTTCTTTGTTCATTCTCTGAAGTCGTCCGAGCAACATTGCGGCATCCAGAGAGTCACCGCGATCCATCGAACGTTTGGCCAGAATGCTGAGTCCTCGCCGAGCGGCCGGGCAAAAGGAATGTCGTATTGTCAACTTCCACAGTTCATCGAAGTCGCCCGCTTTAATGGCAGCGTTAATTTGAGTGTCGGCGAGGTCTGAAAATTGTCGAAGGAACTCCGTCTGAAATTCCGCTGGCGAATTATGAAACAAGGAATCCAGGCGAGTCTTTCCACCAGGCAGGCTCTCTGTTTCTCCTGGAGCAAGCTGACGGACATCCGCTCCTGTTGTCATCATCAGCGGGTCTTCTTTTTCGCAGGCGATCAACCACGCGCGGTCCAGTCGCTCAGCCGCTTCAAGCCAATTTTCGACGGCAAGCGATTCCTGAGTTTCTCGAATCATCTGTTCGAGTTGCCGTTGTTCAACATTGCCCGGTGGCTGCCCGTTGCAGACCGTGGCCGTAAGGCCAGGTGCAGAGATCAGCAAGCCCAGCAACAGCAGTCCGTGCCGGATTTGATTCTGAAGGTCGCCGAGTTTGTTCAGCATGTGACGTTCCAGTGGCAGCAGCCGGAAAACAGGTTCCCAACCCACTACGGAATTTGCAAAAGGGTCGAATTGAACGCCGTGCAGTGTAGCGTTTAAAAGAACGGCGGTCTTCCAGGAAGCCCCTCTTGCTTCGTCGGATGGAAAATCAGCGATCAGCCGGAGGGCGGACTTTACGCGTGATCGGTTTGCTCGCCACTAATACAAAAATTCAAGCGCCGCGCAGCAACGCGGTCTCCGCAGACTTTTGGCATTTCGAACAAATTTGTATGCTGCCACGTATGAGCAAACAAATCCTTCTCAATACCGTCGCGTTTTTCTGTCTCATGACCTCTGCCATGGCCCAGAGCGCCGATGCCAGGCTGGAGACGTTCTTCAAGTCGCATCTTGAAGAGTCATTTCAGATGAGGCCTCTTGAAGCCACGATGCTGGGCGACCATCGGTTCGACCATCTGATGGACGACATTTCAGTTGAAGCGAGAAAAGGCTGGCTAAAGCACTACGAAAAGCAGCTCAATCGTCTGCCACAGGAAGTTCCCTATGCCGAATTGTCACGCAACGGGCAGATTGATTTCGAGATTTTTCGGGATGAACTGATTCGCAACATCTGGCTTGCGGAGAATACTCGTCCGTTCGAAGAAGATCCGCGGACGTACGGTAATTACATCACCGACAGTGTTTACACGTTGCTGACTCAATCCACATTGCCTAAAGAAACGAACCTGAAAAATGCGATCAGCCGCATTGCCGAGATACCTCGCATTGTCAGGACTGCTCGTGAAACACTGCGAGATTCTCCGCCTTCGATTCTGGAGACTGCGATTCTGCAAAATCGTGGAGCGATCGGGTTCTATGAAAAAGGGATTTACGATCTCGCTGGCGATTCGCCGCAGCTTGAACAACTTCGAAAAGTCTGCGTCGATGCCTTCAAAGCACTGAATGAACATCAACTGTTTCTTGAAGACAGTCGCCGACTTCGTGCAAATGGAGAATGGCGGCTTGGACGTGATTTGTTTGCTCAAAAACTGGAGCTTGTCCTGAATGCGGGGCTGAACGCCGATCAGGTTCTCGCCGATGCTGAGGCGGAATTTGTTCGCGTCCAAAGAGAAATGTACGTCGTTTCGCGACAGCTCTGGAGTCGGTACGTTCCAGGAGAGGTGTTGCCTCCGGATGATGAAGCAGGTCGACGTGAAACGATCGCTCGAGTGACTCAGGCCGTAAGCCAGGAACATGGAACTCCAGAAGCACTTGTGAATGATGCCAGAGCAACCGTTGGGCTCATTCAGGAGTTCATCCGTTCGAAAGACATCCTGCGTCTGCCGGAACCTGATCGATGTCAGGTGATTGAAATGCCCGAATTTCGCCGAGGCAATTCACTGGCGTATCTCGAATCAGCCCTCCCGCTTGATCCACTTGGTGTGAGCTCGTACGCTGTCAGTCCGCCGCCAGCCGATTGGGGGCCCGATCGTGTTCGAAGTTTTCTGGAGGAATATAACCAGCACATGCTTCAGGTGCTCACAATCCACGAAGCCTATCCAGGACACTATGTGCAACTGGAATATTCAAACCGATGCCCTTCACCGATCCGAAAAGTACTGCAGTCGGGGGTGTTTATTGAGGGTTGGGCTGTGTACGCAGAGCAGATGATGCTCGATCAGGGCTATGGTGATGGGAGTTTGCCGCTGCGTCTGAATCAGCTGAAGTTTTATCTTCGTGCTGTGGCGAACACGATTCTTGATAACAAAATGCACTGTACAGAGATGACTGATGAGGAAGCATTTCAGTTTCTCACCGAAGGAGCTTACCAGTCTGAAGGCGAAGCCAAGCTGAAGATCATTCGAGCGAAGCAGAGTTCGACTCAGTTAAGCACCTACTTCGTTGGGCGAATGGCTCACTATCGGCTTCGCCAGGAAATTCAGCGTGAACTTGGTGACAAGTTTGAACTGGGCCGTTTTCATGAAGCGGTTCTCGATCATGGATCGGTTCCGATGAAGTACCTGCCTGAATTGGTGAGGACTCGACTGAGCCAGCCTCGATAGATCAATTTGCTGAAAAGGTTGTGCTCAGTGGGACCTCCGGCCGGGGTTGCACCGGTGTTCGACGCGTTCCACGAATGGTCCGGTGAAAGTCTCGAATTGCGATTTTGCTGAGTCGTCCGGCGGCCAGCAAAACATTGTAGAACGATTGTCTCAGTCGTACCGTTCCATTGTAGAACGATTGTCTCAATCGTTCAGGACCAGTTGCGACCGCTGTTCTTCAATCTGTTTTTGTCTGCCTACACCGTTGCATCAGGAGCAACCGCAAAACCAGCTGGTTCGGAATTAAAGTTCCGACGAAACGGCTGCCGCTTATTTCGGTGTCAGGCAGTGGCAACGTTCGGGCATTTGTTTCAATGCCCGAACGACTTTGACGGAGATGAGCCAAAGGGTTTGCCGAACAAGCAACTGCCAGGAATTGGAGTCCCCGTGCAGCAATGCTTCCGCGAAGGAATAGTTCCCCTTTAGCTTTCGTTGAGCATCTTCCTAACCTGCCTGGCCTCATCCTGGCAGGAGGCCCATTATTCCTGGTCTTCCTGATAGATAAACATCATTCGGATCAGATGCGGCAGGTCGTCGGCTCGCATTTTATCGTTGATTCGTGCTCGATGAGCTTCAACGGTCTTTGTGCTGATGTCCAGCTGGGAGCCAATCTCACGACTGGATTCACCATCTGCGATTCGATCGAGTACTTCGCGTTCTCGTACCGTGAGTCTGGCAAGGCTGCTTTCGATGTCGTCAAAATCGTCGCCGACAAAGTCCCAGTCAACATCATAATACGAGGCATAAGCGCGGCTCACGGCAGCCAGCAGTTTTTCCGGCGAAGTTGGCTTCATAATGAACTCCAATGCGCCTTCTTTCATAGAAACAATCGCTGAAGGGGCATCAGCATGTCCAGCCAGATGCATTATTGGCAGGTCAAACTTTTCCTTGAGCAGCTTTTCCTGCAACTCCTGAGCACTCATGCCTCGAAGCCGAAGATCGGTAATCAGAACGCCGGCGACTTTTTCGCGATAGTCGCGATAGAACTCCATCGCGGTCATGTAATCATGAACGATCAATTTTTCCTGCTTAAGGGCGGCTGCAAGTGTTTCACGCGTGCCGGCATCGTCCATCACAAGAAAGACTGTGAACGGCTTTCTTTTCTTGGGTTGACTGAATTCTGACTGCGCCAATTTCTTTGCTGAGCTTGCGGGAGCTTTCGCTGACTTAGTGGCCATAACTTTTTACCTCTGCAAATTACTACGAACTATGTATACGAAGGCCCGACGCGAATGTTACCAGGTTCATATAGGCAGGTCGAAGCGATCTATTGATCAGTTTATGCAATTGCTGAGAATGCCAAGGGAGTTTTTCACTTTTTGAAGGTTGATGAATCGAATTTGTCTGGTAAGAAACCACCAGCTTTCCCCCTGGATACGGAATTTCCCACCAGCTTTTACATCCAGTTGCATTGGGAAAACTGACTCATGCGGTCTGCCCGCAGTTTCGCAGCAGAACGTTCTGTTCAAACAGAGGAGTAGACGTTGCTGCTGCAAAGTGCCGTGGCTGGCTTAGTTCTATTATCGATAATTCGTTGGCAAAATTGCGGATATGGCGTTTTGAGTGTCACTCTTTCAGTCGCGAGTACCAATCAGTCGCAGGGCGAGTTCAGGACAGTGGAACTTGGTCCTTAGCTTCTGATTTGGGAACCCCTGCATCTTCGCAGAGCATGCAGCTTTGCGGCGCGGTGTCGTGGTTGAGAAAACAAGTCCCAGGATAATGGCGGTGCCGGGACTTGTTTCCTTGTTTATGAAATCGAGTCATCCTTTGGAAGACGGCAACTCCAAAGCGGCACGATCTCCTTATCGTGCCTCGATCGTTTTCAGCACATCGCGACTCCATCTCACAATGCGATCCACTGGATGGCATCAATGACGACATAGCCGTCAGTATCTTTGTTGGTGATAGAGACGGCGGCCGCTTGATCCGAGGAGAAGTCAAACGTGCCGATCGATTGAAAGTGGTCCTCACCGTTTGGCGCTTTGCGTTGATTGATGGTTACCGTTTTGACGCCAGCGGCGGTTTGAATTTCGATCATGACTTTGCTGCTTCGGTTGGCGTTTGGCGGCCAGCAGAGACGAACATCGTATTGCCCGGTTTTCGGCAGTCTCGTCTCAAACTTCACTGACGCTTTGCCGTCCATGGCTGCATTGTCGTGATGGTAACCATTGGCAACAAAATAGTTCGAAGCGCTGCTGGTTTTCCAGTCGCCAGTGAAGATGGCGTTGTCATCATCGATCACGATGCCGGGTAATTTGCTCGGGTCAACAAACGTTTTCTGCGAATGAGCATTTCCACCGGGAGCGGCGTTTGCATATTCCAGAACCTGGCCGTCCTTCAATAATTGTTCTTTCAGCGTGTCATAAGCGACATCCTGTACGGCGATCCCTTTGTCAATCGCCATCGATGCCGCAGTAGCCGCGCTTTGACCAAGGATCATGAAGACGGGTTCCATGCGGATGCTGCCGAAGGCGATATGAGAACTGCTGACACAAACAGTGACCATCAGGTTGTCGCACTGGTCACGCTTCGGAACCATCGATCCGTATGCGATGGCATACGGCGAGATTCCAACACCGATGTCGCCTTCATTCTGAACGTATCCGTCTGGTGTGATGTAACGCTGCACGTTGTGGGAATCGATCGTGTAACTGCCCATGCCAACTGAATCGGGCGTCGGTTTCTTTTTTGTTAGTTCGTTTTCAGTCATTACAAACTTTCCGATCATTCGACGAGCCTCGCGGACGTAGATCTGATGCGGCCAGTTGCCGTTGTCCTTAAACTCATCTTTCGGCAAGCCCCAATTCGCCATGCGTTCGCGAGTCTCCCCGGGGACTCGAGGATCATTGGCCACAAAGTACAGCCAGCCTTGCTGGTATTGTCGGTGCTCGGCCAGAATCTCCTGCCGCCGTTCGTAAGTTGCCTCCGGGTAGTCGTAATTCATGCCGATGTTATCGGTACTGAATGGACCATGATTGTTGGTATCGGTTTTGTGGTTTGGCAATGGATCAAACTTGTCGAATGTTTCCTTCCAGCCTGCTTCGTAAACTCGAATGAGCAGTTCATACTGGCTGGGGTCATAGCCTTCCGGCTTCGGAAAGGGAATGCGGTTTTCCGGGTGATCCGTCGCACAGTAGCGATAACAGTATGCCTGAACTCGATGATCACCATCGCCATATTCGCCCGGCGGTTCCGTGCTGATCCGCGGCAACACGCCCGAAGCTGGGTCACCAGGAACAATATACGGACTGATCTTTTCTTTGACGGCTCCAAAGTGATGACGGTGATGCAGCACGCCGACCTGGACACCGTTCCAGTTTTCGCCGTACGTTGAATTGGCTTCACGACCAACGTGATAGTCAATCTTTGCCGCCGCCATCAAATCACCTTCGTACGTCGCATCCAGAAACATCTTGCCACTGTACGTATTGCCGGACAGCATGGTGATGCTGACGATGCGGGCTCCATTTTTCCGGACGCCTTTCTCACGATCCAGCCATTCATCTCGATAGACGGGGATCTTGAATTCTCGGACATAGTCTTCGAAAACGGACTCAGCAATGTGCGGTTCAAAGATCCACATTGTGCGGTTTTCGCCGTCCATGGCTGGCGTCCACTGTCCCTTGTTGCCGTAGTCGGACTGCTTTTGCCATCGCCAGGTTTCGGATTTCTGATAGGCCTGCCAGATGCGATGATAGAAGTCGCGAGACAGCCCGCCGATCACCGCCTTGTTGCCAGTGTCCGTGAAACCAAGGCCACTGCTTGTGAGTCCTCCCAGGTGTTTATCGGGGCCAACGATGATTGCCGTCTTTCCCATTTTCCTCGCCTGTACGGCGGCAATGACGCCCGAAGATGTGCCGCCGTAAATGATGAGGTCCGCCTGAAAATTCTCTGCCGCCTTCAGGGTGGAGGGCGAGCCGTTCTCTGCGCTCATGAACAGCAAGGTGACCACAAGGCATGCGATCTTCTTCGAAGGGAGTCGTTGATGGAGTCGATTCATTTTAAATTTCTCGGTGGGTGTGTTGTCGGAGTGCTTCTTTGACAGCATCGGTCAGGAAAAAATAGCGTCTTATGCAGGATGCTGTTCGCAGATTGGTCATCGATCCCTGCTTCAGTCGAACAGCTGTACTCAAAGCCAAAGGCCGTCGATCACTTGAACACCATTCGCAAGTGACTTGGTGTCGAGTGATAGCTTCCATTGGAGCAAGGGAGAGGTCTTTGTCAGGCACCTCCAAGTTCATGATGGTCGATTTGCATTGCCATGGCAACCTGCGCACTGGTGCGGTCGCAGGATTGACGGCTTAAGCGACCAGCTGGTTACTGCACTGTGATTTTCAGCGACGCAGAATCAGTCGGCCATTATGATCAGTTGGCCATCAAGGCGACGACGACTGAAGCTGTGAGCAAGCCCGCGCCAAAGAGTCGCATGAGCATCACTCTGCCTGAATGCTGAGCTTCATGGCCGCTGAAGAATCGAGCCAGAGCCCAGGCCAGGATCACCGCCCAGAGTCCTCTCAGAGCGTACACAATGTTGATGCGCGTTGCGTCTCCAAAGGCAGACAGTGAATACGACATGCTCATGGCTTGAACGGCCATCAAGAGTGTGCCGATTACCATCGGGCGAACGGTCTTGAGTTCTCGAAGTCGTGACGGTCGATCAACCCATGGCAAAAATGTGCACGACAAAAGGCCGGTCGAGAAGAACATCGCCGGGAGAAATCGATTGGCTCCCCATTGACGCCCCCAACTTTGCAGTCCGACGTCAAATAGCGACATCGCTGTGGCGGCGGAAATCGCCAGTACAATTGTCAGAAATGTTTTGCGAGTGTTCAATGTCGTCTTCAATGTGGAACGCGTCCCGGACTGAACAAACGCGACTCCCAGAGTCGCCAGAACCGCACCGCACCAGACGCGACCTGGAATTGTCTCACCGGCCAACACCGCCAGCATTGAAGTGACGATAATCACCTTCACTCCTAAGATCGGAGTGGCGACCGAAATTTCACCGTGCTGAAACGCCAGATAGATAAACACTTGTCCGAGCACGAACATCAGCCCGATCAGTGCTGCCTGCCACCAAGCTGCGACTGGAAGCCATTCACCGTTAAGAATGGCGTAAGCAGACCACGAAATCGCCAGCCAGAAATTTGCCAGAAACGTGCCAGTCCACGGGCTTGAACCTCGTGAGATTGCGTTCTTGGCGAACATCATCCCGATTACAAAGACAACACTGGAGAATAGCGGGAACAGCAGGTGGAATGGCACGAAGACGCTCGGAAACGAAGAGGCTCGCTGACAGAGTGCGACGGTTCAGACGTCGGCGAGTTTGGCCTGTGAAACTCGTGAATAGTTGCGGCGTCAGTCGTTGAGTGCACAGGGTAACCGATCAAAAGTCGATTCGCACTCGGCACAGAATAATTCCCGAGTCCAGAAGTCTGCAGATCGCCTTTTCAGGGGACTCTCAGGCGACGGTCTGGAAAAGAAATGCGAAAACTCTGGCCGAGTAAACCATTCTGCTTCGCGTAAGCCATCGCCAGATGTACGCTACGCGGCCTGTTTCACTGGATGATCACTGGCCTCGCCTTGCCACCTAACTTTGATGAATTTTGAATGACCATGACGACTTCTCTGCCCGCCTGGACGCCCGGCGGCGGCCTTCATTTTCAGCTTCTCGGTACCAGCGGCCGCGCACGAAGAGGCAGGTTTGTGACTGCCCATGGCCAGGTGGAAACACCGTCCTTCATGCCAGTGGGAACTCAGGCTACAGTCAAGTGTGTCTTGCCCGCTCAAGTGGCGGCCACCGGAGCTCAGGTTGTTCTTGCCAATACGTATCATCTGGGAATTCTTGACCGGACCCAGATTGTGGAGCGACTCGGTGGCCTCCATTCCATGATGCGCTGGAATCAGACGATTCTCACAGACTCTGGCGGGTTTCAGGTGTTCAGTCTGCCCGACCGAAAGATCACGGAAGAAGGAGTCAGCTTTCAGTTTCGATCGGGCAAGAAAGATGGCGAAGGAGTTCCCGTCACGCTTTCACCTGAAACCGCGATGGACATTCAGAGGCGACTGGGGGCCGATATCGTCATGGCGTTTGACGAATGCGTTGATCATCGCATGCCACCCAAGTATATGTCTGAATCGCTGGATCGCACATTCCGCTGGCTCAAGCGATGCGCTGCCGCTCCGATACAGGAACATCAGCATCTGTTCGGAATTATTCAGGGCGGGATGGAATTGGATCTGAGATCAAAAGCCGTTCGTCAGGTGACGTCGCTCAATTTGCCGGGCTATGCCATCGGTGGAGTTTCCGTCGGTGAAGGTCATGAGGCCATGGTTCGAATTGTTCGACACACGGCGCCGCTCATGCCATCAAACCAGGTTCGCTATCTGATGGGTGTAGGACTTCCGGAAGATATTGTTGCGGCCGTTGAATGTGGCATGGATATTTTTGACTGCATTATTCCCACAAGGTACGCGCGCGAAGGAACCGTCTTCACCTGGGACGGCAAAATGCGTCTTCAGGACAAGTCGTTTCGTAAGGATCGCTATCCGATCGATACGGCGTGTGAATGTCCAACCTGTTCGGGTGGATTCAGTCGCGCCTATCTGCGGCATTTGTTATTCGCTGACGAGCCACTTTATGGAACTCTGGCGACGCTGCACAACCTGCATTTCTACCAGGATCTGATGCGGGCCATTCGGTCAGCCATTGAAGACGATCGGTTCACAAAATGGGCGGCCGATTTTCGAGCGAAGCATCTCAAGGGGCGAGCTTAAAAGCTGCTCTACTTTCAACGGTCCCGACGAAGATGTTTTTCGTTTCACCGTCAGCCGAAGGCGTGCGTAGGTGGCCGCATTCGCATCCGCCTGACGGTTAAACACAATACCATGCAACGAATGGCCTGTTCAGTAGCGGAATCGGCGCAAGACGTCCGGTGTGGCTGAATTTGCAAGAATCACACCGGGCAGCTCGCGCTGCTCCGCTACTTTTGAACGGTCTTGTGGTTAAACAATTCAATCGGGACCGCGATTTGTATCACTGGTTGTCACCTGGAACCGAGTGCCATCGTCACGGTTTTGAGCTCCGTGTAATTCGCCAGACCGGCCTCACCAAGTTCACGCCCAATGCCGCTCATCTTGAAACCACCAAATGGCGCGGCTGCGTCGAAAACGTCGTAGCAATTCACCCAAACAGTACCCGCACGCAGATTGTTGGCCATCTGATGAGCCTTCTGGACATCGCGCGTCCAGACAGCGGCCGCAAGTCCATAGCAGGTGTCGTTGGCTCGACGAGTGACCTCGGCCAGATCTTTGAACTTCAGCACACTCAGCACTGGCCCGAAGATTTCCTCGCGAGCAATATCCATGTGATCATGGACATCAGTAAATACTGTTGGCTGCACAAAGAAACCTCGATTGCCGAAACGCGTTCCGCCGGTGACGCAGTTCGCGCCTTGAGCCTGACCACGATCGATGTAGCTCATGATTTTATCAAACTGAGCCTGGTCGACTTGTGGGCCCTGTTGAGTCTCCGTATCGAACGGATTGCCAAGCACTCGCTGGCTTGTGCGTTTGGTAAGTCGTTCGACGAATTCATCATGGACTGATTCTTCCACAAACAGACGGCTGCCCGCACAGCAGCACTGGCCCTGATTGAAGAACAGCCCAAACTCCGCGCCGGCAACGGCGGCGTCCAGATCTGCATCTGCAAAGACGATGTTCGGGCTTTTGCCTCCGAGCTCAAACGTCAGCCGTTTAAGAGTATCGGCCGCTTCTCGCATGATGGTCTTTGCCGTTGTACCTTCGCCGGTAAAAGCAATTTTGTCGACCTGTTTATGTTTGACCAGCGCCGCGCCGGCGGTGGGGCCGTAGCCAGGAACTACGTTGATGACACCTGGTGGGAATCCAGCTTCGAGAGCCAGTTCGGCCAAACGCAGGCAGCTCAGCGGAGTCTGCTCGGCCGGTTTCATGACGATCGTGTTGCCAGTCGCCAGGGCGGGGCCCCATTTCCAGGCGACCATTAGAAGAGGAAAATTCCAGGGGATAATCTGGCCACAAACACCAATCGGTTCTCGTCGCGTGTAGCAGAAGAAATCGCCTCGCACTGGAATTGTGTCGCCCTTGATCTTATCGGCCCAGCCCGCATAGTATCGCAAGCAGTCAATCGCCAGAGGCAAATCGGCAGCGAGAGCGTCGTTAATCGGTTTGCCGTTATCCAGAGTTTCTAATGCGGCCAGTTCGTGGATATGCTGTTCCGCCAAATCCGCAAGCTTGTTCAAGAGTCGACCGCGGTCACGAGCATCCATTCGAGACCATGGTCCGTTCTCAAATGCTGCTCGAGCCGCATGCACTGCCAGGTCAACGTCGGCAGAATCTCCTTCGGCAACATGGCAGATCACTTCTTCTGTTGCTGGATTGACGGTCTCAAACGTTTTGCCGCTGACCGACGGACGAAATTCATCGCCGATCAGGATTCCAGTCTGACGGATTTTGGGTGCGGTAAACTTGCGAGGCTCGACGATTGTGGACATGCAATTGCTCCTCGAGTGAAGTGGGACCGGGACAGCAAATGATCGCTCGCCCAAAAGGCAAACGCAACGCAATCAGTGCGGGTGCCATTATGCCCACGCTCGGGAAAAATTGCGACCGTTCGCTGTCTCTCGTCCAAACGAATGCCAGATCGCTCGGCGACCGTTGATTCTGATGACTCGACCGCAGCAGTCGCAATCAGTTACGGCGAGCGGGCGGTGAGAACATACGAGGACACAAGGTGGAACCGTTGTCGCCACTGGTCCTGAACGATTGGGACAATCGTTCTACATTGGAGCGGAACGATTGGGGGCAAACGTTCTATAGTCCCAAAGACTCATCCACCGGTCGCCTGGATTGGAGGCTGAGTCAGCTCCGTCGGATAGTCGACATGAACAAGAAACAGCCCGGTCGCCGGCGCTGTAATACCGGCTTGAGTCCTGTCCATGGCGTCGATCACATGAGCGATGAACTCTGGAGGCTGGCGGTGGCGTCCGATCTCAATCAGGGTTCCAACAATGGAGCGAACCATGTTGTAGAGAAAACCGTCGGCCATGACTTCAAACACAATCATCGGTCGATCGAAATTCTCGTAAGGCCTTCCATGAGCGGGCTGCCATTCGTGGCCAGCGGACCAGGGATACCAGTGTTCGACTCGGTGAATCGACGCTTCCATGATGGTTCGCACGCTTGTGGCTTTGTTTGGAAATTTAGTTTCGAAGCAGCGAAAGTCATGAGTTCCCAGAAGATGAACGATCGCGTCCGACATCTTTGAAACATCGAGATGAAATTTCGAGCGATGCACGAATCGGTTCAGAAACGGCGGGCAAACATCGCTGTCACAGATGACATAGCGGTATCTTTTGCGAATTGCTGAGTAGGTCGCGTGAAACTTTGGTGAAACTTCCCGAGCAGAGACGACCGTGATATCTTCGGGCAGATAGCATTGCAGACCCCGTCGAACGTTGCTGATAGGCATTCGTGAGTCTGTAAAGAAACTTGCGACCTGGCCAATTGCGTGAACTCCCGCATCGGTTCGTCCAGCGCAGAGTACTCTTCGTTTTTCTCCAGTCACTCGTGAGACGGCCGTTTCGACGCATTCCTGCACAGACAGTCCATTTGGCTGAATCTGCCAGCCTTTATATTGAGTTCCGTCGTAACTGATCGTCAGCATGATGTTGCGTGAGTCGGTGGAGCACGGAGCCACATCCATTTCAGTTTCATCACCGTCATCGCTGAATTGCTTCGAAGGGCCAGTCATTTCGAAAACCATGTAGAGCAATTTGTTTGTCAGGCGTTACGGTAGGAGTGAATGCGGTGTCCGGTGACAGCTCTCCAGAGACCAATCAGAAATGCGGTGTTAGCAAGCACAAAGCTATGAGCGGTCCCTGCTCCGGGAATTCTGATTTGCCGAGTTCGTGCCAATTGACCGATACCCGCCATCAAGAACAACATGCCAAAAGGCACGAAGAGAAGCAGCGACATCAGTCCAGGCTGGCAGATGAGTTGTCCCAGTGAGCTTAGCGTGGCCGTCGCAAGAAAGATGGGTGACATCCATCGCAGCAGTTTGTGTGACCAAAGAGCGAACGCATAACCGGGATGACAGAATGGGTTCAGCAGCTTGCTGCGAGTCCAGGTTCCCTGCCAGTTTCGCAAGGTCATGCGAATGCGTCGTCGAAGAGTAATGGAGCTGTCTTCTTCCGATTCAAAATATGCCAGTGCCAAAGGTTCGTGAACAACCAGAAATCCCTGCGACACGACATCCAATGGTACGATACAGTCTTCACCAATCGCGGGATCCATCGTCACGAATAAATTTCGTCGCACTGCAAAACACGCGCCAGCGACGACAGCCAGAATTCCAAGTTCCGATTCCAGTTGTCTCAGCTTAAGTTCGTAGTTCCAGTAGTGTCCCTGACTGGCCTGAATTGCATCCGTTGTCGGTGCTTCGTAAATCGCTCGGCCGTCAACCGCTCCGACATGGGGATCCAGAAACCGCTCCGCAATCTTTTGCAGCCATGTTTTTTCGAACAGGATATCTGCGTCAGTGAATGCAATGATCTCTGACGAGATGTCTCGAATCGCTGCGTTCTGTGTTCCCGTTTTTCCCAGCCCAGGACTCTCATGGAGGATGACACGATCCGACGCAAAGGATCGAACAATGCTGTTGGTGTCATCCGTAGAGCCGTCCGATGCGACCACAATTGTGAGGCGATCTGACGGATAATCACATTCAAGGAGATTGTCGATTCGGCGACGGATGACGTCTGCTTCGTTGTGGACGGTGAGCAGGACGGTGATCGACGGCAGGTTCGGCGAATCCGCTTCCGGATTCAATTCAGGATGCGGCTCAGGACGACTGTCCATGATTCGATGCACGCAATTGAACAATTGCAGACAACGCCCGTAGCCGTCATAGATCCAATAGAGAATCAGAGTGGCAGTGATTGTCAGAATCCACAACACAGGAGCAATCCTTTGCTCGGGCAAAACAAAGTGGGGGCGTTTCTTTGGTGCTTTGTCGTCTGTAATGATGAAGGATAAAGTCGTAGGCCGAACATGACTGACGAGGCAATAGTGCTCTGTGAATCGTCGTTTGAGGAGTTGCAGTTAGGCGGGCGAGACCCCCCCC
>JBGSVD010000250.1:0-6395 GCA_041753135.1 Planctomycetaceae bacterium
CTTCAAAAAGCTGCAACTGTTCCGTACACTGTGTCTCGGACATCGATCTGCCTTCCGTGCGTGTTAAGTGATGATTAGACAACCACTTATACGCATGTGAAGGCTTTTTCGTTGGAACGTGGTGCGCAATGCAGGCTAGTGACCGACGTGTGAGAACTCACCAGCACGCGGAGTCATCGTTGTGTCTCACGCGGCCATCGAATTACGCGGGGAATTTGCAATCGTCGCGCGCCTTGCCGATTCGGAGGCTGTTGGGTGCAAATAGCATTCGAAATCACAGCGCATAAAAAAGCCGGGCGTCTGAACCCGGCTTGGAGATTTTAGTTTTGTCGCTGCCGCGTGCAGGCAATGCCATGGCGGATTCAGTTGACCGGAATCGCTACGGTGTGGTCTTGCTCTGCGACTTGCTTGCTGGAGAAGTCGCACAACTCTTCGCGAACGATGTTCATCGACTTCGGAGCTTCGATTCCGATGCGAACAGAGTTGGGTCCAATTCGCACGATCGTAATCGCGATGTCATCGCCGATCAGAATTCGCTCACTTGTCTTTCTGGAAAGTACCAACATGTTTCTCTCCCTGCACTTTGTACTCGGCCTTCCTTGAACCGCTTTGGGCTGACCATACGCATGATCCCATAGCCCGCTTTTTCGCTCGCATTAACGTCCGGCCATTTCAGCCTGACATCAGATTGATCGCGACATCAGAACGATAACACCCCGCAATGCTGTTGCCAACATCAAAATCCACAAAAGCCGAACTGCCCAAAAAGGCGGCACGCCACCGCCGAGGCCAGCTGCTTAAAATGTAGGCATTGCGTAAAATGCTAGTAAAATTTCGATTTCTGCCATGTTGGCAGTTCTTTCGAAGTGCGTGTTGCTTGAGTTTTGAACTCCTTCCGGTTGAAATCTAAGCCGCAATCCTTAGCTCGTGGTTGCCGCCAGATTCCAGGGGATCCGCGGCGAGAGATGACCGACCGGCGGTCGAGGCTGGGATGCGGCAGGTCCATTGGACATGAACGACAGTCAGATAGTCTCGAAGGAGATGAACGTGGTGCGGATCGGAATCATCGGCGTTGGTTTTATGGGCTACACCCATTTCGAAGGTGCCAGAGATCTGGCGAACGCGAAAGTCACCGCCATCGCCACTCGGGATGAGAAGAAGCTTGCGGGAGACTGGACTTCGATTCAGGGCAACTTCGGTCCACCGGGCGGGCACGTAGATGTCTCTGAGCTGAAGTGCTATTCGAACTACCACGATCTGCTCGCTGATCCAGACATCGACCTGGTAGATATCTGCCTTCCAACGGACAAGCATTTCGACGTCGTGATGGATTCCCTGAGGGCTGGCAAGGCAACGCTGGTCGAGAAGCCGATCTCGGTGGACCTTCGCCAGGCGGAAGAAATGGTCAAAGCCGCGGAGGCTGCCGGCGTGCCGCTCCTGGTGGCGCACGTGCTTCCATTCTTTCCCGAATTTCGATTTGCCGCAGAATCAATTCAGGATGGTCGCTTCGGAAAACTGAACGCAGCACATTTCACTCGCGTGATTTGCAAACCGGACTGGTCCAGTGATATGTCCGACTTTCGAAAGCTAGGCGGATGGGGAATCGACCTTCATATTCACGACAATCATTTTATCGCTCACGCATGCGGTCGGCCGGATGGCGTTTTTTCTCGAGGCATGATGCAGGATGGTTTCGTCAACCATGTTCACACGTCTTATTTGTATAAGGACGGACCAGCCGTCAGTTGCGTGAGCGGTGGAATTGCCGCCAAGGGACTTGCGTTCTCACACGGCTACGAATTGTACTTTGAGAATGCGACGGTCCTGTTTGATGCGGGCACGCTGGCCGGCGAATGGGTTGTCAGTCGCCCGTTGAGCGTTATCACAAATGACGGAAAAATGACCCATCCGGAACTTGGCGGCACCGGAAAATGGTGCGGCGCGTTTACGGATGAGCTTCAGGTGGCGGTGAATGCGGTTTCCGGCTTGAAGCCCGCAGGTCCGCTTTCCAGTTCGACCGCGCTGGCGGCTTTGCAGTTATGCTGGGCGGAAGCGGCCAGTATTGAATCCGGCGCGATCGTGCCGCTGTAACGCTCTCATGAATAGTCCCGGACAACTTCCGTGGGGCAGGTTTTTAACCTGCCTTTGAAATCACGGCGGGTTTGTCAACGACAGGCCTGTCAACAGCAGGTTGAAAACTGGCCCCACATATTTCGCGCTTGGTCCTGAGGCGAGACTCCAGGATTGTAGTAACGGGATCTTCAGCAAGATCCACTCCATCCAAACCTGATTTTGAATCCTGACGCAGCAACAGCGATCCACGAACAGTCGTCGAATTAACTCCAACGCATGACAATCAACGCCAACGATGCCTTGAGTTCCGCAAGAAAGCGCCGCATACAAAAAGCGGTTCTTGGCTGGTATGGCCTGCATGGACGGAAACTTCCGTGGCGGGAATCTGCCGATCCTTATCGAGTCTGGCTAAGCGAGGTCATGCTGCAGCAGACAACCGTCGCGGCTGTTGTTCCGTATTTTGAACGCTTCACTGCGGCGTTTCCGGATGTCGAATCTCTGGCTGCCGCCGAGATTGACGAGGTCCTGAAACTGTGGGAGGGACTTGGTTATTACAGTCGAGCAAGAAATCTGCATAAGGCCGCACAGGTGGTTGTCAGCGAATACAGCGGAAAATTTCCAGACGATGTTTCCACTCTTCGCGAACTACCGGGCATCGGTCGGTACACAGCTGGCGCCATCGCATCATTTGCGTTTGACAAGCCAGCCGCAATTGTGGAGGCCAATACAGAGAGGTTGTATGCACGACTAATTGCGTTGCGAGAAGATGTCAGATCAACATCAAGCCAGAAGACTCTGTGGGAATTTGCGGAATCGATTGTACCTTCCGAACGGCCAGGCGATTTCAATCAGGCGCTGATGGATATCGGTTCTAAAATCTGTCGGCCGCAGGATCCTGATTGCGATCAATGTCCGCTGCAGCCTTGTTGTCATTCGTTTGAACAGGGACTGCAGGGCACGGTGCCCGTTCGCAAGCCGCGAGTTCCGATTACTGCCGTCAGCGAATTGGGAGTCGTCCTACAACATCGCGGAAAGTTTTTGCTTCGACGACGAACAGAGACTGAACGATGGGCTGGCATGTGGGACTTTGTCCGATTTGAAATTGATGATGCGGAGGCCGCCAGCCTGCCGTTCACTCAGACGCTAAGTGCTCGATCGACGTCACTTAGAGCCAATTCAAATGGAAAAAAGAATGATGACGTGCCCGGCGGAAAAAAGAGACGTCGCACACAGTCTCTCTTTAGTCCGGCTGGCGAGACCTTTTCTGAGAGTCTGACCGCAAGAATCGCAGAAAGCAGCGGCGCTTTGCCAAGGCAAGTGCTAGCGTCGATGGAGTTTTCTTATTCGGTCACCCGTTATAAGGTCAGACTGTTCTGCTTCTTGTGTAAAGCAGAAACCCCGAAGCTCAGGGAAGATCACGAGCAAAACTGGTTTTCTATTGAGAAGCTGGGCGAATTGCCTCTGTCAACGACCGGGCGCCAGATTGCCGTTTGGCTTGAGCAATTGTAGGGTTTTCCCGGCAACCACAGCATCTTGTGGATGCTCGGTTCGCACTACACATGACACGGCAGAAAGTGCCGCTTGGGTTGAACGGTGATACCGGATTTTCCGGGGATTTCGCCAGTGAAGCCCATCAACGTAGACTCGACTTTCGAACTCTGTTAACTTTCGACCTCCCGACGTCGAAGCCTTTGAATGGCGTGATCAATGGTGAATGCTGAAAAGCAACGCCGGGACCTGACGCCTGTGATTTTTTGACGTTCTCATCGGCATGGAGGCCGCAATGGGATTAAAGCGAACTAACCAGCAGCCAGCTGCTAATTCAACTGCCTCAGTTCCGGACGCCTCGCGTACTCAAATACGCTGGCTCATTCGTCGGGACATGGATGAAGTTTTATCCATCGAACGAGGCAGCTTTCAGTTTCCGTGGACAGAAGAGGAATTCCTCTGCTGTCTTCGTCAGCGAAACTGCATCGGCACCGTTGCAGAGCTTGACCACAAGATTGTTGGGTTCATGATTTATGAACTTCACAAGTCGATGCTGCGAATCCTCAATTTTGCTGTGGCTCCCGAAGTTCGCCGAAGCGGAATCGGGCGTCAGATGGTTCAGCGATTGATCGACAAGCTGTCGCAGCAGCGACGCCGAGAGATTGTGCTGGAGGTTCGAGAAACGAATGTCCCTGCACAACTATTCTTCGGTAACAATGGCTTCCGCGCTGTGACCGTTCTTCGCAAGCATTACGACGACACCTGCGAAGATGCGTACTACATGCGATATTGCCTGAACGAGGAATCCGCGATCCCCTTTGCACCACACAATCGGATTTCAGAATACGACGCCGCTTAATCGCCGCGGCCACGTGGCCGGGCCGATCCTCCACTACCAGAACTTTGAATGGCTCTGGTTGTTTGTGAAAAAACGATCGGAGCACGGTTCAAGGAACATTCTGGAAAACACTCAGCCCGCTATTCTTGAACCCATTCAAATTCACGAAAATCCTGCCGAACTCCGGCAGGATTTTTTTTTGACGGTTCTTCTTCGATCAAAACGAGCTCCCCACCATCAAATTCTTCCGTCAGGAATCACTCGCTGAGCGACCCCGTGGTGCTCGCTCGAGGTTCACGTATCGAAATTCATCGATGCGCAAGGTGGTCAGTCGCCAAGAATCTCCGTAACATTGAATGGAATGAATCGTTCCGTTTGCCAGGCAGGAATTCCTGATATGCAATTTGAAATTGACCCTCAGATGCCGGACTCCATTGTACGGCGTGACTTTTTGCGAATGCTGGCCGCGGCGTCGACCGCTGCCATGGCGATGTCTGCTCCCCGTGAGCTTCGTGGCGAGGGAAGTTTGCATGTGGAACAACCCGCTGCGACGGCCGATTCCTGCATCCTGATTTGGATGGGCGGGGGAATGGCAGCTCCGGACACGTTTGATCCAAAGCGTTACGAGCCGTTTCGAGTTGGCCTGCCAGTCAAGGACATGTTGAGCACGTTTCCTGCGATCGACACCGCAGTCAGCGGTCTGAAGATTTGCCGAGGTCTGGAAAACATTGCCAGTGTCATGGATCGAGCCACGCTGATTCGATCGGCCGTGCAGCCGGATCTTGGCAGTATCCTGCATTCGCGTCATCAGTATCATTGGCATACCGGATACGTGCCGCCGCAAACGGTGGCTTGTCCGCACATAGGAGCATGGATTGCGAAAGTCCTGGGGCCAAACAATCCTGTCATTCCAGCTTTCATCAATATTGGTCAGCGCCTTGAAGGTGTTGGTGAAAGTGAAGAGCTGAAAGCGTTTACGACGGGCGGATTCTTTGGAAGTGAATTTGGTCCGATGAATCTGCCATTTCCCGAAGAAGCCGCTCAGTCAGTTCGCCCGCCGGGCACGATGACGGGCGACCGATTTGCGAATCGAAACAGACTGTTCAAGAAATTGGTGGAGCAAAGTCCTCAGCGAGAATTCCTGAGCGACTACCAGCAGGAATCGATGTTGCGATCGCTCGACAACGCGTATCGTCTGCTCAGCTCCAAAGATCGTGAAGCATTTGATATCAATCTTGAGCCTGAAGAAAGTCGCAAAGTCTACGACACCAGCCGGTTCGGACGGGGCTGTCTCCTGGCGCGTCGATTGGTTGAAGCGGGTGCAAGATTTGTCGAAGTCACCACGGAGTACGTCCCGTTTCTGCACTGGGATACTCATGCAAACGGGCACGAAACGCTGGCTCGTATGCATTCTGAAATGGACAATCCAATCGCTCAGCTCATTCGCGATCTCGAGCTGCGTGGCTTACTGGATCGTACGCTTGTCGTCATCGCCTCGGAATTCAGTCGAGACGCATTGATCGAAGGAGTTCCAGGCTCCAGCGCGGCAGATCAGGCAACAGAAAAGGTCGAAGCTGTATTGGAGATGAAACACTACGGTTTGCATCGCCATTTCACTGGCGGAACCAGCGTGGTGATGTTCGGCGGCGGAATGAAGCGCGGTTTCGTGTATGGTCGAACTGCAGATGAGCGGCCATTAATCGCGGTCGAAAATCCCGTCCCCATTGAAGACCTGCACGCAACCATCATGACCGCCATGGGCATCAGCCCGCAGACCGGTTTTGACATTGAAGGTCGACCGTTTTACGTCACGAAGGACGGCAAAGGCAAAGCCGTCAGCGAATTGTTCGCGTGAATCAGGCGGAGTGCGGCGGGGCGTGCCACGATGACGGCATTGTGCTTCAGCTGCGTTCTGCTGAAGTCCAGCCAGTGTTCCGGCAAGCTTCGTTGGAAGAGTGGCACAAAGGCGGGCGAGACGCCCGCGCTCCCAGGGGCG
>JBGSVD010000251.1:0-4068 GCA_041753135.1 Planctomycetaceae bacterium
CAGCCCTTTTGCAAAGGGCTAGGAAAATCATGAAATAATTTGGCTACAAATCTGCATTTAAATCCGAAGCAATCCGCACATAAACCCCGTGGTTTACGCTGTCTACTGCGTTTTCGATCGGTTCAAGTGCGGTCTAAATCGGGGAGTACTTTCGGGGCTGGTCCTAAGGCGAGCGGCAGGAGAGGAATTCCCATTGTCGAACGATTGTCCCAGTCGCTCCTGAGCAGTTGAGACAACTGCTCTACGATGGGCTGGTGGTCCATTTTCTGCTGCTCGCCTAAAGTTCTGCAGCTGCGGGATCTTTAGCAAGATCCACTGCATCAATTCTGAATCCTGCATCTTGACGGAGCGATAGTCGCGTCCGATGCCCGAGCGGCCTGGAATGCAACTCCTGATTTGGACACTACACTACGGCTTGAGAACTCTTGCTGAATGTCAGTCTCCTGCTTGAAAAGTTGCAATGTTGCCATCTCATCCGCTGAGCCAATACTGGGATCTTGATCCAAACTGCATTTACCTGAACCACGGTTCTTTCGGACCTTCTCCGGTACCGGTTCAGCAGGCACGTGCGGAATGGAGTCGACGGCTTGAACGACAGCCGATGAAATTCTTCTGCCAGGAGATGGAAGAGGAGCTCGATCGAGCAGCTGCGGTCCTTGCGAAATTCCTGAAGACTCAGCCCGATCGCATCGCCCTGCTGGACAATGCGACGATTGCGATGAACGTTGTTGCATCCAGCGTACCATTGAATGCGGACGACGAAATCCTGCTGACGGATCATGAATACGGTGCCGTCAAAAATATCTGGCAGGCAAAATGCCGTGAAACAGGCGCCAGGATTGTGACTGCACAATTGCCGTTTCCGCCGACGGATTCTGAAGTGGTTGATGCGATCGAATCTGCGATCACACCCAAGACTCGCCTGATCGTCGTCAGCCACGTCACGTCCGCCACGGCCTGTCTATTGCCAATCCAGGCAATCTGCAAGATGGCGGCGCGTCACAACGTGCCGGTTTGCGTTGATGGTCCTCATGCAATCGCGATGCTCGATCTGAATCTTGCCGAATTGGGGTGCGATTTCTATTGCGCGAGTTGTCACAAATGGCTGTGTGCACCATTTGGCAGTGGATTTCTTTGGGTCAGTCCGCGTCAGACATCGTCGATTCGGTGCCCGATTGTCAGTTGGGGCGGCAGCATTGCGGGCCGTGCTTCGTCCTGGAAAGATCGGACAAACTGGCTGGGGACTCGCGACCCGGCACCGGTCTTGTCAATTCCTGATGCCATTGAATTCTTCACTCCTGAACGTCTTGCCGAGTATCGTTCCCATGCGCATTCGCTGATTTCGTACGCTCGACGCGAATTGCTGAAGATGCCGGGGGCCGGTCCATTTTGCACGCCTGACGAATCCGACTTTGTCAGCATGGCTGCCATTGAGCTGCCTCAGACAAAAGGTTGGAAACCCGGTTACCATGGTCATCCGGATATTCTTCAGATCGAACTCCGTGACAAATATCAGATTGAATTGCTGATGGGCTCGTGGAACAATCGCCGGTTCATCCGAGTCTCGTCGCACCTGTACACGACTCAGGCTCAGATCGAAAAACTGGTGAGTGCCGTTGAAGAGTTGATCTGATCGCTTGCCAGTCATTCGGCCGAGGCTCAGTCACGAGGCTCAGTCATTGAGATGCGACTGAGTTCGTGGGATTTCCTGCCGTGATTCGCCACGGCCCGGGCTCAGTTTCTTGCGATCGAGGGAATTGTCGGCCACACTGTGTTACAGTGCAGCCCGGATTTTCTGGGTCGCCGGAGTCTGAAGTGCTCCGTCAAGAAAGAAATTCGAGTTGGTTGTCCTGGATCTTGCTAAAGATCCCGTGGCTGCAGGACCTTTAGCAACGTCCACGACCCGAACTTCAAATCTTGACAAAGCGGTAGACTCTTTTTTGAAACCTGTTTGAAGCCTGACAGTTGGAAACCAATGATAGCTCCTTCAGATCAGTCGTGTGAAGGCGTGCCGGAACTGGAAGACAAGAAGCCTGACTTCCTCGTTCTCGCTCGATATGGACGTGTGCCGCAAGTCGCTCGCTTTGGTGGATATGAAACTCCGCCGGGTCGCGACAGCAAAGTGATTGTGACGACAGAACGGGGCCATGAACTGGCAACCGTCCTGCAGGTCCTTCCCGTGTCGACAAAATCGGCCGATGGAAGCGATGTGGGAATCACCGGGGAAATCCTGCGCATGGCCACAACGCAAGATCTTGCTTTGTCGGCCAGTCTTGAGCAAAAGGCGGAGGATAGCTTTCCAAACTGGCTTGCACGTGCGGCAACCTGGAAGCTTCAGCTTGAATTGATCGACATCGAAACCACCATGGACGATCGTCTGATCCTGTACGTGTTAAACGATCGCGGGGCTGAAACCACTCGCCTGGCGCTGCTGGCCGCGGCTGCGGGGTTTGGCGTCATTCATGTGCAGCCCGTTTCGGCGGAAGGGATCGTTCAGGCATCCGGTGGCGGCGGCTGTGGAAGCTGCAGCAATCACTGACATTAAGGTTGATGTTTGTCGGCCGCACCAGTTCCCAATTGAGACGTCACAAAATTCAAACGTCACACAACGATGCCGTGAGACGGCAAACTTCTTGTTGGAATTCCATCTGAATCATGTCTGCAATCGAACGATTTGAGTCTGAACTGAAACTGTCCACGGCGTCCGGCGAAACGTCGACCCAGGTGCTGGACGCGGTTGAGCGAACCTTGATTTCTCAAAAGGACTATCATCGATTGTTCGATGCGAAACTCATTCGAGTCCGAAATCGACTGGGTCTGCCCATTACGCAGCCAACGTCGCTGAAAGAGATCCCGACGGAACACGAGGTGGCTTTTCGCGACGCCTATACCAACGCAGCCCGAGAGATTGGTCAACTGTTCCTGGCCGACGATCAACTGGCGGATGCCTGGGCTTATTTTCGAACAATCCACGAAACCGATATCGTTCGGGAGGCCATTGCGAGGAAAGTCGCCCAGATGCCGTCCGAGCCCGGACCGCAGTTGGACGAACTGTTGAACCTCGCTCTTTACGAAGGCGCCCATGTGGTGGAAGGACTAAAGCTGCTCCTGAAAACGCATGGCATTTGCAATACGGTAACCGCCATGGGGCAGCTTTTGGCTCAGATGAGCCCAGCGGAACGACGCCAGGCGGCGGCCGTCATGGTGCAAACGATTTACACGGATCTTCAGCATAATGTCAGGCGTGACGTCGAACGGCGTCAGCCAACTTTGAAGCCGGGACTTTCCCTTGGCGAACTTGTGCGCGGCCGTGAGTTCCTGTTTGCTGAAGGCGCCTATCATGCGGACGTGTCGCATCTGCATTCGATCGTCAGTTTCGCTCGCCACCTGCAGAATGGCGATCCTGAATTGAAGCTGGCGATTGAGTTGTGTCAGTACGGCGGACAACTTGCCGAACAGCTGCGATATCCGGGCGACGTTCCGTTCGATGACTACTACACTGCGAACGAACACTTCCTGAAGGCCGTGGCTGGCGTTGAAGTCGACGAATCCATGGAATACTTTGTCTCTCGCCTGAAGCAGGAACCGGACGAACCAGACAAGCGAATGATTGCGTTTGTTCTTGTCGATCTTGGACAACGCGTTAATCGAGTCAACATGGCTCTCGACGCCGCCGCGCCGTACGTCAGCAAGCTGGAAGATCCTTCGGGATTTTCATTCACGGCATTCTGTGTTGGAGCCGGGCGTCTGGAAACACTAAAGGCGGCTGCGAAAGAAAACGACGACGTACTGGCTCTGGCGACCGCATTGCTGTCAGAAAGCAAATAGAGTTATGCGGTAAATCGTGTGCGCGAGCCCGAATTCAAGGTGTCACTGCTGTTGACAAGCTTTGGCAGTGGTTGTTGCGATTCACCGCGAAGCGGTTTAAGAAATTAGCCGGTGGTCAGCGGAGCGCACCACCGGTTTGCGCCGAAATCAGCGTTTGCACCCTGATAAGGGTGCCAGAATGAAAGTCTCTGTCATCCCTTCGGGATGAGTCCTATTCGTGATCGTTCCCCGGTGGTGCGC
>JBGSVD010000252.1:0-11071 GCA_041753135.1 Planctomycetaceae bacterium
GCGAGCGGTTGGGCGTTAGCCCTCCGTGTTGCGATGGTTCTTCACGGAGGGCTGACGCCCAGCCGCTCGCCTGTATATTTTGCTTCAGGACTCCCGCCATGTGTCGATTGTCGTTGCTGGTCTGCGTGTTCATTGCCATAAGATCAGAACAAGCCGCGGCCGGAACGAACGACGCGAAGCCGACCAATCTCATGGCCGGAGCGGCCACGGTGGATATCACGCCAACGGTGTTTCCAGTCATTGTTAACGGGATGGTCGAAGAACGCACGGCGGACAAAGCCTATGACGCATTAATGGCGCGGGCACTGGTGCTGGACGATGGGACAAATCGACTGGCGATTGTTGTCGTTGACAGTCTGATGCTGACTCGAGCCATGCTGGACGATGCGAAGGAGCAGGCCAGCCAGCTCACCGGCATCCCGACTAACCGAATGCTCATCTCAGCCACGCATACGCATTCGGCACCGTCGGCAATGCCGTGTCTGGGCAGTCGATTCGATCCTGAGTACGCTCAGTTTCTGCCCGGACAACTTGTTCGCAGCATCGTGCAGGCTAATGAAAAACTCGTGCCGGCTCAGGCAGGCTGGGCGGTGACGAAGGACGATCAGCACAATCACTGCCGACGCTGGATCTTTCGATCCGATCGCATGACGATGGCCGATCCGTTTGGGCAACTGAACGTGCGAGCCCACATGCATCCGGGCTATCAAAGTCCCAATCACATCGGACCATCGGGACCTGCGGATACTGATCTGACGCTGCTGTCCGTGCTGACTCGCGAAGGAAAGCCGCTGGCCGTACTGGCGAATTATGCGAATCACTATTATGGATCGCCGCTGGTCTCGGGTGACTTCGCCGGTCGATTCGGAATGAAGCTCGCTGGTTTGATCGGTGCGAATAATGAGCCGCCTGGATTTGTCGGCATTATGTCGCAAGGCACCAGTGGCGACAGCATGTGGATGGACTACAGCAAGCCACCGGCAAAGAATGATCTCGATGGATACACACAAAGCGTCGCGGAGATTGCCGCTGAAGCGTACAAGTCGATCACGTATCGCAGCGATGTTTCGCTGGCGATGGAGGAAGCGACATTGAAGCTAAATCGGCGAGCCCCCGATGAAGCTCGCCTGAAGTGGGCGCAGGAACTGGCGGCTCAGGTCGGCGACCGATTGCCTCGCGGCTGGTCGGAAGTGTATTCCTTCGAACAATTGCGATTGCACGAAGACCCAACGGCGGAACTCAAGCTGCAGGCCATTCGAATCGGCGATCTAGGCATCACCGCGATCCCCGACGAGGTCTATGGGATCACCGGCATCAAGCTGAAGAACCGCAGCCCTCTTGCGGTCACCATGAACATCGAACTCGCAAACGGCGCTGAAGGCTACATTCCACCGCCGGAACAACACAAGCTCGGCGGCTACACGACCTGGGCCGCTCGCACTGCCGGACTGGACGAGCAAGCCGAACCGAAGATCGTGGAGACTCTGACAACGCTGCTGGAGAAGGTTGCGAACAAACCGCGCCGGCTTGTCGTCGATGAACAGCACGCATATGCGACGGCCGTTGTCGCATCCAAGCCTCTCGCATTTTGGCGACTCGGAGAAATTGAAAGTACCGTAAACCCGTCGCTCCGCCGACGGGATTCTTCTGCTCTGAAAACTTCCGCAAATCAAGCCAAGGGCGACGCCTCCTCGGAGCAAACGCAAATTCCCGCCGACGGAGCGGCGGGTGTACGGTACGCGATCGATGCGATTGGAACGCACCATGCAATCTACGAAGAAGGCATTGCGTTTTATCTTCCTGGGCCGCGCGGCAACGGGTTGAATCAGCAACCGCGAGGCAATCGGGCGGCTCATTTTGCGGGCGGGCGAGTTTCCGCGAAGGTGCCGAACCTGGGCGAAACGTATAGCGTCGAATGCTGGGTGTGGAATGGTTTTCCGAACAGCGATCGAGCCGTCACGGGATACTTCTTCTCTCGTGGTCCGGACGGCGATGCAAAAGTTGCCGGTGATCATCTTGGCATCGGCGGCAATTATCTGAATCACGGCTGGGACGGAAAGTTGCTGCTGTTCAACGGCAATGAGCGTGATGAAGCTCTTGTCGGAAAGACGGTGCTTGAGACTCGCACGTGGCATCATGTGGCGTTCGTTCGCAACGGGAAGCACGTGACAGTGTATCTCAACGGACACACAGAGCCGGAAATCGATGGCGAACTTGAACCCACGTTTGCCGGCAGTGAAGACATCTTCCTCGGCGGCCGCAACGATCAGATGTTTGGACTCGAAGGCCGACTCGACGAAGTGGCTCTCTACGATCGCGCGTTGACGGCCGATGAAGTCGCAGCGCATTTTGCGTCGGCGGAAGCGTTGCTTGTTCCTCAAATCAATGAAGTCGTTGCTCGTCCCGACACGCCGCCACTGTCGCCCGAAGAGTCCATGAAGGTCACGCATGTGCGAGAAGGCTTTGAGCTGCAACTTGTCGTCGCGGAGCCTCTCGTGATTGATCCTGTGGCGATCGATTGGGGTGCGGATGGAAAGCTGTGGGTTGCGGAGATGGCCGATTATCCGTCTGGCATGGACAACAACGGCAAGCCCGGCGGACGCATTCGATTTCTCGAAGACAAAGACAACGACGGTCAGTATGAAACATCGACTGTGCTGCTTCAGGACATTCCATTTCCCACCGGCGTGATGGCATGGGGCAGGGGAGTGCTGATCACGGCGGCTCCGGAGTTGATCTACGCCGAAGACACGAACGGCGATGGCAAAGCCGATGTTCGCAACACGTTGTTCTCGGGATTTCTGGAAGGCAATCAGCAATTGCGAGTCAACGGGCTGCGCTGGGGACTCGATAACTGGGTTCACTGTGCGAGCGGAAGCCATCATCCTGGCTACGGAGCCGACAGTCAGATTCTGTCACATGTGACGAACGAAAAAACGACCGTCGGAAGTCGTGACTTCCGCATTCGTCCCGAGGAAGGGCTCATCGATCCTCAAAGCGGCCCGTCGCAGTTCGGGCGCAACCGAGACGCATGGGGCAACTGGTTCGGCGAACAGAACAGCTATCCGTTGTGGCACTATGTGCTTGAAGATCCGTACATCCGCCGCAATCCGCATTTCGCACCGCCGGATCCTCGCGCTCTGTTGACGCCGTCGAATCCGCCGGTGTATGCGGCTGCTGCTCCGGAGAAACGGTTTCATAGCTTTGAACAGTCAGGTCGGTATACGTCGGCGTGTTCGGGGATGGTGTATTTGGATGAGGTGCTGTTTCGTAGGTCCCGCCTACCGGACGAGACTTCCGCCGAAGGCAGACCGGTGACTCAGAAATCGTCGGGGCAGGGGACTGATCAACAACAGGCCAGAACTGGTCGCGACGAGGTCGCGAAGTCGTTTCCGGCAGAAAGGACCTACCAGAGCGGCCTCGAAACTCAGCACGTCTTCACCTGCGAACCGTTCAGCAATCTTGTTCAACACAATCTGCTGATTGACGACGGTGTCAGTTTCCGACTCGAACGAGACCCCGCGGAAGTCGATGCGAAGACGGATTTCTTCGCGTCGGAAGATCGCTGGTGTCGCCCGGTGATGGTTCGCACGGGCCCAGACGGCGCGTTGTGGATCGTGGACATGTATCGTTACATGATTGAGCATCCTCACTGGTTGCCCAAAGAAGGTCAGGACGAACTGCGTCCCTTCTTCCGCTCCGGCGATGACCGCGGCCGCATCTATCGCATTGTGCCTGTCGCTTCCGTTAATGGCGAGCGGGGCGGCGTCAACCCCCCGGTCCAAACGCAAGCAGAGAATCCAACGGCGATTCGTACCGGAGGGCTGACGCCACTCCGCTCGCCAGTTCAGCGCCTCGATAACCTTTCCACAACAGAACTCGTCGCTAAACTCGAAAGCCCCAACGGCTGGCGACGCGATACGGCGCAGCAGCTGCTGGTCATATCGAAAGACAAGACGGCCATCGACCTGCTGACGAAAATGGTCACCGACGGCAAACGTCCAACAGCCAGACTACATGCACTCTGTACGCTGGAGGGACTTGGAAAACTATCGCCTCAAGTCATCGCGACGGCTCTGAAGGATGTTCATCCCGCGGTGCGTCGCTGGGCCGTGCGACTCGCGCCGATGGCGAATGTTCCGCTTAGTTCGCTCGCCTCGATGACCAGCGATCCCGACGCCAAAGTGCGTTTGGAACTGGCCTGCGTCGCGGGCCAGCCGAGCGACATGGCGGCCGCGACGATGCTTGGAGATTTGCTGCTTCGAGACACCGATCCTTATCTGCGAGCGGCCGTGATCAGTTCCCTGAACTCGGGCAACATCAATTCCACGATCGACCGTTTTGTGTCCGTCGTGCAGAAAGATTCGAAGATGCTGGCCGCCGACGTCACGGGCATTCCAGGCTTTACGGCCAGCGACCGCGATGAACTCACCAGCGTGCTGTTTGAACAAGCCGCATCCATCGCGAGCGATGATGATCTCGAACGCCTGCTGTTACTGACCGTCGATGAATCCAACGTTCGGCTGCAGGCATGGCAACTGAAGAGTCTCGCCCGGATGCTCGACCGATTGAAGACTCGCGGCTGGACGATTGCAGAGCACTTTAAACACAACGAGCACAAGGCACGAATCTCAGAGGCGTTCGTGATTGCTCGACGAATGGTGTCTGATCCAGACGAACACGAAGTCCGCCGAGTCGCCGCGATTCCGTTGCTTCTGCGAGATGCCGCGATCACCGACGATGAAGCGACCCTGCAAAACATGTTGACGCCGCAAACACCTGCGGCCGTTCAGGAAGCCGTCATTCGACATCTCGGGCAGCAGTCGACCGAATCCGCAGCACAGATCATGCTGGCGGGCTGGTCATCGCATTCGCCAGCCATTCGCAGTCAGATTTTGACGATGCTCTCCAGTCGCCCTGATTGGATTGCTCATCTGCTCACGCAAATGGAAACAGGAACGGTCGCCGCTGCGGAGATCGATGCGTCCATGCGACAGCGACTGCTGACAGCCCGCGACGAAAATGTTCGAAAGCGACTTGAAAAAGTCTTCGCGTCCGGCACATCAGCCGATCGCAAAGCGGTCATGGAATCGTATCAGCCTGCCTTGAAACTCACTGGCGATGCGGCTCGTGGAGCAACCCTCTTCGGAAAGAAATGCACGACCTGCCACAAGCAGGGCGGTATCGGTCATGAAGTCGGCCCGAACCTCGCATCGCTGACGAACAGGACTCCCGAATCGCTCTTCACCGCGATCCTCGACCCAAGCGCCGCGGTGGAAGCCAAGTATCTGAACTTCGTTGCCATCACAACATCCGGCCGCAGCGTCATCGGACTTCTCTCCACCGAAACCGGCAGCAGCCTGACGCTCGTCGCGGCTGAAGCCAAGACCGAATCCATTCTCCGCACCGACATCGAAGAACTCCGCAGCACCGGAAAGTCGCTAATGCCCGAGGGACTGGAAAAAGACTTGACGCACCAGGATCTTGCCGACGTCATTGAATACGTGAGGACGCTGCAGAAGTAGAGTTCCACCGATTCATCAGCACGATTCACGACGTCAAACAATGCCCGCAAAATTAATCATGCGGTGTTTCGTTGAGCAGCCACGTGGTGGTCGCTATTGTCGAAATTTTGCCACGTCTGACATTGCCGGCTGAAACATTCAAGGCATATGAAGAATCCGAACACTGCCGTCCTTCGTTGCAATTACGAGGCGACGTGCCAGAAGACTAAATGTAGCGGCCGTCAGTCCTGCGGATTCAAACTCGTGGATCACTTTTGACACGGCAGGAATCAACGAGGTCTCCTGAACGCGACCTGATTCTTCGACGGTCAACACAGAGTCGAGCAGGGGTGTCACCAGCAGAAGTTTGTCATCAAAGCAAAGCGGTTCCCCGTGCCATTCCATCGCCGCCAAATCAAAACATTGCACATGATCAGCATCCGAGAAAACCAGCCAACGGCTGTCATTTGAAAACGACAGTTTCGGTTTTTGAAAATTGCTCACATCCAAAGTCGCCAGCAACTTGGCTTCCTTTGTGGAAACAATACACGCTTCACGTTGACCAACGGCGACGACGAACTGTCCGTCAAGCGAATGCTGCAGCGTTCGACAGTCTGTGATGGGGGTCGCGACGATTTGCGAAGTATCGGCCCCACGCTCCCGGTTCTCATGGAAAAGAGGGAATAGTACAACTCTCCCGTCCTGAATTGCGGCGGCGCCGTAGAAAAAGAAACACGAGATTGCCGTACTCGACGCTCTTGGCCAATTGACCGCCAGGTATCCACCGACCGGCGGATCATAAATCACAGGCGTGCTTGCTTCCGGCACCAGCAACTCACATCTGTTGTGATGTGATGGTCCGGGAATGAAGTATGGCATGCCGCCGGCAAACCGAAACAGCGGACCAGGAATTCGATTCCATGTCTGGCGTTGCTGGTCAAAAGTCTCCACAAAGTATTCGGGATCAGATGCCCCAGAAGCTTCCGTCCGCGAAAGTGGCCGACCAAAATCCTGATGAACCAACACTACGAAATCGCCGTTCTCAGACTGATCGATCGCAGCAATTCTACTTTGCAACGGTTCAGCAAATATCGGAAGCCGCTCTGCATTGATGGTCCCCATGAAGACCCGGACTTTTGCTGAAACGACCACCAGATGAGTGCCGTCATTCGAGATTGAAATATGCGAAGCCGGAATATTATTCGGCAGCTCGAAGTAACGCCCAGGGATCAGCCATTCGTCGGCAGCAGAAGCAGTGCTCCTGGCTGCCTCGTGACCCTGGGCATACATTCTGGGCGATGATTCAGTCATTGCCACGACATTTGTTGCTCCGACATCAGTTGCCGCAACCGAGCCTGTTGATATCAGCACAGGCTTGTCGTCTGCGGAAGCTGGATTTGTGCGAGAAACTGAGGCGTCAGACGCAGCATCGCGGCGTGCCGAAATGATACTCCATATCGAAGCAACAACGACCAGAAGCAGTATCGACGCAACAGCGAGCATCGTCGTGCGATGTCTTATGCTACCTGGTTGACTCGTATGCTGCCGGCAAAAACCAAGAGCCTCAACAACCTCGTCGGCCGACTGATATCTGGCCGCCGGGTCGTATTGCATCATCCGACGCAGAACAACCAGCATCGGTTCTGGAATCGAGCTGGAATGATTCGCCAGTTCGGGAACCACGCCACTCATTTTTCTGGTCAGCAACTCCCGTCGAGAACTGGACTCAAACGGGGTCGCCAGACTAAACAATTCAAACAAAACCAGCCCCAGTGAGTAAATATCTCCCTGCTTCGAATATACCCCGTCCAGCGATTCTGGTGCACAGTATCGAAGCGTTCCGACAAATTCGTCACTGCGAGTGATGTCGAAACCGGGCGACTCAACCTTGGCCAGGCTGAAGTCCGTCAGAAAAACCTGCCCGGTATCGGTCAGCAAAATATTGGAAGGCTTGATGTCCCGATGCAGAACCTCGGCCGCATGAACCGCCTTCAGCGCGTCGACCAGCTGGCAAGCGATCGACATGAGCAATTCAGAACGTCCGACAGCACCCAGCGATCGAATAGTCCCAACAACGGAGTCCTCTGATTCAATACCGTCTTTCCCGGCGATCGCCGTCGCCAACGACACTCCGTTGATGGCCTTCATCACCAGATAACGCAAGCCGTTTGATTCGCCATAGGAATACAACGGAACAAGACCCGGGTGATCCAGTTTTGACAGCAATTTTGCTTCACGCTCAAACCGCGCAACCGCTGGCAGACTCTCCTGAAGGTCAGGCCTCAGAACCTTGAGCGCAACTCGATGTCCGATAACAGGCACTTCTGCAAGGAATACCGAGCCCATCGCGCCGCGACCCAATTCCTTCAGAATTCGATAGCCAGTGAACTCTTCTCCAGGCTCCGGCATTGTCTGTGACAACGCCAATGGGTGACTGATTTCCGGCTCGAAATAATCCGTCGATTCGAGCTTGGTCAGCAAAGCGCCAAGTTGAGGAAATCGGGCGGCATAGTCGTCTCGTTCTGGACTCTCGTTGGCAACAAGTCGAAGCTCCCATTCGGCCGCGACAAGCTCCGGAAGCAGATCGTCCTGCAACGACGTGTCTGACTTCTTCAAAAACTCTTCGATGGACAACTTCCTGCCGTCACGCCAATGTTCTTCAAATTCACGACAAAGCAGGTCAACCGTTCGACGAACGCGGAAAGTGGAGTCCGACCAGATTTGAGCACCCAGATCATTTGTCGACATAGTGACCCCAGATGTCTTTTATCAGTTCCAGCATCCGTTGAATTGTTCGACGACTGTATCGCATCCGTTCGGCGATTTCGACATTGGTGTATCCTTCCAGTTTCAGCAGAACAATGGATTCCAGAACCGGGTCTCTCAGACTTTTCAGCATCGCCTGGCATTGATCTTCCATCAAGACATCGATTGACGGATCGGGCTGTGTGTCTCGCAACTCACTGATCGCATCAAGTGCCACATCCACGTTCTCCGAACCATTGGATCGCTTTTGAGCACGCGCCATCTTGGCATAGTCGTTGGCTTTTCGGGCCGTCATCAGGATCAGCAACCGCCACAAACTGTCTCGGTCGGAAAGCTCGGGCAATTGTCCTGAACGAAGACGATCACAAAATGCAGCAAAGACACTGATCGTCACGTCATCTTCATCAAACGAGACGGGGACGCCCATCTTGCAAATCCAGCGGCGCGACAACTCCCTGACTCTTGGATTAATTCGATCCCAGAGCCTCAATGCAGAAATTTCATTACCATTCTCGCGGAATTGGTAGATCCATTCCGAGACCGAACTTGGGTCCTTCATTCCTGGCCTGTGTTCATTGACAAGAGTCGCACCAACATTCTTCTATGCATCGGATCCGCGACTTTTCCGACGGATAAACTGGCCCGAGGGGGATCTTTCCGAATCTCCCGTCTGTTGCCAAGATCAATCCCAGCCAGATTCGCCATGAATCGTTTTTACCCATTTTGACAGAAGCACGAAACATGCCGGATTGAAACTTCAGAAAAAGTCTCCGTTCCTCTGTCCCACTCTCGCCGTATTCTTCCATTTACAAATTCAGGTCCCGATTCTTCTGCATAAACACCATTGAGCTGGTCATATGACGGAGCGAGATGACTCCACATTGCGTGCAGAAAATCGGGAAAAGCCAAAGCGTTTGTGATCTTGCCCCAGACTCGAATGATGAAACTGGGAAAATGAATTTCTGGAAGAAGATGTTGTTACACCCCCTTCTTCTTTCCTGAACGTGATTTTTCTGGTGACATCAACTGGTCCATGTAAAGCATCCACGGCATTTCTGTTTTGAAGTGCTACTCCTTTTTCAGTTGGCCGTGGCGGCTTTACGGGGCATTTTTTTTTCAAAACAGTTGGCCTGTGAATGTACCGACGCGAGCCCATTGCTCGCATGGGCTCTTCGTTACCGTTCGTCTATTCCCAGTGAATATTATCAAGGAAGAACGTCACTGGATGACCGGGGCTTGCGACTGTCCAGACGAAACCGGTCTTGATGCGACTCAGATTCTCAGATGGCTTCATGTCTTCCACTGAGATCTCATACTTCTGCCACTCGCGAGTCAGCGTCACTTTGTCGAGCGATCTTTTCGCGGTATCGAAGAAACGCTTTTCCGGTCCAATCAGCCCAAAGGCAAAGGAAACCTCCTCACCACCCGCGTCGCCTCGAGCATAAAACACCAGACGCTTCGCCCCGGACAAATCAAAGCCGCCTCGCTGATCACCCCAATCCTGAGCCGGATGTTGCCACGCAACTGCCCCCCAACCGCTGTTTGCAAGAAACTCACACTTCAAGCTGGTCTCACCTGACTGCGGCCGGTCTTTGCTGGCGCGATCCATTTTGATGGATTTCGCGTCACCCATCCATCCAGAAGGCACGAACGTCTCTGCATCAGTGGCTTCGGAATAAACAACAAATGGCAACACAGCTTTCTTTCCCGTGGCCATCCGAATCGGAGCATCAACACGCAGCGGAATGTTCGCGATCGCCGCGCCGCCGTGACTATCGCGAACCGTCACAAACATTCGATACAGACCACCGTCAGTCGGCATCCTGACTTCTGCACCCACGTCATTCGATCGAAGGATGGCCCCGGGAAATAAGGACGCAGCGGCTTCAGCGTCTCCGCCAGTACCATATTGCTCTTCGTCGGCAAAGAGCTCCCAGACGGTTGTCAGTTTTTCGTTTTCGGGATCTGTCGCCTTGAGAGAAAAGTTAACTACGGCACCCGGTTGAACAAGCAGATTTCTCGAAGGCCCCTCACCGTTGCCCGCAACGAACGATTCAATCGACGGACACAGATTATCTGGCTGCTTTCCGGTCCACAATTCCGACAAGGCATCGACCGCCTCCACACGAGAACCATCTTTCAGGAGCAGTGAAAACCACGTCGCCGTGACCTCCTGCTTCAGCCCCCACGTGAATGCATAAGATCCAAGACACGTGCCATTCTGACCAAGCACCGCTTTCTGGTAAGCTGTCCGATAGGATTCCACCTTTGCGGTGCTCGTCAGTTCCGGATAAGCGTCGATGGAATTCTTTGAAATTTCCCAAATACCTGCCGGACCAAATTCCGTCAGGAGATACGGCTTTGTACCACCAAGCTTTCTGTACCGATCACCGACCGATGCTGCCCCCGCGTAAGAATTGATCCCGAGAATGTCCACATCCGGACAAAACTCGTGGAAGTTGCGCACCTTGTCGCCTCCAATCTCAGCAATCACAGTCATTGTGGGATGTCGCGAGTCCAGTGATTTGACCATTCTTGCGAGATTATTGATCTCCGACCACACGGCTCCGTTTTTCCCCTCGGCATCTTCCATCTCGTTCCCAAGCGACCACATCAGCAGAGCAGGGTGGTCCTTGTGCTTTTCGACAACCTCATGGATAAGTTGACGCTGACGACGCAGGCTATCAGCATCTGACCAGTCAAACCCCTGCCGAACCTGACCCAGCCAGATTCCGGCAGTGACCGTCAGGCCTGATCGCTGAGCCTCATCAAGTTGCTGCTGCAGCCGATCATGTCCCCAG
>JBGSVD010000253.1:0-10806 GCA_041753135.1 Planctomycetaceae bacterium
ACTTAAACTCACAGCGACCTCCGTGTTCGTTTGTGGTTCTTGAAGAACGCACATTCTGTGCGAAATCACAAGCCACACGAAGGTCACTTTGTTTGACTCAAACCCCACCCGCAATGCAACTTAAAAGCTGCACGATCTCTCATGGTGGGCAGTCTTTGGAATCGTCACCAGCATTCGGCCTTGATCCCATAGGACGTGTTCCCAGCGTAGTTGGAAGATTTCCATCTTCCGCAGTCCCGCGAATCTCCAGAGCGCAAAGATCAGTTTCCACTGCGTGTCGGGGCAAGCGTCCACGACCTTCATCGCGTTCGCCCTGGTCAGAAAGAAGTCCCGCGAACGGTCGAGAACCAAAGAAGCCTTTTGAAACTCAAACGGGTTTTCATCCACCAGCTTGCGACGTTTCGCCGCGTTCAGAAACATCTTGGCAACGCTGATGTGCGTTCGCTTGCCGTTCTCTCCCAGTGTTTTTCCGTCCAGCCATCGGCGGAACTTCACGGCGTCATCGTGTGAGATATCCCGAAGGTTCTTGTTTCCGAAGAACTCATCGAGAACCTGTTGAGCCTGTTTCCACTTTTTAAGAGTGTTCTTTGCCGCTGGTCTGCCGTCAGACGTTTTGCCGTCCGCCATGTATTCGGCCATGAACTCCCGCAGCGCGGAAGAACTTCGAGTCTCGACCAGTCCCACGGCCGCCAGTTTGTCGTGAATGTTCTGACTGATCTTCTGCAGCCAGAGAATTGTCTGCCGTTCTCGCAACGGTTCAGCCGCCATCTTTGCCGAGTTCAGGATATCAACGTGCCTGCCGATCTGTTCCGCAGTCGCCTGATTGATACCCGCCAGCCGAATCTGTTTCCGGTCCCCGTTGCCGTCATAAAACCGGATTCGAAAACCCTTGTCGCCATCGCGCGTTACGCTTGCCATGTGCTCAGTTGCCTTTCTGAGTGCCTGAAGGAAATCACGGGAAACCGAATAGGCTTTTCGGCTTGTCGGGTTCGATGCCCTATCCCGTGGTTGAATTGTAGTGTGTTCGCTTCGGTGCGTCCAGGTTTTGCGATTGTGTCACCCTGTAAACGGCCGTCAAAATATCCGTTCGCCGCGGATCTCAATCGTGACGTGATGCCGCTGATGACATTCGCAGGTGAAGGACGCAACCAACCACGCGACAAGCATTGTCAGCAGTCCATTGATTAGTTCTGATTTCGTGAATCTCATCGTTGATTCCAAACCGTAAAAAATAGTTTGCGAGCCTGCAAACAAAACTAACTGAAAAACAGGCTATTCCCTGTGAGGTGTCGGTGAAAAGTCGCCGGGAAGGACCCGCTAAAAATCTCAGTCTTCGCTGGATTCAGCCCGCTCGCCTTGAATCCGCCTGATGATGTTCATGGTGAGCTCTTTTCCGTTTGTTTGCTGCTGACTGCTGACGTTGTTCTGGATTGCCACTGTCGGCCCCTGTTGTTCGCTGGTAGGCTTCCCGAGCAACCGACTAAGCAGAAGTTCCGCCGCCTTCAAATCGCCGTCCAGCGCCATCGTCAGTAACTTTTCCGTGAGCTCTTTCATCTTCTTTTCAGTCACACATTTGAGCATGACGGAACGAAGTTTATTCACCTTTCCAGCAAACGGATTCCCACTTCCGCCAGGGTTGCCCACTGCAAAAGTCCCGTCCTGTTTGCGTCCGTTTGTTGACGACAATGTCATCTCATGTTGCCCCTCACAAAAACGACCGCCCGCCTGCAGCAACGCGCCACAGGCAGGGACGGCCATTGAACCGCTTCAGATCGCTTCAGGCTTCAACAGTTTCGCCATTGCAGCCGCTCGTTCATCCTGCAGTTGCGATAATCGATTGTTGAGTTCAGAGTCTTGCTTCAACATAACTGCCAGGCCTTTCTTTGCCTCAGAGAGTCTTTCCATATCCAAAGTTGCAGCGTGTTCTCCGCGTTCCTCGACTTTTGAAATCCAATTGCGTCGATCGTGAATTGCTTTCAAAATCGGTTCATGGTCAACCTTCAGCTCTGCCATCTTCGCGTCGATGTCACCGAATGCGGCAGACCTTGCTGTTTCCGATGCCGTGTCGAGCAACCGGCGCTTTGCATCTGCGGCACGATGGATCGATTCAACGGCCCGTTGTCGAGCATCAATCAACGGCGACAATCTTGCCTGATGTTCCGCTTGCCGTTTTTCAAACGCCGCTTCTTCAGCAGCGATTTCCTGAATCGAAATGTTGCGTGCAACTTCAGCCTTTTCACCGTCGGCAAGTTCCTTTGCCCATTTCCACCGCTGAATCAATAAGTCAGCAGCCTTTTCCAGATCTTCAATCGTCCGGCCCCTTCGCTCAAGTTCGGCCAGAATCTTGTCGGCGTCCTCCGGCGTCTTTGCATCTTCCAGAGTTTGGACAAGTGCTGACCAGTCGCGGTCTTGTTTGCGTGTGACTTCTACTTTTCGACTCTTCAACTTTTCAAAAATGTTCAACACTGTTTTGTCCTTTCGAGACAGGAAATAAACCGAGTGACCGGACAACATCGTCCTGCCACAACTTCACAAACTTTTCAGGCATTGGCCTGCTCAGTGCTTCCGATAATGGCAGCCAGTCTTTTGACCGGCATTCATCGTCCAGCGAATCGGCGTATTTTTCGGCTGAACTCAGCCCGTACAACGTGTGACTGAATGCGAGATCCAGACTTACCCAGTGCCCTCGTGATTCCATCCGATGGTGAAGATGGCACAATGCTCGAATGAATTTCGAATCGTGCCCAGTCCACAGAATGGCCCCTGAATGCGACTTCCATTCCCGCCAGGGAACTTGAACCAGATCCCGCAGCGATTCGCTGTCATCAACCGGGCAAATTTCTGATGTGACTGCGCTGGTCGCAATGTGACTGGCTTCGTGCAGGACGATTGCATCGAACACCATCGCCGCGCCATCTGGCTTATATTTTCCTGATCGCAGATCGTCATCGACAACCGCGATTGCTGGTAACGGCCCGACATACTGTTCTGGCATCGATTGGCGTACCAGTGCCGACAATCCGACGGCCGTTAGACCGGCAAGCCTGCCGTGACATTTCAATCCGAGTTCACTTGCGAATGTGATGTAAATCCGTTCGCCCAGAATGCTGGTGAGCATCTTCCGCGTCTGATCTCGCCTGGTGTTCAGATCGAGGGAGCGAATCATTCTGCAGCCCCCTCGATAAAGAACGGCGTTTCCACCATTTGCTGACTGTCCGGGATAGTTGCGTGCCACAACCGCGCACCACTCGCACGGCCTTTGACGTAAGAACATTCCTGGCGAGCGTTGCACTGTCCGCAGACGAAGACAGCAACCTCAGTTGCAGCCGTCGCCAAGATTTCGCTGGTGAGTTCGAGTTGGGCATTGCAGTTGTCACATTGAACTTTTCGCATAGTCGGTTCCTTTCAAGTTTCTTCGGGTGATGATGGGTCTCGATTCATTCCGGCCATGTGTTGCGTCATCCAGTTTGAAGAACAGTTCCTGAAATGCGTTTGGCGTTTAGTTTTTGGCGATGTGTTCGAGGAACAGAGAACACCCCTATAAATAGGGGGGTGTTCCTGTTCTTCTCACACCGAGAACACTGGTTCAAAGTGTTCCCGAGTGTTCTCGTGTGTTCCTGTGTTCTTCAGCCGTGATTCAGGAGTGACCAAACGGAAACCGTCCGTCAGTTTTGGCGTTCCGTCTTTCTTTGTTTCGCCCCGATTGAATCGCACGGGTTCCACTTCCATCGCCGCCATCAGATCAACCCACACTGGCTGGAAGTTGTCAGGATTCAGCCCGGCAGTTCTGCGAATCGCTGTCATGGTTTCACCGTCGGGAAATCGCTTCATTGCGCGAAGAACAGCCGCCCGCCTGTTCTCATAGGTTCTCTGTTCCTGTTCCCGCTTCCGTTCTTCTTTCTCGGTCTCACGTTCCTCACGAATCTGGCTGAGTGAATTCAGATCGACTTTCCAGAATCGGCCATCCGATGCCCTGCCTTCTTCAATGTCCAGTCCGTACGCGCCGCAGTGTCCGGCTGATCCGCCGAACGTGAATAACAGGCGATGTGTTCCGGGTTCATCAGGATTGAATTCCTCGCGACGATTCAACAGAACCCACTGCCGAGCCCATTGGCCGAACCCAGCTCCGGCGATGTGGTCAAGCGTTGGCATGATGCCCGGCTGCATGTGCATTCTCATGTGACTGGCGAGAATGGGAGTGCATCCCGTTTCGGCCTGCAGCGTCGTGAGACTCATCAGGACCGCGCCCACGGCAAACTGATTCGCCGCTTCGTTGCCCTGCAGGTTCATTGACAGATAAGCAGGATCGATTCCGACAACGTCGATTTTGTTCTTCAAAATGAAGTCCGTCAGCGTCGCGATGTGCTGCGCGTCCGTCAGTTGCGGGGGTCTGAATCCCCAGTGCAGTTTGTCGCCCAGTTCCGCCAGGTCTATTCCCTTTGTCTGACAGATCCGCCTTGCCGTCTCCTGCAGCGTTGCTGTTCCAGACTCTGAACTCAGCAGCAGAACCCGCTTTGACTTCGGAACGTCGAACCGTCCGAGGAAAGGAACAGCCGCCGCCATGCTCAAAAACTGATCGACCAGAATTGAGGTCTTCAGAGTCTTTGACGGCCCGGAATACAGTTGCGGTTGATTCTCCGCCATCACGTCTTGAATCATCCAGTTCACTCGAAAGTCTGCCTCTGCGAATGCTCGGGAATCCATGATCTCAAAATCAATTCGAGGGGCTTCACTCGCTGGCTGTTCTTTCGTCTGGTCAATCACGAGTGAATCAGTGAAGTCGGTCCCGGTCGCCTCAGGATTCGCTTTCAGCCAGCTCCGCAGATCCTTCGTTGTCGATGGTGGCAACGCCCACGGTATCGCCCTGCCAAGTGCTTCCGTCAATTCTCTGGCTGTTCGTTGTGCGCCTTCCTTGCCCGGCCATCGCGGGTCATCGTGTTGCAAGTCCTGATCGTTCTCACCCACAACGATGATGCCACGATCAACCGGAACTCTCTTCAGCAGTTCCACCAGTTCCGGCAGAACATCACGAGGAACATCCTTTGACGGCCTGCCGATCGCGCAGAGCCCCAGGGTAAAAGCCGCTGCCGTATCGCTTGCCCCTTCAACAATCAGGACCGGCCCCGCCAAGTCTCGCCAATTGTCGGCAAAGTAGAGCCCGTGTTTATGCTCGAACATCATTTTCTTTTCGCCGTCCTGAAAACGTCGGCAGATGCCAGCCACTTCGCCGTCTGCGTTTCGCTCCGGGAATGTCCAGACGTTGTCGTCTGGATTGAAACCAGCGCCCAGTGCTTGCAGAGACTCAACCGAGACGTTCAATCGTTCAGCCAGTAAACTGAGTTTGTCCCGGCCCTTTGCTTGATAAAACTTGACGGTATGCTCTTCAATCGCTTTAACTGGCTTTCGTTCTAGCGATGCTTTCGGCTTCGCTGCCGGCTTCGCAGGGCCTGCTGATAAATGCCCGTTGCGATGGTGCCCGATTGCGTCCGCAATTCGTCGCAGTGCATCCGGAAAACTGCAGTTCAGAAAATGCTGAACCGCTGCTATGCCATCACCGCTTCGGGGGCGAGTGTCGCCGTTGTGGCATTGATTACAGAACAGCCCGCCTGTTTCCGCTACGTCATCCAGTGCCCTGAATCGGTCTGTTCCTCCGCATTGTGGGCAGGGACCATGAACACGCGGGTTCAATTGCGATTCATCGAGCCCGCAGACGGTCCGCAGGATGTCCGGCCATCGTCCGGCCGCCTTGCGTTTGATCTCTTCGGCGTCGAGTCTCATTGTGCGAACCCTCCGCGCTTCTGCGATGGCAAGAGATTGACGGCCCACATGAAATTCTCACCAGTCACCAGAACGTGACTTCCGGCCGCTGTCGCTTTCTTCCCACCATGCCCAACTGTGAGCAAGATTCTGGCGAGCAACTCCCGGTCTGAATCGTCGATCTCAAGCCACTGGCACAAGTCAGCCAGCCGATATCGGCCCCGCATTGAGAGTGAAAATGGGCGTCCCGTCTTGGCGGGAATCATTCGTGCGCGTATCATGTTTGTATCCTGTTGCTGTTGTTTCCGAATCTGCCTGCCAGCCGATTCACTTATGAAGAGCCTGAACCACTCGCTCCCACGATGGTTCAGGTTTCTTCGTTTGGGGTTCTGCCGGATTCGCGAACAGCGTTTTCTGTGTCGCTGGAATCCGGCCAGTCTTGATGATGCCCCGAACCACCGCCGGGGTAATGCCGAGTTGATTCACGATAAAGTCAACCGGCTTGCCAAGATCGCTGAGAAGCAAAACCGCTTCGACGATCTCAGCGTCCCGGCCGCTCATAAAACCGAATCCAGTCGGTCAACGGCGAACAAATCGAATTCGTCCGAGCTCCGTTCGCTGGCTGGAATCTGCTTCCACTGCGGAAGATCCAGCAACCGCGCCAGGTGTTCCTGACTGCAGCCGATTTGCCCCGCCAGCGCTTCGACTGTCGCGCCCTGGCGGATTGCCTCAAAACATTGGTCGAGTGTGTCGGCGTCGATGTAGCTCATTCCGCACCGCCTTCCTGAACAGTGCCGAGACTGGCGAGCAATTCCGCCCGCCGCCATCGTGGTGACCGTTCAGAAAGATAGACCGGCTTTGCAATGCGGCCGCGTTGGGTCAGCAGTTCAATTTGCCGCTGGCTGCATTGCAGCAATTCGGCCGCCTGTTTCTTCGTCAGCAACTCAGGCTGTGCTGGTGATGTCGTTGCCATCGTTTCGCCCTCAGTTTGTTTCGTTGGAATCCATCCGCATGAATGCGGGACTGAGTGCATTCAACCACGAAAAAACGCCTTGCAAAGATCATGTCTTCACAAGGCGTTTCGAATGTCCCGGCTATGTCCCGGCTTCACTTAGCGTAGCGGTTCCGCTTCCGTTTAAGGCTTTGAGCCTGCGTTTCAACGAACTCATCCGTTGCGTTCTTGTGCTGTTTCCTGATGTAAGCTCTGCAAATGTCGATTGGCGGTTTACCCTGCCACTGTTTCAACCCCATCATTCTATTCACTTCCTGAACATCATCAGGAGGGGCTGAATTATTTTTCAAATGTCCCGGGTGTCCCGAGTTCGTTTCCAGTCGGAACCGTTGCAGTCCGCCCTGAATCATGCTCAGTAACTCCCGGAATTCAAAAACACCCCGGCCGGCGTATTCATCGGCCAAATGTTGTGGGGTGAATCCGGCGATCATGGCAAGGCGAACAAAATCTTCAGCGTTCGCCGGAACTGGGTAGCCTGTTGAATTCTCCCAGTCCTCAACCCACTCTTGATGTGCTGCCGCGAATTCTTCGCTCCGGCTGACGGCATTTGAGACAACCAACAAGAATAATTGAGTTCGTTCAATCGCTCCGGGTGACTCAAGGCGGATTCGTTCAACGTGACTGCTGGCAAGCGATTTTGAATTGTTCACGGTCCAGCTCCTGTTGCCGGATGTTCCTGAAAAAAAAACTCGAGACGCGAAACAACTCAGGATTGTTGCTTGTCGGCTGGCCGGCCTATCGCGTTCGATGTCGCAGAGTCTAATCGTCGAAGTCTGTTTCAGGCGAGCCACCGAACCAATTTCGCAGGGTGTCGTCTGCTTTGCTCAACCAGTCCATTGCATCGACCACGGCTTAACGATCGGCCTGGCTGGATGGAATCGCCTGCAGCCGCTTCATTGTCTCAGCCGCTGCCGTGAGTTGTCTCAGGGCGAGCGTTTGCAGTGCTCGCTGTTCTGGTGTCAGTTCGTTCGTTGGTGCAATCATCGCGTGCCACCTTTCAGAGATTCGCTTCGAATTGTGGCTAGTATCTCACGCCGCGCCGCCTGGCTCAAATGGGGCCACGCCTGAATGACAATCTGCAGATCGGGGCCAATGGGGCCACTGGTGGGGCCACTGCTTTCAGAATGGGCATTGTTTCCCTGCTCAAACTCGCTTTGTATTACCCCCGCCTCCGGTACTTGATGAGAAGCCCGGCTTTTTGAAAAGCCGGGCTTCTTGCGTTTTGGGGGAGTGAATTACCCCTTCAAATCTTCCGCTATCGTTGCGAATTGCTCGAGGGCGGCTTCGAGATCCGCGGTAATCTCGGCGGCAATGATTTCCGGGGCGGGGAGGTTGGCGGATTCTTCGAGGGCTTCGTCTTTCAGCCAGAAGATGTCCAGATTTAGTTTGTCGCGTTTGATCAGCTCATCGTAACTAAAGGATTTGAATCGCTCGGACTCTGCGCGAGCACTGCGATCTTTCTGGTTGTAGCAGGCGACGAAGTCGTCCAGGTCGCTGCGTTTGAGTGTATTTTCCTTCAGCGTGAAATGCAGATTGGTTCGCAGGTCGTAGATCCTGAGCTGCTTTGTCCACGGAGTTTCCTGTGCCGGTTTTCGGTCGAAGAACAGGACGTTGGCTTTGACTCCCTGAGCGTAAAAGATCCCGGTGGGAAGTCGCAGCAGAGTATGGACGGCGGCTTGTTTCAGCAGCTCGCGGCGGATGGTCTCACCGGCTCCACCTTCGAACAGCACATTGTCGGGCAGAACCACGGCGGCTCGCCCGTGTTGCTTCAGAATCGTGAAGATGTGCTGCAGGAAGTTGAGCTGTTTATTGCTGGTCGTGGCCCAGAAGTCGTCGCGGTTGATCGTCAGCGATTCACGTGAGGACTCGCCGGCTTCGTTGACGATCGTGACGCTGCTCTTTTTGCCGAACGGCGGATTGGCAAGGACGATTTCATACTCACCATGTTTTCCGGCCAGAGCATCCTTGGTGACGACGGGCATGTCTTCATCGGACTCAGACCCGATGCCATGCAGCAGCAGGTTCATCGCACACAGGCGAGTCACGCTGTCGACCAGTTCGATGCCAAAGAACGTGCCGCTCTTGAGTTTCTTCTTTTGGGCTCGATCAAGCTGGAAGTGTTTGATCAGATAAATCAGAGCCGCCAGCAGAAACCCGCCCGTGCCGCAGGCGGGATCGCAGATCGTTTGCCCCGGCTGCGGAGCGACCACGTCAACCATCGCGGCAATCAGTGGACGCGGAGTAAAGTACTGCCCAGCTCCGCCTTTGACGTCTTCGGCGTTCTTCTGCAGCAAGCCTTCGTAGGCATCGCCTTTGACGTCAGCGGACAGGCTGGACCATTGTTCCTTATCGATCAGATCAACAATCAACCGCCGCAGTTTGGCCGGGTCCTGAATCTTGTTTTGAGCTTTCCGAAAGATCGTTCCGAGCATGCCGGTTTTCTTACCGAGTTCCTCCAGCGTGTGTCGGTAATGCACTTCGAGTTCATCGCCTTCCAGCTTCAGCAGATCCGCCCAGCCATAACCTTTCGGAATCAGCGAAGGCTTATTGAACGGCGGCTTGGACTGTTCGTCCGCCATCTTCAGAAACAGCAGAAACGTCAACTGCTCAACGTAGTCGCCGTAAGACAACCCGTCATCGCGAAGGATGTTGCAGTAGTTCCACAGTTTTTGAACGAGGGCGTTGGAGTTGGACATTGTATTTTTAACCGCGGATTTCGCGGATGAACGCGGATAATCGCAGAGGGGATAAGTGGAGCATGAGGGCAATTGTGAACGCGGCGACCAGAACGGTGTGGTATTGCTACCGTTCTTTGACGACTCGCTTCCACGTCAGTTGAGCCTCTTTGAAGTTTAGCAGAAGTGCGACGTGTAGACCTGTGATGTTCAGGTATCCCAGCATCTGAGCAAAGTGCGAATCATTGAATGCGGTGACGACCTTGGGATCCGCGATGACTTTGTCGTCGACGATCAGATCCGGGATGAGCTTCCCAATGAACTGGCCGCGATAGTGGACGGGATACTCGCGCTGTTGTTCAACGACATGTCCTCTGGCCAGCAATTCGATGACAAGAGCCTTCTCATACAACTTCTCATCGAGCCCGGGCTTAAGTTCGTTTAACACCACCATTGCAGCACCGATGATGTCTTTGGTGATTTCTTCATGGAGCATTTTTCGAGCTTTCTAACCGCGGATGACGCGGATAAAAACAAAGAATCCCACTGCGATTCATCCGCGATATCCGCGTAATCCGCGGTCAAATTCATTTGCAGAGCGTTCTTTCGACTTCGGATTTTTAGTGGAATACGGGCAGAGGATCATTACTCGCGCCTTGACCAAATTCCACTCGCAGAAAAACCAGTTTCTAACCGCGGATTTCGCGGATGACGCGGATAAAGAAAACAAATCTCACTGCGATTCATCCAGATAATCATGAACTCCCGCAACGTTTTCGTCGCCCAGATGCGGAACTGCGTGGCCTGGAAACTGTTGACTCGGTAACCGACCGCGATAATTGCATCGAGGTTGTAGTATCGCGTCTGGTAGTTTTTCCCGTCGGCCGCAGTTGTTTCCAAAATGGAAATAACTGAATCCTCCACCAGTTCGCCTGAATCAAAGATATTTTTGAGGTGCTTGTTGATCCCCGGGACCCGGACGCCAAACAGTTCAGCCAGCGCCTTTTGAGTCAACCAGACAGTCTCATCTTTCAGGACAACGTCCACCTTCACCGCGCCATTGGGCGCGGTGTAGAGCAGGAATTGATTCTGGTCGCTCATTGTTTCAGCTCCCGACGTGCTGAGCTTTTAGTTTGTTAAAAAATCGTGTATCAAGTGTTTTTGTTTAACGGCGAGCCGCAGGCGTAGGCGAAACAGCAACGCCTGCGGCTTGCCGTTAACCGCAATACCGTTCAATGAATCATAACTACAGTATCTTCAAAGACTTTGGTCAACGGTGGTAGCTTTCGGTGTTTGGGGCGGCACTTGTTCCAGCGTGACATCTTACGCTTGATCACGCGAGGATTGATGCGGTTGCGGCGC
>JBGSVD010000254.1:0-6137 GCA_041753135.1 Planctomycetaceae bacterium
CCCCCCCCCCCCGCCTCTTTGCAACTCCTGAAACTATGGTTGACGGAGCCCCGGCATTCCCTCTGGCTTGAAGTCGGCTAGCGCCTCAGGCTCAAAAGGGGCTATTTATCCTGCCGCATGCCTGAGTATTGCTACCGGGTACTTGCAGATAGAACAGACAAGCGCTCGCGATTGAAAGGAGTCGCTCCCTTCCAACCCTCGGTTCGAATCGCCGTGCCTCAACGGATAATCGTTCACTAAATCCTGCGAGAAGTGTCGCGAACGGCGGAGTTTGATTGACAACCGTGCAGTTTTCTGCGGTAATCGTCGGTCCTCGTTTTGTCCCAATACCGTTCAAAGAGTAGCGGAGCAGCGCGAGCTGCCCGGTGTGAGCCCGCCCAATTCAAACTCACCGGACGGCTTGCGCCGATTCCGCTACCTTGCTGGCCGTTCGCTGAACGGTATTGCGTTTTGTCCCGCCAAATATCTGCGTCAATCGCTGAGAGATGACATGATCACCGGTCGCCTCCCGTATCTCAGGAACGTCATTCTTTGCACTCTTACTACGATTGCGGCGCCCGCTGTCGCTGTTTCGGCTGACGATCGGGTCGATTTCAATCGCGAAGTGCGGCCGATACTTTCGGACATGTGTTACAAGTGCCACGGTCCGGATGCTGCGGAACGAAAAGCCGGCCTGCGGCTCGATGAACACGCCGGGGCGACCGTAAAGCTTGATTCGGGGACAACCGCAGTTGTTTCCGGAAACACTTCCGAAAGCGAGTTGCTGAAACGAATTGAATCCACCGACGCAGACCTTGTCATGCCGCCGCCGGAAACCGGCCGGAAGCTGACTCCACAGCAGGTCGACGTTTTGAAACGCTGGATTGAGCAAGGCGCGGAGTACAAAGGGCACTGGTCCTTCATTCGGCCCGAACGGCCTGCGATGCCGACCGTAAGTGACGAGACCTGGGCGACGAATCCAATCGATCGATTTGTTTTATCAACGCTGGATCGCAGTGGGGTGAAGCCATCTCCGCAGGCAGACCGAATCACGGTGATTCGGCGAGTCACGCTGGACCTGACAGGATTGCCGCCGACTCCTGAAGAAGTCGACAATTTCCTGAACGACACGGACGCCAATGCTTATGAAAAAGTTGTCGACAGACTACTTGCATCAAGTCGATACGGCGAACAGATGACACGATATTGGCTGGACCTGGTTCGCTATGGAGATTCCCACGGTCTGCATCTCGACAACGAACGTGCCTTGTGGAAGTATCGTGAATGGGTGATCAGCGCGTTCAATTCCAACAAACGATTTGATCAGTTTACGATCGAGCAACTCGCCGGTGATCTGCTGCCGGACGCGACGATTGATCAGAAGATCGCCACCGGTTTCAATCGCTGCAACGTATCGACCAGCGAAGGGGGATCGATCAACGAAGAAGTCCTGGTTCGCTATGCGGTGGATCGTACAGAAACGATGTCCACAATTTTCATGGGCATGACTCTCGGCTGTGCCGTGTGTCACGATCATAAATTTGATCCTGTTTCGCAAAAAGAATTCTATCAGCTCTTTGCCTTCTACAACGCATCTGCCGATGCCGCGATGGATGGCAATGCCCTGGCACCGCCACCAACGATCAAGGTGCCGACGGACGAGCAGACCGCGATGATTGCAGATCTGGATTTGAAAATTACAGCCACGAAGAATCAGCTGACGACCTTGCTTGCGTCGGTGGATTACGTCGATCCAGGCGAAGGCACTGTTCCGGCTCCTGCAGAACCAGCGGAATTCATCTGGATCGAAGATGAGGGTCCGGCCGGTGCTCAGTTGCAGGGAGACTCCCCGTGGGAGTTTGTCTCCGCTCCTGATCATCAGGTGCATTCCGGCTCGAAATCCACTCGTCGCAAGGCGGATGGTTTGAGTCAGCATTTCTTCACAGGCGCCAGTCCTGGTCTGAAGATCGGCGAAGGTGACAAGTTGTTTGCCTATTGCTGGCTGGATCCCGCCAATCCTCCGAAAACGGTGATGCTTCAGTTCAACGATGGCAACTGGAATCATCGAGCGTTCTGGGGTGAAGACACGATCGCGTTTGGTGCCGGAGATACTCCCGAACATCGTTCCATGGGACCACTTCCTGCGACGGGCGAATGGGTTCGCCTGGAAGTCGACGCAGCCCATGTTGGATTGGCAGCCGGAGCGGAATTGAATGGCTGGGCGTTTACTCAATTCGGCGGGACAGTCTACTGGGACCACGCTGGCAGTGTGACAAAAACGCCTCAGGGTACGCAGTCATTTGAATCGCAGGTGGCGTGGGAGGCGTTTGATCGGGCTCTGGAAAAATCATCAGTGCCTCAGCCGGTACGAGATGTCATCAAAGTTGAAGCGAGTGCTCGAACGCCGGAGCAGGCGAAACTCATTCGAGAACACTTTGTGCAGTTCGTTCATCCCAAAACTCGCACAACATTTGAGCCACTGCAGAAGCAGGTTGATGAGTTGACGAAGCAACGCAACGACACCGATGCGGCGATTGCCATCACGATGATTATGCAGGACTTGCCCACACCGCGAGACACGTTCGTGCTGAAACGTGGTGAGTACACGATGCCAGGAGAGAAAGTTGAAGCCAACGTTCCAGCGGTCTTCCCGGCGATGCCATCTGATGCACCTCGAAATCGCCTTGGGCTTGCAAAGTGGTTGACAGACCCGTCGCACCCTCTGACCGCGAGAGTCACCGTGAATCGATACTGGCAGCAGTATTTTGGAGTCGGTCTTGTGAAGACGGCCGAAGACTTCGGAATGCAGGGACAATGGCCGACGAATCCGGAATTGATCGACTGGCTGGCGGTAGAATTTGTCGAAAGCGGCTGGAACATTAAAGCACTCCAGAAGTTGATTGTGATGTCCAGCACCTACCGTCAATCCTCAAAGGTAACCGAAGATCTGCTGCAATCGGATCCCAATAACGATCTGCTGGCTCGCGGTCCTCGTTTCCGGCTCGATGCCGAAGTCGTCCGCGACAGTGCGCTGGCGATCAGCGGTTTACTGTCCGAACAATTCGGCGGCAAGAGCGTGCGACCCTACCAGCCGGACGGCATTTGGGAATCTGTCTCCTTCGTCGGCAGCACGACACAAAATTACAAACGGGATGCTGGCGACGCACTCTATCGACGAAGCCTGTATACCTTTTGGAAACGCACTGCACCACCGCCGTCGCTGATGGCCTTTGACGCACCTTCCAGAGAAACCTGCGTCGCGAGACGATCGCGAACGAATACTCCGCTGCAGGCTCTGGTGTTGATGAATGACGAACAATACGTTGAAGCTTCAAGACAGCTGGGCGCAAGAATACTGACACAGAGTGGTGATTCGACAGAATCACGGCTGAGCTTTGGATTCCGTGTCTGCACGGGGCGAAATCCAACAGACCACGAATTGTCCGTGCTGTCTCGAGTTCACGCAGAACAGTTGGCTCACTACAAAGCGAATCCTGCAGAGGCCGATAAGTTACTCAGCATCGGGGCGTCGCCTCGTACCGAAGGGCTGGATTCTTCGGAGCACGCCGCGATGTCGATGATGGCCAATCTGCTGCTCAATCTGGATGAAGTCATTACAAAAGAATAACGCTGCGGTGATTCGCATCCGCAGGATGCGGCCAAATCATCTCGGTGCGAACATTTTGCGAACATATCAAGGGACAAATCATGAACCCATTTGCTCATCATGCTCTTCAGCAAACTCGTCGTTACTTCTTCGGGCAGACGGCCGCCGGAATTGGAACTGCGGCTCTTGCTTCTGTGCTGAACCCTGGTCTGCTGGCAGCCAATGACGCCCCGAGAACCACGTTCGGTGAACTGCCTGGTCTGCATCATCAAGCCAGTGCGAAACGAGTCATCTGGCTATTCATGGCCGACGCGCCGTCACAGCTGGATCTGTACGATTACAAACCGAAACTCGCCGAGTTCTTCGACAAGGATCTTCCTGAAAGTATTCGTGCGGGTCAGCGCATTACGACGATGACGTCCGGCCAAAGTCGCCTTCCCTGTGCGCCGTCTGTTTTCAAATTTGCTCAGCACGGCGAGCATCGCGCGTGGATCAGTGAGTTGCTGCCCAATATCGCTTCGATCGTCAACGACATCTGCATTGTCAAGACAATGAATACCGAAGCGATCAACCACGATCCGGCAATCACCTACATTCAAACGGGCAGCCAGCTTCCTGGTCGTCCGAGTATGGGAGCATGGGTTTCTTACGGTCTGGGAAGTCCTAACAAGGATCTTCCATCGTTCGTAGTCCTTCACTCCCGAATTCCGGGTGGCGCGCAGACGCAAGCTTTGTTTTCACGTCTGTGGGGCAGTGGCTTCATGTCGACTCGCCATGCGGGCGTCGCTCTGCGATCGGCTGGCGATCCGGTTCTTTATCTATCCAATCCCAATGGCGTTGACGCAGCAACTCGGCGTCGCATGCTGGACGGTTTGGCCGAGCTGAATACGGATCGATTGAACGTTGTCGGGGATCCGGAAATTTCCTCGCGCATTTCGCAGTACGAAATGGCATTCCGTATGCAGACTTCAGTCCCAGACCTGACCAACATTTCCGATGAACCACAAAGTGTTCTGGATATGTACGGCCCGGAAGTCAAGGAGCCGGGCACTTTTGCCTACAACTGCCTGCTTGCTCGCCGCATGGCGGAGCGCGGCGTTCCGTTCACTCAGGTTTTCCTGCGAGGATGGGATCATCACGGTGGACTTCCTGGGGCCATCCGTGGTATGGCTTCCGCCTGCGACCGACCGAGCGCGGCATTGGTGATGGATCTGAAGCAACGCGGTATGCTGGATGACACACTTGTCATCTGGGGCGGGGAGTTTGGCCGAACCGTGTACAGTCAGGGGACTCTGACAAAGGATAACTACGGTCGTGATCATCATCCTCGCAACTACACCATGTGGATGGCGGGCGGTGGAATCAAAGGCGGCCAGGTCTACGGGGAAACTGATGACTTCAGTTACAACGTGGTCGACAAGCCAGTTCACATTCATGATCTGAACGCAACGATTCTGCATACGTTGGGAGTGAACCACGAACAGCTGACATATCGATTCCAGGGACGAGACTTCCGATTGACCGACGTGCATGGCACAGTTGTGAAAGACATCCTGCATTCATGAAATTGGAAAGACGCCAGTTTCTCGCGATCTTCGGAGGACTGCTGGCCGAGCTTGCCACAAGTCGCTCACCGGCCGTTTACCAGAACGGCAAGGTTTACATCAATCGTCGACTGGGACTTGCTTGCTCAGCGCCTGACGGTTGGAGCTTTGTGCAGCTCGCGGAAATGGGCGAAATCCAAAAAGGCCAGCTACTTGCGGTTGATGATCCAGAAGAGAACGCTTCGATTCTGAAATCAATCGGACTGCCATTTGTCGCCTTGTCACCAGAGAGTTCGCATCACGAGCACCAAACACTCGGGATACAGTTCTATCTGGCAGAACCGCCCGATACGATCGACGTCGCCAGTATGCTGCTGCACGCGGCTTTCGAGAAGCCGTACAAAGGGAATGCCGAATCCACGTTTACACCGGCGATGCAGATTGCCTGCCGCGATCGACAGATTGCACGCGACCTCCTGCATTCATTTCGAACGCGTTCCATGCCAAAGGACCTGGAACTTTCTGGCTGTTCGGCAGCCGAATATACGGCGACCTTTGAATTCCGCCACCGGGAACTTTCCGCACCAACGACAGTAAGGCAGCGGAGCATTGCCATCCAGCATGAAACGCGATTCTATTTGCTTCGGCTGATTGATACAGAGGCGTGTCCGTTCGACTTCAATCCGTTTCTTGAAACCCTGCGTCTTGCATGATTTTCACATTCCAGCAGGACACGCCGGCGAGTGAATCGCGGAAGGCCTGCCGAGCTGTGCTCGATTATGAACGCTCACGTCACGTGCCGCAACGCTCTGCCAGCCATGTGTGATTGGCTGCGGAGCAGCCGCGTCATGATAGCCTCCGGCTTTAGCCCTGTCATTTATACACAACAGTTTCATATTTCTAACTCAATCATTTGGTCCGAAGGCGGTCCATGCTGAGGCGAAGTCGGTCATGCGGCGGAGTCCGATCCAGAGAGGTTGTGGGCCAGGGGGGCGTTCGGTGGCCCG
>JBGSVD010000255.1:0-17836 GCA_041753135.1 Planctomycetaceae bacterium
AGCTTGAGAAACAGCTTGTGGCCATGACGCCTCTGGGGCGAATGGGTACACCTGAAGACATCGCGAAGGTGGTCGCTTTTCTCGCCTCCGACGATTCTGCCTGGTTGACCGGCGAAGTCATCCTTGCTTCTGGCGGGTTGCGATAGTTTTATTTTCGGGCAACAGCGAATTGGCTCAATGCGTTACAGAGATGTCGGAAAGTGCAGTCTTCTTTGTGAGCAGAGATATTCACAAATTGTTCTGCAGTCGCTTCGCCATTTTGATGGCGTTCGTTACGACCTGGATTGTGCCGTTGTGATGCCAAACCATGTGCATGCTCTCCTGCAGTTTCAACCACTGACGACTTGCAAAAAACAGTGCCGAAGCTGGTTGACCTGCACGGCGAGAATTCTGAATCAACACCGTGTTCGTTCAGGACCGTTTTGGCAAAGCGAAGCATTTGATCACTTTGTGCGAAACGTGGAACAGTTTGAGTTTCTGCAGCGATGCATTCGGGAGAACGGATCTCAGGCAAAACTGAACCCGGGTGAATGTTTTTTTGAAAACGCGGTTGGGAATAGTCTCAATGTGACGCGATAGGCAACATCGGAGATGCTGTTAGAATCACAGCAGGCGGAAAACCCGACGGGGACCGTCGGGGCACAATGTGGCACGATGGTCTCCATCGTGAACTTTAGACATCCACCGGGCATAGGTCACTCAGCATGGCGAAACGTCAAGCCACGAAGAAAACGCCGTTCAAAAAGGTTCCAAAACGCAAGGGATCGTCGCCTCTGGATCGTTTGAGAAGCGTGCTGGCGAAACAGAAAGCCAGTGATCTGATCCAGATGATTGTGGAACTCGCGGATAACGATCCAGGTGCAATGCGAAAGGTTCAGCAGCGATTCAAGGTCGAAGATTCGATGTCGCTGGAGGAACTCCTGGACTCAACAAGAGCCGCAATCGACGATGCCACGAAAGTGGACAAGTGGCGTCTGAATCATAACTTTGATTACGACTCCGCAGCGTACAGGCTGATCGCCCGCAACTTTAAGAAACGAATCGAAATGGCCCAATGGGAACAGGTCATGGAAATGTCACTCGAGCTGTTGCACAAGGGAAGCTATCAGGTCGAATGCAGTGACGAAGGAATGATGACCGAGGAGATTCAGGCCTGCTTGTTTCCAGTCATCAAAGCCGTGCGGAAGTCGGGACTCAAATCGGCCGACATCTTTCACTGGTCCAGCCTGATGATCGCAATTGACCGCGTGGGGTTCATCTGCAGAGACCAGGCGTTGGCATTGCAGGTTGCGGTTTTGAAGTGAAGTGAATTGAATCAAGTTGGATTGCTGAGAATTCGACCGATATGTTCAGCATGTCAGCGGATTCCGATGGCACAACCAACGAACTGCTGTGGTCCAAGATTCCGTTTTCGTATAGGTCGCCTGGAATGTTGGACAAACGGCGAGTTGCAGGTGAGAAAATGCCAGAACACATGGTCGAACAATTGTCTCAACGCTTCTGGAACGATTAGGGCAATCGTTCTACACTTAGAACGGCATTGGATCACGGCGAATTCGTCTTTCGCTGCCGCGAACTTGGTTTCGTGGTGCGATAACATTTAAATCTTGAATCAACATGAGCGAATATCAGTTCGTCCACTTCATAGCCATTGATCGACCTCTGAACGATGTCCAATGAGCAATGTCCAATGAGCAATGAATCGCAGGAACATGCTGCTGCGACTTCCGAAAACCGAAAACCTCCAACCGAAAACCAGCGACTCTGTCGCCACCGTTCGCAAGCTTCTTCCCGCCAATGACGATGCCTTGCCGCTTTATGTGCAGACTCAGGGAGCCATGGTTGGTAAATCCGGCGATCGTCTGACGATCAAGTACAAAGACGAGGTGCTCGCCGAGCGTCGACTGATGGATGTGTCACAGGTGAGCCTTTTCGGAAACGTCATGATCAGTGCTCAGGCATTACGAGAACTTACGACTCAAGGCATTCCCCTCTCGTCGGTGCTGGTAGTTGCGGGCGGCAGGATTTGTCTGTTATCTGTAATCCCGATGCTCGAGCGTCTTGGGAAGTGCCCTGTGTCTTGTTTCCACATCCACTATTGAAGATGCGCCTGTCGGAGGAAAATCTGCACGCAGTATGCACGATGAGTCTTGCCTCTGTATCCGTTTGCTGCCGGGAAGCTTGCGATACATTCACCGTGAGCAGCTGCATGCCAGATGTGGTTATAGGATTCGTACGGCGGATGCTCTTGAACGGGGAACCATGCTGCAGACTTTGTTGCGTTGCAGTCCAGAAATTCGCATGCTTTGTGTACGAGATCGCATGATCTCGTACAGCCTCGTGTTCTGCATGCTGTGAATTGAAATGCGATGGGATGCGAGGCACAATCCACAGTTGCGGGGCGTGGCACGTTGGCGACGTACGCGGTGGCTTGGTTTCGTCGCTCATTTTCAGGCAGATGGCACGGCAGCGGATTCGGGATGCTGATGTCTCTGGGCGGAGGTTCACTGTGGATCGCTTGATCTTTTTTCTAAATCTCTGCTTACTTCAGACATTCATAGGCCCATCGGTCGCCGCGGATGAACTTCCGCCTGCCGTGGATCGACCTGTCGATTTTGTCCTCGATGTTGAGCCACTACTCAGTCAGCATTGCTGGTCCTGTCATGGGCAGGAGAAGCAAGAATCCGGACTTCGGCTCGACCGACGAGATGCGATGCTTGTAGGCGGCGATCTTGGAAAGGTCGTGGTCATGGGCGACAGCAGTGCAAGTCGACTCGTTCATTATGTCAACGGGACAAACTCTGAGAACGTAATGCCACCCGATGGAGAGCGGCTGTCCGGTGAGCAAATCGGAATTCTTCGTGCGTGGATTGATCAAGGGGCTGCCTGGCCAGAATCGGATGATTTGAGTCCAGGGAAAAATGACCACTGGGCTTATCAGTCGTTGTCTGTGGCAATGCTTCCGGACGTTTCCATGGCATCATGGCCGGAGAATGATATCGATCGCTTTGTTCTTGCGGCATTGGAAAAACAAAGTATCTCGCCATCTCCTGAAGCGGATCGTTATACACTGATCCGACGATTGTCACTGGATCTGACCGGACTGCTTCCTTCAATCGAAGAGGTTGATGCCTTTGTCAATGACCGGCGTAATGATGCCTATGAACGTTTGGTTGACCGTCTGCTGGCATCGCCACATTTTGGCGAACGCTGGGGCCGGCACTGGCTGGATATGGCGCGGTATGCAGATTCCGATGGCTATGAAAAAGACAATCCTCGTCCTGACGCCTATCGTTGGCGTGATTGGGTCATTGATTCGATCAACTCTGACATGCCGTTCGATCAGTTTACAATCGAACAGCTTGCAGGCGACCTGATTCCCGACGCCTCACCGATGCAAAAACTGGCGACGGCATTTCATCGACAGACATTGACCAACACGGAGGGCGGAACAGATCAGGAACAGTTTCGAGTCGAAGCTTGCTTTGATCGTACGGAGACGACAGGGACGGTCTGGCTTGGGCTCACCATCGGTTGTGCTCGCTGTCATACTCATAAATATGATGCGATAACACAGCGCGAGTACTATCAGTTGTTCGCGGTATTCAATAATGGTGATGAAGCCACAATTACCGTTCCGAAATCGGATGCCGAAGTTGAAGCTTATGCTGTCGCGCGAGCTGCGTACGATCAAGAATATGCGGAGCTTGCGGCCGCATTGAAATTGGCTCAGGAGCAGCAACGGCCGGCGTTTGTGGAATGGCAGAACCATGCGAAGGGAGTGTTGGATGCGTCGTCAGATCCCGTCAAGCTTCATTCACTTGAACGGCCTCAATACCGCAGCGAACCGGGTGTCGTTTTCGAAGAACAACGGAACGGAGCAGTTCTTGTCGGGGGCGAAAATCCAGAGCGTGGGATTTACACCGTTGAGGGACAAACAAGCATCACAAAAATTGACGCAATCCGCCTGGATGTGCTTGCCGACAAGTCTTTGCCTTCCAACGGCCCGGGCAGAGTGGTTCACGGAAACTTTGTGCTCAATGAAGTGACAATGGAAATTGCAACATCGGCTGACTTTGCGGATGCACGGCAATTGGAATTTGCAACCGCTAAAGCTGATTTTGAACAGACGGATCGACCGTGGTTGGCAAAGCATGTGATCGATGGCAAAGAAGAAACCGGATGGGCGATTGCTCCGCAATTCGGCAAGGATCATTGGCTTTTGCTTGGACTGCAGCGGCCGTTGACGGCGAATGGCCCGATCTTCGTGAGAGTTCGACTTCACCAGCAATACGGAAAGCAGCATACGATTGGACGCTTTAAACTGTCATTACAGACGGGCATAGAGTCAGATGATTTGATGCCGAAAGAAATCGCCGCGGCATTGAAAACCGCCGACAAGAATCGCAGTGAAAAACAGAATGAGTTGCTGCTGAATCACTTCAGTCGGCAGACTCCTGGAACGAAAGAGCTCATTGAAAAGCTCGACCAGTTAAAAAAGAAGGAGCCTGCAAAGCCGGAGCTTCCAGTTCGAGCATTTGTACAGCGACCAAAGGATCCACGAAAGACATTCGTTCTTCGTCGAGGTGAGTTTCTGATGCCGGTGGCTGATCTGGAAGTGCAGCCTGCAGGACTTGCGACACTCCCAGCTATGGCGACTCGTGTCGACAGTGCCATGGGAGACAGAATGGACCTGGCTCGTTGGCTGGTTTCGCCAGACAATCCTTTGACTCCACGAGTCACTGTGAATCATGTGTGGCGACTTTTGTTCGGGTATGGAATCGTGCGAACATCCAACGATTTTGGAATCGGAGGGGACAGACCGACGCATCCGGAATTGCTGGATTGGCTTGCTGCCGATTTTCTGCAAGGCAGCGGAACGGATCGTCCATGGTCGCGGAAGGCGTTGATCAAACGAATTGTTCTGTCTGCCACGTATCGCCAGTCGTCCAGGCGTCGCGAAGAACTGTCGGAATTGGATCCCCAGAATCTTCTGCTTGCGAGACAGAATCGTCTGCGAGTCGAAGGGGAAATCGTTCGCGACATCAGTCTGGATGTTTCCGGACTGCTTTCGCGAAAGATTGGTGGTCCGAGCGTCTATCCTGCTTTGCCTTCGGGAATTGCGGAGCTTAGCTACGCGGGAAATTTCAAATGGACTGTGTCTGAAGGTGAAGATCGTTACCGGCGTGGTATGTATACGTTCTTCAAACGGACATCACCCCACCCGAATTTGATTACGTTCGATTGCCCTGATGCCAACATTGCGTGTATCGAACGTCAAACTTCCAATACGCCATTGCAGGCTTTGACATCGCTCAACAACGAGTCATTCGCGGAAGCCGCTCGCGCGTTCGGAATGCGTCTGCTGGCGACGGAATCACCAGACGACGTCTCTCGTCTGAAACAGAGTCTTCGGCTCTGTGTTTCACGTCCAGGAACTGCTGTCGAATTTAACGCGTTGCAGGGGTTGCTGGATGATTCACGTGTTTGGTACCAGAGCCATCCGGAACAGGCCGTTCAGTTGAGTGACGGCCAGTCGAAGTCTGGTGTGTCCACCGAAGAGATGGCTGCTTGGATTGCGGTGTCTCGAGTCCTGCTGAATCTTGATGAATTTATCACCAGAGAATAATTGGCGACGCTTATGATCTGCAGCCTTCGGAGTATTGAATGAATCTCATAGAACAAATTCACGATCGGACTCGCCGAGATTTTCTGACGTCGTCAGCAAGCGGGCTTGGGTTTGCCGCTCTTGGGGCGATCATGACTTCGGATGGTGTTCTGCAGACTGCATCGGCGGATACTCGCGAAGCTGTTGTGAATCATGTCACATCGAGAATGCATCACTTCGCACCGAAAGCCAGAAATTGTATTTTCCTGTTTCAGGCTGGTGCTCCTTCGCATCTGGACTTGTTCGATCCGAAGCCCAAGCTGAATGAACTGGACGGCAAGCCACTGCCGTCCGACATGCTTGAGAAAGTTCGCTTCGCTTTTATCAAGAAGGAGTCGGCCGTGCTTTTGGGATCGCCTCGGCGTTGGCGAAAGCACGGCGAATGCGGAATGGACTTCAGCGACTTTCTGCCCAATATCGCCACCTGCGCTGACGATATTCTTATGGTTCGGTCGCTTCATTCAGAACAGTTCAATCATCACCCGGGGCAGTTGTTGTTGAGTTGCGGTCGAGCGACGTTTGGCCTTCCGACAATGGGCAGTTGGCTCACTTACGGCCTGGGCACAGAATCACAGAATCTCCCCGGCTATGTAGTGCTGACCAGCGGGCGAGGATCCAGCGGCGGTGCTTCGCTCTGGTCCAGCGGGTTTCTTCCGTCTCACTACGCGGGAGTCTTGTTTCGAAATCAGGGTGAACCGGTCCTGAATCTGTCTAATCCAGCCGGCTTAAGTCCTGAACAGCAGCGTCGCGGTCTAGACACGTTGAGAGAACTTAACGAAAGCCGTCTGAACGAAATTGGTGATCCGGAAATTGCCAGTCGAATTGCAAGTTATGAACTGGCCTTTCGGATGCAGTCGGCAGCGCCAGAGTTGATTGATCTGGGTGGCGAAACGGAAGCGACTCACGAAGCTTATGGTGTGAGTCGCGCGCAGCATCCACAAGCCACGGGGCGTGGCAATGTGGCGGAGGCTCATCTTTCGTTTGCTCGCAATTGTCTCCTGGCGCGTCGAATGGTGGAACGTGGAGTTCGTTTCATCAACATCATCTATGAGGCGTGGGATCAGCACAGCAATCTTGACGCCGATTTGCGATACAATGCCTGGGTTGTGGATCAGCCGATCGCTGCGCTGCTGAAAGATCTGAAGCAGCGAGGTCTTTTAGAGAGCACGCTTGTTGTCTGGGGCGCCGAGTTTGGGCGAACGCCATTGGGCGAAAATCGCAATGGCCGCGAAGCCAATACAGGACGCGACCATCATCCGTTTTCTTTTTCTCTTTGGATGGCTGGCGGAGGAATCAAGGGCGGACAGACGTATGGAGCCTCCGATGAAATTGGCTGGGGTGTTGCCCAGGATCCGGTGCATATCAACGATCTCCATGCGACAATGCTGCACCTCTTCGGCCTGGATCACCTGAAGCTGACTCATCGATTTCAAGGCCGTGATTTTCGGTTGACAGACGTAGGAGGAAAGGTGATTGACAGATGGATCGCCTCCCCCTCACGTAACAACGGATAGCGTGTTTTCAGGTGTCGCCTGGTTCGTTGTCAGATTCAATGACATATTGTTCGCCGTTCACTTCAACCATGTCGCCGGGGCGAAGCTTTCGACCTCGGCGTGTTTCGACAATACCGTTTACCTGAACGACGCCCGATTTGATGATTACCTTGGCTTCTCCACCCGACTGGGCAACCTGAGCCATTTTGAGGAATCGATCGAGTTCGATAGTCTCCACTTGTTGTTCTGGCTGTTCTGGGCTCGACATTGCAGAGTGTGCTTCTTGTGAATGTGAAAAGGTCGGTCGGATCGTTGTTGGTGAAATATTTCTGAGATAGTTGTCGTGACGATGCATGAGAGCGCGGCCGGAAGTGTATCGAATTGTTTTGATTTGCAGAGGCACAATCCTGAGCGTTCATCTGACAGATGAGACTGAAAACAAAAATCGCTCGTGCGATTGGAAAGCAGAGCAGGCATGCACCGCGATGAAGATGATGACGATTGGGACGAGTCGCTCGACGACGAAAACTATGGAGACGATTTCGATACAGAGCCAACTATCGATTGCCCGTATTGCGGCTTTGAGATGCTTGAAATCTGCGTGCAATGTCCATCGTGTGGAAAGTATCCATCGGATGAAGATGCTGTTACGAGAAGTCAGCCGCGATGGGTCATTCTGTCCGCTTTGCTTTGTCTGGCGTCAATCTTCTTTTGGTTCCTGATGCAGATGTGAAGCCGATCTGCGGATTCGAAGGCCAGGAAATTTCGGCAGGTGCTTCCAGAATCACTGTGTGTCGTCGCTAAGTCTCGGTTGCAATCCTGGCTCAAGACAGGGCCCAGATTTGGCGTCGGCCTTTGGCTATTGGAACTGTGTCTCGCGAGGCTGCTCGGCCAGTTGAAAAGGCGGAGCGTCTGGCAGATCCGAAGTGACCTGAAAAACTTCCGGAGCTGGTGTTTTTCCGGGATCTCTAAGAATGTCGGCTTCAACCAGCGTTGCGTAACTGAGGCACAGCAGAAGTCCCATCGCCACGCCGTTTGGCAGAGCTTCGTTGCCGAAAAACTTGATTGCACTGCCTGAGGACTTGGCCAGTTTGACTTTCGCGCCATCCCACTGAACGCTGTAGACTTCGTCAAGCACCAGATGGGAGAGGAATCCAATGCCGACACCGACTGCCATCAGGACTCGAACTCGAATATCGTCTGAATGGTAGCCCAGGAACGTGAGTTCGGCAGCAATTAATAGTGCAGGGATACTGTGGAACATTCCACGATGGACGGTGAGCTTTGCAAGCATGAACGCACCGCCGTAACGGACGATTCCATAGGTCAGCAATGCGAAGAGCATTGTCCGATCGTCACTGACGCCCATGCTTTGGATGTGCTGCATCAGGAGGAGCGGGGCCATCGCTGCGGTGACTCCGAAGAGTTCTCTGATTGGCTTGCCACTTTCGGAATCCAGGTCAGGCAGCATTCCCGAAACCCACGTCAGAATTGCGGCCGTTGTTGACTGAACGAGGCTGTAGCCGAACATAAACGTCGCGGCCCCGGCGTACGCGACGCCGAGGAGTCCGCTGACGGTAATATGTTCGCGATAGCCAGCCATTCGGAATTCCTTCTCCTGTTACGTGACGAATTTTTTTAGACGCAGTCTGATGTGAGTGCATTGTCCGCATCGTGGTCGCTGAAGGTAAGATCAGACTGAGCGTTTTTCTGGCCAGATGTTTTCAGCCAGCATCCGTTGCGGCAGTTTTTGCTGTCCGGCTGATCTGTCCGCAGATTGAGCAGAAAGCGACGGCGTTAAATCCAGTACCGTTCAAAAAGCAGCGGAGCAGCGCGAGCTGCCTGGTGAGTGTCAGTAAGGCGAGCGGTAGAAAAGAACTTACCAAAGTGGCACGGCGGTCTCTGCCGTGATTTCTCGGTGCAGACCACCAAGCGACAATTGGACCGGTAAAATCTTATCTGCCGCTCGCCGAAAAACAGAAACTCACCGGACGGCTTGCGCCGGTTCCGCTGTTAATGGATGGTAGCGGCGTTAAACCAATCCGCGTTTCTTTCGAAACGCCCATTCCGCTGTCATCAGCAGGACAAGAAACAGCAGCATCAGCCAATTATCCCAAAGGCTGAGCGTTTGTTGTCGGGCCAGCGTCAGTCCCGGTAAACCGTCCTTCGCCCAGTCGGCAAGCTTCTCCTGAAGTTGCTCGGGCGTCAAGAATTCGCCACCGCTGGCATGGGAGATTTCGCGGAGCATTGCGAAGTCTGCTGTTGGATTGTCAAGCTCCGGATCTCGTGCGTTGACATGGAAACGAGTGACTGCGATCCCAGCTAAAGCCTGACCATTTTTGCTGGCTCTGACTCGAGCCCAATAATCGCCTGGTTCCATCGTCTGATCAAAGTCCGCAAGGCTAAGGCCAGGCCCGGAACGTGGAGTCAAGTTGTGCACCTTACCCGTCGGATCTGTGACCGCGACCTCAAATGTTGCATCTGGAATCGGGTTCTTTTGCGCATCGCGAATTCCAAAAGACAACTCGGTCGCCTGGCCAGGAGTCAGATCACGTGGAGTCGCGATAATCCAGATCGGTTGTTCATCGTCAGTTTCTTTTCGCGTGATCCAGAACACGACTTGTCGCCAGAAACGAGTATGCTCTTCTGCAAATCCTTTGGTATACCATCGCCAGGTTTCATCGCCGGCAAAAGCCAATACTCGTGAAGGCCCGACTTCGTGGCCAATGAGCATAGGAAATCCCTGGTCAGAAGTCGCATACACTTCGGCCAGTGAGTTGTTTCGTGGTGTCAGGACATTTGCGCCAGGTAGCGGTGGCAGTTGAGCCCAGCGTGCACGGTTTTGTTCCGGGGATGCGATCTGCAGAAGATAATGTCCAAGATTGTCGCGTGACGGCATCATCTGCTGGGGCTGGTTAAGGTGCTGGTTCTCTGGTGGAAGCTCGACAGGAAATAGCGGAGCCAGGACCGACTGACCGTAACCGCCCTGCCCAAAATTGTGATGTCCGCCAGTCATCATCAGTCCAGCGCCCTGATTACAGCATCGCAGAATTCCAGCAAGCTGTTCCGGAGTGAACGCAGATGCGGGGACATCGCCGATGATATAGCCATCGTAGTTGCCCGGTTGAAAGAATCTGTCGGGGATTTCATTACGTTTGCTCAAAGCGCCGGCCAGGACTCTGCGATAGTCCACCTGAATCCGGCTGCTGTCGTTGATTTCGCGAATCCACTTTTGCTCCGGTCGCCCCGTATCAAAGTAGGCGACCCGTATTCCACCGCGACGAACGCGGATAATCGTCTCGACGCGATTGTTGGTCTTTCGCACTTCGCCGGGTAGCGGTTCTGCTTCAATTGCCAGCTTGATGTCACCAAACTGCTGTGGAGCAATTTGCAGTTGAACAATCTGTTCTTCGGATGAATCTGTTGGCGTGATCGTTGCGATCGACTTTGCATCGGAGGACATTGGAACGGGCTCCATCGGTCCACTCTGTCCGTCGTTGATGCCCGTTCGATTTTCCTGCAAAACTCTAAGAGTAACCTTTTGACCCTGCGCGCCGACCGCTTTGAGTCGCACTCGGATCATCAGCACGTTGCCCTGAAAGACTTCGCGAGACAGGTCCAGTTCATCCAGCGCCAGGTCGAGGGATGAACTGGATGCCTCAGTGCTGCCATACCCCACAGAGTAGATGGCTCGCTGTTGCCGTCCGAAAAGTCTGGCGACTTGCAGAGGTTCCACATCGAGCGTTCCGGCAGCCGCCTGGCGACCATCACCCAGCAGAATGATGGCTGGAACGCGACTCCGGCCGATTTCCTCTGATGTCAGCTCCAGGATTCTTCCGATCGCCGTCATGCTGCCGTCGGACGCTTCTGATGGGATGTCCACGGTCTTGAGGTCGTCGGAGTAATCACGAATTCGGATTTCCGCTTTTTCCGCGATGGCCTTAAGTTCCGGGGAAGCGGTTTCGATTGTTTTCAGCAAATCTGCACGACGCGTGATTCCCCCGGGGATATCTTCCGTCTGCATGCTTCGGCTGGCGTCGCAAAGCACGTAGAGGATCGCTTCTGATTTGTCGTTACTTTCAAAAACGGCAACCGGACGCAGCAGCAGCAGGATGATAAGAGTGAGAATCGCCAGGCGGATGCCAATGAGGACTTTCTGCCAGCCGCGCGACAAATGGCCAATTCTGCGAGGGTAGCCGAGCCACGTTACGGCCAGCATTGCCACGCAGGCAAGCACGGTCAGGGCCCAGGACCAGACTGGCTCAAAGTGAACTGACATGCGGTAGTTTGGGTAAAATCAGGGTTCAGTGGCGGAGATTTCCCACGTCCGACTTCGGCGGCTCTCAAATTCGCGAACAATTGTTTGAGTGAATTCACTTGGCCGATCGGCGGGAGGAGCATAGCAGATTTCTCGGCAGAGGTATTTCTCTGCCGGTGGAGACTGTCGTCAATTCAGGTTTCAGAGTGCCGGGTTCGATCGTAAATATCCTCAGAAAAGGAGATTTGTCCCCCGTTTACCAGGCAGCCTTTTCTTCGATCCGGCAGAAGCGGTGCTCAATTGCTTGTTTTCATGGTCAATCCTTGAAACAATTTGGCGGCCAAAACTGACAGAATTTGAGTTGAACGCTCCCCCAACGAGCTCCCATTCACTTTTTGTTGTTTTTTGAATAGCTGATAGTTTCCCACCAAGATTATCAGCTGGATGGCGGTAGCCGCATGTTTTTCACATGAGGGTCTTAACCGTGGGCTTCGTGTTGAAGCGCCATCTGTCGACATGACGCAATAACTGAACTGATTTGTTTGAAATCATGCTGAATTCGCTTCGAGCCTTCACATTTGCCACACAGCTTTCCGCTGTGATTTCGACGAATTGCGTCGGGATGATGGCGGTGACGTGCTCGCGAACTTATGCAGTTAATTGCCGTGTCAATGTGGGTGTGAAACGCGCGGCTGCGTCCAAACGGGCCATCTGCCACTAAGCTGAACGTGTCCTGAATCACGTGTGTCAGCGAATCCTGGTGGCAAATTCGATGCGCACACGCCGTTCCGACCGGTTGTCGGAAAAAGAACATTGAACCGACGAGCGGTCGGGCGTTAGCCCTCCGTGTCGTCACTGGTGAACACGGAGGGCTGACGCCCTGCCGCTCGCCAGAACAGAGTGACATTTGAAAGAAGGATCACAACCATGGAAGACGTACGCGGCAATCAGTATCCAGCTCCGTTCAAGCCATCTTACGGCGCGCCGGAAGCCAGCGGTTTGTATGATCCTCGAAACGAACACGACAATTGCGGCGTCGGTTTTGTCGCACACATCAAGGGCGAACGTTCACGCCAGATCGTTGACGACGCCGATCGCATCCTGAGACACATGGACCACCGAGGCGCCTGCGGATGCGAATCCAACACCGGCGACGGAGCCGGAATGCTCACCGCACTGCCGCACAAGTTCCTCACGCGAGTCGCCAAATCCGACATCGGCGTGGACCTTCCGGAAGCCGGCAAGTACGGCGCGGGAATTGTCTTTCTTCCTCAGGATGAAGCTCAGCGAGCCACCTGCAAGAAGACGGTTGAAGACTACATCAAGCAGCAGGGCCAGAAACTGCTCGGCTGGCGAACTCTGCCCGTCGACTACGACAAGGCCGACATCGGCAACACCGCGCGAGCCTGTGCGCCGCATATGGAAATGCTGTTCATCGGCGGTGCGGACGGGCTGGACAAAGAAGCTCTGGAACGCCAGTTGTTCATCATTCGCAAGCTGTCCAGCCACAAGCTTCGCAACAGCGACATGTCGCAGGCGCTGCTGTTCTACGTGTGTTCGCTGTCGACCAAGCTCATCATTTACAAGGGCATGCTGACGTCGTTTCAGGTTCTGCCGTTCTTCACAGACCTGCAGGCCGAAGATTACGACACGCACCTTGCCATGGTGCACTCACGATTCGCCACAAACACGTTCCCAAGCTGGGACCGAGCTCAGCCGCTGCGATTCATGTCGCACAACGGCGAAATCAATACCGTGAAAGGCAACAGCAACTGGATGTTCGCTCGCCAGGGCATGATGAAGAGCGAACTCTTCGGCGAAGACATCAAGAAGCTGTTCCCTATCGTCGAACCGCACACGTCGGACTCGGGCTGCTTCGATAACGCGCTCGAGATGCTGTATCACTCCGGCAGCACGCTGCAGGAAATCGTGATGATGATGGTGCCCGAAGCGTGGCAGAATCATCAGACGATGCCGGAAGACAAGCGAGCCTTCTATGAATATTACTCGGCCGTTCAGGAACCATGGGACGGACCCGCGTCGATCTCCTTCACCGACGGTCACTACATCGGCGCGACACTGGACCGCAACGGCCTTCGCCCAAGTCGCTACTACGTCACCAAGGACGACAAGGTCGTCATGGCCAGCGAAGTGGGCGTGCTGGATATTGATCCTCAGAATGTGAAGTACAAAGGTCGACTTCAGCCCGGCCGCATGTTCCTTGTCGACTTTGAACAAGGCCGCATCATTGATGATGAAGAGCTGAAATCCGACGTCGCCTCACGCCGTCCGTACAAGCAGTGGGTTCAGGAACAGCGAATTCGTCTGGAAGAGCTTCCGAAGAAAACTCCGCCGGAACGTCTGACCGGTCAGGAACTGGTCAGCCGCATGCAGGCGTTCGGATACACGTCCGAAACCATGAACTTCATGTTGCTGCCGCTGATCAAGGCCGACAAAGATCCGATCGGTTCGATGGGCAACGACGCCGCTTTGGCATGCCTCAGCGATCAGCCTCGCATGCTATACGATTACTTCCATCAGCTCTTCGCGCAGGTGACGAACCCGCCGATCGACTCGATCCGCGAAGAAGTCGTCATGTCGCTGGAATGCTACATCGGTCCGGAAGCCAACCTGCTCGACACGAAGAAGGAAAGCTGTCACCGTCTGGCCGTGCCGCATCCGATTTTGACGAACCATCAGATGGCCAATCTGAAGGGCATCAATTATCGCGACTGGAAATGCAAGACCATCGACATCACGTATCCCAAGTCGGAAGGTGTCGCGGGACTGCGACCGGCTTTGGATCGCATCTGCAAAGAAGCGCGCGACGCGATCAAAGACGGTTACAGCCTGATTGTGTTGTCGGACCGAAAGATCAGTGCCGATCGAGTCCCCGTCAGTGCGTTGATGGCAACCGGTGCCGTTCACCATCATCTGGTTCGCAACGAAGAACGAACTCAGATTGGTCTGATCGTCGAATCCGGTGAAGCTCGTGAAGTGCATCACTTCTGCCTGTTGATCGGTTTCGGTGCCGATGCCGTCAATCCGTATTTGGCGCTGTACGCTCTGCGACAGGCTCGCCTGGACGGCAAGCTGACCGACGATTGGGACGACGATCGCATCATCGCCGCGTACCGATCGGGTGTGGCTCACGGCATGCTGAAAGTGATGGCCAAGATGGGCATCTCAACGCTGCAAAGCTACAAAGGCGCTCAGATCTTTGAAGCACTCGGTCTGGCCGACGACGTCGTGAAGCTGTGCTTTGCCGGCACGTCCAGCCGAATCAAGGGTGTGGGTTTCGACGTGTTGGCTCAGGAAGTCATGATGCGTCATCACGTCGGCTTCCCGGAAAACGCCGACAGCATTTCGCACGAGCTGCCGAATCAGGGATTGTACGCCTGGCGTCGTCAGGGCGAAAAACACGCGTGGAATCCGCACACGATTGGTCGAATTCAGCAGGCGGCTCGCACAGGCGACAAGTCGGCGTACAAAGACTTTTCGAAGCTGGTCAACACCGAGACCACTCGGTCATGCCATCTGCGCGGACTTCTGAAGTTCCGAGCGGGTACGTCTGTCCCGTTGGCCGAAGTGGAATCGGCGGCGGAAATCGTCAAACGATTCTGCACCGGTGCGATGAGCTATGGTTCGATCTCGGCGGAATCGCATGAGTCGCTGGCGATCGCGATGAATCGTATCGGCGGCAAGAGCAATACGGGCGAAGGTGGCGAACGATACGATCGCTTCGAACCGCTTGAAAACGGTGACTCGAAGCGTTCGGCGATCAAGCAGATTGCCTCCGGTCGCTTCGGAGTAACCTCGTGGTATCTGACCAATGCGGACGAACTGCAAATCAAGATCGCTCAAGGCGCGAAGCCGGGCGAAGGCGGTGAGCTGCCTGGTCACAAGGTCGACAAGACGATCGCGGAAACTCGCATGTCGACGAAGGGCGTGGGTCTGATCAGTCCTCCGCCGCATCACGACATTTATTCGATCGAAGACCTGTCGCAGTTGATCTTCGACCTGAAGAACACGAACCGACGAGCTCGCATCAGCGTCAAGCTGGTGTCTGAAGTCGGCGTGGGCACGATTGCGTCGGGCGTAGCGAAGGGCCATGCCGACAACATCCTGATCTCCGGCTTTGAAGGCGGAACAGGTGCGTCGCCGCTGACCAGTATCAAGCATGCCGGACTGCCATGGGAACTGGGGATCGCCGAGACTCATCAGACGCTGGTGATGAACGACCTGCGTAGTCGAGTCCGTCTGCAAACCGACGGTCAGCTAAAGACCGGTCGCGACGTGGTGATGGCAGCAATGCTGGGTGCGGAAGAGTTCGGTTTCGCCACGGCTCCGCTGATTACTCTGGGTTGTATCATGATGCGAAAGTGCCATCTGAATACATGCCCGGTCGGCATTGCGACTCAGGATCCGGTTCTTCGCAAGAAATTCCAGGGCAAGCCGGAACACGTGGTGAATTATCTGTTTATGGTGGCTGAGGAAACTCGGGAAATCATGGCCGAGCTAGGCTTCCGCACGATCAATGAAATGGTCGGTCGAGTTGACATGCTGGAACTGGATCCGACGGTCACTCACTGGAAGGCTCGACAGCTGGACCTGTCTCCAATTCTGACGCCGGCGAAGAAGCCTCACGACGCGGTTCAGACCTATTGCACGATCAGCCAGGATCATGCTCTGGACAATGTCCGCGACATGGAACTGCTGCAGAAGTGCGAGCCGGCTCTGAAAGACAAAAAGCATGTTCGAATCGATACGACGATTCAAAACATCGACCGCGCGTTCGGAACGATTCTGAGCAACGAAGTGAGTCGTGCTCACGGGGCCAACGGGCTTCCGAGCGACACGATTCACATCAAGGCGAAGGGATCTGCTGGCCAGAGCGTTGGTGCGTGGCTGGTGCACGGGATTACGATCGAAGTCGAAGGCGATGCCAACGACTATGCGGGCAAGGGCTTGTCCGGCGGTCGTTTGATTGTGTACCCACCGAAGGGAGTTTCATTTAAGGCCGAAGAGAACATCATCATCGGCAACGTGGCTCTGTACGGTGCAACGTCGGGTGAAGCGTACTTCAGCGGTATCGCGGCCGAACGTTTCTGCGTGCGAAATTCCGGTGCTACGGCTGTCATCGAAGGTTGTGGCGATCATGGTCTGGAATACATGACCGGTGGCCGCGCTGTGGTACTGGGCTCAACCGGCCGCAACTTCGCGGCGGGGATGTCGGGCGGTGTCGCGTACGTCTACGATCCAAATGGCAAGTTCCTTGTGAACTGCAATCTGGAAATGGTGGCTCTGGAAGAAGTGGTCGAAGAGGCCGATATTACCGAGCTTCGGACGCTGATCGAGAACCACTCGAAGTACACCGGTTCCGCCGTGGCGAAGCAGATTCTGGAGACATGGCAGAAGTCGCTCAAGCATTTCCACAAGGTGATGCCTGTCGATTACAAGCGAGCCCTGAAAGAAATGGCGGCTGAGCAGATGGCGAAGGTGTAGTGCGTTCTGGGAGCGAAACACGTAGCCCGACCTGTCTCAGGTCGGGAATGGCGACCGTTCGCTCAGTCACGCTCTATCCACCCTCAAGCTGGCGACGTTACGCGAGGTGGCGCACTCGCTGATCTGAGACAGATCAGCCTACACGTAGCCCGACCTGTCCTCAGGTCGGGAACAGCGACCGTTGGCTCAGTCACGCTGTATCCACCCGAAGCTGGCGACGTTACGCGAGGTGGCGCACTCGCTGATCTGAGACAGATCAGCCCACACGTAGCCCGATCTGTCCTCAGGTCGGGAATGGCGACCGTTCGCTCAGTCACGATGCATCCACCCCAAACCGGCGACGTCACGCGAATACCGCACTTGCTGATCTGAGACAGATCAGCCTACTGTAGCCCGATCTGTCCTCAGGTCGGGAACGGCGAACATCCGCTCAGCAACGCTGCATCCACCCCAAGCTGGCGACGTCACGCGAATACCGCACTTGCTGATCTGAGACAGATCAGCCTACTGTAGCCCGACCTGTCCTCAGGTCGGGAACAACGAACATCCGCGAAGTTACGCTGTATCCACCGTCAGGCTGGCGACGTTACGCGAGGTGGCGCACTCGCTGATCTGAGACAGATCAGCCTACATGTAGCCCGACCTGTCCTCAGGTCGGGAATGGCGACCGTTCGCTCAGTCACGCTGTATCCACCGTCAGGCTGGAGTTGTTACGCGAGGTGGCGCACTCGCTGATCTGAGACAGATCAGCCTACCGTACACCCGCCGCTCCGGAGATCGTGCAGCTTTTAAGTTGCATTGCGGGTGGGGTTTGAGTCAAACAAAGTGACCTTCGTGTGGCTTGTGATTTCGCACAGAATGTGCGTTCTTCAAGAACCACAAACGAACACGGAGGTCGCTGTGAGTTTAAGT
>JBGSVD010000256.1:0-9110 GCA_041753135.1 Planctomycetaceae bacterium
TTGGCGATGAAAGCACCAAGTACAGGTGCCTTTGACCTTCACTTCACTGACCTGTCAGAGATGTCAGAGATCATGCTTTACAACGCTGAAAAACCCAGTAAAATTCGCAACATGTTCTTTCGAGCAGACACTGGCTCGCACTGACATAACTCAAGGCTCTGAAACACTTTTTGTCGAACCAATTGACATTCAATGTCAGACCTACGGAACCGAAGGTTAATGGTTCGAGCCCATTCGAGTGCACTTACTTAAAGCTTTGAAATCGAAGACTTTAGGACAACAAGCTCCACAGCGAATAGCTGTGGGGCTTTTTTTGTTCCTCCCGGACTATTTCCCCTCTCCATCGCTCCGAGATCCGATCAATTTCATCAGCCGAAATTGAGCGATAGCAGCCTTGATAGGTTGGCTGATAGTCGGCTGACAATATCGAGTAGGCCAGCGATCCGTAGTAAGGCAGTCGTACAACTTCGCCTTATGCTTGGGGCTTCGGGGGCAACTTCCACCGCATCCCACTCAATGTGATTGGCACAGATCGCCTGAAACCAGAACGTCTCAACGCCGACAGGTTCGTCGCCGTGCTTCCGAGACACAGAGTAAGAATCCAAGAGCGAAGGATTCGTCACCGATTTCCCGCCCAATGGATCATTCAGGAAAAAGAAGTTGTCCTGTTCGCGTACATCATATCCGGTCGCTCCCTTGAACCCATTGACGTCACCCCATCCGACGTGAATTCGCCAGCAAGATCATGCAGCATTTCGAGCGATTCCGGATTGAATGATCAAGCCCCGATTGTCCATCGTCAAGATTTGAAGGAGCGGCTGATTGAGGCCATGGGGCCTCACACCTGCGATCCGTCCGACCCGAATCCGACTTTCACATCCCTCACCGCTGATGACTCACTGTTCCTGCCGGTGCCAACGTGTGACCGTGCTGCTTTTAAAAGCATTGTGACGGGCCATTGTATGTGTGTTGCAAATAGTCACACACAGTCCATCTGCTTGATTTGGTTTTTGCATCGGCTTTTGTTGGCGGCTTATCGTCGAGAGCCTGCCACGCCATATGAATTCCACCAGCCCAGGACAACCGGGACGCCTGATTCACTCACCGCGCGCCACCATCGCTGCAAGCGGCCCGCAGGGGGGTGAAAAACAACTCGTAACAATATGGGTAAATTACCGAAGGACCGGTTGAAATAACAGGATACCCATCAGTACTTTCACCCCCAATACCGTAATATTCATTTTTCCGATAGTACTTTTAACTCAAACCAGCTGATCTTCGGAGATCGAAATGGATCGTAGAGCGTTCCTGAGGGCCACAGGAACCGCAGCGGCGACGTCTGCTGCGCTGGTGGCTCCCGATCGGCACAGGCTGAGGGCTATCGGTGATGCGAGCAGATTCAACCCAACCTCAGAGAAGCCGTTCTGGATCGATGGCGAATCCGCTGCCGTTTCCGCCCAGCCTCACCCAACTCCTATCGCAAAAGATACTGTCCAGAATCCGCGGCTCGGTGGTGGATCGCAGGGAATCGCCCCAGAGTTCTACTTGTCGTTCGCAGGCTATGCGGTATCCGGCAGATGATCACTGGACTGTTTCGAAACCTGTCGCAAAACGTGAAGATGATCTCTAGCGGGCAAAATCTCTGGGCAGTTGGTTCTGCCACAAGAACGCTTGTCGTGGGTAGCGAATGCCTTTTAGCTCTCTTGTTCAGCCAGCCATTATCATTCAGGCGAGAGCCTCCGAGGCCAAACAAGGGCTTTCAACTGGCAATAGCCAATCTCATTTTTTCACCAAATTGAAGTATCGCGGTATCAAATCTTTAGTCAGTTGGCAGTGAAAGATCTGCCTCAGTGTTAAAACCCCTAACGTTTTTGGAGCAAGGCGTGATGTTCACTATGCAATCTTCCCTATGCTGGATCAAGACTCACCAGTTACCAGCCATGGCAATCGTGCTTTTGAGTTGCGGACTGTCGATATCAGCAGAACCGGCCCGGCAAGACGCCACGGACCAATCTGCGGGGACACTCGAGACCATACCGGCAGACGAAGAAGCAATCATCCAACAAATTGTCGCGAAGCAATTGGGGGCAATGAACGCAACAAAAGAAACTGCAAAAATTCGTGGGCAACATGGAAAACATCATGGATGCGTGCAGGCAGATTTCATTATCCGAGATGATATTCCTGAAGAGCATCAAGTTGGCCTATTCGCACAACAAGGCTCATTCAAGTCTTCGATCCGTTTCTCCAATGGCAGGTTTTCCGACGACACGAAAGGAGATGGCCATGGAATGGCGATTAAGGTGCGCGACGTTAAAGGCTCAAGAGCTGTAGATGACGATGGGCTAAGTGAGCAGGATTTTGTGCTTATGGACAATCCTGTTTTCTTTGCTGATGCCAAAACGGTACTTGCCTTCATGGAAGCGGGCGAGAAAAAGGCATCGGGAGATGCAAACGCTATGGCTGCATTCGCAAGGGACTTCCCGGACGCTATGAAGATGGTCCCTTCGATGCTGAAGAAGGATCTACCTAGTCCGCTTGCTGTTCAGTACTGGAGCACAGTCCCGTATCGACTTGGAAAAATTGCGGTAAAGTACACCGCGATCCCAAGTGTCGAAAACGCCCCGGAGTCTCCAACCGCGTTTTCTGAGAACTACCTGCGTGAGACGATGGTTGAGTTCTTGACGAACAAGAAGACGACAGCGAAGTTTGACTTGGCGATCATTCCACAGGGAAACCCTGCAGTAGACCTCGTGGAAAATTCACAAGTTGAATGGAAAGCGACGCCCATTCGCGTAGCAACGATCGTCATCGGGCCACAGTCGTTCACCTCTGAAGAACAACTCGCAGCCTGCGAAAAGGCATCATTCGATCCTTGGCATGCCCTTGCAGATCATGCACCGATCGGTGGTATCAATAGAGCACGCAAAGAGTTGTATAAAGCAAGCCTGAAAAGAAGAGTTGAGGCACAAGAGTAGTTGAGGTGCTTAGGCCCGCTCATAACGTGCGAAATTCATCTCGCACGTTTCTCCGTTAGAAAGCAGTAGAAGCACAGTCCCACTTCATCTAAATGAATGAAAACGACTACGCAACCGGGTCAATTGGGGATTTCACTGGCACGAAGTCTTCTTTCCGTTCGACCTTGGACGAATGAAGTCCGCCGTCCAGTCAAACCACTCAGCCAACGCAAATCCCCACCGCCGACAGAACTGCATAACACTGCACTCCCACACAATGGTGAAACATGACAAGGGTCTTCCTTGAATCTTTACCACGCCGGGGTAATTCCCCGCCTTGATCGGTTTCTCTTTAAATTTCAGACTAATTTGAATGCCATGCTTGTCACAAACCATTCCCCTGGTCAAGTTGGTCACATCTCACAAGGTGCTTCCTATGTGCCCCACCCACTCCCCCTAGATGCAGCGATTGATTTCCTTAAAGACCATCCGGATATTCAGTTCAACGAACGGTGCTGGCTTGGGTAAGAACCTCTTTCGAAATGAAGGCGCAATGGGAGTTCTTCATTTCGGTTGAGGGTATGAGTTCCTCTGAAACCAATTTGCGTCAATGCCGATCGGTTCGAAAGCGATAGTTAACTTATGGCAACAGAACCAGAGAATCGAATCGTGCCTTCTTCGCCTGTTGACATGGATGCCATCCGATCAGAGGAACTCGCAGCAATAAGGACAAGGCGCGAAAAGGTCAATCAAGTTCCACCGACCTCCGCGGGCGGCAGAACCGAACAGCCGCAAAAGCTTGACACGAGCCGCCTGTCTGACGACCTGTGCGGTTTAGCACTTTCCGGCGGAGGCATCCGGGCGGCGACATTCAGTTTGGGCCTGTTGCAGGCTTTACACAAGCATGGCTTGTTTCGTTATGTAGATTACTTATCCACAGTGTCTGGTGGGGGTTACATTGGTGCCCATCTGTCATCGTGGATCATCCGACATCGCAGAACGGTGGGGAAAGATCATTTCCCAGTTCCTGCAGAAGGAGCTCACGGTAGTCAGGGAAAGTCGGTACGGCATCTTGTGTATGGTGGCGACTACATCGTCGATGGTCTGACAGCGGCCAATAAGTACTTGATTGGATTTGTACTCAACAACATTGCTGTCTTTTCGTGGCTAGTGTTCCTGGCAGCTATGGTTGCAATGCTGTGGCGCACGCTGGATTCCTATGCGGTGAGAGATCGACTCGCGTTGATTGGGCTCGGCAGCGATCTCGTTGCCCCCTTCATTCCAAGCGTTTTTTTCTTTCTCGGCTGGATTGGAGCTTGGGTTCTCTCGTATTTCAAGCAGGAGGCTGAAGCTCCGGGGACGATTGCAAGGCATCTCCTTCGTTTAACGGTTGGCTCCGTACTTGTTGGTGGTGCCTTGCTGGTGGGAAATGGCGATGTTGCAATTCCATGGGTGTCGGATGCAAAAGATCCCTCGGGAGTTCCTAAAGTCTTTTGGATGCCGCTGGTCTTTGTCGTGGCAATTCTTGTTGTCATGATTCCAATCGTGAAACCGTCACGTTTGCTAAGAAGCGCAACAGCTCCAACCGGTCCGCTCGACAAATGGGTGTTTACTGCCGTGACTTCAGCGGCTCTTGGTGGAGTGCCGCTGATCCTGATAGGAATTCTGGGGCGGGAAAACATTTCCGGATTTTCCACGTTTCCAGATCGAGGTCTACATGAAGCAGAACTGAAGGACTTCAACGATTTCTGCTCCATTGTCGTGGGTCAAGGGAAAAAATCTCGGGCTGAAATCTACAAGACCCCCGAATCGTGGCGCCTCTTCGAGGGAGCTCTATTTCAAAGGACCGGGGGTTTAGAGCAAGAAGCTTTCATAGCAGCCCTTTCAAAGATTGAGAGCGAACACGGAGATCATGCGTCAGATAGTAGTTCGCTGAGCGACAAATTTGATGATCTTGCGAAGGACCCAAAATTCGGAATTAGCGACACAAACTTCGACGCCTATGTTCAGGCCTCTGAGGGTAACGACACGAAACTGCAAGAGTTGCTGAAGACTAACGAGGGTGATTCGACAGGCAAAGCAGAACAAGAACGCATACGACAACATGTAGTTGAAAGTTATCTACAGTTTCTTTCACTTCGTATTCGGAGCCTTTCGAAGCTCGAACGTGATCTGCATAACGAATTGGCAGTCCGTGAATCAGTTGAAGAGCACTTCGCTGAAGATGTTTTTCAGGCGGAGCGTTGGCAAAGAGTCAACCTACTCAATAATTCAGAGCGATTTTTTGACGTCCTAAGCTTTGTGATGTGGAATTCGAACAATGAAGCGGGACGATACTTTCGCACGTTTGAAAAGCATCGAGCGATGCGGCATCGCTACATCGATTTCTTTAATGCGAATCTGCTGACTTCGAAAGGACTCTCTCAAGTCCTTCGAGATGAAATCGAAGTCCAACTTCGGGATGAAAAAGAAGGAAAGACAGCCCATGGTAAAGAGTGGGGAACCACCTTGACAACCATGGCCAAAACGGGTGAATTGTCCCAGTCGACTCTGATGTCCGTGTATGACAGAATGCGGATGAATCGAACCCTGCTGGAAGCCCTTTACCCGGCAGGAATTCGACAGACGACCGACTTTCAGAGGCGAGTGGTGATCGATGAGGATCAATGGTATCGAGGCTATGTTGCCCTTGTCGCTCTAGTGTTTGGAGTCTGCGTTGGGCTTTGCCTTGACATAAACGCAACGTCCATGCATCGCTATTACAAAACGCGACTCGCGACAGCCTTTATTGTTCCGCCGGAAAAATCACGTTCTCTGCCGCTGTCAATGCTCAACACAACCGAGTTCGGTGCGCCGTACCACATCATGGGCGCTTGTATTTCGCTTTTCGGAAAACGTGAGCAAACCGGCGAAGATGAGACGCTGCTGGGTCCATGTTCAGAAGGACGAGTTGACGATCCACGGCGTCAAGACACATTCATTATGTCTCAGAAGTTTATGGGCTCATCCGCGAGCGGATTCGTGAAGACTTCAGACTACGAAGAATGGATCGTGGGTGAAGGGAATCAAATCGACCTCGAAGAAGCAGTGGCCCTTTCCGGGGCGGCAGTCAGTCCGACACAGAATCAGAATCTATTTGTGGCATTCTTGATGTTTTGTCTCAATCTTCGATTGGGGCAGTGGGTGCCCAATCCTTCAGTTGGTACTGCACCAAGACTGCGTCCTAGATTTCTCTACTTGTTGTTTTCGATGTGGCGTCCCCGTGAGACGCGTCCCTATGCATTTGTCAGCGACGGTGGTCACAATGAAAATACAGGTGTGCTTGAACTGTTGAAGCGAAGATGTCGTTTGATTATTGTCGCAGATGCCGGACATGACCCGGAACATATTTTCACCGATCTGGCCAATGTGGTGCGGTTGAGTAGATTGTTTGAAGGGATCCAGTTTGTGGAGCTTGATTCGCCTGGAAATACAAACACAAAGCCGAACGAAATGTCACTGGACTCTTTGGCTTTGAGTTCGCCAGCGGCCTCTGGAATGAAAGACATCGAAGGCATGAATTCGAGCGGGAATCGACTGGTGCGTCAGCACTTCCATGCGGTACGAATTCTTTACCCGCAGATAACTGTCGCAACAGACGGGAAACAGAATGGACATGCCGTCGAGACGCCAACGGAGGGGCTTTTGCTTATTGTGAAGCCATCTATCAGCGGTGATGAACCTCTGGATTTGCTGGAATACCGGAAGAACCACCCCGAGTTTCCGCAGGAGCCAACATCAGAGTTAGTCTTCACGCCTACGCAGGTCGAATGTTACCGTCGGCTCGGGTTTCATATTGGCGAAGACCTTTGTTCCTGGTTTCACCAGGGGCGAACGTTTCACGACGGATCACTGCCGGAATCGTCTGACTCGCCTTTCCTTTGGAGCAGCGAAGCGTTCGGCAGCGTGAAACAGCTAACGGACGCCTTTCTAGGGGCGTGGAGAGAGAGTAAATCACCTAAGAGTGATGCAAAACAGAATTCCAGAAAGGCCAAAGAGCAGACACGCTCGACGACAGCATCGAACTAGTTCAATAACACTCGTCGCCCATGTCATACGCTCAACATGTGGTGCATTTGGCAGTGACGATGATTTCGTTGGGCTCGATGAGAAGCTGAGCAGCCACCTGATATTGAATTCCAAACGAATAGTGTTTGCAGTTTGCAGCAGCAACTAGAGGAGCGATGAAATGCTGGTGAGTCCGAGAATCGTAGTATGCATTTTTCTTTTCGCTCTGTTCTTCCGCTTCGGGAGTAATATTAGTGCGGCAGATCCTCTGCAATCAGGAACAGCCTCTGCCACGGAAGTGGATCCGTTGTCTCAACTGCCGACTGACCTCACGGCGGACGATTCCAACGTAATCCTTGGCAGGGAGTTGGTGAACGTTATAAAGGGGCAAGAGTTCTTGGTCTTAATTCAACAACAGATACTCGCAATAAACTCGCAGGTTTCATCAACGATCCAGGAAGTGCAAGACTTAAGCGTCCTCAAGAGTGACAGTAGCGGGGCAAAGACTCGATCAACATCCCAACGTGAATCGTTGAGCGACTTACAGAAGCAAGCAGCATTACGTGAGTCTGACGTTTTGCATGCCCTTTATGGCAACTCTCAGGAAGGAGCATTGGCCCCCAGCATTGACGAAGATCAGCTAAAGACTCTATCTGGCAATGTGGCTTCATTGGATTCAGCGATATTCAAGTTCGAACGAGAGGTGGTTGAAACATCAAAGGAACTCTCAGGCCACTTGCGAAAAGCCGTACGTACAAAACAAGAATGGGATCGAGAGCAACTGTATCAGCAAAATGCAGCAAGGAGCCTTGCCATACTCGAGGGCACACTCTCGATGGCTCACGTCGCTTTGCCTCAATTCGCAAGTGGGGTCAGCGTCCAGGCAATTCCGCAGTTTATGAGTTACCCATCTTCGGACTGGTCGGATGACAACAGTTTCGAATCCACGATGTCTCCTGCCGCGGTTTTTCCGGTACAGAACTCTTCAGATGCGCCTGATCAGATTCAACTGAAGAACATGTTGTCAACGATTCAGGAACAGTTGATACCTCGACTTCAGAAACAAGCGAACGAACTGAAGCGAATGGGTGACTCAATTGCACGGTTGGAAGAGACGGTGATCGAGATCTCAGTAAAGTCGAGCGCAGTCACGAAAGTCGCTCAAGAAAACGAGGCTCTAAAGAAAACTTTGCTTGCCAAGGTGCAGGGGACCATCGAAAAGAACCAATATCGCAAGGCCAGATTGGAGAAGGCTTTAGGCACCCGTGACGCCGTCTTGAACCAGTATCAAATCAATCAACTCTTGGTCTATGCGGTCTACGGCATGATCGCGTCCATCATAGGGTCATTTATTTTATTGCGAGTCTATCCGTCCTCATTGACGGGTCTGGTCCTTGAGCAGCGGATCATTGTAGAAGTGCTGAGTATGGGCTTTCTGCTCGTGACCGTCATCATTCTTGGGTCAGCAAAGATTATAACAGGGGAAGGTCTGGCCGGGCTTCTGGGAACAATCGCTGGCTACATTTTCGTCAAGAAGACTTCGGAGAATATGGGCTCAGGCAGAGACACGAACTCTGATTCGATTCTTGATAGGGCTCATGAAGCGGCGCAGGTTGAACTTGCAAATGTTAAGGCCGCGGCCGCGGAGCTGCGGCATGCTGTTGGGGATTCTCCAACCGAAGCGAATAAAAAGAAGATTGCGATAGCCGAATCCCGGGTGCAACGGGCAGAAATCCAAGTGCAATCCCTTGCGAAAGCAATTGCGTCGCGAAACAATTCCCCGCCCCCAGAGCCGCCAGAATCGGACCAAACAGAGTCGTGAGCAGCTCCGACGGGAGGGTCCAAAGGCATTGAATTCGGTTTTGAGACAAAATGCCGGAATTCATAAGAATCATCTGGGCAGAACGAGTCCAGACCTACATTGCTAGAGTGTGACCACAGAATATCTCCGGTCAGATTCGCTTAGGGCTCTTCTAGCATTGTCAAGTACCTTTTTTAGAAAGATTTCTGCGCCTTCTTTGCGCACCGCGAAATGTCATTTTTCAAAAGTCTTTTGAAAAACGTATGCGCGCTCGTGATTGTGATTCGCTTTTTATCATAGAAATT
>JBGSVD010000257.1:0-10248 GCA_041753135.1 Planctomycetaceae bacterium
CAACCTCAGCACGCAATTCCACAACGATTGCTGCCAACTCCGCGTAACTCGGTCGTTTTGCTCTTCCGCCCATGAAACGCGGTGTATCACACATCACATTTCTACAATACCCCGGTTTTCACGGCAGAATGGACGGCTACAGTAGTGACGACTTTCGACGAATCACGTCCATCCCAAATCTTGTGTTATTCCTCGACTACGATGCATACGACGAAGGTAGCGAAAGCCTGCTTCAAACTACTTTGCGTGTATTTAGTCGCAAGTGACTTGGGACGGAGCACTTGGTCATAGGCCGTAACAATCGCAGCACCGGTGCATCATTTTGCAGAAACCTGGTGGATCTGCGTTCCGCTTGTCGCACCGTACACAGTGCTCAAGTTCATTAGATGCGTTGCCGTCCGGGCAGCGGGGCTTGTTGTAGCCAAAGTTTTGCGAATCCGGCTACAATGCTGCCTGACGAAGAACAGATGGCCTCACCGATTGGAATCGCTGGAATGACGACAACTGACAACGGACTCACCATCATACGCGGTGCGTGTGGGCATGATTGTCCCGACACTTGTTCCTGGATGGTGGAAGTGCGTGATGGTCGAGCGGAAAAGCTCTACGGCGATCCGGAGCACCCGTTTACTCGCGGAACTTTGTGTGCCAAAGTCAATCATTATCTGGAACGCGTTTATCATCCGGATCGGCTGCAGTCTCCACTGAAGCGAGTCGGCCCCAAAGGGGAAGGGCGGTTCGTTCGTGTTTCCTGGGACGAAGCTCTGGCGGACATCGCTGCGAAGTGGCACACTATCATCGCTGAATCCGGTGCCGAAGCCATCATGCCATACAGCTCGGCCGGCAATCAAGGGTTGATTCAACATTCGTCTCTCGACAAACGACTGTTCAGCGTGCTGGGTTGCACTCAAGTTGACATCAATATCTGCGGCGCAGTCCCTGGAGCCGGTTTGTCGGTGACTCAAGGCAGTGGTTTTGGAGTCGATCCGGAAGAGCTGGTCCACAGCCGATACATTGTGCTCTGGGGCACAAACACCATCGTGACCAATCTGCATCTGTGGCCGGTGATTCTGGAAGCACGCTCACGCGGCGCGAAGATCGTGGTCGTCGATCCGATCAAGACTCGCACGGCCGATCAGGCCGACTGGCACATCCAGCCTCGACCGGGCAGCGACGCGACGCTCGCGATGGCCATGATGCACATTATCATTCGCGACAATCTAGTCGACCATGACTACGTCGCGCAGCATGCCGTCGGTTATGAGCAGCTCGTCGAACGCGTTCAACAGTATGTTCCATCAAACGTCGCTAATCGCATTGGGCTTCCGGTCGATGTGATCGAACAGTTTGCTCGCGAATACGCCACGATTCAGCCGTCGCTGCTGCGTCCGTTGATCGGGCTGGAGCATCATCGGAACGGAGCCATGATGTTTCGCACGCTGGCTTGTCTGCCGGTGCTGATTGGTTCGTGGCGACATCGCGGTGGCGGATTGTCGCGTTCGACCGGCGCGGTTCAGTATTCGACATTGAATCACCAGGCTCTCACGATGCCGCAGCTTCAGAAGCCTGGCATTCGAACTCTCAACATGCGAGATCTTGGCAACGACTTGTGTTCAACAACGCTGGCTCCGCGAATTCGCAGCCTGTGTGTCTGGAACGTGAACCCGGTGGTGTCGATCCCGAATCAGCAACGCATTATTCAGGGGTTGATGCGAGACGACCTGCTGACGATTGTGCATGATCTGGTTGTCACCGAAACCGCGAAGTATGCTGACTATGTCTTCCCGGCGACAAGCCAGATTGAAAGTCTCGATCTGGTGCCCGCGTGGGGCCATCATTACATGTCGCTCAATCAACCGGCTATCGCGCCGGTGGGCGAATCGGTGTCCAACACGGAGTTCTTTCGTCGGCTGGCTGCGGCGCTGGGACGAACAGAATCGTTTCTCTTCGAAAGCGACGAATCGCTGATTCAAACGGCGTTAAACAGCGGCCATCCGTGGCTTGAGGGAATCACGTTTGATCATCTGAAAGACGCTGGCTCGATCCGCTTTAATCATGATCGCGACTGGCGTCCATTCGCCGACGGAGGCTTTCGAACTCCGTCGGGCAAGGCGGAATTTTGGTCCCAGTCGATGCAGGCTCAGGGAATGGACCCGCTTCCGTCTGGCGGCGATTTTCCTCAGGCAACAAATGGGCGTCTGCAACTGATTTCCGGCAAGACGTTGCACTATCTGAACTCCAGCTACGGGCACATCGAACGTCATCGCAAGCGTGAAGGAACAATGTATGTCGAAGTTCACGCCGACGACGCTCGGGAGCGTGAGCTTCAGGATGGCGAGCATGTTGATGTGTCGAATGAGTTCGGTACGGTGACGGCTGTCTGTCGCATCTCCGATCGCGTCCGCCCGGGAGTCGTCTGGATGCCATTCGGAGGACTCGTCGACGCGGCCGGGAACAAGCGATCGGTCAACAGTGTGACTCCCGAAGAACCCACCGACTGGGGCGGCGGCAGTGGGTTCTATGATGCTTTCGTGCACATCGCGCGTGCTGCCGTTTCGTAATCGGTCGAAGATCGTGACCTCGTGAAGCGACACTTCTCGTGGCCTTGTTGCCACTGCGGTCGTGTTTTGGCGGTGTCCCAGATTCGGTGGCGGATGAGGCTACGAGTGCCTTATCAACGCCGTGCTGAACTCACCAGGTTAGGGGCGACGATGCATTGAGAATCCAACTTGCGATCACCCACATACAAGCTCGAAGCGCCAGCGAGTGGGCCATTGAGTGATCGAAGCCCATTCGCTGGCGCTTCGAGCTCGTACAAAATTCAGGCAATTCATGTGACGCCGGGCCTTAACTAATTGAGCTGAACGTTTAAGCATCGATTCAGCACCGATCTGCTTCATGCCTTTTTGAAAGTTAACATACGGTTCACTGATTCTGAACATTGCGAATCAAAATACCAACCAACCGACAAAGTTGTTTGATCGCATACTCAGGAGATTATATCTCAGATGGAATCAGGGCGTCGCAAATTTCTGTGGCAGTCGGCTGCGGTGCCAGGTTCATGGGCAGTGCCGCAGTCGTTCCGCAGACTGCTTGCGGCACCTGTCCGGAGTGTTGTGGCAGGTGGCCTCCTCCCCGCTCCGGACGAAACAACCGGACTTCCGTTGCTCATGCTGCGGGAAGGATTTCGCTATCTGTGGACGGGTTGGACCGGCGATTTGATGACCGAAAAAGTTACGACGTTAGTTGGGTCACGATCGGTGATCCTGATCGTGCTCACAGTCCTGGCAAAAAAGGATGGTGGCGGTGTTTTTTAGCAAGGCCATCAGCAAGGCGGCACGTCGTTTCAGAAACTTGAAGGCTGCTGGTGGGGCGATGATCGCTGCTACTTTTTGGCCAGTCATGGCGGACGCAGCGGCAAGGGGCAGATCTGGGCCTATTCGCCTCGAAACGAAACATTGGAGTTGTTGTTCGAATCACCGTCTTCAGGCGTGCTTGATTGTCCGGACAACGTATGTGTAAGTCCACGCGATGGACTGGTGTTGTGTGAAGATGGTGATCGAGTGCCTCGGAAGTTGCAAATTCTGACTCGATCCAGTGTCTTGACGGAGCTTGCTGTGATGAACGTGCAGCTTGGGATTTAGTCAGGCGAGCGGTTGGGCGTCAGCCCTCCGTGTCTCGTCTGTATCGTTTATAAGTCTATGCGGACACAGCGTCTGCCAACATGGGTAACGACCACGGGGATCGTTGTGCGCGCTGCACGGAGGGCTGACGCCCTGCCGCTCGCCTTTGTGTTTCTGTTCTGTTTTCTTTGCTTAAAGAGGAGTTGACGATGAAGATGACGAAGAAGCGTTTGGGATTTACGTTGATCGAATTGCTGGTGGTCATTGCCATCATCGCAATTCTAATCGCACTGTTGTTGCCTGCAGTTCAGCAGGCTCGAGAAGCAGCCCGCCGTACACAGTGCAAGAACAATCTGAAACAGATCGGCCTTGCTCTGCACAACTATGAGAGCACTTACAACATTCTGCCACACGCGATGTGGGGCAACGGAGTAAAGCCATGCACGACGAATCAGGACAACGGATTCGGCTGGATGGTTTCAATCCTGCCTCAGATTGAGCAGTCAAATCTCTATGCGAGAATCAATCCTCAAGGTCAGCCAGGAATCTTCAACGCGGCTATGATCGCGCAGTTCTATCCGGGTGCTACAATTATTCCGGGTGGTGACACTATCATCTCGGGATATCTGTGCCCGTCTTCAGCAATGCCGCAGATTGTTCCGGCGACCTGGTCGGTCCCAGGGGCGTTTGGCGGCGGTTCTGTGCCAGCCGACAAAGTCGAAGCAGTTGGCTACGCAACATCCAGCTACAAAGCTGCTGGTGGATCAAACTCCGGTGACTTCGGAATGATGCATAAAGCCTGCGAAGGCGGGGGCGTTCGTTTTCGCGATGTAACCGACGGTTTGAGCAACACAATCATGGTCGGTGAGTCAACCTATTGCAGCACCGATGTTTCGGCGGCCAGTCGTGCAACGGTTGCTCCAACGGAGTTCCGTGATTGGCCGATCTGGATCGGATCCGGCAACCAAAGCGATGAAGCCATTCGTATTAACGGCCGTTACGGCAGCGTCATCAATGCTCGGGTCAGTTTCAACAGAATGGGACAGGCCATCAACGACGACAACGCCTTCAGCTATCACGTCGGCGGAGCGCAATTCGCACTGGGTGACGGGTCTGTCCGATTCATCAGCGAAAATATCGACGTCGTTACTTACGACTTCCTTCATGACAAGCGAGATGGCGGAATCATTGGCGAGTTCTAGTCGCACTTTCGAATTTATCACCTGATTCTCTGGCAGTGACTCGCTCCTTCCCGCTCTAACGGGAAGGAGTTTTTTGAGTTGACATCGGATAGTGGAATCACGTCACGCAATACTCCGGAAAAATCTTCCGACTTTAGGACTGCTGAAGAAAACACAGTCGTTGTTCTCGTGGCGTAAGCTTCCAGCTTGCGAAGTCGCGGCACCGGCATGCTGGAAGCTTACGCCACATATTGCCTTGTCGGCCCGTAGCCCATCTCTGGCAACAACGTTTCAGATACCCTTTTTTGCTTCAGGAAAAGCGATGAAAATAAATGCTCTTTTGACCTGTCTCGCGGCAGCATTCGCGTTTGCAGGATGTAGTGAGGGAATCAAGGAATTCCCTTGCGCCGCAGTGTCGGGAATCGTTACCTGTGAAGGTCAGCCCGTGCGAGAGGCTCAAGTGTTCTTTGCTCCGAAGATGACAGGCAAATCCGCTGAGGTGGGCAAGCCTGGCTTCTCATGGACAGGAGAAGATGGACGTTTCGCATTGTCGACGTACGGAGATCAGGACGGAGCTGTCGTGGGGGTCCATGTCGTTCGTGTGACGACCGGAAGTAAGTACCCCTGCGATTGCGTTGGTGAGGAAACTCGCGATCTGATGGAGGTTGAAGTCAAGGCCGATGCAAATAATGAGTTCGAAATTAAACTGCCGAAACGGACGGCGCCAGCCCAGCAGAATCCGTTTGATGATAATGATGACGACGACATCAAGGGATAGAATCTGCCTGCAGGCGCCTTTCGACTGATTAGATTCGGATCAAGCTCTCATGTATTTAAGCGGGGCTAACAAAGCCGACAGCTCGCAAAATGCGTCCACCCGTTTTCAGCCGTTGTGACGGAAGATGAAGATGATTGACGTGACTGGCTCGGACGGAATTGCCATTGATGCAGAATCAATCTTTAGAGGCACGAATGAGACTGGAAACTTCGTTGGTCAGGCGATGGCAGCCACGTTTGGCTGGCGGCCACGTCGGCGTTGGGATCAATGGACATCGTTTCTGCTCAGCCTTCAGGACAACGCAGGCCTTGTCTGGTTTCGCGTCGGTTTCGGATTACTCACCGCCTTCTGGGCATTGAGCTATCTTGGCTCCGACAGAATTTCTACGCTGTTTCGGCCTGGGCAGTTTCATTTCACCTATGTTGGTTTTCAATGGGTGAAGCCGTGGTCTCCGACAGGAATGACGCTGCAGTTTGTGGTGATGATGCTGAGCGGATTGTTGATCGCCACGGGTGCGCTGTACCGAGCAGCGGCACTTGTGTTTGCGTGTTGCTTCACGCATTTCTTTCTGATCGACAAGACCAACTACCAAAATCATTACTATCTGATTTGCCTTCTGAGCTGGTTGATGTGTCTTCTGCCAGCGAACCGTGCGTGTTCAATCGATGTACTGAATGGCTCCGTGAGACTTGAAAGGGAGGCTCCGCGATGGACACTGTGGCTGCTGCGGTTTCACATCGCAGTCCCATACATCTATGGTGGATTTGCAAAATTCGAAGCGGACTGGTTGTCCAGTGTTCCCATGCAGAACATGCTGGCGTCACGAAAGTGGCCGGACGCATTGGCTCCGTTTCTTCAGTCGTCGATCGCAGCCGATCTGCTCACATGGGGCGGACTCGCGTTTGACGTGTTGATTGTGCCTTTGATGATGTGGCGGAAAACTCGAATCCTGGCGTTCAGTCTTTCGATTGTGTTCCACCTGAGCAACGCGTTTCTGTTTCCAATTCATGTGTTCCCCTGGTTCATGATCTTTGCCACTACGATTTTTTTTCCTCCTGCATCACTGCAACGTTTTCTTCCGTTTCTGAATTCTCAACCTTTGAGGCAAGCTGAAGCACACCCCGTGCGACATCGCAGAACGACAGCATTTGTTGTTCCCGTCCTTGCAGTCTGGTGCTTGTTTCATCTCGCCTGGCCCTTCCGACACTTCGCTTTCGAGGGACCAGCCAGCTGGACTGAACAGGGCCACTATTTCTCGTGGCGAATGATGCTTCGAGGCAAGACATCTGGCATTCGATACTCCATCACGGATCCAAAGACTGGAGACACGTGGACGACTGACACAAGACGAATGATTAACAATAACCAGTCATCAAGGTTCGCTCGCGACCCGGCGATGATTCTGGACCTCGCTCATCATCTGGCGAACGGTTTCGAAAAGAAACAAGGATCACCTGTTGAAGTGCGAGCTCTGGTGCTGACGTCTTTGAACGGACGGAAGCCGCAATTGCTGATTGATCCTGAAGTAAATCTGGCAGCGATTTCGCGATTATCATCGAATGGCGATTGGATCATGCCTCTTATCGAACCACTGCGACAGGAGCCGTGGACAGTTCCATTAAATGACTGGGAGAGGCATGTGGACTTATCGAAGTACTCGCTCCAGAAGCCACAATTCTCTATCGTATCCGAACTCTCCGCTGGAACACGATAGCGGTTTGTTGCTCATCAATCCTGAATCAATTTTTCTCAACTAAATTTCTCTCTACTATTTGCCCAACAGGAATCCCTTCAATGCCTTCATGGTCTCATCGAAATCTACTTGCCTGTGCATTGCTTGGCACGACTCTGAATTCTGCATCAGCCTTTGCCGTCGAGGAAAAGACGATTGTGGCGCCGGCGAAGGTTGAACCTGCGGAGTTCGCTCGGCCAACAACTTTGCCCGATCGAATCGTACTGACATGGGCCGACGATCCAACGACGACTCAAGCTGTCAACTGGCGTACTTCGACTGCTGTTTCGCGTGGACTTGCGGAGATCACGATCGCGGACGCTGGACCGAATCTGGAAGCCAACAGCCGACAGGTTGTTGCGGAGACTCAGCCACTGACAACGGATTTGAACACCGCTCACTTCCATACCGTCAAGTTCGAAGGCTTAACGCCAAAGACCAAGTATGCGTATCGCGTCGGAGACGGTGTGAACTGGAGCGAGTGGTTTCATTTCAGTACGGCCAGCACAGACGCAGAGCCATTTTCATTCATCTATTTTGGCGACGCTCAGAATGATATTCGATCCAAGTGGTCTCGCGTGATTCGAGAAGCTTATGGCGATGCTCCAAAAGCGAAGTTCATGATTCACGCCGGCGACTTGATCAACAAAGCAGAAGCCGACGCGGAATGGCAGGAATGGTGTGAAGCGGGGGCGTGGCTGAACGCAATGGTGCCGAGCGTGCCGGTTGTTGGCAACCACGAAATGGCAAAGAGTGAAGACGATTCTCGACGAGTATCGCATCACTGGCGTCCTCAGTTCGCTCTGCCTGAACATGGACCGGCTGGACTTGAAGAAACCTGCTTCACCCTTGTGTATCAGGGCGTCCGGATCGTGGCCATGAACAGTAATCTGGAACCGGAGAAGCAGGCCGAGTGGCTTGATAAAGTTCTCACCGACAACAAAGAGAAGTGGGTTGTCTGTTCGTTTCACCATCCGATGTTTTCAACTGGGAAAGATCGAGACAACACGGCGTTGCGAGCCGTCTGGAAACCAGTGCTCGACAAGCATCGCGTTGACCTTGTTCTTCAGGGCCACGATCATACCTATGGCCGCACAGCTCTTGACACTCCGATGGCCGGAGCCAATGCTGCAACGGGAGTGAACGCCAACGACATGTTCTCAGGAACAGTCTACGTTGTGTCTGTTAGTGGTCCGAAAATGTACGACCTGCAACGCCACCCGTTTATGGTTCGTCAGGCTCAGGATACTCAACTGTATCAGATCATTCATATCGATGGAGACAAGCTGCATTTTGAAGCTTTCACCACGACTGGAGAATTGTACGACGCCTTCACACTAAATAAACAAGCCGGTGCTATCAACACGCTGATCGAACAAGCTCCGGACACTCCCGAACGTTTGCGGCCGCCAGTTGTTGAAGCACCTGCAAAGAAGGCTTCCGCAGCGTTGAAGTAGAAAGCGACTCCACCCCGGACGAGCAGCCTAAAACTAATCGAGGGTGCGGAAGCTTCTTCGTTTCACCGTCATATTGTTTAAAGACTAGCGAAGCGGCCTTGGGCGTGACTATCAAGCCCAACGGGCTGGTCCTATGAAAGCCTGGGGCATCGCCCCAGGTTTGGAATCAAGTTAGGAACCATAGCCCCAACGGGGGCGGCCCTAATGCGGCGGTCTGATTGAGGGCCGTCCCGTTGGGACTGTGTTTCTCGTGTATTGTTTGTCCTGGGGCGGTGCCCCAGGCTGTAACAGAGTCGGCCCGTTGGGCCTTAATCGCAGGCCCAAGTATTTGCGTTTCACCGTCAGCCGTACGCGTCGTCCGTGTTTCGCGTACGCCTGCGGCTGACGGTTAAACGAGTGTTGCGAAGTAACTCTGCGCCTGCGATTAGCAGCCAGGTACAAGCGTTTTTTCTGCCAAAAGAACCACGAATTCCATTCTGCGCTCCCGGTGCGCGCTCACTTGAGACTTTGAACGAAGGAGGCATCGTATGAAACATGTGGCTCTCTGCGTGTTGGCCCTGTCGCCATGGATTGCATGTGCGGCACTCGCAACAGACACACCCGAAACTTCGCCACGGGTGACAGCGTCATTTCAAAATGGTGTGAGCAACTACGCTGGCACAATCGATATGGAAATCTGGGCACTGGCCCCAACAACAATTCTTGATGGAAACGGTAACGCTTCAGCGGATGCGGATAACGACGGCGGTGAAAGCCAGGTGCTGCTGAGATTTGATGCCATCATCGGATCACAGAAACAACAAGTGCCTCGCAATGCGGTCGTCCATTCGGCGCGGCTGTTATTAAGTGCGTTTGATCAGGGCAGCACTGTGAATCTGCATCGGATGCTTGTTCCGTTTGACGATTCCGTCACGTGGAACAGTATGATTTCCGGTGTCTCCGCCGACGGATTGGAAGCGTGTCGACATAAGGACTCGTTCACGTTCGGAAAGATCGCGGCAAACTCATCAGAAATTGGCTTTGATGTGACTGACACGGTTCAGAGCTGGGTCAATGGCGAAGAAAATCATGGCTGGGTGTTCCTCAACACTGGCGGCAACGGCTGGGATTTTTACGTTTCCGAATTTGAAGACTTGAAACAACGGCCAAGGCTGGTGATCGAATACAGCGTTGTGAAGCAGTAGTCATAAGAAAGTCGTTTTGGTTGCCTTTGGGCAACGAATCGTTCCGCCCCCTTCTTTTCGGGAAGGGCCAATTGGAGCGAGCGGGGAGGTATTGAAAGTCGTGATCCAATGAATCCGCGACGATTCCCTCTGGCCCTCCCCGGCCGCTATCGCGTCCGACCCTCCCAGAGATCGTGCAGCTTTTAAGTTGCATTGCGGGTGGGGTTTGAGTCAAACAAAGTGACCTTCGTGTGGCTTGTGATTTCGCACAGAATGTGCGTTCTTCAAGAACCACAAACGAACACGGAGGTCGC
>JBGSVD010000258.1:0-99549 GCA_041753135.1 Planctomycetaceae bacterium
ACTTAAACTCACAGCGACCTCCGTGTTCGTTTGTGGTTCTTGAAGAACGCACATTCTGTGCGAAATCACAAGCCACACGAAGGTCACTTTGTTTGACTCAAACCCCACCCGCAATGCAACTTAAAAGCTGCACGATCTCCAAGCATGACGGGAACTTCAGTTTCATTGCCCGAAAGCGAACATTATCAGGAAGCTTTTCCCGCAAATCTGAATTGACGACTACTGAAGTTGATGAACCCAGCTTGTTGAGCAAATTTCACTGCAGCGGCGTCGACTTGCCAGACGGCTGATACTGCTTCTGGCCCTCCCAAAAGCAGCACGATCCTTCAGAGCATCTTTTTCCGCACATACGCGATTGCTCAACGCCGCGAGACAAAATTCCAACATCAGACTTTGCCCCGCACGCGTTGTCGACAACAAATCGCACTCTCAGCAAAAAGAGCAATGCTCCGCGTCGTTGCAGTTCAGAAGCAGTGGCCTATAATCCGACGAAGTTGCTGTGAGTCTGGAATCCGCAATTCCTGACTCACCAACATCGCCTATTGGATTTTCATTTCTCACGTTTTTTACGGGGAGGAGCGTGCTCTTGAACGCTCTGCTTCGAATCCTGAGCCTGCCAGCTCAAACGTTGTCCACTATTCCTGGACTTGGGCCACTGATCCGAGTTTGCTCGACCACGGTCGGGCAGAAGATCTTGATGGCCATCTCCGGATTGTCTCTGTGTGGATTTTTGCTTGCCCACCTGGGCGGCAACCTGAAGCTGTACGCAGGCGAACAGGCATTCAATGATTATGCCCACGCGTTGCACAGCCTGGGGCCTCTTCTGGCTGCTGCGGAGATTGGCCTTTTCTCCATGTTTGCGCTGCACATTGGCCTCGCAATCTCAACGGCGGCAATGAACAAAGCAGCTCGCGGACGAGATTACTTCATGAAGGAAACAAAGCAGGGAATCTCCATTCTGCCGGGAGGAGCTTCGACCTGGATGATGGTCACTGGATTGATCATCTTCGCGTTTCTGGTGCTTCATATCATCGACATGAAGCTGAAGGTGGACCCTTTCGTGGATTACTCGCCATCATTCAACGCCGAAAACGTTCCCGACAATGAGTTCCAGGCTGTGAAAGCCGTTCTCTCCAACCCGATGAACGCCTTCTTCTACTTCTCTGCTTTGATTGCTCTGGGAATTCACCTTTCACATGGCATCCGGAGTGCGCTGCAAACCCTGGGTATTAATCACAAGCGATGGAATTTAATCCTCAACTTTGTCTGCGTCGCATTGGCCTGGACAATTGCAGCAGGGTTCATGAGTCTTGTAGTTTGGGGAATGAGCAGTAAGTCTGCCGCTGTCACAAAGCCTGAACCTGAAGAATCAACGGCTCAGGTTTTCCGACAGGATTAGCAGGAGACGGTGGTGGCACGAACATCGACAAGTTTGACAACTCAAAAGATATCAAGAGGTATCACACGCTTTGAGTACGAGCAAAAAAGTGGAAGCGGCTTCATGGTTCGCCTGTGCCGAAACGGGCAGCGGATCAATGAATTCTTCTCTGATGCACGATGTGGCGGTAAGGCTAAGGCGAAAAAAGCAGCAAAAGAACGATACGAGCAGCTTGTTGAAGAGCATGGCCCAGCATCAAATTCGATGAAGGGGATGGTCACAAGTCGTAATACGACCGGAATTGTTGGAGTGCACATTGCACATGGTGTCGACAATCGGTTTCCAAATTGCGAATACTGGGCCTACTGCGCCTCATGGGTCAGTGAAGACGGAAGTCGCAGCAAAATCAGTTTTTCGTGGAATAAATATGGCGAGGAAGAAGCCCTGGAGCTGGCAAAGTTCGCAAGGGCGCGTGAGATCTGCGAGCGAGAAAAAGTAGAAACACTCTTCGCAAAGTCTCAGGCAGCAAAAAAGAAGCGGCGACTACAAAAGCTGATGCGAAAAGCAAAGTAGCTGCGATGACTTGGTAACAGAAGATATTAAGACGCATCCTGGTTGGCGGTATTCGAGGATGCTCAGATTGAAGTAACACTCGTGCCAACCGAAAAGTGTTGATCATTCATTTGGCCCACCGCACAGCGGAGTGGTCTTGTTTCAAAAGAAATACTGAGGTCTTCCGATGGTCCGCGTGGCAAGTGAGACATTGAACTCGCGAGTTCCCGACGGCCCACTTCAGCAGAAGTGGGACAAGCATCGTTTCGATCTGAAACTTGTCAATCCTGCGAACAAACGCAAGTTCACGGTGATTGTTGTGGGCACAGGCCTGGCCGGGGGCTCAGCCGCTGCTTCGATGGCGGAACTGGGCTACAACGTCAAGGCTTTCTGCTTTCAGGACAGCCCCCGCCGTGCTCACAGCATTGCTGCTCAGGGTGGAATCAACGCAGCCAAGAACTATCAGAACGATGGCGATAGTGTCTGGCGATTGTTCTATGACACTTTGAAGGGTGGTGACTACCGAGCCCGTGAAGCAAACGTGCATCGACTGGCCCAGGTTTCCACCAGTATCATTGATCAATGTGTGTCGCAGGGCGTTCCATTCGCACGAGAATACGGGGGCACGCTTGCGAATCGCTCATTCGGTGGTGCTCAGGTATCGCGAACATTTTACTGTCGCGGCCAAACCGGCCAGCAACTCCTGCTAGGTGCGTATCAAGCCATGATGCGCCAAGTCGGCACCGGAAAAGTAAAGCTGTATGCTCGCCGCGAAATGCTTGAATTGGTTGTCGTTGATGGGTTAGCGAGAGGAATTATTGTCCGCAATCTGGCGACTGGTGAAATGGAAACGCACACTGCGGATGCAGTTGTGGTTGCGACCGGCGGATACGGCAACGTCTACTACTTGTCGACAATGGCCAAAGGCTGCAACGTCACTGCGGCATGGCGTTGTGCTCGTCGAGGTGCCTTGTTTGCTAATCCGTGCTACACGCAGATTCATCCAACGTGTATTCCGGTCAGCGGCGACTATCAGTCGAAGCTGACGTTGATGAGCGAGAGCCTTCGCAACGATGGTCGAGTTTGGGTTCCGGCTGCAAAAGACGACAAGCGAGCCCCCGATCAGATCCCGGATGCGGAACGCGATTATTATTTGGAACGACGCTACCCGTCCTTTGGAAACCTCGCCCCTCGAGACATCTCGTCGCGAGCCGCCAAAGAACGGTGTGATGCCGGCCACGGCGTGGGTGAATCGGGCTTGGCGGTCTATCTCGACTTCCGTGATGCGATTCGCAGAGACGGTGAAGACGTTATCCGCCGAAAGTACGGCAATCTGTTTCACATGTATAACAAGATCACAGCGGAAGACCCTTACAAGCAACCGATGCGAATCTTCCCTGCTGTCCATTACACCATGGGTGGTCTTTGGGTCGATTACAATCTGATGAGCAACGTCAAGGGACTCTATGTACTTGGCGAAGCCAACTTCTCTGACCACGGAGCCAATCGACTCGGTGCGAGTGCACTGATGCAGGGGCTTTCTGACGGCTACTTTGTGCTTCCGTATACGATCGGCGATCACCTCGCTACAGCAAAACTCGACAAAGTTCGCGACGACCATCCGGCCTGCATTCAGGCCCGACAGGATGCAGAAAACCGACTTAACAAATTGCTAGCAGTCCAGGGCAAGCGTTCGGTTGATTCGTTTCATCGAGAGCTTGGGTTGCTGATGTGGGAAAAATGTGGAATGGCTCGCAATCGCAGCGGCCTTGAAGACGCGATTGGAAAGATCCGCAGCCTGCGGGAGCAGTATTGGAAAGATGTCCGTGTCCTGGGTTCAGATGCCACACTGAATCAGAGCCTGGAGAAAGCAGGGCGTGTCGCAGACTTCATGGAATTCGCGGAGTTGCTCGCAACGGATGCACTGCATCGTGAAGAATCATGCGGTGGTCACTTCCGAGAAGAGTATCAGACCGAGGAAGGCGAAGCCGCTCGTAACGACGCCGATTTTTCTTACGTCGGCGCATGGGAATATCGAGGTGGGGATGAAGAACCTGTGCTGCACAAAGAGCCGCTGGTCTTCGAAAACGTTAAGCCATCGACCAGGAGTTACAAATAATCATGAGCAGCCATCTTCTGAATTTGAACCTCCGGGTTTGGCGTCAAGCCGGCCCAAATGACGACGGCGGTTTCAAGACTTACCGCCTGAATGGTGTCAGCACTCATATGTCGTTTCTTGAGATGCTGGATGTTCTGAATGAGCAATTGATCTCGCAGGGCGAAGAGCCTGTCGCGTTCGATCATGATTGTCGCGAAGGCATTTGTGGCATGTGCAGCCTGATGATCAATGGTCAGGCACATGGCCCGGATAATGCGACGACAACTTGTCAACTTCACATGCGCCGGTTCCGTGACGGCGACACGGTAACTGTTGAACCGTGGAGAGCATCTGCGTTCCCTGTTGTTCGTGACCTGGTTGTGGATCGTTCCGCATTTGATCGCATCATTACTGCCGGTGGTTTTGTTTCGGTAAACACAGGCAATGCACCGGACGGTAATGCCATTCTTGTCCCTGGCGTTCGGCAGGAAATCGCAATGGACGGCGCTGCCTGCATCGGCTGTGGCGCGTGTGTTGCAGCCTGCAAAAATGCCTCGGCTATGTTGTTCGTGTCGGCCAAGGTCTCCCAACTGGCAGTACTGCCACAAGGACACCCGGAACGCAACGCTCGAGTTTTGGATATGGTCGCTCAGATGGACAAAGAGGGATTCGGGTCCTGCACAAACACATCGGAATGTGAAGCGGCCTGTCCCGCAGAAGTTTCAGTCGCGCACATCGCCCGCCTCAATCGTGAGTACCTGAGAGCGTCTATCTTTGCAGAAAAGTAGCGTGGCAAGACATCCCACTTCTGCAAGCGGATGCCGCTTTTAAGCTGCTTTCCTGCAGGAGGTTCGGCTATTGCGCAGTAGACGATGCCGCGAGTCCCGGCACGGACGTCATGGCTGGACTCGTTGCCGCTACTGCGACATCAACTCGGGAAGCGGCACGATCTCCGATAACTGACGGAGCTTTATTCGAAAAGCTTGCGATGGGATTCAAGGCCAACTCATTCGCTTTGCTGCCATAGAAGTGAGGACTCCCGAATCACGTCGACCGGAGATCTTGTCAGGGACGGAATCGCGATGTTCGCCGGCGGATTGCCGATCAAAGTCTGCATTCAAATTCTTACCCATTCGGCAACAACCAGTGCCCACAGTTCAAGGTATGGTCGCAGCTCCGGCGGAAATGCTGCACGAAGCATTTGCCACTGCGAAAGACCGGAAACTTGATCATTTCTCTCAAACATCCAACACAACGCGGGCAAAAGCCGCCACGCGACACGGGAAAAGCGTTGTTTCCCGCAATCACGCCGTAGCCTAAATCTCTGTCGGCGGTACACTATTGGCCATCGCTCACAGACCGACACGTAATCGATGGCCCAATCGGCCTGAAGGCTCGACACCGAATCTTTCGCTTACGTTGTTCGCTGACAGCGCATGGCACGCACGATTGTGAGTAAGACTCTAAATGCTTCTTGGAAGTACATCTTCCGCAGGAACAAATCAGACCGATGGCTTCCCTTCCAATTATTGATCTTTCAGCAACGACCTCGCCCATCAGCTCTTCTGAGCCGCTGGACCCTCGTCAAACAAAAGGCACCTATGCCTTCGTCAGCCTTGGATGCCCCAAAAACCTGGTCGACAGTGAGAAGATGCTCGGATCTTTATCACTGGACGGATATGCCCTTGTTTCAGAACCTGAAGGTGCAGACTTCGTCATTGTCAACACTTGCGGTTTTATCGAAAGCTCACGCGCCGAGTCACGTTCGGTGATCCAGGAAATGCTGGATCTGAAAAAAGCGGGGAAGACAAAGGGCGTCATCGTTGCGGGCTGCCTGCCACAACGACTGGAGCCGGATGGCGGACTTTTGAAAGAGATGCCAGAGATCGATCACGTCGTAGGTGTGTTCGGCCGCGATGAAATCACAAAAGTGGCCGATCGACTTGTCGGCGGAGCAAGAGAACAGCGTGAACTGTTCCGACCGGCACCGATCAAGGCGATGAATGATCAGTCTCGCCTGCGAATCACTCCTGCGCATTATGCCTACCTGAAGATTTCCGAAGGCTGCGATCGTACTTGTACGTTTTGCTCAATTCCATCAATGCGTGGCAAGCATGTCACCAAGCCGATTGAAATGGTAATTGATGAAGCACGTGAGCTGGTTGATGATGGAGTTCGAGAGCTGATTCTTGTCGCTCAGGATACGACTTACTACGGGATGGATCTTTACGGCAAGGTACGTCTTGCGGATATGCTTCGGGAACTGCAGAAGGTCGATGGCATTGACTGGATACGGCTGATGTATCTGTACCCCATCAACTTCTCTGATGAGCTGATCAGCGTCATCGCAGATTCTGGCAGTATCATCCCGTACCTCGATATGCCGCTTCAACACATCAACTCGACTGTACTCAAGCGAATGCAGCGTCGAGTCAACGGCGAACAAACCCGTGAGCTGGTTGGCAAACTTCGCGAGCGTATTCCAAACGTTGTGCTGCGAACAACATTCATCACCGGATTTCCAGGCGAAACGGATGAGCAGTTCGAAGAGTTGAAAGATTTTGTCAAAGAAACTCGCTTCGAACGTATGGGTGTCTTCACTTATTCGCTGGAACCAGGAACCCCTGCGGTCAAACTTGAAGGCCATCTCCCCGAAGACGTGAAGGAAGCACGCCGAGACGAGTTGATGGAATTGCAGCAGGAGATCGCCTTTGAACATGCCGACAAGATGATCGGTTACGAACTGGACGTGATTATTGATGAAGAAATCGGTGATGGAGTCTACGTTGGGCGATCCTACGCAGATGCTCCGGAAATCGACTCCAACGTTATCGTCACTGGCTCAATATTGCAGGTCGGTGACATGGTCCCGGTCGAAATCATGGAACGCCAGGACTACGACCTTGTTGGACTTGTCTCAATGATTGAAGACGAAGAGGCAGAGGAATAAGCAGGCGAGCTTAGCGGTCGCTGAAGACAAATCCTGCGTTTGCCTATGGAGCGGTGTTCTGTCGGTGGACACACGGCATGAATCCGGGAAAAATGAAGTTCAGATCGCTGCACCATTTTTTGTGGACTGACTGGTTCCGATAACTCTACTTGCAATACACCGACGCATGCCGTTACAGGAATCTACAACTTCAAGCGAAGTCAATCCCCAGTCGCGACGGGGTGCGGTCATTGGGCGAGAATCGCTGAATATGCCTAATCTGATTACAGGAACACGACTTCTGTTGTCGGTCGTGCTGTTTTCAATGATCGCCCGGGGAGGGTGGTGGATTTCGGCAGCGGCTCTGTTCGTATTTGCAGCTTCAACCGATGCGCTGGATGGATATCTGGCTCGTCGATACAAACAAATAACGGTTTTGGGACGCATCCTTGATCCTTTTGTCGACAAGGTAATCGTCTGTGGAACGTTTATTTTTTTGCTGGAACGGCAGGGGGAATTTGACTCCGGCGTCAATGCATGGATGGTAATCATCATTGTCGGCCGCGAAATGTTTGTCTCCAGCCTGCGAGGCATTCTGGAAAAGGAAGGGAAGGATTTTTCAGCAAGTCTGTCTGGAAAGCTGAAGATGTCGCTTCAATGTGTGGCGATCACAGCCAGCCTGCTGTCGCTTTCCGAGGATCTGCCCTGGCCATGGCTTCCCACGGTTCGCGATGTCCTGTTGTGGAGTGCTGTCCTTGTGACTGTCTGGAGCGGTCTGGTTTATCTGCTGCGAGGCTTCTCGTTGCTGCGAGCAGAATGAGCCCGAAAACCTGAACTGCCGCGACATCCCTGGCAGGGCTTTTGAGAAATCATTCCGCACTGATACGGCTTGGAAAAATTCTCCATCCGGAATTCCAGAGACATGGCCAGGCTGTATGAGTTCCTGACCTGCGGGTTTTCCCTGACAGTAATTCTGCAATACCGGCATGATTCCGTTTCCCTTGAAGTAAGGCGCGCTACTTAGGGGGATTTCACGCAAGTGAGGTCCATGGTCCTCAGATCATAGAGTCTGTCGTCGTTGCAGGGCGGTAGTACCTGGAAATACCCACAGGAACTGCCCGCCAATTAGCCAATGGGACGTTTTGCCCAGGCTGGCAATCAAAAAGCCATTGGCAGACACCCGAAGTTAATTGCAACGGCGGTCAGTTTCCGGGGAATCAAACTTCACTACATTCACGAAGAAGTGTAGGAATGCCCCGATCCACAGACACAATCCTATCAGGACCGGACTCTGCTCCTTTCAGAGCAGACGAGAATTGGAGACCCATCCGATGATTCAGCCAGTTTCACCATCAATGTCAACTGGTTCATTCTCAACTCCAGTCACGGACGAAATTGCGTTTCGCTCATGGATGACAAGAAGAGATGCGGCCCGTCAGCAGATTAGACGCTTGTCTCGCCGCGAGTTGCAGGTTGTTCAACTTGTTGCCATTGGCCTTGCCAACAAGAGCATTGCTCTTGAACTGCAGATCAGTGTTAAGACTATCGAAAAACATCGAGCCAACGCGGCCAGAAAGCTGGCCGTAAACAGCACTGCAGAAATGGTGCGAATCGCAGTTCTGGCTGACCACGAGCTGCAGGAACGAAATCGTGTTTCCAGCCAGAGTTATTTCGACGCACCAGAAGCAGTGCTTGCCGAAAACTAGTATCCAGAGCTGCATCGCGCAACACCAGGTTCACAACCACGGCTATTGTCAGCAAATCCTGTCATTTATGCGGACTACCCGCATTGATTCGTTCCGTTTCGCCTGCCTCACTCCATCCATTCCCCTTTCTGAATGGAATGCGGCCAGGCGACTGGGCTCCCTTCACTATTCTGGTTCCCGCTTCGCTCTTCTCCCTTCCCGATGGCAGGTGCAGACAGCGAATTCGTGCGGTTGACTAGCCAGAGACAACGGCACTTGTACACTTCAAGCCACAGGCGGTTATTTGCAAAGCGTTTGGCTTCGATTTCATGTGACTCTTTTGCCCCCGTGCCTCTCAAATGTATGATGGCTAATCGCAAGGGCGGGAAATCGGACGTCGTTGCGTTCTGTCGTTTTCGCCTCAAAACAAGAAATGCCGCGTAAAATTCACTGCGGCATAATCATTATCTACTAATTCATCGCGAATGGTTTCTGAGTAGTTTCTCCATGACGTCACCCCCATCCGTTCAGTATGCGTCGCGAACCGATAAGGGGATGCGTCGAGCCATGAATCAGGATTCGCTGCAGGTACGCATGTGCAGCGAATATGAAGAGTGGAGTCGCTGCGGCCATTTGTTTGTCGTCGCTGACGGGATGGGAGGCCACGCCGTCGGTGATCTTGCAAGCCGAATCGCGATCGAGACTTTGCCACATGCCTATTTCAAGAATGACGCCCCAACGATTGAGGCTCGCCTCCGCGATGCTGTGACCGCCGCGAATAAGGCGATTAACGATCGTGGTCGAGAGAATCGTGAATTTGAAGGCATGGGAACAACGTGCAGCACACTGAGCTTGTCCGAATGCGGAGCCATGGTCGGCCACGTGGGTGACAGCAGAGTTTATCGTGTGCGAAACGGGCAAATCGAACAACTCACATTCGATCACAGCTTACAGTGGGAAATGATTCGACTCGGCCGCGCAACTCCGGAAAATGTCGAGTTGTTTCATCCTCGAAATGTAATCACGCGATGTCTTGGCCCGGATCCTCATGTGCAGATCGACATTGAAGGACCGTTTTCTGCTGAGGCGGGCGATTTTTTCCTGCTCTGCTCGGACGGCCTGACAAATCATGTTTCCGACTCCGAAATCGGACAGATTGTTGCGTCGATGCCGCCGACCGATTCATCAAAGCTTTTGATCAATCTCGCGAACTGTCGCGGTGGTTCCGACAACAGCACTGTGATTGTTGTTTCCGTTGATAGTTATCCGACATCCTCTTCGAGTTCGATCATCAATAGCCCAGACGCTGCCGCTCGTGTTCGAACGGCCGAAATGTCGTCCTTCGGAAATTCCCCTGTTTGGGGCATCATCATTGGTTGCGCCGCCGTATTGTGCCTGATCGCCAGTATCACTCTGGGCATCATCGGAAACAAACCCGCGGCCATTGTCCTGGCCGCGGCATCGGTACTTGCCTGGCTAATCAGCCGAAGGACGGGAAACAAATTCCTGCATCCTTCGCCCAACTCCACCGAGACAGATGTCGACCCGCTTCCTCAATTGAGTGGCACATCTTCGAGTCAACCGGAGAGTGTGAGCAATCGTCAGATGACTGGTCTTGAGACTTCAAGTATTTCTCGAGCGGCATTTTTGCCATCGTCACCCTATCGCATTGTCGACTCAGTACTCTCTGAATCCCTTCTTCTGCATCTTGCAGAAGTGCAGAGCGAACTTGTTCAGGCAGCCAGAGACAGTGGGTGGAAGGTTGATTTTGACGAGCTCACAAATCTCAATCGCCAGGCTGTTCAGGCTCAGCAAAGTCAGAAACTCGACAAATCCATAAGATCACGAGGTAAAGCGATCGATTTGTTGATGAGAGAACTATATCAGCGGTCTCGGTCAAATTGAGATTTCGTAACGAAGCTGCATTTCCATTGACAGCATGGTCTCGTCAAACCCCAAAAATCGGTTGCCGGCCGATTCCGCTTGAGCAATCACTGATTCCAACAGCTGGAGGCCCTGAATTTCCCTTGCACGGCAGTTTTCAGGGAACTTTTTGTCCGGCTTGCTGCGAGACACCGTAGCGATAGAAAATTTGTTTGAGCAGGGAAACACATCCCGGTGGCGCACGCTCAATGGCACTTTATTTGAAATAGAGTGGTCATCACTCTCCAACTGAAGTGATGCATTGCAATTTCCCCGACGACTGACTTTCTTTCTTTCTGATTCGCGGACACCGGAATCATGTACGAAATCTGATCTCTTCACTCAGCGAGTGACGGCAACTCTAAACCATGTGCCAATCGGGCGCCCTTTGCCATTTGCTTGCAATCGAGGCGGCGACGAAACACGATCCCGAAAATTTACGGCCTCACACATGTTTGACGGATCCGAACTAACACTGTTCATGAATATGGCAATCAACAAGGTTTGATCGGAAAGCGACAATCGGAAAATGTAATACCACAGAAGTGCCTGATCCCCGACCTGTTTTGGCCTCCCGGCCCGATATCAGGGAATTCGCTCTGCTGGACCACCCGCAGCAAAACCGCAACATTCATGACAGGCACTAAATGAAGTCTTGAAGCCCGGCATCAAAAATGCCGGGCTTTTCTTGTTCAGCTTTTGATTACTTTTGCTGCGACTTCGTCTTTAAGCAATCTCGCTGAAGGCAAGGCATCGGCAAACCGAATCGGTCGACCGATCGGTGTCATGATTTCTTTGCGAGGTTCAATCCCCATGGATGCCATGATCGTTGCATAAAGCTCCGGGACCAATATCGGATCGGTTGGCCCGGTCACTTTGCCTCCTCCGGCCATCTCCATTTGGTCCGAGGACTGAGGAACCTCGGACGTTGTCGAACCGATCACAGTTCCCTGACGAAATCCTCCTCCGGCGATCATGCAGGAAAACCAGTTAGGCCAGTGATCTCGGCCTCCCGCAGGATTGATCCCCGGCGTACGGCCAAACTCGCTGATACACAGCACAATCGTTGACTCCAGCAGATCGCGTTCTTGAAGTTCTTTCAACAAAGTGGCGATCGCCGGATCAAGGATCTTTGTCTGAGTGATATGTCCTTCATGATTTGAAACGTGCGTATCAAACCCGGACAGATTGACCTCAATAGATCGCACACCAACTTCCACCAGGCGACGAGCCACAAGGCATCCTTTCCCAAAGGATGTGTCACCATAGGCATTTTGAACGACCTGCGATTCTTCGGTCAACTCAAAGGCTTTCAGCTGTTCCGAGGACATCATTGTCAATGCGCGGTCAAGCGTATTCTGATGCAGCGTTCGTGTGGCTCCAAACCGACGTCGTTTTTCAAACTGCTGACTCACCACTTCCAGCCCCTGAAGTCGATCGTCTTGTCGTTCCTTTGACACATAGGACTTCAGATTCGAAAGTCCATCACCTGGACTGAACACTCTGAATGCATCCCACTGATTGCCAAGGTAACCGCCTTCAGGCCTTACGAAGCCGCCGGGAGCAAGTGAGACGTGCTGAGGAATCTCGATCGTTGAGTCTGGCAGTTCATGAGCGGCAATGGCTCCGATAGTCGGGTACTTCAGAGTTGGCTCGGGGCGATATCCGGTCTTCACAAATGCCGAACCACGTTCATGATCTCCCTCTTTGGATGTCAGCGAACGGATCAACGTGCAGAGATGCATTTGTTCGGCCAGCTGCGGCAGCATATCTGAAATTCGAACATCTTTTGCCGTTGTCGAAATATCTTTGACCTCACCACCGCTCGGCGTTCCCGGATGAGGATCCCAGGTTTCAAGCTGGCTCATTCCGCCGTTCATCCAGAGCGTAATGAGCGACTTTTGGCGCTCATTTCTGCGACGCGACGCTGCCCGTGCCGTCATCCCCGGCAAAGCCAGAGTCACACCACAGGCAGATAAGAAATGAAGTAAGTCACGGCGAGTGATATTGGTAGTCATGGTTTTCAATCAGATCGGAGGAATTTCTCGGGAACTGGCTGACGACAAATTCTAAGGCCCGCAGACCACATTCAGTGACAAGGCATCGTTGAGATCCGCCCACATAGAGTCATGCATCACTTTCTAGTGATTCCAGGAAAACTCAGGACCGTTGAACAAGGTCCAAAATAAATCCTGAACCACATCAGCCCGAGATCGGCTGGGCCCGGGAGCAATCTCGGATGTCTCAACTTTCGACTCAGCCTGGTTCGCTGCTGCTTCAAAAGTTTGGTTCAGCAACCTGAGAAAGAATTCTTTTTCAACATCCGACGGCCGACGTGAGAGGCACGCCAGGTAACTATTTTCGATGATCGCTTCGTTGGTCGGAGAAAATCGCACAATTTGCCCGGCTGCGGAGAGCAACTCAACTTTGCTGAGTTCCGCAGAGAACCGTCCGTTCATTCTCAAAAGCGCTTGCGGAATTGTCCCAACCTGCTGCAACAGTTCATCGTCACCCATATCGCCGTATTCGTTCAGAAAGTCATTCTCGTTACCAAATTTCTGTACCCGTGCCACGAGATTCGAGTTCTGATCAATCGATCGAACATGCCCCGCCTGAAATAGTGAGCCGATCACCTGTTCAGGTCGAAGCCTGACGAGCGGAAATACCGACCAGGCCTGCACCTGCATCGAATATTCGTTCTCTTCCAGTACATCAGATTCGGACGACATCCGGAAAACATCGGACTGAGCAATAAGTCGAATCAGGACGCTCAACCGATCACCACGAGCACGAAATTCCTTCCCAAGGATATCTAGCGCATCTTCTTCACCATCAACAGGGTGAGGCAGGTCATCGACAGGCTCATGCAGGGATTTTCCAAACATGAAACCCCAAACTCTGTTTGCAATCGCTCGTTCAAATCGGCGATTATCCTTGTGAGTCACCCATGTCGCCAGACGATGTCGCAAGCCACCGTCACCAGGCAGCCACTCAGAATGGAACGGCACAGCCTCCGGAACGATTCGAGCATTTTCTTGTTCTTCACCTGGATCAACAACTTTGTAAACAACAGCAGTTTTTTCGCCATCGTCGCCTTTGATCGTGCTGTTGTCGGTAACTCCGCCGACTGTAACAGACGCCTGGCAAAAGAATGCCGCAAGACCTTCGAAGTCGGACTGCTTCCACTGTGGATCGAACGGATGATCATGGCACTGCGCACAATCGATACGCTGCCCAAGGAATGTTCTAACCGATCGTCCCGCCAGTTTGTTGACATCAATTGTCTCATCATCCATTCGCGCAACGGTAATGAAATTCGATGCGGGAGAATCTGTCCAGAGCCCTTCAGCGGCAATCAGCTCACTTGTCATTTCCGACCAGGAGGCATCTTCCTTCAAGCGTTCGGCCAGCCATGCTGCCAATCGATCACGCCGATAGATGATAAAAGGACCACCTTCAACTCCAACCAGACTTCGCGCGAGTCTCTCTGCAAAGTAGTTACTGTATCGCGAATCTTTAAGCATCTGCACAACCCAGCGATCAATCCGATCTGCCTGGTCGTCTGCCTCAAACGTACGAATATCCTCCAGCGAAGGAACCGTGCCAAACAAAGCCAGGGACAATCGACGAAGCACGGTCAGCTCATCCGCTGGCTCTGCAATTTTCACACCTTCGAGTTCCCATTGCCGCTGGAACTCACGATTGAGCTTTGCCACGGCGGAATCCAGTCTTTGGTCTCCGGCAATCGCCGCTGGCACGGGGGGCCGAGTTTCAACACGTCCCGCGACCTGAACCACTTTCAGCACCAGCGCTACAATCAGGACGGCAAAGAGAAAAACAGCGCCTCGCATCAGTCAATTCTCCTCTGCCTATGAACTTGTAAGCCCAAAACTGAAAAACCGTGGTATTGGTGGGAATTCATCTGGCATGGTCGTGGTTCGTACTATGTATCGGAAACCTGGAAACTAGTCGTCAATTTTGCCGCCAATTCGCCGAACTTAGCAAGTGCAGTACGCAGGCTGATACGCCATGAGTTGGCATACTTTGAGCGAATACTGCAAGATCCACGCTCAGGATGGGCGACTTTGTGATTCATCTTCCCACCAGCTGTTTGGTTCGATAATACATTTCCCGCAACTCGAGGAATCTGCTCATGAGCACCATTCTGACGGAACCTCAGTATACGCCACCTCTTGAGTTCACGCTTCCAGCGGAATCAGAGGTTCCTGTCGCTCCCATAGAAGATCGAATGGGACCGGGAAAGTTTCCCGGAATCTGGCGTCCCATTCGTTCCGCATTCTGGACGATTCATATTGCCTTTGGCACCGTCTGCCTGGTTCTGATTCTCGCGATTCTGGCCGCTATACCGGGGCTGAATATTCTGACACTCGGATATCTTGTCGATCCACAAAAGCGAGTTGCGCAAACGGGTCGATTTCGCGACGGTTTTCCCTTGATGATTCTCGCACCTCGCCTGGGCGTGATCGTCTTCTTCTCAGTACTGTTTCTGATCCCAATTCGACTTCAGGCAACACGAGTGAGCGATGCGGCCGTCATTCTTGGCGAAAACCATCCTCAAGTCGTAAGCATGGCATCCAACCTGTTCATTCTGCAGACAATTATCGCCGTCCATCTGATGCTTGCTATTTCTCGCGGCGGAACGCCTGGATGTTTCTTCAGACCGATCAAGAACCTCCGCTGGATATTCCAGCGGACGCTCACGACGACTGGTCGAGCCGAAATGTCCACAGGTGTTGAACAGGTTCTGGAACTCGTAAAACCTGTGCAACACTTTTGGATTGGCCTGAAAGCGTTTTTCGGTGCCGTGCTTTGGCTGCTGCTACCGGCCGGATTGCTGGTTGCCTATTCCGCCCCGGGACGAACATCACCTCTCTTTGGAGTGCTTTCGTTCATCGGCGTTGTGCTCATGATCCCAGTAACGGCCTGGCTGCCGATGTTACAAGTTCATCAGGCTGTCACGGGAAAGTTCTGGTCGATCTTCTCGATCGAAACGGCTCGACAGATTATCCGCAAGGCTCCGTTTCGCTGGATGCTGACAACGATTCTGATGTACGCCATGACGTTCCCGCTCTATCTGGCAAAGATAAGGCTCCTGCCATCCGATGCGATGCTGGTACTGACTCCGTTCTTTATAATTCTGACCTACCCAGCACGCATTCTTGTGGCCTGGGCCTACCACCGCGGCACGTCGCAGGAAAAACTGGCGTGGTCTCCGTTTCGCTGGGGCGTTCGCATTGTCATGCTGCCATTGCTATTTGCTCACGCAGTATTTCTTTTCTTCACACCAGCGATCAGCGAACTCGGCAAAAACGCCCCTCTTGAAAACCAGGCGTTTCTCGGGCCGGTACCTTACGCACAGTGGCAACAGAAATAGACCGATTTCATTACAGATCTTTGGCGTCAGTGAAAAACATGTTTACTCGCCAGCCCAAAATCAACAATCCCCAGTTGTCAACTTGATTCCTACCAACCGTCTCAACGAAAACAAATTCAATGGCCCGAATCACCTGCGACGAACGTCACGAGGCACCACGCAGCACCACCGCACCCTGTTTCAGAGTCTTGTTTTCATTGTGGATACTTCTGATCGCAGGGATCACAACGTCCCATGCAGATGAATCCTTTAGTCCTGATGGGATACCGGGCACACTGATCATCGTCGGTGGCGGGTCCATTCCAGAGGAAGTTCCGCAAGCTTTGAAGCAAGCAACAAGACAAGGCAGAATCGTCATTTTGGCCGACGCGGCATCTGATCCTGTGGCGTCAGCAAAATCCGCAACGCAGTGGCTAAGCGAGTATCAAATCTCTGACCCTGTAATCGTTGATTCTTCACTCCCAGCTTCGGATCGACATTCACAAACCGTTGCGGCAATCGAATCTGCAAATACTGTTTGGATTGGCGGAGGTCAGCAAAGCCAACTCGCAGAGGCGTTTGCTGCTTCTGGTGTCGAAGCCGCCTTGCAGAATCTGCTGAAACGCGGAGGGACGATTGCAGGGACTTCGGCCGGTGCTGCAATCATGTCGAAGGTAATGATCGCTTCCGGCAAAGACCAACCGGAAATCGCCACAGGCTGGGATCTTTTATCCGGGTCCATTGTGGATCAGCACTTCACAGAACGAAATCGACTTGGCCGCTCTCAACTGGCGATTGAAAAACATCCCGACCATTTTGGACTGGGCATTGACGAGGGAACAGCAGTATTCATCAAGGGCCGAAGAATGAAGGTCACAGGGAAGGGCAGCGCGTCGATTCTGCTGGCCCGGACCAACGACCGTAACGCTGAAGTTCGCCAGATTGCTTCAGGAGAATATGCTGATCTCACTCAACTGCGACGAGCTGCGTTGCAGCGGAACTCAGGAACAAACCCTGGCGAGCCGACCGGTTCATCAGTGAATGTCCCTCACGGCTCACTTGTTATCGTGGGTGGCGGCGGTATGCCAAAGGATGTCGTCGATCGCTTCGTCGCACTTGCTGGTGGTAAGTCGGCCAGAATTGTGGTCTTGCCAACGGCCGTTCCTCGCGAAGAAACGGACGACAGGGTTCCCGGTTTTCTAAAGGGCCAGGAAGTTGCGGAGATCAAGGTCCTGGTTCAAAGAGGTGACGAGGTCGACAGCGAAGAATTTCGTTCAGCTCTGAGTTCTGCAACCGGCATCTGGTTTGGCGGCGGACGTCAATGGAATTTTGTGGATTCCTATGAAGGAACAACGGCAATCGAACTTTTCCATGATGTGCTGCGCCGTGGAGGTGTTATCGGCGGCAGCTCTGCCGGTGCCACAATTCAGGGTGAATTTCTTGTCCGAGGCCACCCGCTGGGAAATACAGTGATGATGGCGGAAGGATACGAGCGAGGATTCTCGTTTCTGCCGGGTGCTGCAATCGATCAACACTTCGCTCAACGAGGACGCTTCCCCGATCTGTTGCCTGTCATTCAACGCCACCCCAAACTGATGGGGATTGGAATCGATGAAGCCACGGCGATTGTCGTCACGGGAACAAAAGCCGAAGTCATTGGACAACACTCTGCCCATTTTTTGAATGCAAAACAACTGGCCGCTTTTTCTGCTGCCGACGGCCTGCCAACAACATCAGAAGAAGCATCCAAACTCTACATCACAGCAAAATCGGGTGAATCAGTGGACCTTACATTCCCCTGATCCGCACAAACCCGTCCAGATCACAAACGCAAAAGATGCCACCACGATTCAGTGAGATGCCCCCAGAATTCGAAAGCAGATTAACCGAATCTTGCTCAGCGGATTTCATGCAGGCCAATCAACAAAGTGGTCAGAATTTCAATACTCGCTGTACGCCAATTCATCGCAAGCGAATTGACCCTAAGTTGATCCACCGAATTTCCGGGAAGTCAATATTGACAATCGCCAGTGTTCCACTATCCTGACGCCCTGACGCCCTGACGCCCTGACGCCACCCAAGGAACGGAAAAGGCAAGGGACAACCACTCGTGGGGAGTCAAACACGCTACACGTTATTTGGCTCCACGAACAATTCGCGGCAGGACAGTGGGAGTACAGTTGATGCGCACGGGCGTCATCGGAAACATTTTGCCTGGAACAATTGTAGCCGCGGTCTGCGTCGTCCTGGCATGGAACTTCACGGCAGGCGACCCTGCTGCGGCAACAACAACCTCTCGCCTGGTAATTCCTGAAACTTATAGCGATTCAATGACAGCGACAAGGCCCTACGTGGAATGTCGCATACCCATCCGGAACGTTGGCCAACTCGTCGAAACATTGAAAATCGACAAACTCTCGTGTGGCTGCGTGAAAGCGACATTGACCGCCACGGAATTGCACCCGGGCGAAACTGGATATGTCGCCCTTCTGATTGAATCCCCTTTTTCGAAGCACGCAGAGCCTCAATGGCTTTCTGATGTCGTTCGTGCAACTCAGATTTCCGTATCCGCCTCGAACGCGCGAGCCGTGGAGCCTGTGACATACGTCGTTTCTGTCACATTGAACATCCGCAGTTCGATACGGATTGGAGAAGGACACAGCATAGTATTGGACGTCGATCGCGCCAAAGCACGTGAAGACATAGTTGTCCCCGTTTCGCTCGAACCACCAGTCAGGGTTCTACGGGTCACCTGCAATGATCCTGAGTTCGCCAGGACCATCAAGACACAATTCACTGAAACGGAGGACGGGCACCATGCAGTTCGGTTCCATTCTGCTGATGATGTAGCATCGATTTGGCCGCGGCGAGATTCCCATCTTCTGTTCGAGTTGCAGACCAATGAATCCATATTTGTAGAGCGAATTCCGCTGCGATTCACTAAGACCAGCCTCGCCAAAGCGAATCCGATTGCCATCGTAATAAACAAGAGAAATGCGAAACACAAGGTCCATGAACTCGAGTTCTCATCTTCAAACATCATTCGATCAATAACTCCACTTCAAGCCCCAACACCAAAGAATGCAGAAATCACTGTGCTGCCAGGCCCGTCATTGAACCGTTGCACTGTTCACGTGGAACCCTTGTCACCTGGAATCGTGAACCATTCTCTTGCGTTCAAAATTCTCGTCGAAGAAGAGAATGGCGTGACAAGCGAAGAAACGATTCGAGTCCCGGTTGTGGGCAACCTTTAGAGAATCTCGCGGAGTGCATACGACGGATGCATTGCGAACCAACAGTGTCTCATCGCAGAAACGGAAGCACGCACAGAAATTTTACGAGTCGCGGAAGAAGATCTCGAATCAACGACATTTTGAGCGAACCTGCCGACCGGAGAAATCCCTTGAAAACTTCGCCGACACTTATGGCACGATGCTTTCTCGTGGTATTGATGATTGCGACCAGGATCAGCGCCCAGGATGCGACAGCACCATCGTCGGACCTGAACAGAATCCTGGCTCAGTGGAAGATCAATGAGGATCGATTTCAATCACTTCGGTGCTCCTGGGATGAAACACGAATTTATCTGCCGGGCAGCGTCATTCCCCCTGGCGTTCCGGGCTACGGCGGGATTCCGGATGACTCCCCTATCGTCAAGACAGGTTGGCCTCTGTCCGAAATCGAAATAGAGGGACCACATCTGCTGATGCTTTCTGGCGTCATGATGCGCAGTGAAGAAATCATGCTCGGGCTACCACCAGATGGTGGCGACAGCTATCGCACCAGTCGGCATCTTTCTTCGTTTGATGGCGAAGTCAGTGTTTCCGCCGGAGTGGGCGAGGACTCAACAGGCAACCAGGTGAAACGGCCAGGAACAACAAATATTGATGCATTGAGCTTGACCTGGACACCCATCCGAAACATCGTCCGGCCCCTCGACCCAAACTTTCAGAAGCGATCAACTAAGTCGTTGACATGCCAAACGCTGGATGAAAACACCGTATTGATTCGCGACACAAATGCCCTGGAATTTACAGTCGATCTCAGCAGCGACTGCCTCATCACTCGTGCGTCTCAAAAGCACCCACAAAAAGGCAGCTTGTTGTGGGATTACGATCTAACCGTTACCAGAGATTCTGAGAACGTTTGCATTCCCGACGAATGGACTTTGCGAGAGTGGAAAGGTGACAGCCTCATCAGAACAACGACTGCCGTGATCACAGAGTTTTCGTACCGCGAACAGTTGTCAAAAGCCGATTTTCAACTCGAACTTCCTGCGTCTCTGGAACTCTTCGATCAGACACTCGGAGAGACAGGGGATCATGGTCATGTGCGGACCCCAACTCCAGTGGCCCAGTCCGCCAGCTCATTCAACTATTTTTGGCTGATGATCGTGTTTTGCGCAATCTTCACCGCTGTCGTGTGGCAGCGGTATTTACGTCGAAAGCCTCAGTAATAAAGGGCAGAGTATGAAACTTTCTGTGGTGTTCATTAGAGGATTAGTCGTCGCAGCATTTTCGACCGTTACATTAGCAACCAGTCTGGCACAACTGGGCGACCCCGGGGAAACTACGGTGGACGCGCCGTGCATTAGCGGATGCCATCAAGTCACTATGGAATATTTTTCGGCTACAGGGAGCACGACCGAGTACGACCCGCATCACGCTCGCAACTCGTTTCTGACACCTTCACCGGATGGCGGCGCGTGGACTCAAACGCAACTACCGAATCGTTGGAGAAGCTACGAGTATGGCACACCGTTATGCTCACCTTGCCCCGGCAGTTGCCTTGGCAGCGCAAATGTGATGTTTCCACCAAGCGAATGGTTTGATGGCTTGCGAGCGAATTGCAATGGTATTCGTGGTGGCTGACGCTGCATAAGGCCCCGCCAAACCTCAGTTCGCGCCAATACAATCTTGGATTGAGCCAATGCAAACGTCCAAAACGCAGAATCTCTTCGCTCATCGAATACTGGGACATCGACCGAACGCTGAGTCGGTGGATTCTGAACACACGTCTGGGTCAACGGCAAGATCCTTCGCGACGTTGCCATCACGTTCTGGACTGACAGTACTTGAACTACTCGTTGTCATTGGCCTGATCTCTGTGTTGCTATCTTTGATCGTACCGGCAGTTATGGAAGCGAACCGAGCGGCACGGCGAATTGACTGTGCCGCTCGGATCAAAAATGTTGGGATTGCCGTTTTGGGATATGCGGAAAACCGACGCAGCCTTCCTAATTCGTGCGTGGAAGGCCATGAAGTCACCGGACACTTAGCGCCACGCACAAATTGGGTGATTGAAATCCTGCCATGGTTGGAACTTGCTTCGATTAAGGACAAGATTGTCAGTAATGAGCCGTTAGACTCATCGGTGAATCAGTCGATCGTATCGACGCCGATTACCATTCTTCGCTGTCCGGATGACATAACCACAACAGGCGGAAATGATCTCAGTTTCGCTGTAAATGGGGGTCTCGCCCAAGGTGGCCTTCGTGAACGGGGCCAACGGACTTTTACAGCAGATGCCCTTGACGCATCGATCGATCTAAATGGCGATGGCGTTTTTCTCTATCCACAAACAAATTTCCGAAAAGTCGAAGAGAATCGAAAGCTCGCACGATCTCTTGGATTGTTTCACCATGCCCGATATTTACCAAATGGCAAATCAGCGGTTTGGCCATTCCGCCCTAGGCCACGCTCTCTCGACAGTATCAACGATGGACTCTCAAATACTTTGATGATTGCAGAGAATTACCGAACGGGCGTCGACGTGAACAAAAGATTTTCAGGTTGGGCATCGACGGACACTGGCAACGTGTACGTCGCCATCAATCCCCGGATTTGCGACAAAAAGTCATGCACCTTCGCGAATGTTGATCTAACGAAATGCAATGTGAAGCCATGGAAAATCAATGCCGGTAAGTTATACGTTGAAGGCGAGGCTCCATGGCCAAACAGCTTCCACGGAACAGCAGTGAACATTGCGTTAGCCGACGGAAGCGTGCGGTTTTTGTCAGAGGATACTGCCAGCGAAGTCCTGTTTGATCTTTTCACGTCAGACAGCCAGGCCTTGCTGAATACGCCGTTCCGCAGATAACTCCATCCGAGAGAGCTTTGTACTCGCAACAAAAATGGCAGGCGAAACCCAATGGCTTTAAGGCGGGCAGCAGAAAAGAACTTACCAGAGTGGCACGGCGGTCTCCGCCGTGATTTCTCGGTGGAGACCGCCGAGCTGCAACTGGACCGGTCAAATCTTATCGGCCGCTCAGCCAGTGACCAGAATCAGCTCTATTCGATCGCACGCAGGCCAATATTGAATCGCAATGCGATCAGACGCAACAGCACAACCATGGTCGCACTGATAACAAAGTCAGCGGATTCAGGAAGTGGCAACATCTTGCAGCCCAGCAACACCCAACCACCGACAAACGCGCAGGTGGCATAGAGTGGGGTTGCCGGTCGAAACAAATTGGGAACCTCATTGCATGCAATGTCGCCAATCACGCCACCAAATGTCCCCGTGATGACTCCAAACAGCACAGCGACAAAGGGAGCCACATTTTCATCCAGCGCGATCTGTGTGCCAAGAACACTAAACAACCCAAGTCCCATGGCATCAGGGAAATGGAGGAATTTCTCGACCCATGGAGGTATGCGAGGAATCAGTGAAACGATCGCCGCGACTCCGAACACAATCACCGGATACCACGAATACTGAATCCAAAACAACGGATGTCGATCCAGCAACAGGTCGCGCAACGTGCCGCCACCAAAGGCGGTCATGAATGCAACCGAAAAGACTCCGACAAAGTCCATCCCTTTTCGGCGCGCAAGCAGAACTCCAAAAACGGCTCCGCTGATCACCGCCATCACTTCGATCAGCAGCATCATGGGGCTGACTCGTTTTCAGCCTTTGGCTCAGTCGAATTTGTTTCAGCCGGATCGGGATTGATGGACTCGTTCGATGTTGACGGCGCATCGGGTGAAGAAATCACAGCATCAGGCGAAGTAATCACAAGGCCTGCTCCATCAACTTCAACCCAATCAGACTTTGTCAGCACATTGAGGCGAAAATATCGCTCGCGAATGTCACTCTCCTGAACAAGTCTGTAAACGTAGAGCTCAATATAATCCAGACCCGGAAAATCAACTTTGTCCGCGACCAGCTCTGCCACTCGCGATCGCACTTTCCGCAAGGCTTCTGTAGTTTCCGAATCCGGTACCGTCGGATCGAACTGCAACTTCATTGAGATACTCAGAATCGTCGGAGTATCCTTGTGCATTTTTTTCTGACCACCGTTGACCCGCGGCGCCGACCCAGGGAAATCGGCGACGATCGCCTCCTGGAGTGGCATGAATGGCATCAGGTGCAAAGTCCAGTAGGCGTAAAGCAAACCGGTTGCCAGAAATCCCATAGCGAACATCGCGGCCACGACTTTGCGGCCGGTCAGAAAAGGTTTAGCGTTGGAGGATGAATCAAAATCAGTCATGAATCCCAGACTTTCCATTTTCTCTGTCCGCGCGAGCGGTCAACTGCTGACATTACAGTCAAGGATCAGCAATTGTGCTGGATCTTGGCCATGATCCTCTTTACGAAGATCTGCCAGACTCGCCTGACTGTTTTCCAATCTTAGGCTGCAAACGCCCCAAGTCTGCCGTCAGCGGCGGTCCGGACGTCCAGATTCTTGCGAACGATCTCAATGCAGGACATTCTCAGCAGGTTTCTCGTTGACGATGGTCCGTGTCTTCTTCTAAAGTGCTCTAATGAACCTCAGCATCATCAGCATTCAGATTATCGGCATCGGCGGCATTACTTCCGCTCGACAGCGACATCGTGCCTGAGGAACGCAGAAACTAAAATTCGCAGCCCTCAGGTCATCCTGAGGGTTTTTTTATTGGTACTCGAAAGTTGCAAATATGTCGCGTATCCAGCTTTATGACACGACTCTTCGTGATGGTTCTCAGGGAGAAGGAGTAAACTTCTCTTTGCAGGATAAGCTGATGATTGCTCAGAGGCTCGATTCACTTGGTTTTGATTACATCGAGGGCGGCTATCCGCTATCCAACCCCAAGGACGAAGAGTTCTTCCAGCGAATTGCCGACATGGAACTTAAGCATTCCAAGGTCTGCGCATTTGGGATGACTCGCCGAAAAGGCGTTTCCGCAGAAGACGACATCGGCATGCAGGCCTTGATCCGCTCAAAAGCTCCGGCAGTGACCATTGTTGGCAAGACCTGGGATCTGCACGTCACTGAAGTCTTGCGAGTTTCTCTCGAAGAGAATATCGCAATGATCCGAGATTCAATCGCTTATATCCGGGCCGAAGGACGAGAAGCGATCTATGACGCAGAGCATTGCTTTGACGGATGGAAAGCAAATCCGGATTATGCTTTACAGACTCTGCAGGCCGCGGCGGACGCTGGTGCAAACATGATCGTGATGTGTGACACCAATGGCGGAACTTTGCCAGAGCAGATTGCCGAGTTCGTACAAACGCTGAAGGCGACTGTCAGCGTTCCGATTGGCATTCATTGTCATAACGACTGCGAGCTTGCCGTGGCTAATTCGCTTGCTGCGATCAAAGCGGGAGCAATCCAGGTTCAGGGTACGATTAATGGCATTGGCGAACGCTGCGGCAACGCAGACCTTGTTTCCGTCGCTGCCAATCTTAGTCTGAAACTCGGCTATGACGTATTGGTCCCGGGCGGCATTCAAAAACTGACGGAGCTGTCTCGATATGTTTACGAACTTGCCAACTTGAATTTCCGTTCGGGACAGCCATTTGTCGGAACCAGTGCCTTCGCTCATAAGGGCGGCATGCACGTTCATGCCGTCAATCGACTGGCGCGAAGCTACGAACACATCACGCCGGAAGCCGTTGGAAATGAGCGTCGCATTCTTGTCAGCGAGCTGTCAGGGCGTTCCAACATTGTGGCAAAGACATCAAAATTCAACATCAGCCAGGACAATGAGCTGATGTCAAAGATTCTCAACGCAGTTCAGGATCTGGAGAACGAAGGTTATCAGTTCGAAGCTGCGGAAGCCTCTTTCGATCTGCTTGTCATGAAGCAGTCAGGAAGTTACCAACCTTCGTTCAGTCTGGATCACTATCGTGTCCACGTTGAAAATCAGGCCCGCGAGCCTATGACCGAGGCCGTGATCAAGCTGACAATTGGAACATCCTGCCAGCATGTTGTTGGTGAAGGCGACGGCCCTGTGAATGCTCTCGACAGTGCGTTACGACAAGCATTGACGCCCGCCTATCCGGGCCTGGCGGAAATGACGCTGGTAGACTACAAGGTCCGCGTGATCAACAGCACCGAAGGTACCGCAGCAAAAGTGCGAGTCATCATTGAAAGTCGCGACCGGACCAGCGTCTGGAGCACGGTGGGCGTCAGTGAAAACATTATCGAAGCCAGTTGGATCGCTCTCATGGACGCTGTCGAGTACAAGATTCACAAAGACCATGGCCTGATTCGCAACGGTTCAACAGGCGAAGCATCCGCATGATTCTGATCTTCATTGAACGGTATTGCGGTGAAACGAAAAACATCTCCGGCGGGACCGTCTAAAGTATAAGCCGTCGCCGTACTATGGTTCAAAATTTGCAACTTGGGACCATCCAGCCTCGCGGCGTTGAAAGCCAATCTGAATACTGATTCTGGCGTTGAATTCTGTGATGATGCCTCCGTCAAACACGACCGGTTGAGAATGACCGACTCTAATACAAACATGAGCCCAGAGTTTGGAGACGTATTGAGGGATCCGGTGAACGGATCCCCAATGCACCTGCTAAGCGACGGAACAACTCTGCAGACCGCTGATGCTGCGCGATCCTGGAAAATCATTGATGGCATTCCTCGATTCGTCAGCGATCAGCATCTGGAGAGCTTTGGTCATCAATGGACAACTTTTGAAGTCGCCCATGATGACGAAGATCGAGCCACGTTTTCAGCCAAGACGGGAATGCCGCTTGATCAGCTCAAAGGACTGCGAGTTCTGGACGCAGGATGTGGTGGAGGGCGATATTCCAAAATCTGTGGCGAACAAGGAGCCACAGTTATCGGAGCCGACCATACTCGAGCCGTCGACAAGGCACGGCAATTGTGTACCCATCTGACGAGCGTCAATTTTCTGCAGGCTGACTTGAAACATCTTCCGCTCGAACCGGCTTCGTTTGACTTCGTCTTTTCGATTGGCGTGATGCATCACGACGCAAATACTCGTGCCGTTTTTGATGCCGTCGCAAAGATGGTGAAGCCCGGCGGACGGTATTCCGTCTGGCTTTATCGACGCAATCAGTGGTGGCAGGAATTAATCAACAGCGGCCTGCGATCGATCACAACAAGAATCCCAAAGGCAGCACTCACACCATTTTGTCATCTTGGAGCAATTCTGGGTGGCATCCCCCTTGTGAATCGCACACTGAACAAAGTCGTCAATTTCAGTGCTCATCCAGACTACGAAAATCGAGTCTGCGACACGTTCGACTGGTGGGCTCCGCGTTATCAATACCACCACACTGTTGCTGAACTGAGCCAGTGGTTCCTCGACGCTGGCTTCAATGAACTCTCGGTATTGCCTCCAGAGAAAACAGGGCGGTTTTACACGTGGGCCTACGACAACGACTTGTTGATCGGCAGTGGCGTCAATGTGACCGGTATTCGCTGCCAGACTCCGAGCAGCTCAGGCTGATGCCGCAGAATCGAATCCTGATTCGAAGTATGCAGTATTTTTGAAGCAAGGAATCGTTTCGCCCTGCCAGGTTTGCAAGATTCGCTGCTTTTGCCGGAAACCACCAACTCTGACAGAGTTTCTGGCACCATCGCGGTGCCGTCTCGTCAGCATCATTCGAACAAGCATTCCCGGTCCGTGGTTTCCTCAACTCGCTTGAGCTACCATCATGCAAACTCGATCAACACCTCGTCCGTTGATTGAACTGAATGTCCCCCACATATTTTGGAACAATGCCTTATGTCGCTGTCTGTTCGGTGGTTCTTGTTGGCAATCTTTGCAGCCCTGTCAGTTCCGACGACCTCTGCACCTCAAGCCGATGAACCCAAATGGGTATCTTTGTTTGATGGGAAATCTCTGGAAGGCTGGGAAAAAGTCGGAAACGAAAAAAGCAATTGGGAAGTCAAAGACGGCGCCATTGCTGGATCCGGTGCGGCGTCCATGCTGGTCAACACAACTGGCCCCTACACAAACTTTCGCTACCGCGCTGAAGTGAAAATTAACGACAAGGGCAACTCGGGATTATATTTCCGAACGACTCGCAAACCAGGCTTCACCGACGGTTACGAAGCTCAGATCGACAGCACTCATACGGACCCGATTCGCACAGGTTCACTGTACGGAATGTGCCACGTCTATCAGCAACATGTCAAGCCTGACACCTGGTTCACGTACGACCTGGAAGTCCGAGATGATGTTTGGCGAGGCCGAGCGGTCACCCGAATCAAAATCACAGTCGACGGCAACGAACTCTATGAGTATCTGGACTTCGCACAGACGTTCAAGGAAGGGCACTTTGCATTCCAGCAACATGACCCAGGCAGTTACGTCTTCATTCGAAAAGTGGAAGTCATGGAACTGCCGGCTTCAACGAAGTAAGCGGCTCATGAAACAATTGGGCGGACAAGGATTTTGTCCGCCCGATTCTTTCCTATTCGTCATGTGCCGAATTCACGATTGAATCGCTGATCGCCGGAATCTGGACCCGGATCTTTCCCTGGAGGAACTCCGCCGTCTTCACCAAAGAATCGGCCGTCCGAAGATCCTCTCTCCGCTTCGAAATCGTCGGGCTTGGTGTTGCTGTCGTAAGTATTCACAGACCCGGGCGGATAAGGGGCAATATTAGATTGCGGAATGACCATCGTCCCGGGTTGAGCATACCCCCCCGGCGCGCCATACATTTGCTGACCGTACGGCCCCGGCTGGTACATGGGTTGCTGATACATGCAGCCCGTCAAAAGAGTGACTGTGCATACCAAGACGCTGGCACAAACAAAGCGATATGGGAACCTGGACATCCTGTCGGTTTCCTGCAAATAAGGACACAATTCCAACTCTGACGCAAAAGTTCAGATTCAGACGGCGCGGAATGCATTCAGGTCCGGAGACCAGGGCGGAGGCCAATCCATAGCCCCAACCGCAGCGATGAGCTATTCTGGCTCAAGCTGCAATTTCTGCGATTCTCGCGCACGGACCCGCAGAAACCGCCGGAGGTTTAATGAATCCGGCAATTCGTGTCCATAGCGATTTCAAGCCGACAAACGGCCCATAGCGCATAGAAAAGGCCACCGAATAGGTGGCCGATGATCTCAGTCGATTCCCAGATTTCGCTCAATACTGTTGGCTTTTTCAGACATCAGGTATTTTTTGAACCAGGGATCGGGGTCACGCTCACGTGCCATATCGCCGCGGCCTTCGTCCCCAACGAAATCCCATTCACCGTCATCCTCATTGACTTCACTGTCGAAGTCATCAGGATTGGGAGTATACATTCTCTTCATCCGGCGCATCGCCGACTTGGGATGCTCAATCACGGTGCAGCCCGCCACGGCTGCACACAGCAGAACCAGAACCATCAGACTCAGTCGAGAACGAATCATTGGAATTCCCTGGACAAAATCATTGATGGAGCGATGACGTATGAACCTCAGACGATCAGAATTCTGCAACCATCGCATGCGAACTGTCACAACGGCTCGCAGTGTATTTCTCAACCCCGTTGCGCCCAGAGGGATTCATGCAGCCCCTTGACATACTTGTGATATCACCTCATCCCGATGATGCAGAAATCAGCGTAGGAGGCACTATTGCCGTGTCACTCCAGCAAAACCTGCGTGTCGGCGTCGTGGATTTAACCTCCGGCGAACCGACTCCGCACGGCTCTCTCGACATTCGTCAGACAGAAACGAACAAAGCTACAGAGATTCTGGGTCTGACCTGGCGAGCCAATCTGGGTCTTCCAAATCGAAGTCTTCAGCCGAATCTGGACTCCCGCAGAAAACTGGCGGAAATTCTGCGAACGGTTCGACCACAGATCATTCTGGCACCGTATTGGCAGGATGCTCATCCCGATCACGTTTCGGCCAGTACATTGGTCGATGACGCGCGTTTCTGGGCAAAACTGAGCCGATCAGACATGGCTGGCGAACCATTTTGGTCGCCGATGCTGCTTCACTTCTTCAGCATCCATTTGAGAATTCAGCCAGCAGCCTCATTCGTCGTCGATATTTCCAGCCAGATCGAAACCAAGATGAACGCCGTCAAGGCATACGAAAGTCAGCTCATTACAGGAAGAGCTCAGACATTTCCAACAGCGATCGACGACATCCGTGACCGCGCTCGCTATTGGGGCTGGTCCATCGGAAAGGCGTTTGGTGAACCGTTCATCAATCGCGAAGCCATAGGGATCAGTTCACTCTCGTCGTTGCTGAAATAGTCGCGAGCGAGCCGGCAGATGAGATCCTACCGAGTCGGGGGACGTGGCCGCTTCGGGCGAGCAGGCTCATCAATGACTTCGACATCATCGATGACATCCACGTCCTCAATGACATCGACGACTTCTACTATTTCCACGTCTTCAACAATATCAGCCTCAAAGACATCAGCCTCCACAATCTCGATCTCGTCAACAATCTCAACGGCATCAATCACTTCAACGTCTTCAATAATTTCAACATCCACAATTTCTACATCCGCGATCTTATTCGATCGCACGTTTGTGTTTCGACCACCAGTCGAATTCATACGGCTCGGACGTATCGAGGACGAAGCCGTCCCATTGACCGGGCGGCGCTGTTGGAGTGTAGGTTCAACGACTTCCACAACTTCCGCATCCAGAACTTCGATCGTCTCGTCAACAAATACGGGAGTTCCTTTTACGTTGGCCGTGCGAGGCTGCCGCACTGCCGGTGCCACATTTTCTAAAAACAAAAACTTAACGTCGCCGATCATCACTTCGATACCATTGACCAGCTTCTCGTCCTTTTCCACTCGCTGACCAGCCACTGTGACACCGTTCATGCTGCCCAGATCGCGGATGTAATAATCCGCATCCACCTGCACCAAAGCGCAGTGCATTCGGGAAATCTTCGAGCTGACGTCGAGCACCACGTCACACTCCGGACTGCGCCCGATCAGCACGACGGCTCGGTCAATGGGGATCTGAGATCCGGGTCCAGTTGGATGCAGAATGGCAACCATTCAATAATTCCAGGCAATCAACACAACACGAATTGCAACGCGACTCACTTGCCAGCTGCGATCAGATTTGAACCAGCGGCTCAGAACTTGACGCTTCGAATTGAAACACTCGACCAAAACAGACATCGCGACTCAGGGGCGTGAACTGCAAATTCTGAACACGCAACTCGTAAATTTTGCCGCGATCAACCGAACCCTGCCACTGAATTTGAAGTGGAACGCGGGAAAAACGTGAGATTGCAATATCGATATCGGAAAGAACATCCCTGGTCGGAGGCTATACTGTGCGAAAATGCGGAAAAATATGAACGTACGCTGATGATTGACCTCACACGCATCCTGCGAGAACCCCTCCTATGAACCTTTTTGCGGCCGCTGAACAAGAAAACCGCGACAGTGCCAAACCGCTCGCTGCAAGAATGCGTCCGACCGTCCTGGCCGAGTTTTCCGGGCAGACTCATATCCTTGGCGACGGAAAGCTGCTCCGACGCATGTTGGATGCAGATCGAATTGGATCAATGATTTTCTATGGCCCGCCCGGCACAGGCAAAACGACGCTTGCCGAATTAATCGCAAAACAGACTCGTCGTCACTTTGAGCGCCTGAATGCCACAACTGTCGGTGTTCGGGAAGTCCGTGAAGTCCTGCAGTCAGCAACCGACCGACTAGCTGCCAATGGCACTCAGACGGTACTTTTCATTGACGAGCTGCATCGATTTAGTCGAAGCCAGCAGGACGTCTTACTGCCCGATGTTGAAAGTGGGACTATCTCGCTGATTGGTGCCACTACCGCGAATCCTTTTTTCTCCCTCGTCGCTCCACTTATCAGTCGCAGTCAGGTATTCGAATTTCGTGAGCTGGAAATATCTGACCTGCTGACACTCATGCAGCGAGCTCTCAACGATGAACGTCGCGGCCTCGCAAGTCATAAGGTCAAAGTGGAATCAGAAGCCCTGGACTTTATCGCCACCCTGTCGGACGGCGATGGCCGGCGCGCCCTAACCGCTCTTGAGATCGCAGTCCTTTCCGTAGCTCGCTCCACAAAGCTTGTCGATCGAGGAGTCGCTGAAGAATCGATGCAGCGACGCGTCGTCCGTTTTGATCCCAATGGCGATGATCATTACGACGTCGCCAGCGCGTTCATCAAGAGCATTCGCGGCAGCGATCCTGACGCGGCTCTGTACTGGCTCGCTCGTATTCTGGAGTCCGGCGAAGATCCTCGCTTTATCGCCAGACGCCTTGTCATCGCCGCTTCAGAAGACATCGGCAATGCAGACCCCATGGGCCTGCCAATCGCAACCGCTGCGTTCCAGGCGACTGAAACGATTGGCATGCCGGAATGCCGCATTAACCTTGCGCAAGCCACCACGTACCTGGCCTGCGCGCCAAAATCGAATGCATCCTATATCGCTATTGTTGCGGCGATCGCAGACGTGAAACAGAATACTCTTGTGCCGGTACCGATGCATTTACGAGACGGACACTATGCAGGTGCTTCAAAGCTGGGGCATGGTGTCGGCTACCAGTATGCTCACGAAGGAAACGATGGCTGGGTGAATCAGGACTACCTTGGCGTCGACAAACAGTATTACCATCCGGTCGATCGGGGCAGGGAAGCAGAGTTCCTCGCAAAGCTTTCAGACCTTCGAAGCCGACGAAAAGCTGGAAACGAATAGTGTTTCTATTGCCAATTCCATTGATACTGTCCGGATTCAGACTCTCGAAATTGTCGCATGCCATCACCACCACACACGCGTCTTCTTCCGATTGCATTCTGCTGTTTTGCATTGGCATGGGGATTCTTTGAGCTGGCCGACGCTCGCTCATCATCAGCGGAACTTGACCTTGATCACCAGGTCGTGCGCATGCTGCGCCAACCCGATGATTCGTCGAGAATGATCGGGCCGCCGCAACTGGAAGAAGCGATGCGTGATTTCACCGCGTTGGGGGGTTATGCGATTCTGCTGACGTCGGTTGTCTGTTTCGCCATTTTTGCCCTTATCGAACTCGGCCTCGCCACATTTCACTTCTTCTGGCTGACAACAGTCGGCGGATTCCTGGTGAGTGTGCTTGTAAAGCAACTCGTTCATCGTGAAAGACCGTCGATCGTTCCGCACTTGTCGCACGTTTCAGGCAGCACAAGCTTTCCCAGTTCGCATGCGATGATGTCGGTGGTTGTTTATCTGACTATCGGATTTTTGCTCTCTCAACTAACAAGTAGTCGACACCTGCGTCATCTCTTTGTTGGCCTTCCGATGATCGTCGCAATCCTTGTGGGAATCAGCCGAGTCTGCATGGGCGTCCATTTTCCAACTGACGTCCTGGGCGGCTGGACGGGCGGACTATTTTGGACCTGGTGTGCATTTCTACTGCGAGGTCGATTGTCTGGAAATGGTACTGAATCGCCTGAAAAGGAACTCGCCAGGAACACTTCTCCATAAAGCCCGGTTCAGGACGAAGTGAGTACGTTAAGTCTCATTGCTGCAAGCAAACAACCACGGCGACGGTTGGGTGATCGGATCGGCAGCCCAACAGGAGCGAGATCGGGAAAACCACTATTCAACAATGATAAAGCAGCCTGCATAGCCCTTAACGCATTCTCGCCATGACCCCCATTTTAAATCTCGAAACACCGAAACCCAACCATGTTGAAATTCTACTCCTCCTGATCTGCACAACTGCGAATGGCATAGGTATCCTTCGCCGCTCAAACGGGCGCCATTTTCTGATTTCCGCTTTGAATTCTGTTTCGATCGTCAGCACAACCTTCATGGAGGAGAGCGATGCGACTTCAACCGCGTACCAGCCCCGAAACAGACCGCTGCATGGATCTCATCCAGCAGTTGGCCAGCGTTGTCGTTCAGGATTTGTGTGTGGATGTCGGATTTGAGTCAGTTACCCTGACCGGTCGAGCCGGTTCCTGGTATGCCAAGCAAGTTGCCACCACTGCTGCTCGCCGCATGTATCCCGACCATCGCATTGAAAACCTGCTTCAAGTCACCAGTGTCCGCTAGTTCGTCCACTCGAATACGCTGAACAAACAGACAAGCCAGAGGCCCCAGTAAAGTCGCCGCAAACCGACTCGCTGGGGCTTCTGGCTTTTGTTGTTTACGATCCTGACAAAGGATTGCTGTGATCGCTCCAATCAAACGCAGGTTTTGACAATTTCAAAAGAGACTAAAGCAAGCAACAAGATGACACAAGCAGGCGATTTCGGAGCAACAGGGGACGGACAAACAGACGACACCGAGGCTCTGCAGCACGCCATCGACGAAGGCGTCGGTGAACTACTGCTTCCTCGAGGTGATTATCGAATTACAAAAGCACTGGTCGTGAATCTCGCCTCTGTGGGAAGAACCGCAATTCGTGGCGAAGGCGGAACCGCTCGCATTCTTATGCAGGGCAGTGGACCTGCGATTGTGCTCCAGGGCACGCACAACACCACCGCTGCTCCTGACGGCTTTCGAGAAACTGAATGGACTCATGAACGCATGCCAATGATCAGCCAGCTTGAGATCGTCGGTCAGCATGTTGAAGCGGACGGCATCCGCATCGATGGCGTCATGCAGCCAACAATTACCGGCGTGTTGCTTCGTAAATTGCGGCACGGGATCCAGATCACCGGTCGAGCCCGCAACGTACTGATCAGTCACTGTCACATCTACCACAATCTGGGCGTCGGCATCTATCTGGATGGAGTCAACCTCCACCAGACAATCATTAGCGATTCGCATATCAGCTATTGCCGACTGGGTGGTATTCGCATCGAACGCAGCGAAATCCGAAACCTGCAGATCACCGGCAATGACATTGAGTACAACAACAACGGTGGGCACAAAGTCCCCGATGCAGACGGTATTCCGACAGCGGAAATCTGGCTTGATGCAAGCGAAGGCAGCATCCGCGAAGGGACAATTTGCAGCAATACAATTCAGGCGACGTACAGTCCTGATGGTGCCAACATACGAATCATCGGCCAGCCAAAAGAGAAGAATGCAAAAGTCGGAATGCTGGCAATCACCGGCAATCTGATTGGCAGTCAATGGAACAACATCCACATGACGACTGCGCAGGGCGTGACGATCTGCGGCAACTCGATTTATTCGGGCCATAACCGCAATCTGCTGATTGAAGACTGCACTCAGATTGTCGTCGGCGATAATTGTTTTGGGCACAATGCCGACTACGGTGTGGAGAGAGAACTGTGCACTGGTGTCACTTTGCGAAATTGCCGGGACAGCATCTTCAATGGTAATATTCTGCAGGACTGCCTGAGCGGCCGGCACCTCTATCCAGAAGCACCTGAACTTCAGCGTGAGGCTCTGCTGGAACTTTTCGACTGTTGCAACATTATCATCAGCAATTGCCAGATTCTTGATTCCGCTCCTTATGGGATTCGGCTAAAGAACTGCACCAACATCACGATGAATGCTGTCACCGTGGATGATCGGCGGACGCCACCACTTCAGCGATCGGCTGTTTTCTGGACGGAGGATACCGGGCAAAGCATTGTTGCAGCGTGCCGTTTTTCCGGATCACTTAACGAGCCGTTTGTGTCAGAGGCAATTGCGATGAAGACCGGATGCCTTCCCAATTAATGCGGCGCAAATTAATGCGGCGCAACTCGCGAATCAAAGACTTATCAGAACATTGAACATCTTGAGCAACGGAGTTCCTCGTGTACGTCAGCGTGTTTGATCTGTTCACAATCGGCATTGGACCTTCCAGCTCACATGCAGTTGGGCCAATGCGAGCAGCCGGGATGTTTTTGGCATGCTTGAATGAAGCCAAACTGCTGCCATTGGTAGCTCGCCTGGAAGCCGCTCTATACGGTTCACTTGCACTAACCGGGAAAGGCCATGGAACCGATCGCGCTGTCATTCTGGGACTCGAAGGTAATCAGCCGGAAACTGTTGATCCGGCTCACATTCCGGAAAGATTTTCTGACATCGAAAGTTCCGGGCGACTCCTTCTCGGCGGGAACCACGAGATTTCGTTCGATTGCAAACGTGATCTTCTGTTTGTTACTCGCCAGAGTTTGCCACGACATCCGAATGGTCTTCAATTTACAGCTTATGCTCAAGATGGCACGCCCCTCTTGATGCGACAGTACTACTCGGTCGGTGGAGGCTTTGTGATTGAAGGCGAAGCCGATTTCACAGCGCCGACCGTCGATATCTCAGTACCTTTGCCGTTCACGTCAGCGGCAGAACTTCTGGCGATTTGCCAACAGCACTCCATTCCGATCAGCGAAGTTGTCCTTCGAAATGAACTGTCCATTCGATCGGAAGATGAAATCAGAGAACGACTGCAGAAAATCTGGACGGCGATGCAGGACTGTGTTCATCGCGGATGCACGTCCACGGAAACAATCCTTCCGGGCGGACTGCAGGTTCGCCGACGAGCATCTGGACTTTACAAACAGCTGACCGAACGCCCGGAAACTGGCCTGCGAGATCCTTTGACCGTGCTGGACTGGGTCGACTTATACGCCCTGGCTGTCAATGAAGAAAACGCGGCGGGTGGTCGAGTTGTCACAGCCCCAACAAATGGAGCTGCGGGAATTGTTCCGGCCGTCCTGCACTACTACGATCGATTCTGTGAGAAAAAAGCCCCCGACGGTATTCATCGATTCCTCTTAACCGCTGGCGCGATCGCGATGCTCTACAAACGCAATGCATCGATCTCCGGTGCGGAGGTTGGCTGCCAGGGTGAAGTTGGGGTTGCCTGCTCAATGGCGGCTGGAGCTCTGGCAGAAGTGATGGGGGGAACTCCCGCTCAGGCTGAGACCGCCGCCGAAATTGGAATGGAACACAATCTTGGTCTGACATGTGATCCGGTGAAAGGCCTGGTGCAGGTCCCCTGTATCGAACGCAACGCAATGGGCGCGGTGAAAGCCATCAATGCGGCTCGCCTGGCGTTACGGGGCGATGGTCAGCACAAGATCAGCCTTGACCGAGTTATCGCAGTGATGCGAAGAACCGGGGCCGACATGCTCGACAAGTACAAGGAAACGTCTCGTGGCGGGCTGGCCGTCAATTTCACCGAATGCTGACAACGCACGACTTTCAAACCGGATTCAATCTGTCGATTCAGAAGTTACTGTTTTGGAAACGGAATCGAAATTGAATCCAGCGTCTGTTGTTTGACTTGAGGTATTTCTCCCGATCGCGATCTTTGAATCACGGGATTGGTCCCCAACTGAGCTTCTCGAACAAAGCCTCGAGTCGACAATAGACCGTTTGCCGCCCCGGAACGAGATGGCAACATCACCTCAACGGTTTCAGAACAGACTCTGCGTCCATCGTCTCCCGTAAACTCAACCTTCAGGCCGCAGTTCGCACGCTCGCGACTTGGGCTCATGTAGGGAATGAAGCAACTGTAAGAGTGCCCAAGAGTCCCTTCCGCTCTGTGAATGTCCCAGGCATCTGGTTCGAACGTAAACGAATGCAGAGGCTCAGGTTCTTCTCCACTGTCTGGGTCATAGTTGTCGTATTCGTAAATCACGACACGCCCACGGACACGTGCGCCGGTTTCTCCATTGGGGCCAAAGAAAAGAATCTGACCAGCAAAACCGCGTGCAGGTTTATCGTTCGGATCTTTACCGCTCGCAGCCTCCCACAGGGAAACGATCCTGATCACGGTTTTTTCGACTTTCGGACGTCCAACTAACTGACCTGGATCATGCAACAGCCTGGATGGTTCTCGAAAGATTGCCCCAGTCGAACTGCAGCCCGGACACAGCGTCAGACAGAGTGCAGCCGATCCAACCACGACAGCAAATTGAAGAGTTCTGGGAAAGTTGCGGTTCATGTTTGTCTCTCGTCAATTCAATTTCCACCGTTTGTGGAACAGCGACTCAACAAAGTCCAGCAGCGTTTTCTGACTGATGAATCCAGTAGCGAACAATGCTGACAGTTCGCACGAAGAGTCACGCTTGAGCGACATGGAAATGCCCACCACGATGCGGGATTCGTGGTGGGCCGTTCCATTCACTACCGATTATTCGGCAGTGAATCCGGTACAGGCTGCATCATGTTCCCTTCCGAATCCTGATACAGAATTTCTTCATGCAGAATCTGAGAGTTCATGTCTGACTGTGGAACGCTGTACAGCGGACCATGAATTTCTTCCAGTTCCGATTCCACGAAGTGAAGTCGCTCTGATTCAACCTGCTTGATAAGTTCTGAATCAAGATCACTCAGCACGATGCGAGGCGTCAGGAAGATCAGCAGTTCTGTACGAGCCGATGTCGTGCTGTCATATCGGAAAGCCTTCCCCACGATAGGCAGATCACCCAACCAGGGTACTTTGCGTTCCAGCGACTGGTCACTCTTCGTAATCATCCCGCCAATGACAATCGTTTGGCCATTGGGCACATTGACGGTCGTATCCGCAATAGATTGATTAATAATCGGAGAGTTAATCGTGCTTCCATCAGAGTTCACAAAGACCGGAACATCGGTTCCTGCCAATCCACTCTTCTCTGCGTAAACATCCATGGCAATAATGCCATCCGGTGTGATTCGCGGAGTCACTCGCAATGTGATGCCGGTATCCTGGCGAACAATTTGAGGATTCGCCTGCCCAAGCTGGGACACCGTCACACCGTTGACCACCGGAACACTCTGCCCAACGTTGACCAACGCTTCGTTGTTGTGTGTCGTTCGAACCTGTGGACGACTCAACACATGGAGTGTCCTTCGAGCCGCCAGGGCTCGGAGCAATACGCTGACAGCGTCAGACTGAGCCGAAAATACAAAGCCACCAAAGCCCAAGTTTCCATTCTGACGACCAAGAGAGAAATTCGAAAGTCCCTGACTGGCGACGGTTCCCGTATTCGGTGCAGCTGTCGTAAAGTTATTGCCCAACGCAACGCTGGTGTTGTTGAAGTTCAGACCCGGAGTGCCGGTTGTCGCCGTAGCGGTCGCCAGACCACGAGACAGCAGCAGCGGATCCTGAAACCCGAGCTCAATCCCAAACTCGTCGGTCGCATCAAGATTCACCTCCACAATCAGAGCCTGAATCACAACCTCAGGAGGCTGAGCATCAAGCGTCGCAATGATATCATTGACCTGACTGAAATACTGAGGTGAAGCACTGATGATCAGAGAGTTGCTATTTGTATCCGGAGAAACAAGGACCTGCTGTCGCACTCGCTCAATATTGCTGATCAGATCCTCTGAACTGTCCTGAAGAGCCTGCTGCTGTTCCAGAAAGTCGAGCAGAGTCGCTGACACCAACTCCGCTGGTGCGTTTCGCAATGGAATAACAGTCGTTTCCAGCTTGCGAGTATCGTCATTATCCAGTCGAAGCAGAATCGCTTCCACCACACTTAACGATTCAGCACTTCCGAGAGCGAGGACAGTGTTGGTTCGAATATCAGCCGAGAAACGAAGCGGTATCAAGCTGCTGGACGACCCTTCAGTTCCAGCCAGCTGAATCCCAAGCTGGTCCTCCTGATTTGTGTTATCAAACAGCGTCTGCAACAGATCGACAGATTGCTGTGCATCTGCATTCTTCAACGTAAACACTTTAATCTCAGACACAGCATCCGGAGCACGATCGAGTGCCTCAACGAGTGCCACCATCAGCCCCATACTGGCTTCTGGAGCCGACACAATCAGCGTATTCGAACGGATATCGGGGCTCACTCGAACGTCGGCAAGAATACCAGAACGGATCAGTTCCTGAACACCGCCACTGGCAGTAAGAAACTCCAGCGCAACCGATTTGTTATCGCGAAGCTCCTGAGCACCCTGCGTACCGCCACCCCCAAAACCACCACCGCCACCTTGTGTTGTCTGCTGCGGCGGATTGATAATGGCCTGAAGAGCCTGATTGATCGTGGCACTCAGTTCTTCAGCAACGGCCTGCTTGAGCTTGAAGATCTGCATCCGAACCGTGGAAGCGGGATCATCTTTATCAATTCGCTCAATCAGCTTTGTTACTTCAGCCAGTTCGCTCATTCTTCCCTGAACAATCACGGAATTTGTTCGAACATCGGCAATGGCTCGAACATTTGTGCCCAAGCCTCCTCGCTCTTCATAGAAGCTTTCCAGAGCTGCCACAACCTGCGACGCAATGGCGCTCTTGAGTGGAAACACCTGGAACTCAAATTCCGGCCTGAGCGGCTTATCGAGTTCGTCGGCCAGTGTCAGAATGGACTCGCGTTCAATTTCCGATGACAAAATCAGAATCGCGTTTGGCTGAACAACCGGAATAAACGCAGCCGTCTTGCGAGCCTGGCCACCACGCTGGCGTAACTCCGTAAGTTCGGTATAAACATTCGTCAGCAATGTGGCCATCGCTTCGGAGTCGACATTCTGCAGCGTCAGAACATGAATACTGGGCAGTGAGCCAATACTCATCTTTTCCAGACGCTGAATGACTTCTTCAATCTTGGCAACATCAGCTTCGTTACCCTTCAGAATCAGGATCCCAAGATCCTGCATTGCCTGAACATTAACTTCGCCGCGCAAGTTGATTGCCGGGCCCTCATCGCCAGCCAGATTATTATCATCCGCCGGTGCCTGACCCGCAGAACGTCTGCCCGCCGCAGGCGCTTCATCAGCCATTGAGACAAGCTGATGTATCTGCTCGTTCAACTGCTTTGCAGTCTTCGCAGAGATGCCATTATTTTCGACGACCTTGATCGAATCATCCGCCCCAAATTCGGCGGGCTTATCGAGTTCGCCAATCAACTTTCTGAGATGGCCAACGCGTGACGCAGGCGCTTCCACGATCAGTCGATTGGCATTCTGGTCGATCCCAACGCGGAACAGAGGAGATGCCGTATTTTTTGCGGTACCGTCTTCGGCTCGATCAAAAACAGCAAAACTTGGCAACCCGTTGACACCGGATTTCTGCAGCACGGCGCGTTTTTCAAACACGACGTAAAGCGTTCTCGCCAAGTCCGATGCGTTGCCATTGTTCAGAGAGATTTCTTCGATGACCGCAGGCCCAGTCTCCGCTCGCGGAGACGGCTCGTCAGGAACAACTTTGCCGCCATGAGAAACCGGGTGAATCGCGGAGGAGAACTCCAGAACCGGCAGACCAGCGTCTCCGTCAGAAGAACGACGTCCGCCCGCCTTGCGTTCCGCATCAGAAAGCAGGCGACGCGCCGAGTCGTTCCCGCTATCCGCATCACGAGTCGCCGATGCAGAACGAATCAGCGATTCAGTCGCGGACACGTTCTTATTCTTGCTGACTGCCGGCTCTTCAGAAGAAAGCCGCGGACGGGCGTATTCCGTACGGGCTTTATCAAGACTCAGCACAATCAGGAACGACTTCTGAACGAGCAGCCGGTAGCCCTGCGGCTCAAGTTCGCCGTTGAGGATTCTCACCGCAGAGTTAAGGTCATATCGAGCCTTATCTCGGCGAGCAAATCGCCCTGGAGGCACGGTATCCATTACCAGGGTCAAGCCATGACTCTCGGCAAGGTCCTTCAGAACCTTGGCCCAGGTCGCGTCAAAGTAGTTCAGACGGACCCCATCTTCATCCTCGACGACTGGCGGTTCTTTGGAACCTCCAAGTGCCTCGCGGAATGAACGCGAACCTTCTTCCGATGCGCCGAGACCGCCATGTCGATTCAGCAATAGACAAAGAGCCGTTGCCGAACCCAGCAGCCCTGCTGCGAGAAAGCCTTGCCGTTTCACCGCTGTGATCCTTCAAAAATGCAGGCTTTGAAGTGCCCCCCATTGGTCACCATTCATTACCGCAATGTTGCTGCGAAAGTTTCCAACCGCCTTCGCAACTCAGAGGCTTATTCACCGCAGGGCGATTGAACGCCACACAGCAACCTCAAGCAACAAACAATTCCAATCAATGCGAAGTATCGGACTTTGACGGTACTGACGATGAGAACGGTTCTTTTGAAGACACCAGTTTTAATAAGACTGTCGATTGGGAACTGTCCGAGTATTCACCCCTCCAGCATTCAACACGACTTCGCATGGACAATCACAGCAGTCGATTTTTGCCGATTGGCCGCAGCCCCAAAAACTCGAATTGCGATGTTTTCACGCTCAATTCGGTATCCTTCTTAAGTTCGAATCGGGAAACTCTGCGCTCACAACTCCAAGAATGATGAGCCAACGTTCAGATGCTTCGCTGATACTTTCACCTGGTTTCTCCAGCCATACGACCAAATGATAAGATCCCTGCTTAACGGACTTCGCGGCTTCTTCGGCCGACGACTCACGCCTGAGCGACTTCTGAAGAGTTTTGATCAGGAGCAAAAGACGCTGGAACAGCAGTTCTTTGAAAAGGCTCGCACGGCAGGAATACCCCGAGGCTTGCGATGGGTTCACTGCGAATGGCTTCCGACACGATCTTTGCTGCGAGACAAGTCAACGTCGCAGATCTGCTTGCTGGTAGGCGTGAATATTTCGTTCGACGCGATTGAAGGCGGCGACATGGAGAACGTCGCCGCAGTCTCCCTCATCCGCGATGCGTGCGCTGTTTTTCATCTGGCGAAGGAAGGATGGCAAACCAGCGGTCGTGCTTTATTCAATATGAATCCATCCGAAGCGGCTGATAAGCTTGGCGCGTCGTATGAGCCACTCACCTGATCTTCAATGGCACTCTCACCGCCAATGATGACAACAAACAACTACAGGTGCAGATCCACTGGACACAGGATTTCCTGCATCAAAGATAATGCGAAAGGATCACGAACCCAGCTCGGACTCCTCACGGAATGGATTGAATCGCACATACTCCCAATGGCGATACAGCTCACTGGTTCGAACCATCTGATCATGAACCCCGTCGACGGCAACTCGCCCTTCGTGAATAAGAACGATGCGAGAACATTTCTTGACCGTCGACAATCGATGCGGCAAAAATATCACTGTCCGGCCACTGGAAATTCGTTGGTAAGCATCATCGAGCATCGCCTTCGTTTCGGCATCGAGTGACGTTGGCGGCTCTTCAATAATGAGCAGGGCAGGGGACCTCACAATGGCGCGTGCCAGACTCAACCGAAATATCTGACCAGCGTCCATCGCAGATCCATGCTCGCCCAGCATCGTTTCGTAGCCTTTGGGCAGAGTACGAATAAAATGATCCGCATGCACCAGCTTCGCAGCATCCAGCGCCTGCTGGCGAGAGATATCTGATTGACCACAGGTAATATTCTCAAGCACCGTCGCATTGAAGACGGGATCCTGACCGCCCACAAAAATTGCCTCGGCTCGCAACGATTCCAGGGTTGCCTGACGGATATCGCGTCCGTCGATCAAAACCTGACCCAGATCCGGATCCAGAAATCGAGGAATCATACTGGCGACTGCTCTTGCGGATGCAGGCTGCAATGAAAGCAGCGCTACCGTCTCGCCGAATCCAATCCGCAAATCCAGACCTCGCAAAAGTCCAGGCAACTGTGGCGTCTGAAACGAAATCTGATTGAACGTCAATGTCTTCGACATTGGCTGAAGGAAACCTGCGCCTGGAGCCTGACTGACACCCGGAATACGATTGATGTAAGCAGCAATCTCCTCCGCTTTTTCGCTACCTTCAGTCGCGAGTGCCGCACAGGAGTCCGTTCTGCCCAATCCTGAAAACAAAACAATCAGACAGCAGCCGATCATCACGCCAATCGAAGCGTGATCACCGTTCAATATCCTTGCTGCCAGAATTGCTGCCGGCACCACGATTGCCACAAGCAGGATCGCATTCCGAATGCCACGTCCCAGACTTTGCTGTTTTTGCATGACGCGGCACCGCTGCTGATATTCACCAAGGTGACTCTCAAACTGCTGCTGTTCCTTCTGCTCCATCCCAAAGCTTGTCACGATTCGAGTCTTCTTGAGACCTTCAGCCATTCGGGACAGACCACGATCCACTTGTTCTGAAAGTAGTCTCAGCGATGCGTCACGACGTTGCATTTCCAATCGCAGAACCATCCGGCCAATGACAACAGGAATCATCGTCTGAAGCGCAAGACGCCAGTTTGTCATCAAAGCAATCAGCACCGCAACTATCAGATCCGGCAAAACGGTAATCCAGATTTTGCCCCAGTCTGATGCGGCCTTTTCGAGTGACAATGTAGCAATTTGAAACAATCGATCGGCCGAACGGGTCTGCTCCCCGGTCAAGTCGGCGGGTTCAAGCCGAATCGCTTTGCGATGAATATGCTGCCTAAGTCGAAGAATCAATTCGGCGGTTCTTCTTTCCACAACCGCACCAGCGAAAGATCGCAGCACCGAGCGAAAAACCCAAAGTATCGCGCCGGCAGATATGAGCACAGCCGCCGCAGATGTATCAGAGTGAAGCAGCCTGACAGCATTAATCATCCTCGCGAAGATGCTTCCAGCCACGTGATTCTGAAGTTGTTCAGAAAGAGGTAGAAGTCCATTGCGAATCGAAGATGGCTCTGAAGCCTGCACAAGAAGCCAGGCGAGAGCGCCGGCATCAAGCAGCAAAAACGCAAGCATGAGACTGGCGGCGACCCCGGAAACGGTTGCTGTCAACCAGGCGGGTTGCAAAAAGCTTTGCGCAGAAATAATGCGGCGGAATTCGGGTGATGTCGACACGGCAAGTTTCTCCAACACACTGGAATCCAACGGTTAGCATACAGCAATCCGTCGTCCCGTTGCAAAATCGGCTGGCCACATGATGCAAATCTGACGCCAAACCGGCAGATCAACACCACTGAAGCAGATCAAAATGATCCACTTCAGGTTACCAACTCTGCAAACTACAGAGAAACATCACGCCCTTCAACAAGGATTTCAATATCCCAGGTGTGATCCACTGCCACCAACGGGCGAAGGCCAATTCTTCGCACTCGTCCTGCCGGGCTTTACAAACCCGGCTTCACAAAGTCGTCCGCGAAATCAGTGAAGGGCGATGTCTACCAATAACGGTCAAAATTGATTTGTTTAACCGTCAGCCGGAGGCGTACGCGGATGCCGCCCACCAACGTACGCCTCCGGCTAACGGTTAAACGAAAAATATTGCCGTCAGCACCGCTTGAAGTATCAAACAACATCAGACGCAGTGTTGTTTCCAAAACCACTAAGCCAGGTCACGGTCTTCGAACAAGATAAATCCAAGCAGCAGCATCGCGGCGATGTAAGTAAACGCATAAACCAAACTCAGCCCCAGATAGTCCTGGGGAACCAGTCGGCCAGTTGCCACTGCAGAAGACACGTTGAACGTGGATAGAGATGGAACAACCATCGAAATCAGTCGAGCAGTGAAGGTTACAGATTCATTTGCTTCGCCTGCAACGCTTTGATTTACCATGATCTCGGTCAGGTTTCCGATCACAAACACCGCGAAACAAATTACCAGATTCATCACCATCGGCATTCGAGTCGCCACGGTCACACTGATAGCACCCAATACGCAGACCTGCAAAAATGCCAAAGCAATTCCCGGTAACATCTGAGCAACAACTCGAACGCGATCTGGATGAGGCGCTGGAATCTCTACCTGAGAGACTTTGTGCCATTGCCACATTGGCGTGACTTCTTCCGATCGTTCGCGTTGGTCATATCCAACTTTCACGAAGATCAGCATCGAGAACAAGACCGTCAGAATTGCGAACAACCAAATCACAGCCTGCACAATTCCAATATACTTGCCAAGAATAAACTGCCGACGGTCAATCGGCTTGCTCAGCAATGTCATCGCGGTCTTACCTTCGATTTCACTGGTGATGCTCGTTCCAGCAGTCCAAACAGCCAACAAGGCTCCGGAAATCAACAAGGTTGCCAAACCGCATTCGTTAAGCATCTTTACGTCGTCTTCGAGCGTGAAGAAGGGCATTACCGAATTCAAGATCAGAATGATTGAAGAGATTGCCAGCAGAAGCAGAAACAGCGGCTGACGGATGGCTTCCTTGGTTGTCGCACGGGCGATCACGCCAACTCGAGATCCATAGGATATCGCAACCAGGGCCAGCATCAGGCCGAATACAGCCAACCACGTAAAAGTCCAGTCTGTCTGGACAACCGGGGTCATCGAAATACCCTCGGCCAATGTCAAAAAGCGATTCATTACTGAGCAATTCCCGACTGCGGAACCAGAAAACGGGCGCAATATCCCTCGGACACAACTGTTACGCCGCTCGATCTTCAGCCGTTGGAGAATTCTCCACACGACCCGCTCGAACAGCAAAGGCCCACTCTACCAGCCTTTCCGGTCGGTCCAAGTGAAAAACAGCCGGACATGGAACTCCGTGGCTACCGCAGAACGGTGAAGCCGGAAAACTCCTCCACTTCCGTCCTCAACACCCGCTCAACGCCAGAAATTCCATCGCCATAAAGCCCCTCGAGGCGATCAATCAGTCGCGAAATCGCGTCGGGCTCTCCCGTCGCAATCATCTCAACCCGCCCATCCGATAGATTCCGGACGTGTCCATCGACTCCCGAATCCCGCGCAAGGTGCTTTGTCGACATGCGGAATCCCACTCCCTGAACTCTGCCAGAAAAGTGAACAAGCTCGGTCGTGCGGGCCATGGGTTTCAAACCTCGAAAGTCTTGTTCTGTGCGATCCTCGGATGGAATCCCAGGAAATGCTCAGCACGCCAGCGTCTGCAGTCGATTTTCCAATTCATCGATCAGTTCGGCAATCGTTCGGCCAGTGCATGAAGTTGGCAAGCCGATCGCTTCGCCGCTGGTAACCCATTCGGCCACTTTACGCTCGGCGGCGACTACCGTACTGTGATCACGCCCGCCGAAATACATACCGATTTCTCGATACGCCGACTTCGTCATGCGCCGCGACATAAACATGGCAATCGCTCGAGGCAGTGCAATTGCCTTTCGACGTGACGGAGAACGCAGATCAGCTGCGGTGACACCAAACGTCTCACACACGACTTTCTCAACATCACTAATTCGAACCAGCCGTCGACACTCTTCCGCCATCTCTCCCAACACTTCACGTGCAACCGCCAAAGTGATTCGGCGGCCATTCAATGAGAATTGGCCTTCGAGCTGGTTCAATGCTCCCTGAAGTTCTCGAGTATTGCGGCGACAGCGTCGCACAATATAGTCCAATGCATCATCTGCAAAAACAGCTTTCATGCCGGCCGTCAACGAACGAGCCAGCTTGTGCCGTGTCGCTTCATCCGGCGATTCAATTCGGCAAACCAGCCCGCTGAGAAATCGAGTTGTCAGCTCCTCGCGATGCTTCGTCAACAATCGAGGATGGCGGTCTGAAGAAATAACAACCTGTCCGCCATGATCAATCAACTGAGTGATCGTGTGCAGGAATTCTTCCTGAGTCGCCCGTTTATTGTCGAGGAACTCAATATTGTCGATCAGAAGCACTTCAACATTTCGAAACCGCTGGCGGAACGAAGGGACAGTGCGTGAACTCAGTGCGGAAGTGAAGTAATTAGTGAACGCCTCACACGTCAGATACATCACATTCTTCGACGGATGATTGCGGCGTACCTCCGTATAGATGGCCTCCAGCAGATGAGTCTTCCCTGTTCCAGTTCCGCCGTGAATAAACAACGGGTTGTACCGCTCACCCGGAGCAGCGGAAACTTGCCGAGACGCCAGGACCGCCAGATCGTTGCATTCACCCGAAACGAACGAGTCGAAGCAGCGAAAGCGACGACGGTTACCCGGCAAACTCAGAGAACCTGGCCGATCAAACTCAGACGGGGCGGCTGGCAAAGCCTGACGATTGGAAGCTGACTTAAGTGGGCCGCTGCCGCCATCGCGACGCAGTCTTACATTATTGTCAATCGCTGGAGTTGGAACGGCGGCAACTTCAGACACTGAAATCGCCGTTGCCGCTTCAGCAACTTCCAGCATCAGCGACTCATCGACTTCCAATTGAGACGAAGCAGACGGCCCAAGAACAAGCTGTGACGCTTTGTTAAGAGCAGTGCGAAACCTTCGCAGCAGCCAGTTCAGAATAAACGGATTGGGAACTCGAACGACCAGCCGATCGCCCGAAATCTCAAAGCGAGTTCTCTTATGGAACCAATGCTGGTAATTCTGTTCGCCAACAGCCTCACGAATGGCATAGGTAAGCCGTTCGAGTTCTGAAGAAACATGAGCCAATGGCGAATGTGGTTGATCAAAAACCAACGTCCGCGCAGCGTGGGGTGCTGAATCGAACGTCAGTTTGTCTTCATGACGTACGGGCTGCGTCATGCGCCCCTCCCTCTATCGCCAGCGCGCAGCATCACCTCAGACAAAGACGGGGCAATTCGCGACAACACAAAGCTGGCGCGGCACTCCATCGCCTGTCGCCACAAGGGCAGGGCGGTGCTGGAAGACTGGCATTTTTGACAGGTATTATGCTCGACGACGAGTGCAGATTCGTCCTCGAGCGCTCACTCACTCAACGGGCGGCGATGTTAACCAGACGTGAAGAAGTGTCAAACGTGGTTGCCCGAATTCCAGGGACCTTATCATGAGAGAATTTCGTAAGTGTTTCAGTACGAAGACTCTCCGAATTTCGACGATTCTGAGTGACACTTTCTGCGACCAAATTGGTCTCGGTGAATTGACAAATCCGAAACACTGACGCTTGCCTACGACGGGGCTCCGCGAGCCGCTCTTGCCAATTCGGCAAACTGACTCCAGGCCACCAGATCACATTCGAAATCCCCATGCCTCTTATACGTTCTGGCCCATCATCGTGCCGCAAAGCGACACTCACACCCAGCCTGACTCAGAGCCAAACGATGATCACTCCAAGAGGAAAGCTGGCTTCATTGGGCCATTCTCAAAATTGCAGAGGCACCGTCGAAACAAGCCACCCAGACACAAGGCACCGTCAGATTGACTGACTCGCAAAAACCCGATTCTCTCCTCTCTTCGTAACCATTACACTGTATCTGGCCTGCTTGATCCGGCCGACTTGTATTCCGCCCCAGAAGATTTGCGAAGCGAGGACCGCTCGTGGACACAACCGCATTTGCTCAAACCAGCCATCTCAAGATGACCCATCACTCAATACGAAGTTTCTTCGTTCGAATGACGCTGGTGGTCACAGGATTCCTGGTGACCGGGAATCCGGCAATCGCCCAACAACGATTCGACGCGCTTCGCGACGCGATGGTCACAAATAAAGTCGAAGCCGAAGGAATCACGAACAAAGCAGTCCTTGCAGCGCTTCGAAAAGTTCCGCGGCACGAATTCGTTTCCACAGCTCAAAGAGCACGAGCGTACGAAGACGTCGCGTTGCCGCTTGGTCATCAGCAGACAATTTCGCCACCTTACATCGTCGCCTACATGACGGAATCGCTGGACCCTCAGCCGGACGACCGAGTTCTTGAAATCGGAACTGGCAGCGGCTACCAGGCCGCCGTTTTGTCGGAGATCGTTAAAGAGGTCTATTCGATTGAGATCGTCTCACCACTCTCAAAGCTGGCGACGAAGCGACTGGCCGAACTTGGATACACCAACGTTCACACACTGGATGGTGACGGCTACAAAGGCTGGCCCGAGCACGCGCCGTTCGACAAGATCATCGTGACATGTTCGCCGGAGGATGTTCCTGCACCTTTAATCGATCAATTGAAGGAAGGCGGCCGCATGATTATCCCCGTTGGACAGCGCTACCAGCAGTCGTTTCATCTGTTCACAAAGGAAGATGGAAAACTCAAAGATGAAAAGCTCATCTCCACACTTTTCGTCCCAATGACTGGAACATCGGAAGAGCAACGCCGTATTCAACCAGATGGAAACAGCCCGGAGATCGTCAACGGCTCATTTGAACTTGATGAAAACGGCGATGAAAAAGTAGACGGCTGGCACTACCAACGGCAAACGACCATGTGTACTGAAGAACCGATTTCCGGAACGTATTGCCTGCGTTTCAACAATAAGGATTTTGGCTCCTTGTCCCAGGCATTGCAGGGCGCACCGATTAACGGTCGCCAGATTGCTATTGTCAACCTTGATTACTGGGTGCGGTGCGACGGAATTGTGCCTGGAAATGACATCAATGAGCAAGCTGCCGTTGTTGTGCACTTCTACGACAACGTCCGCCGCGAAATTGGATTCAAGGTGCTTGGACGCTGGCGTGGAAGCTTTGGCTGGCAAAATGCAAAATCAACAATCCCTGTTCCTCCAGCAGCAAAAGAGATGATCATCCGTATCGGGCTCAATGGAGCAACCGGTCAACTGGACCTGGACGATATGAAACTCTCCACTATTCGGCGATGATCCTTCGATAAGGGCGTCGCCCTTCGAACCGCCCGTCAACCGGTGTTTTTGCAGCTCACAAGATTGAATTCATCCAGACAGATGCCCTTATGAACGACATTCTGCAAACGCTTCAGCGATTTGTTCGTCTCTGCACTGTGGGAGCCGTTTGGGCAATCGCGTCCCTGTGTTCATCGGAACTGCACGCTGATGAGCTTGGTGACGCAGTCCGCGCGGCTGTCAAACAGGTTGAACCATGCGTAGTCCGGCTACGAGTCATCGGCGGCGAACAGTCGGTCGATGGCGATACAGTCAACTCACTGGTCACGACGGGAGTGGTGATCTCTGACAAGGGTGAAATCCTCACCAGTCAATTCGCGCTGGAAGGAAATCCGGAAGCAATTCTTGCCGAGGATAATGCGGGCCATCGAACGAATGTCGAAGTCATCGCAACGGATCATGTTCGTCGATTGGTTCTCCTGAAAGCTCGTGATGGTCAATGGACCGCAGCAACTCCGGCGACTGCTTCAACAGTTCGAGTTGGTCTCTGGTCAATTGCGATGGGACGCTTCTATTCTCCATCGTCCTCAAGTATTTCGGTCGGGGTGGTGAGTGCTCTGAATCGCATTCATGGCATGGCAATTCAAAGCGACGCGAAGATCTCTCCTGTGAACTATGGGGGACCACTGATCAACTTGCAGGGGCAGGTGCTGGGAATTCTTGTTCCGCTTTCGCCGCGAGGGCAGGGCAACGCATCATCGGGAATCGAGTGGTACGACTCGGGGATCGGCTTTGCGATTCCGATGGAAGAAGCGATGAAAATTGCCGAACGTCTTCGATCCGGCAAGGACCTGAAACCCGGACGTCTTGGACTGAAACTTGTGACCTCCGGTATCTTTTCATCCGACGTTCGCATAGATCGACTTGTGCCAAAGGGCCCGGCAGATTCCGCTGGCCTGAAAAAGAATGACCAACTCATCTCCGTAGAGAATCGACCAATCGAACGTATGAGCATTCTGGAAGAAGCCGTCGCGAGCCACTACGCGGGTGATTCCCTGACGATCAATGTGAAGCGGGGCACCGAGACACTGACTCTGACCGTTGAACTGGCAGAAGAACTTCCACTGCAGACGCCCGGCTATCTGGGACTGATGACGGTTCGCACAACAAAATCAAAAGAAACGGGTGGCCCCGCCGACGCAGGAGCAATTGCTCGAATGATGCAGGGACTGGCTCCTCAAAAAATCGGAGCGGGCGCAGATCGTACAACAGCGAAGGACCCCAAAGAAGAAAGCGATTTCGTACCACTTCTCGTTATCAATGACACGCCAGCGTCGAAAGCCGGTATCCCGCAGCGAATTGAACTCTTGAAAATCAACGAAAGCAAGACACCCGGATTGGGTGAATTGATCGTCGCGGTCACAGAAATACAGGCTGGTGACAATGCGCGACTGGAGTATCGCCTGCCAGGTGAATCCGAAGTAAAAACGGCAGACGTTACGACTGCACCTTATCCTGAAACGATTGTTTCGGTCTCCGACAAAGTGCTCGACGCTATCTCGGCTGCAGGACAGGAAAACATCGCAAAGCTGAAAGCCGTCCAGGCAGCGCCCGAAGGCAAACAAGAAAACGCAACACCTGCGGATGCAACGGCTCCGACAGAGAATGCAGATCCAACAGGAACCATTCAGCGACGCGAATTGTTGTTCGATGAACGTGGCAAAGCCGTTGTGTTTTCATCAACAAGGGATTCCGGATTACTCCCGGGAATTGTCATTCTCATTTCGGCAGAACGTGAGTCGGAAGAGCAGATCCTGCAGAGCTGGAAGCCTTTCCTCGATTCGCACAATTTAATTGTGGCCATTCCCGTCAATCCGGAAAGAGCAAAACTCACAGCCGACGATATTCCACTCGTGATGACAACGATCCAGGGGCTGGCATCGGGCTCTCGGGCGGACTTGCGTCGCATTGTCGTGGTCGGAAATCGTGAGCAGTCTCGTCTTGCCTGGCAACTTGTGTTCGGCGGACCGTCGCCGATTCGAGGGATTGCTCTCACAGACGGCTGGATCTCTGCTGCTGATCTTGAAGGAGCTGATGGAGCCGATCAGTCCATCCTGCTGCTTGAATCTTCCAGGAATGCACAGTCACAGGCACTGCTGGCCCAAAGCCGCGATGCACTTCGGAAGGCCGGGTTCTGGGTTACGCGTCCCAGTGATTCAAATTTGGAACAAGCGATCGCGAACTGGTCGCTGCTGATGCGTTCGTTTTGACGAAACACCTGGACTCACGATGTTTGCACGCCCCATGATGACTGTCTCGTAGACGGCGGTGCGATTTGAATCTATTCCCAGTTCGTCCGACTACTCAACAAGCCGTGCATTTTCTTCCAGCCTTCGCCACGCATCCGGCAAACATCCCAGCAAGTCCGATGCAATCATACCCCGTTGTGTAAACTTCTCGGCTGCGATATCTCCCGCCAATCCATGCGCGTGAACAGCGAGGGCTGTCGCTTCAAATGCGGGCAGTTGCTGACCAAGCAATGAAACCACGATGCCCGTCAGAACATCGCCACTGCCGCCGGTTCCCATTCCCGAGTTGCCTGTCGTGTTGCAATAAAGACGCATGCCGTCGGTAACAACTGTTCCCGGGCCCTTCAATGCCACGATCAACTGGTGCTTCGTCGCAAACTCCCGTGCAATTTCCTCCCGGTGCTTTTCGATTTCTCGAATTGGGCGTCCCGTCAATCGCGAGAACTCGCCAGGATGCGGCGTAATCACGCAAACGCATGCACGCCGATCTGAAAACAGCTGATACTCGGCCGCAAGGTTTAAGCCGTCGGCATCCACAACAACCGGGATTGTGGCGGTCGACAAAACATCACGCAACAACTGCGCAGCCGCTTCACTTCGCCCCAGGCCAGGCCCTATGCCGATGGCATCTCTGCCGTCCAAAATCATTGCAACAACGTCGGGCGAAACAGCTAGCAGTCCCTTTTCAAAATCATCTCGCAGACCGATTGTCATAACACTGGGTTCATACCCCGCAACGACGGCCTGGATGGATCGAGGAATGGCCGCAGAGACGAGCCCAGAGCCTGACCTGAGGGCAGCAACCGACGACAGGCAAGCGGCACCGCTCATTCCAACAGAACCGCCGATGATGACAACCTTGCCAAAGGTTCCCTTATGCCCATCGGCCGGCCGAGCAGGAATCGCGGGTAAACTAAACGGCAACAATGATGGTGGATCTGGCATGATGAACGCATCCTTCAAAAATTTGCACAATGCAAAGTGAACTCAACGGATCACCGCCGAGCTACAGAAGTCACCTTCAACCCCAAAGCAATGCTGCACATCGCCCAAACGCAATGACAATCAACACGATTGTCGTTCGTTCTACTTCACAGCCCGACGACGCATGGTTGCTCCGCCAGTCAGATTCATGACCTTCGAGAATCCACTCTGGATAAGAATCCTCTCGGCAACATGACCACGCACACCAACGCCACAACTGACAACGGTTGGCTTTGACGGATCAAGCTCACTTAATCGAGCACGCAGTTCATCAACAGGAATTGCAATAAAAGACGAACATCCCGTCAAAGGTGTCTTCGCAATCTCAGCAGGTGACCGAACATCGACAACCTGATAACCAGACAGGTCTGCATCTGCATCCAGGACATCGCCAAGGCCATCCATATTATTGCAGGCGGTGAATGCCGCCTGATGCACAGGATCCTTGGCCGATCCGTATGGTGGAGCATACGCCAAATCGAGCCCTGTCAGGTCTCGTACTGTGGCCTGAAATGCCATGGCCGTTGCAATCACATCAATTCGCTTGTCGACACCATCTTTGCCGGTGGCCTGAGCCCCAAGAACTCGTCCGGAGTCCGGACAGTACAAAAGTTTCAGCGTAATCGGAGATGCACCGGGGAAATATCCAGCATGCTGTCCCGCGACAACAGTCACGCTGCGAAATTTGATTCCGGATCGTTTTGCACTTTTCGCTGACAACCCCGTCATCGCCGCCGTTTGATCGAAGACTCGGATAATTGTTGTGCCCATGACAGGCGCGACTGGCTCACACTGGCCAATCGCCGCATGCTGCCCGGCCAGGCGACCAGCTCGATTTGCAGGTCCGGCAAGCGCGACTCGCATGGATTCACCAGTGGGTGCAAACACATATTCGCAAGCATCACCAACAGCATAAATGTCCGGATCATTGGTCTGAAGAGATGCGTTTGTTGCGATGCCGCCTGTCTTGCCAATCGTCAGCCCAGCATTCTCAGCAAGCTGAATGTTCGGAGAAACGCCCATTCCCAGAATGACGAGCGAGCCCTCCAGCCGTTTCCCACTTTGAAGCTCTACGCCGATCGCGTTTCCTTCTCCATCAGCAAGGATCTGTTTGATGCCGTCACCAAGCTCAAGCTTCACTCCTCGGCTCGTCAGTTCCTCATGCAACGGCACAACCATTTCTGGATCCATCGGTGGCAACACCTGCGGCAAAAGTTCGGCCAGTGTTGTACTGAGTCCGCGAGCCACCAATTGCTCGACCATTTCCAGGCCGATAAAACCAGCCCCGATAACGATGGCCTTCTTTGATAAGTTCACCCCGGCATCAACTGCCGCGTGAATTCGATCCATATCAGCAATATTACGAAGAGTAAAAACACCGGCCGACTTGATCCCTTCGATCGAAGGAACGAACGGGGCAGCACCAGGTGACAGGATCAGTTTGTCATACGACAGCGCATACTCAGTGCCATCGTCAAGCCGTTTCACTGTGATCAACTTTGTCGCACGATCAATTTTGATCGCTTCGCTTCGAGTTCTGACGTCCAGTCGAAAACGGCGTTCAAGCAGTTCTTTCGTTGCGACCAGCAATTTGCCTCGATCTGGAATTTCGCCACCGATGTGATACGGCATGCCGCAATTGGCGAAAGAAACAAATTCGTCTTTCTCAAGCAGAATAATCTCCGCCTGTTCGTTACAGCGACGAGCCCTTGTTGCTGCAGATGCACCGCCAGCAACTCCGCCGATGATGACAATTGTCAATGGTTTGTTCGTCATGAACCGCTACCTTTTATTCCCTGAATTTCTATCGCGATCATTACGGATCAAGAAGTTGTTCTTTGAATCGATCCGTGTCGATCTCTACCGTCCCGCAAAAATGTCCCCGTGCCGACCGTCTCTGCCTGCGCGCCCCACGCCTCTGCGATCAGACACTCGGGCATCACGACATTAACACTAAGCCGCACAAGCGTACCGAGTTTGAAGCAATTTTCGGATCGCGTCTACTGTGCATCGAGCGTGCAGTTGGCTGATTCACAATTGAAAGAAATGGACATGGCGACGTCATGCTCGTCCGAATTTCGCCAAATGCTTTAGGCGATCAGCACAAATTGCCGGAGATTCAATCTCCACTCGCCGGATGCCTTACCGGATTTCATCAATCAGCAGCCTGTTGGTCTTGCCTAAATGCCGACCATACGTACTACGAAAGTGGAGTGCAGATCAATCGTTGTCCGCCTTCTCACGTCCCTGCAGGAATTCTCATGGTTCGAGGCTGGATCACAACGAGCATCATGACAGCACTTCTGCTGTCATTCGCCATTCCAGCGGCATCCGCCCAGGAATCATTTTTGGAACAGTTTCGAACTGTGACCAGAAGCGATCGCCGTGCGCAGACTTTTGCTCCCATATTTGTTGCAACAAAGCAAGAGGCAGATTCACTCGCTCTTCCGCAAGGCAACTTCGTCAATATAAGCGACTCTCACAACGACGAACAATCGCGTCTTCACTCTGCCGGCTATTCAGCCGATCTCATCTGCGCGGAAGATCTGTGCTCAGAGGCGCCCTCCTCGAATTCAACAAATTGTGAGATTCCACTGGTTCGATTCCGAAACGCCTGCTTTCAAGGCGCCCAGGCCAGCTATGGAACCCTCAACGACGATGCCGCAACTGGAATCGCCGTGAGAACGCTCGAAACGAACGCGACATTCGCTATCCCTCTGGGCAGCATGGAAAATGTGATCTCATTCACTCCCTATATCAGGGCTGATGCACTTGAAGCCGCTGCGATTTTTGACGTTCCGGATTCACTTTATGACACAGGCGTTAAGATGTTCTGGAAGCGGCCGATCAATGATCGACTGGGATCCATGGTCCTGGTCACGCCGTCTATTCGAAGTGACTTTGAGACCAATGAAGGTGCATTCCGATTGTTTGGTATGGCACTGCTGACGTGGCAGTGGATTCCCAAAACTCTCTCCGTCTCCGGAGGCGTGGTTTATACAGGGCGCGAGGACTTTCCTGTACTGCCAGCGATGGGGCTGTTGTGGACTCCGTCGCCGGAATGGCGAGTCGACGTTCAGTTTCCATCTCCTCGCATCTCCCGCCGGATTCGAAAAAACGGCGGTGACAGCGAAACCTGGGCTTATCTAAGTGGCGTATTTGGTGGCAACACGTGGGCCGTCACTCGCACCGGCGGAGCTGAAGATATCCTGACCATCAGTGATCTGCGTCTTGTCACCGGCATCGAATATCTGCAGCGAGAGAATCGAGGATTCTTCGCGGAGGTTGGTTACGTCTTCAATCGATCGATTGAATATACCAACGTGCCATTCCAGGCAGATTTGGATTCCGCCGTGATGCTCCGTTTTGGCGTTTCGTTCTGAGAACGCCAGACGAGCCGATCAGGCCGCTTCAAGAGATTCCTCATCTTCTTCATCGCCCGTCTCTGCGATGGCAGGCAGAGTTCTTTGGCGACGCAGGGTCGCGTAATTCGGAAGGTCTTCGAGACGCCTCAGTCCGAACATGGAAAGAAACTGTCGAGTCGTCTCGTACAGGAATGGCCGCCCCAGCGAATCATCTTCACCGCCGATGCGCAGCAAACTTCGATCCATGAGTTGTCGAATCATTTCGGACGACTGAACACCTCGGATCGCCTCAACGTCCGCACGCGTTACCGGCTGTTGATACGCAACGATGGTCAATGTTTCCATCATTGGTGCCGACAACTTCATTTCCGCCTGGCGATTGTGTAAACGATCAAGCCACGGCGACAAAGCGGCTCGAGTCATCATGACATAGCCTGCTGCTGTTTGTTCGATTCGAAAGGCCGAACGCGTTCGATCGTAGCTTTCGTTCAAAACCTGCGCCAGCTGTTGAACTTCCTTCGCATCAATCAGCCTCGCGATTTGAGCCAACTTTTTCGCTGGGATTGCACCATCTGAAATCAGTAACGCCGCCTCAAGCCTGGCAAGTCGAGTCGATCGGACCAGACCTCCATCGGAGAGAATCTGAAACGAATTTCCAGGTGCCTTGCGATTCCTGCCACTTCGCACAAACCAGCGAACTCGTTCGCGGTCCGGGAGTGCAGGCACTTGCTGCCGAGAACTCATCCTCACATTTTGACCGAAGAAGCCAGGTGATGTGCAAGGGTTAGGGTGTGACATACAGAACCACGATGAGAATGGCGAAAGAACGCTGATGCGATAATCTGAACCTCAACATCAGCCGTTAGCAGGGCACCAGCGATTCTACCGCGCCTGTTCAGCCTGCCATTTCGAAACTTGATCGAGCACACTCTGAGCACACTCCTGACGTGAGCGTCCTACAGCCTCAAATCGAATTCTCATCAGTTCGGTTTCGCCACGAAAGAAAACCGCAAAGCCAACGGGTGATTTCGGGCCGGCATCAAACCACATCGTCCGCAACGCCCCGAGCATGTTTAATTGTTCAACAATTTTCTCAGCCGAAACAGGCGAGGGCTCTACCTCCGCACGCTCTTCTTCAATCCACCCATCACTTTCACCATCAAACGGATTGAGCGTTTTCGAGTCCCGAGCATTGCTGTTTCTCCCCCCGGCATCATTGATATCCGGCGACTCAACTTCAAAAAGACCGTCGAATTCCTCCGTTAAACTCCGGGGAGAATTTTCCGCCGACTTTTTAGGTTGTTCTGACTCGTTTCCCGTAACGTCGAACTCGCTGAACATTTCGTCCTGCAAGGTGTCGGCGGCATCCAGTGATGATGTCGAGATGCCAGCAGGTTGCCCCGGAGGGCGCAGCAATGCAATGGCCGGCACCACAATCATTGGTAACGTCATCAACAGCGTTGAAAGTAGTCCGCTGCGAGAGGAATCCATTCCCACATTCCCTTGAGTAAAAGGATGTCTGCCACTCCGTTGGGCAATTTCTGCCGGAGTCTACGTGAGTCTTCAATATGCCACAACTCCGGTTTCCACGCTGACCGACTCCGTAAACACAGTGAACTCAGGCAATCTGGGGTCAAGACTGATCGCTTCCAACTTGCTGGTACAAACGAATTCGTCAAAATATGCTATCTCCACAAGAGGAAGTCTGGCTCCTATGATGCCTTACTGTATTTTTGCTGATGTGACGGATTACCAATCTGCGATTGAGATAAGAAATGTTCGCAAAGCGGCATGTGTCAGCGCGGTCAGTACGGATCGAACACGATGCCTCGGAAATCACCACGGCATGTTTCAGTCATCACTGAAATCCGCGGATGGCCAGAATTAAGGAGAGCCAAGATGGCAGGGATTCAGAAATATTCTCAGAGTCATATCAGTCGACGCAGTTTTTCGGCTGCACTCGCTCTGTCTGCCATTTCGCTGTCCGGCAGATCTGCCGGATTTGCAGATGACAGAGCCGCAACTGAACATCCATTGGCACCAGCCCTGCGTCATGCAAAAACGTGCTCTGAAAAAGCTCAGGCCATGAAGGGCTATGAGTGTACGTTTACAAAAAAAGAAATCGTCGGAAACGAGATGATTTCGCAGTCGATGAAAATGAAGGTGCGCCACGAACCGTTCAGTGTGTATATGTATTTCATGGAGCCATCAAAGGGGCGCGAAGTCATTTTTGTTGATGGCAAAAACGACAATAAGCTGCAAGTCCATGAAACTGGCCTGGCTTCTCTCATTGGCACGCTGTCGCTGTCTCCGGAAGACTCCCGGGTGATGGCAGAGAATCGCTATCCGATCACCAAAGCGGGCATGTCAAAAATGCTTGATTCGGTTATCGCTCAATGGGAAGAGGAAAGTAAGTATGGAGAAACAGACGTCAAGTATTTTGAAGATGCAAAAGTTGGTGACAGCAAATGCCGTGTGATCGAAAGTAGCCACCCTCAGCCGCGCCGGCAGTTCAAGTTTCACATGACACGCCTGTGGATTGATGAAAAGTCCGGACTTGCTGTGCGAGTTCAGCAATTCGGATTTCCTCGTCAGAAAGATGCCAAGCCGCCACTGATCGAAGATTACACTTACACGGGCATCAAACCAGAAGTCCGTCTGACAGACCGAGATTTCGATACAAACAACCCGACGTATAACTACTGACACGTCGATCGACGCTCGCTGAAGATGAAAAGAGCCCGGTGTTTTATCAACACCGGGCTCTTTTAGTTTCGGGGCTTCACGAAATCGACTGCACCACGCTCATACAGAATCAAGTTGGGTATTCAGCACCTCAGAGCATTTGCTTTTCGGCGATCAGGTCCTTGACATAACCGACAGCATCGGCGAGTGGAATTTTCTTTGCTTCGGCATCTGTACGCCATTTGACTTCGGCGATGCCTTCCGCCAGTCCCTTGCCGCCGATCGTGATTCGAAGCGGAATACCGATCAGATCTGCATCTTTGAACTTAAAGCCCGGACGCTGATCGCGGTCATCCATCAGAACGTCAATGCCAGCACTATTGAGATCACTGTAGATCTTTTCGGTATGCTTCATCACTTCCGCATCACTGACATTCAGCGGAATAATCTGCACGGTATATGGAGCCACGTTGATCGGCCAGATGATCCCATTTTCGTCATGACAGGTTTCGACGATTGAAGCCACAACACGAGTCACACCGATACCATAGCAGCCCATGATGATGGGATGAGACACTTCCTTATCATCGACAAACTTTGCATCCATCGAAACACTGTACTTCGTGCCCAGCTTGAAGACGTGACCCACTTCGATGCCATGTACCATGCTCAACGTCCCTGAGCACTTCGGACACGGATCGCCGGACTCAGCATTTCTCAGATCAAAGGTCTCTGGCAGCTCGAAATGCGTTCCAGGAATCACGCCCGTCAGATGGGCGTCCCCGGAATTCGCTCCGATGATTGCCGATCCAATCAAAGCCACATCATGGTCTGCAATGAATGGACATTGAAGACCAATCGGCCCCGCAAATCCCACCGGCGCTCCGGTGACTTTCAAGATCGTCGCTTCATCCGCAAGCTCAACAACCGACGATTGGGTTGCACGACGAATCTTGCCTTCGTTTGCTGTATGATCACCCCGCAAAAGAATCGCGACGGGCTTCCCATCGGCCATGTAGATCAAGGTCTTGATGAATGATTTTGCATCAGACTTCAGCAATTTACTGACCTGGTCGATACTACCGGCATTTGGCGTGTCAACTTTCACAGGAGCGGCCGCTCCTTCGACTTTCGCAGGCAGCTTCGATTTTCGTCCTGTTTCCGCACGTTCCTGATTGGCCGCATAACTGCACTCAGGGCAGTGAATCACAAAGTCTTCACCGTTACTGGCGGGCACCATGAATTCATGGGACGCATCACCTCCGATTGGGCCGCTTTCAGCTTCCACGGGAAGGTACTTGAGGCCGCAACGTTCAAAAATCCTGCAATAGGCTGCGTACATCGCATCGTATGCTGTGTTCAGTTGCTCCAGCGATGAACCAAAGCTGTAGGCATCTTTCATCAGAAATTCGCTGGTTCGCAGAACGCCAAATCGTGGACGTTCCTCATTGCGGAACTTTGTCTGAATCTGGTACAGCGTGATCGGCAACTGACGATAGCTGCTGATGTGCCTTGCCATGAGATCCGTAATCACTTCTTCATGAGTCGGGCCCAGGGCAAAGTGCAACTTACGATCGCCTCGCTTGGCTTCAAAGTTGAACAATACATTGCCAAACGCCTCTCGGCGTCCCGTGCGTTCGAAGATTTCCATCGGCTGAAGTGCAGGCATGAAAAGTTCGACGGCACCGGCTTTGTCCATTTCCTCTCGGACAATCTCAGACACTTTGCGAACGGATCGATACCCCAGAGGAAGATAGGTATAAGATCCAGCCATCAACTGCCGAATCAGACCAGCACGCAGCATCAGTTGATGGCTTGGCACCTCAGCCTCGGCGGGAACTTCCTTCATGGTTGGAATAAACGTCTGAGACCAGCGCATTGGAAAACCTTGGACGAATAGAGATTAGTGTCGGCAGAAGCCGGGACAATGAATTTAAGCAGGCAGAAGAGCGTTAGCTCAGTGAAAAGCACCTCGACGCCCTTTGGACGGCTAGCACCCTGTCGCTCACTGAGCCCTTGAACCGAGCATGATTCTAGCAGAGTCCGCAAAACGGCAAACCTTGTTTCATCCGACCAGCAGGTCCCATCCGGTCCCGGGAAAAATCGACTTCGCCAGGCCTGTGAACGGTGGGATCCCCTTGAAAGTGCAAGTCAACGCTATTGTGTGGAAAGATCGCGGTGCCTACAGCTTTTTCAGCAAGTTGCTAGAATCCCCGCGAAATTGATTTCCAAACGTGCGAGGACGGGTTGTTGACGGCGGGCGGGAACAACTCTTTGAAAGTGGCAAAATGGCTCGGGTGTTCGTTAAGGAACTGAAGGACGGCGATTCGGTTAACGAGGTTTTCCTCCTGGCCGACAAGCAACTGCGAGCCAACCGCAATGCCAACCTGTACCTTCTGGCCACGCTGCGCGATCGAACCGGTGTTGTCAGCGGGCTGATGTGGAACGTCGTTGAAGAGAATGTGCAGCATATCTCCGCTGGCGATTACGTTCGAGTGCGTGGCAAGATCCAGTTGTATCAGGGCGGTCTGCAGATGATCGTCACGCACATTGATCCAGTGCCGGAAACAACCTGCAATCCGGAAGACTTCAACGTCCAGGCTCAGGCCAATGCCGGACCGCTGCTGGCTCGCCTGAAAGAATTGTTGTTCTCCATCAAGAGCACAGAACTGCTAACACTGGCCGGCGCGTTCATGGAAGACGAAGCTCTCGTCAATGGTTTATGCTCCGCTCCCGCAGGAGTGAAGGCGCATCACGCTTATATGGGCGGACTGATTGAGCATGTGGTTGGCATGTCAGAAGTGGCCGATCGAATTTGTACGTTGTATCCCACTTTAAACCGCGACCTGCTGCTGCTTGGCGTCTTGCTGCATGACATTGGAAAGGTGAAGGAACTTTCCTGGGATCCAACGCTGGCCTACACAGACGAAGGCCAATTGCTCGGACATATCAATATCGCCGTTGAGATGCTGAATGAAAAATTGAAAGTCGTTGAGACTCGCCTTGGTCGCCCAGTCGAAACCGAAGATATTCTTCGACTGAAACATATGATTCTGAGTCATCATGGAACGCGAGAATTCGGCAGTCCCACGATTCCGATGACTCCGGAAGCCATTACCCTGCATCACATCGACAACCTGGACGCGAAGCTCAACGAATTCACTCGCGCCATCGAAGACGATCTGAATGCAGATTCGGCCTGGACACCATTTAATCCACGAACAGATCGCAAACTGTTTAAGGGACTTCCCAAGCAGCCCTGAGCCATACTATTGAGCCGCCGGAGTGCCGCCTGCAGAGTTTTCGTTTACCGAATCAACGATTACCGACGGTTGCCCCGGACATCTGGACGAACGACAAATCGCAGACGCGATTCATGCAGACGTCACTCATATGGGATCGGCCCTTTACGGATTGACGATGGGCTTGCCAACAACAAGCCCGACTGCAAATACTGACTGCGCAATTAGAATCAAACTCGGCTGGCTCTTACAGGCACGCCCTTGGCCAGCGTTTGATAAACAACGCAATACCGCTCCGTCAGCTGGATCAGTTTTTCGATTTGAGCGCCGTCCACAGCAGATTCGATCTGAAATCGCATTTCGATCTCAGTAAATCCAATGGGCGTACTCCGATCAACTCCCATCGTGCCTCGAAAATCCATCGTGCCGATCGCTTCGATCCTGGCTTCCGCAATCTCAAGCCCCATGGAAATTGAAACTGCAGCCAGAGTGGTCCCGGCACACGTTACCAAAGCTTGAAGCAGCATGTCTCCCGAACAGGCCAGGCTTCCGTCACCACCGGCCTTTGGATGTAAACCGGCTGTGATCTCTCGGCCGTCATTGCAGGGCAGGGCGACTCGACATCCCGGCCTGTTAAAATCAACGAATCCCACGGCGTGTAACTGAGCTAAAGCCGACTCAGGCTCCAGTTGATACTGCTGCTTCAATGGAGCCTGAATTGCCCTGAGTGCTTCTCGATCCATGTTTATTGCTATCTTCTGGAAAACGCCGACTGGGTAGAAATCGTGACGATATACCTGTCTTTATCCTGCAACACAAATCACATTTCCATCGTCAGCGAGCCGTCATATCCAAAATCAAACATCTCGCCGAAGGTGGATAACCTCAGCAAATTCTTTGGAAGCTGACCGCCTGGCACCTGAGACAACTCGGTTGTTTGGACGATGAATCAACGAAGACTTCAAGAGTAGTCGTGTCCCACTTCTTCGAAATAATACGGACTCTGAAGTCTGCCCAACAAGACTCACTGGAGCAATCTCAGCACCAACTGCTATTCTTCGCACTGCAAAAGCAATTTGTTGGCCGCAAGAACCAGAGAGCAAAATGACTGAAGAACTTCCCAAACGAAAAATCTGGATTGGCTTTGATCTTGGTGGCACCAAGATGATGGCAGTGGTTTTCGACGACAAATTGAAAGTTCTGGGCCGAAAACGCCGAAAAACCAGAGGCAACGAAGGGGAACAAGTTGCACTCGAACGGCTGGCTGAAACCATTTTGATGGCGGTGGAAGACGCAAAGGTCTCCATCGACGATGTTGCCGGGATTGGTGCCGGAGTTCCAGGACCGCTGGACCTTCAGAAAGGAGTGATCCTCGAAGCACCGAATCTGGGCTGGAAAAACGTCGCCCTGCAGGAATTTCTGTCGAAGCGTTTCAAATGCCCGGCAGCAATCTGCAATGATGTCGACGCTGGTGTTTTCGGGGAATACATCGCCGGTGCCGGACAGGGACAGCGCTGTGTGCTTGGAGTGTTCCCAGGAACTGGAATCGGCGGTGGATGCGTCTACCAGGGTGCCATTTTTCGTGGGACCCGATCGTCTTGTATGGAAGTCGGTTACCTGCAACTGGCAACCGAAGGTTCCGCAGCAGGAGCTGGCCCGCCTGGAACACTGGAAGGCCTCGCCAGTCGCCTGGCGATCTCGGCAGAAGCTGCAAAGGCGGTGTTTCGCGGGCAGGCACCTCACCTCAAGGGATTAGCCGGAACAGACATTGGAAAAATCCGAAGTTCCATTCTGGCAAAATCGATCGAAATGGGTGACAAAGCGATCGAGCAAATCGTTCGCCGCGCTGCAGAACAAGTTGGTCGCGGCATCGGCAGCTTGATTAACGTTTTAGCGCCAGACGTTGTGATTTTGGGTGGCGGACTCGTGGAAGCCATGCCAAAACTCTACCTTGATGGAGTCCGTGAAGGTATTCGACGCAACGTTTTGCCCTCTCTCGCCGACTGTGCCAAACTGAAAATCAGTGAGCTCGGTGACCTTGCCGGAGCGATTGGGGCTGCTGCATGGATTCGACAGGAGTCTGAATCCAGTGTGGAAAAGAAACTCTGAAAATTTGGCTCTCCGGATAAACAACATTCCGCAGAAGAACGATTGGTCATGACCGCAGGAAATGAATCAACTCGAAACGAAATTCCCGTTCGGCAGGAACCGGCCGCTGATCCCGCGCGAGCGATCAACGCGTTCCCGCTGGCGGTGATTGAACTTGGAACGTCAGCAATTCGCATGGCGATCGGTGAAAGCGATGGCGGCACTTCTGTGCGTGTGCTGGAGCAGCTTGTCCGCGGTGTCAGCCTTGGTAAAGACACATTTACGACCAGCGAAATCCAGCGAAAAACTCTTCAGGAATGCGTTAAGGTCCTCAAGAGCTACCGCAGAAAGCTCAAGGAGTTTCAGTGTAGCGATCCAAAACACATTCGAATTGTTGCCACCAGCGCCGTGCGGGAAGCCACTAACCGAATGGAAGTGCTGGATCGAATCTACATTGCGACCGGCTTTGCAGTAGAACTGATTGACGATGCTGAAATCGCACGTGTGACCTATCTCGGCGTGCGTCCATTGCTGCAGAACGATGCCACCTTAACCGATGCGGTGACCGTTGTGGCGGAAGTTGGCGGCGGCAATACGGAGGTGCTTGTCCTCAAAGGCAAGGACATCGTGCATTCACAGCCATACCGCCTTGGGTCACTTCGACTGCAGCAAATGGTTCTGCAGTCGCAAGCCACGCGCAGCCGCGCGGGAAGTATCATGATTGGTCAGATTGATCGGACGGTGGAGCCGCTGGTTGATCTGATCCCCAGCGGTCGACCAGTGGAATTCGTCGCACTGGGCGGAGACATGAGATTCGCGGCCCGGGTTCTGGGCATCGATCTGAAGAGTGCAGAATTGACTCGCGTTTCCGTGGATGAGCTCGAAAAACTCACCTCGCGATTATTGTCGCTGACGGTGGATCGAATCATGCAGAAGTACCATATTGAACTGTCTCAGGCAGAGACATTGGTTCCGGCATTGCTGGCCAACATGCGACTGGCGCAGCTACTCGGTTGCAAGAACCTGCTGATTACAGGCTTCAATCTTCGCGATGCCCTCCTGCAGGGAATGCTCCGCACAAACGACTGGTCAACGGACTTCTGCGATCAGATCATTAACTCTGCTTTGGAATTGGCACGAAAATATCAGGTCGACCTTCAACACGCTCGCCATGTTGCTGAACTTGCTCGCCGACTTTTCAAGTCGCTGCAGTCCGAACATCGAATGGACGCGCGCTGCGAAACGCTGCTCTACGCCGCAGCGCTTCTGCATGAGACGGGACTGTTTGTCGGACTGTCAGGTTATCACAAGCACTCCTACTATCTCATTATGAACAGCGAATTGTTCGGCCTGAATGCGCTCGATCACCAGCTCGTCGCAATGATCGCTCGTTATCACCGTCGAGCCTCGCCCAAGCCGACTCATGAAACATTTGCACGACTCGATCGAGACAGTCGCGTGATCGTTTCGCGACTTGCCGGAATTCTTCGAGTCGCCGTGGCGCTGGATCACACCGGCAGTCAGCGTGTTCGAGACATTGAGTGTTCGATTGAGAGAAATCGTCTCGTTGTCACCGTCACTAATCCTGCCGGGGACTTGTCGCTGGAAAGAATGGAATTACGTCAGAAAGCATCTTTGCTGGAAGACACTTTTGGACTGGGAGTCCTTTTGCGAGAGTCACCTCGCTGACGTCGTTTAAGTATGTCCGTAGAATAATGTCCAGTTGTTGCGCGAGCCTCCAGGCTCGTTGTGGTCATCCGAAGTCAGACTGACTGAATCTGGAGATTCAGCAGGAAAATGTATCAACACGCTGCGCGCGTTAGGGCTGGCGGCCGATTCAATCATGTCAGAAACACAATCTGTTTTTACAAGTCGTGAACTAAGCTGGTTAGAGTTCAATCAGCGGGTTCTGGATGAAGCATGCGATCCTTCTGTCCCGCTTCTGGAGCAGCTTCGCTTCCTTGCGATTACCGCTTCCAATCTTGACGAGTTTTTCATGGTTCGCGTCGGCAGCCTGTTGACCTCGATCCGGGCGGGAGAAACAGCCGCTGATGCATCCGGTATGTCTCCGCTTGAGCAGATCAATTCGATCAGCTTGAGAACACAGAAAATGGTTGCGGATCAACATGATATTTACCTGAAGGAAATGGAGCCTCATCTGGCGGAAGCAGGAATCCGTCGCCGTCGGTCGCATGAATTGAACGACCGACAGCTTGATTTCGTTGATAGCGTTTTTCAGGAACAGATTCAGGCCGTCCTGACCCCGATTGCAGTTCACGACCCCGCACGGTTCCCGCTGCTGTTTGGTCGCACGGTCAACCTTGCCGTTCAAATGAAGAGCAAAGCCGATTCGGAACCATTTCGATTTGCAGTGATCCCGTTTGGACGTTTCGATCTCCGCTACATCACACTACCAAGTGCTGGCGGATATGAATTCATTCTGACTGAAGACGCCATCACGCTGATGGCCGGCCGTTTTTTTCCTGGTGAAGAAATCGTTGCGACCGTTCCGTTTCGTGTGATTCGAAATGCCGATCTGACTGTCAGTGAAGATGACGGAGCCGATCTGCTGGCGGAAATGGAAGATGTACTCGATTATCGAAAAGACAGCTTCTGCACTCGCCTTGAGGTCTCAGACCAGGTGACGCGCCCGATCCTGGAATTCCTGAAGGCGTTATTGCGAGTTGGCGAACGTGACATTTATCTGGTTCCTGGCCCCGTCGGCTTAAGCGACCTGATGCAATTGTCCAACGTCAGTGGTTTTGACCAGCATCTGTATCCTGCATGGACGCCATGTGACTCACCAAAGATCGATCCGTCGGAATCCATTTTCGATACGATGAAATCCCAGGATGTGATGCTGTTTCATCCGTATGAGTCCTTCGAGCCTGTCTTGAGACTTCTGGCGGAGGCCGCAGAAGACCGAGACGTAGTCGCAATCAAGCAGACACTTTATCGAACGAGCCGCAACAGCCCGATCGTGAAATCGCTGATGCGTGCCGCCGAAAACGGTAAGAACGTGACGGTCATTGTCGAATTGAAGGCTCGCTTCGATGAAGCCCGCAATATCGAATGGGCCAGGCAGCTGGAATATAGCGGGGTTCAGGTGATCTATGGTGTGCGGGGCTTGAAGACTCACGCAAAAGCCTGCATCGTCGTTCGGCGAGAGCCCCAGGGCTTTCAGCGATATTGTCATTTTGGCACGGGTAACTACAACGAAATTACGTCACGGTTTTATACCGACCTCAGCCTGCTCACATGCAACCGTGATCTTGGTAATGATGCAGTCTCATGGTTTAACGCTGTGACCGGGTCATCGCAGATTCAGCAATTCGCGCAGATCGAATCGGCTCCGATTGGGTTGCGTGAGAAATTACTGGAGATGATCAATGTGGAATCCGAGCGAGCCAGAAATGGCGACAAAGGTCAGATCATTCTCAAGCTGAACTCACTGGCCGACCCGATCATGATTAGCGCCCTTTACGAAGCTTCCAGGGCCGGTGTCGAAATCGACCTCAATATTCGCGGAGTTTGCTGCCTGAAGCCTGGTGTCCCTGGCTTGAGTGAAAATATTCGGGTCACCAGTATTATTGACCGGTTCCTTGAGCACGCACGCATTCTTTACTTCCACCACGGTGGCGATGAGCGAGTGTTTATTTCCAGCGCGGACTGGATGCCACGAAATCTGGATCGCCGTGTCGAACTGCTGGTGCCAGTCCTGGATGACTCCTGCAAGCGACGGGCCATCAACATTCTGCGAACCTGTCTTCGTGACAACATGAAGTCGAGAGTTCTGACACCTGATGGGTCCTTTAAAGAACCTGCAGGATCACCCATCAAGCCGTATCGCAGCCAGTTGGAGTTTCAACGTCGCGCGAGAGAAGCCGCTGAGAATGCGTTTGAACGCAATCGAACGACTTTTGTCCCGGTCGAACCGAATCAGTAACAAATGATGGAATCAGAAAATCAGATGTTTCCGTGATGCTTGATTATCAGTGTCAGGTATGTCCTGACGGAGTCTGACTGATCGACGACGGCGCTCGTTCTGCCGCATTCGCGGATACTCGCTCCGTTTCTTCTTTTGCGGGTAATGTTGACAACGTCGTCCCGGCGGAATCACCAGAGGCCGCTGCAGCAGAACGGGAATTTCCTGCCTGTCGTTTTACTGAAAGATCCGGTTGCAGCACAGTCGTTTCAACAGTTCGATTCTTTGCAGCGGCAGCAATCAGGAAGACAAAAACTCCTGTCATCAACGAGAAGACCATCATCGGCCCCGCGCGTCGAGGAATATTGACCAGAATAGAGCCGGTCTCCTGAGAACGACAACTGGCCGTCGAACGCCCATGCCGTCCGGTCGCATGGTAGCTTCTTAAAAACTCTGACCGAGAATCCACGATTGCCTGAAGAAGTGAGTCTTTGGTCGGTAAAGAATCAAACACACGGCCACTCGACTGCGTTTCAGAAACCCGCGCGTAACCCAGGCCCGCTTCAATTTCCTCCAACTGTGCATTCATCAGACTGGCTGCAGACAGCGGTACGGAGGAACCTGCAAATTGCGGATGCGCCCCGTCTTCCGAAACAACAGTCAGCGTCCGACGTACAGTGCAACGATTTGGAAAGGGCGGCAGAAGTCGCAACTTCGATGCCATCGTCGCACCGTCGGCACGTTGACTAAGCCATCGCAATCTTACGATTGTCACCGGCCTGCTGAGCTCCATCAATATCGCTCGCCGGTCCGAATCTTCCCATCGAGTTGACTCATCGGCTTCCAGTTCCGTAACAACATTCTCGGGAGGAATCTGGATAGAACATTTTGATGGAGTTTTTGCCGCAAATAAAACCAGCACCGTTTCGCCGACAGGGGACTGCTCGTACGAAGTCCAGACAATCGTGTCCGACAGAGCAATCACATCGCGACCAGTTTCGGCCCCTTTAATATCAGACCGATTGCCCACTGGGATTGTAAAACCACTGTCTGTCGAAAGAGAAGTGGCAGGCAACTTAATGGCCTCTCGCTTGTTGCCACTCACATCTTTGCCGGCTGATAAAGCGCCCGCAGCCGCCCATTCTGGAACGTCAATCCGATTCGCGGCCGGTTCTGTGGCAGTGGGGTCGGCATCAAGAGGAACCAGCAACAGATCAGACCACTTCAGTCCGTCAAAAATTCCGGGCCATGCGAATGTTGCTGCAACGTCCGTTACATCGTTCATCTGAATGGGCATACTCCAGACCACAGTGAAGTCCGGACGATCAAACAACGCCTTCACGACATCCTGATCGGCCACAAATTGGTTCTCTTCCCGAAGCAACGGCATCTGTCGACCTTCAACCACAACAAATGGTTCAAGCAGGAACGCGGCATTGTCGGGAAAGGTCATGTGCAGCGGACCTAATCCTGCGGACCACTTGGAAATCTGCATCACAAATATGATCTCGTCCCGCGTACGAAATGCAGCGACGGAAGCCACTGGATCTACGGGGCGAATTCGCTGCAGTACGATTGGATCGGCTTCATTCGTGATTTGCATGCTGATCGAGACGCCTGGCGGAAGAGCATCCCCAGACTCAATTCGATCGTCTGGTGCCGCACCTCCCAGTTTGACGAACGTCAGTCCCAGACCATCCTGATCGACAATTGTCATTCTGGATTCAGGAAACTCTTTGTTCTCCAGATGCAAACTGTGAAGAGTCAGAGTTGAATCATCCGGACGCAGAATCTGCCGACCGGTGATTGTGATGCCATGCAATCCGAGTGTCCCTTCCTTCAACTGAATCACAAGCTGATCGCCTCGACGATGCCAGGAATCAAGTCTGTTTGCTTCTCCGGCAACAACCTGCACATCCGTCACAACAATATCGGAACTGATTTTGAGGCGGTGTCTGAAAACAGGCAGCACAGATGTGGCAACGTCCACCTGGAACTTCCATTCAATCTGGCTCTCCTGAATGGCGACGTTCTGAGCGATTCGAACTTCGTTAACACTGTTTCTTGGAGCAAGACGAACAACGCAAGTCGGAAGTCCACCAGGAACTTTAAACACGATGTCGGTACGCTTCAGCCATTGCCCCCAATCCGCCTGCAGATCCTGAAAAAAAACGGTGCTGACACGCTCGCCTTCCAGTTGCAATACAGAGAACACAGCATTGGCACGCACAGCTAGAAGCAATTCAGGCGAGACAACGCAGTCCGCGAACTGCTGCAACTCCGCAATGGGTACAGGCTGATTCTGAACAACAGCTGGCGTCTGGCAAACAAGCTGCAGTGACAATACAAATTCGTTTCCTACACCTGCAGGCAACTGAACGACCGCATTTTGCTCCTTGACCGACCAAAGCAGGTCTGTCACAACATCGGCGCCGGTGGTTGCAGAAACAGCTGTCAGTCGATACCCCTGTGGCACACGATATCGCACTTCTGGAGCAAGTTGATTCCAGCGGGAAAAACGGCATACGCAGCTCAAGATCTGCTGCCCAAACAATGTTTCATTGATGGCTAGCATTTTCACGATGGAAGGCTGAGGACTTCCTTTTTCAAGTCCTGCCTGAAATAGCCTCAGGTCAATTCCGTCCGACATCGCAAGGCTATTCAGCCCCACGATACCTTCCGAAGGAATCCACTGGACAACTCCATGCGATGTCTGTGCTCTTGCACTGGAGTACAGATCGCTCGGGGCAACGACTTCGACTGTTGCAGCGGGGCAGGGCAGTCCCGGGAGGCGAAACTGAACCCCGGAAGTCTGTCTGGATGTCAGCGGCCGCAGGCGACATTCAATCTGATGGACAGTAAAGGCCGCCAGCGAACCGGCGTCCACTGCTGTATTTGGAACCCCATCCCCGACCGCCGTATCGCCGGCCTTGGCCAAATCCAGGGGCTGCAATGCCACCAGAGTTGAAGCAGGAATAGCCACTCGAATCGCGTCAGCTCCATCAGATTCTGGAAAGACTTTTTCACCATCAAGATGGCACTCAACCAGCCGCGATCCCTGAAGCGGGATTCGCAACATCGTCTCTTCATCGCTGCTTACAGCGGCAACACCAAGCATCAGATGAAGTTCGATCGAATCTGCCGATTCCGCAACAACACGTGAATGCAGCGACGTTACAACCGCCGCGGGAGCCAATGCCTGTCGAGCAGATTCACGCGATTTCCATGCATCCAGAAGTCTTCGCCGAACGTAGACAACTTCGCTGTCAGACCCTGGATTCTCCGGTACTAAGAAATCTGTGTCTGCCGGAACCAGAGATGCCTCGCTATTGCCGTTCGGTGCAGCTGACGGATTTGTCTGAGGAACTGCCGAGCAAAGAGACGACAAGGATATCCAAACCAGCGAAACCAACGTGGGACGCAGAAAAAGCTTTCGACCGGGAATTTTCAGCCAGCGCCAGCGGGAAAGCATGACGAGCAGCAATCCAATACTGGTTCCCCAGAATATTCCCTGAAGTACAGCACTGAGTATCTGAGATTTTACAAAGGCGCTGATCCCCAGAACTGCCAAACCGTTTGTCGCCACAACAAGTCGATATCGAATTAGAAAACTTCGAAGACCGATACACGCAGCAATCAGCAACAGCATGGTCCCTGCCATAATCGCAAGTCGGCGACGAAGCTGAGTGATCTGAATGCGGATTGGCTTCTCGGCAATGACCGAATCTATCAGAGTTCGTGGTTGCCATCCCTGCAAGACGGCCAACCGCCAGCGAATGATAAATCGTCGGACATCAGAAGGGATTGACTGCACATCAGACAACTGCGACGAAAAATCGCCATTTGAAGAACTGACCAGCAGGCGATCAAGCACCCTCGCAATTTCCGTTGGCTCGGCCGCAGAAAAAGAACTCAGCGGAGTCTGCAGCTCAAGACCAGGCTCCATCAGAATATGATGCGTGCATTGCGGAACAGTCGCCTGACTGACAAACAGTCGCGGTAACTGACGTTCTCCAATGATCTTGTCAGGATGCTCACCAGATTCGGACCAGGTCAGCAGGACCTGACAGTCGGCTGACGAAGGTGGCAGAGGTATTGCAAGACCTTCAGATGTCTCCTTCAACTGCACACGATGCCCATTGACCAGCACCAGTGGTCGAATATCCTTTTCAAGCGATAGCGACAACACGTTCTGCCCGGCGCTGCGGGAGACATTGGCAACCGCAAGAATGTCCCGTTGAAGTCCGCCGTTCTGCTCTCCAATCAGGTGAAGCATGTGAACGTCGATGGTCTGTCCCGACTGTATCCCGGAATTCTGATCAACCGTCACCTGTATCAGCTCTGGCTCAGCAGGCAGGCGCCAGGTCGTAAATGAACTGTCAGAATCGGACGACATCGACTGCAGAAGACGGGGAACAGAAAGCAGACCTTCTTCGGTGGAAAAAAGCTGCAGAGTTCCATCAAGGCCGGATGTGGTTTCTGGTTGAGGAATCGCGGCGTGAAACACCGACGTCATCGCCCGTCGCGATTCGCTGCGAATGACGCACGGCAGCCCAGTCCGCCGATTGACGACAGGGATTGTCCATCGCCGCCAGTCTGCGTCGACTTCAGAATTCTCCTCTCGCTTTGCCGCGACCGGTTCTCCGTCGACTGACCAACGCAGTTCACCACTGACACTTGATGGAACAAGCAAAGATAACGATGCAGACGGATTCACATCTGCTGGCAGGACGATTCTGGAATTCTCGACAATCAAACCGTCGGCAATCCGAATTGCATGTTCCAGTCGGATTGATCGATCCTTCCCTGAATCCACAGACGAAATCGCAGGATTCAGAAATGCCACATTGTCGGCAGAGCCGAATGCCTGCATACCTGGCAGAAAAATAGACTCGGGAAACCACGGCGCCTGCCTTCGCATTTCTTCCGCACTCAGTGTTCGACGTCCAGAACTCCATCTCCGCTGAAGATCCGAATTCAACGAAAACGCCGGTGGAAAGACGACAAACGAACTCGACCGTTCGACGTTCGAGCCGATCTGCAATGGCATTCCGGGCGTTGTCAATTCCAAGCTATCTGACTGTTGCAACTGAACTTCAATCACGCGCGAGGCCCCCGGTTCAAGTGACTCGGGGAGATGAACAGTGAGGGGAACCGTCGTCGCATCTGGCCTGGCGTCAGGAAATTCAAAGAACAAAGCACGACCGTTGGATGCATATCGAGCCGCAATCACCTGCCATCCAGTATTGACGGGCCACTTCAACTGCACGACTGCGGCACCTTCACAGCGTATGTTGATGAAGCAACGCACTGTCACCAATCGTCCCGCGGGCTCCACAAGGGTGACCACCGCATCGGTGATTCGTGGCTGACTGTTGGATGTCCGCACAACTGCAGATGCTTCCGGAAGAAACTGCGTGAGCTGGTACTCTCGAGATTGATCAGGGCGTGTGACAACATCGCGTTCCTGAATTCCAACAAGAATCCATTCGTCAAGTTCGACAACAGCAGGTACCAGGACATTAATCTGGCTGACGGGAGTGAGAATTTGCCCTCGATATTGACCATCTTCTGTCTGCCACTGTAACGGGGACAACATTGGCAAATTCCAGGTCTCAGCTTGAGGCAACAGCGAATTCGCAGAGATCGTCAGTGTGGCAGTTGGAAACGATGCGGGCACCACCATTCGTACAATCTGTTTGCGGTTCTCCAGCGTTGCAGACCATTCAACGGGACGGTTATCCTCCAATACAACCTCAGAAATCCGAATGTTCTCTGAAACTCGGGCGGTCAATACAACCGTTCGATTCATGCCCGAAGGCAAACCCATTGTCCATCGGGAAGAGAGCGTATCAGACGAAACAGCATGATTGGCGCTGAATCCGGTCAGCGGCAGGGTTCCCAAAGTACTGAGATCCGGCTGGGTACGACAACTCAACGACAATCGCGAAACGTCGCCCGGAATCAGAATCCACTTCAATTGATCACCAACCTGCTCCGGACCAAGAACGAGACTACCGGTGCTGGCCACCACCATTTTCTGCGGTGTAAACAGTTCGATTTGTGATGTGGTCGCCGCCGGAAGTTCCAATCGAAATGTAATCACATCGCCAGCAACAAGTCCGTCAGCCGCCCATGTTCCCGAGAGCTTTTCAGGGAGCCCTGGCCGCAAAACAAACAGCCGTCTGGAAGAATCCGCCCCCAGCGAAACAGCCCCCTGATTGTCCGACAGTTGCAACTGCTGCAGATTGATGGCCCCGATGAGTAACGGACCCGCGTTTCTTCCCACAGAGTCCTGATACATTTCCAGGTCAAGCAATCCCTTTTCCAGCCTTGTTCCAATCAGCGTCGCCGAATACCGAGCATTACGAATCTGTGGTCTTTTCAGAGCCTCGTCGGGCAACAGCGATTCTCCCGATTCCTGTCGCAACTTCGGCAACATTTCTCTGGGAACGGCAACATAATCACCACTTGAGGTAAGCTGCCTCAGCTCTGACAGAGGCACCACAGGAACAGAACCAGCCCCCGACTCTTCGCGCGCGTCAACACCAGAGTTCGGACCATCTGGCGAACTCTGCAGCACCGCAAAAAGCAGCAGGAGAAAAGCTTTCATTGGAAAACGCTATCGAGCCGAACCGGCAGATACTTCTGGCAAACGCGCAACCTGAACTGCGGAGGACTCAGCAGATTCAGAATGCGGTGACGACAAAACTCCCGAGAACCCAAACACTGTTGGAAATTCTCTGGCTCGCGGCGTTCCGACAAATGGCACACGTCGATCTGTGGTCAATCGTTGCAGCACCACAGAAACGATTCCAAAGATGATTCCCATCCCCGCGTAGGGCGCGAGCATCAACGTGCGTTCGGGGAAAAGTAGCCACAGAACCAAACCCAGGCAGCTGAGGAACAGGACTGGGACGATGATCGTAATCTGACGAAACACGGACATCAGAAGAAAAAACAGAATACAAGTCACTGCGCTGACGAGCAGCAATGTCACATGAGGTACAAGGTAAAGCGTCAATGGTCCCGATTCGGCCGAGCCAAAGAAAACATCCTGTCGCCCCGACTGGCTTAACCACTCCTCAGTACGATCCAGCATTATCGCCTGCAGATCTTTCGAGTAGGACGAAAGTACGGCTTTCAGTTGACGATCTGCAATTGTTCGAACGGTGTCACCACCCGGCAAGATCGTCGCTCCACGCTGCGTCAGCGAAGTAAATGCGGACGAAGCACTGACCGCCTGAAATTCATCCTGGGAGCCGACACACCATGCCAGTGGAATAGCGGCCGACTCACCGACTACGACGGCTCGCTGAAAACGGGCTGTCAGCCACAACGCTGGATTTTCCGGCATAGATTCACGGACTCGAAATTCCAAAACGAAGGGGCCCGACTGCGCGCCCGGAATCTTTCCGGACGAAATCGTGCGACGAATTACCTTTCGATCAGATATTCGCTGAGCCTGCATCATGGTCGGATCGATAACTCCCGGCGTCAGGGAAGTAGTACCAAACAGTACCGTCTCCACCTTCAAATCTTCAGGAGTCTCTACGGCAACAAACTCCGGCACGCTGTCATAGACGGCAAGGGTTGATGTGATGGCCTGATTTCCAATAATCCTCGTTCGAGCAAAAATCAGATCCGGACTGGTCGATGAAGTGACCGCCAGACGATCGGCCCATTTGACGGGCACGACCGTAATCGGCCGAGAGGTCTCCATGGCCAGGTCAAACTTTTCAGAATACACAGGAGACCATGTCGCATCAGCACTGACTTTCAGACCACTCAGCGAACTCGTCCCGACCTCCACGCTGAGAACCTTGGCATTCTGCGGCAACACAAGAGGCAGGTCATAGACATAATCGATCGACTGCGCAGCCTCCATGGGAGCAGTCCACAAGTATGTCACCTCTAATGTCAGGCTTCCACGCCGGGGTTCAGGCAAACGAAAGCTCCAGTTCGAAGATTCAATCGTCGCACGCAGTGATTCAGTTTGTCCGGCCACTCGAACAGTAGGCTGGATTCCATTCGGCACCAGCAACGATAAACCCTGCATGTCGCGATGTTCAATCTCGAATCGAATCAACTGCCGGATCTCGATCCCGTTTTCTCGAGGCTCCATTCCCAGAGTAATTTCCGTGACCACGGACGGTGCCTGGTCTCGAAGTTCCAATCGGACAGGAATCGAAGGATCGTCATGAAGCCAGCTCTCGGAATGAAGCCCGGATTCATTCTTATCTACAGTCAGCGGCGAAGTCGACGGTATCGTCCCCAGTCGTTCTCCCGTCCCCATGCTGATCGGAAAAATAGAGTACTCGTCAGATTCGATTGTCCTGATGACAATCGATGTCGCACGACGTGACTGTACTTCCGGGCACAGAAGCTGAATTTCTCCCGATCGCACTTTTGGCAAAGAAGCAAACGCACGGAATTCCACCATGAATTCGCCGGACTGCCGTTCAGGGAAGGTCATCTCCAAAACATCGATTTCCGTTTCGGAGGTCTTCAACGACAAAGGCAGCGGCCGGTTTTCCTTACCCGAAAACAAACGCAGGGTGCCTTGAAGTATTTTCCATTCGCCAGTGGAATAACCAGGCCAGACAATGGATAAATCCAGCAACGACCCTTTCAGGACGCTTACCGGATAGCGAGCCGTCATGATGACGTTATCCGGATCTGTCTGCAGACTCAGCTCCGGTGAAACAGCAAACTGAGCCTCTGTTTCTTCAACATGCAGCACAATTTGTGAGTCAGGTGATCGCATGCGAAAAGCGGTTGACGCGACACTCAGGTCAGACTCCGCTGTGACTCGAATTCGCTGAGCACCTTTAAGTTCTGTTTGCTGAACAACCAAACCAGTCGGGAATAATATGTCCAGATCGCCCGGTTGCTGATTTGCATCCTGAATCGCCGGAATTGAAACCCGAATGTCCTGCGGAAACAGTCGATTCATCAGTTCCAGGTCAAATGACAAGACCAGCGTTCCCTCCATCGCAGAGGTCAGTCGAATCACTGCAGAAACCGGCCCCGGCATCGAGGGACTCTCAAAATTATTCAGCACCGAGATCCCAGAGGAGTTTCTCGCATCCGCTTCAACCAGCTGAAAGCCCTCCGGAAACGTTACATGCACCTCACTGATGGGACTCCCGCTGATCTGAAGTACCTGAGTTCCGGTCAACGTAACGGGAATCGTTGTAAGATCCAGCTTCATGCGATTCTGAACCTGAATCACAGGCTTCTGAGCAATGCGTGCAACAATCTCAGACCAGGAAATATTGAACCCGGATGCAAGTCCCCAGAACTCGATTTTTCTGACACCTTGTTCATCGCGAGTCGCTTTGTCGACGGAGCCTGCAGGAAGCTTCTGAATCTCGACAGGAACGGCAAATGAAAATTCCGCGTGAGAAGCCGTGGCGACCGGAAGATTCAAACTGAATTGCGAGACACCAGGGGAGACGGTTCGAGTCTTGCCGACAAGTTCCATAGAAACTTTGTGCAGCCCCTTGCCTTTCAAGTGCCAGCGCCGCGAGTTCTGCTCACCAGAAGTCAAGATTGCCTGTCCGTCGCTGTCTTCTGATGTACTGGAGAACTGCGTCACATAAACATCACCAAACGACAGTGGCAAAATGACCCACTCGGCTTCAACACTCACTCGAATCTGAAGTTCAATTTTCAGCCGAACCTCGTCCCGATTGACACTTGCGCTGATTTCCTGCTGCAGTATCGTAAATCGCGGCGTACTGCGTTGTTCCTGAGCCCGCTCCAGCAGTTCATTAACAACGTCCTTGCCAAGAAACAGCGGAATCAGTTCGCCAGATCCAGTCCGAATCAAGACGCTTGATTCTGGTTCGCTTCCAACCGGATTCTCACCAACGGCGGCTGAACCCGCGATGGGAGCAACCGCTTTGGTCTCGACAGTCTGGGCGAACAGAACGTCGCCCATCCCAGGAATGCAATAAAACAGGACCAGCAGGCAAATCAGACGGTTCATTAACCTGCTTCCTTTCAACACAAACGGCCGGACTTCGTTTGAACGCAACGTATTTGCGGCTCAGCGAAATCGAAACTACCCCAAACCCACACGGGACACATTGCGAAAATGCAACTTTGTGAACACTGTTAGTCTAGGCGCAATTTGGCGATTGGTGAAGGCGTTGCAGAAATTCAACCAAATGCAGTGACGAGTTCCTGGCGAAGTGTCGCAGTGCTGGCAGCAAGTAGGTCTGGAACGAAAATATCAACAGGAGTACCTGAAAGGCCTGTAACGGATCCACCAGCTTCCAGAACCATCAGAACGCCAGCAGCAACGTCCCAGGGGTAAAGACTGCTGGACCAAAACGCATCTGTTCTTCCGTTCGCCACATAGGCCAGATTCAACGCGGCGGAACCTGTTCGCTGCACCGTCTGCAATTGCGTCATCGCTACCATAAACCGCTTCACCGCCGGATTATCAATATCCGTTGCCACAGGAAGACTGGCCATTGCCATCGCAGACTGCATTTCCGTCTCACCGCTGGTTTGAATTCTGACGCCATTACAAGTCGCGCCATGCCCTAAACTTGCGGCAAACGTTTCATTGCGAGTCGGATCATAGATGACGCCAACCACAACACGACCACTCACAGAAAGAGCAATGGAAACGCAGTAATACGGAAACCCATGCACGTAATTTGTCGTGCCATCGAGTGGATCGATAATCCAGAACGCCTCCGTCTCAGGAGATCGATCATTCAGATTCTCCTCACCCAGAAAACCGTGCGTCGGAAATCGATTCTTCAGGCTTTTCACAATCGCCGCTTGTGACGCTTCATCGGCTTCTGTCACCAGATTGGCCCGACTCTTTTCTCGCACGGAAAAACGGCCGACCCAGTCCTGAAGCACAGCGCCCCCTGCATGCGCAGCGTCGATCGCTGCTGAAAGCCATTGCTGCTGTTCATTAACGTGCTGATCGGTTGTATTCATGGTTTCGGATGCTGGCGGTTTACAGGATTGTTTCGATTATCGGAACTTTACCGAAGGTATCGGTCGCTCCCATAAAATCAATCCTCGTGACTGGGTTTCCTATGTCAACAGCGCCGCCGGGAGTTTGAAGAGAAAATACATCAGTTCGCCTCGTTCCTCGGATAACAATTGCACTGTTGCATCGCGCTGAGTCTCTGAGGCACCTCCACTCCTGGCACGTATGTAACCGCTGTGACGCATGATTCCCTGATTCCATTTCAAGTCCCGACTAAGACTTCCTTCCATGCCAGACCTGACTGCATCACAAATCGTTTTCCTGGTCGCCGTAGGGCTTTTCACGCTGGTGGCCGCAATCTCTGACATTCGCACTCGCAAGATCCCGAATAAGATGACGGTGCCCATGTGCCTTGCTGGCCTGGTCTACCAGATCGGTTTCTTTCAATGGAATGGACTTTCGAACGCGTTGCTCGGATTCGCAGCCGGCTTTGGAATCCTCTTCGTCCTGTGGATGGTTGGAACGGCCGGGGGCGGCGACGTGAAACTCATGGGCGCGCTGGGGCCGTGGATGGGCGGACTGCTGACATTGAAGGTTCTCTTCTGCAGTCTTATCTTTGTCACGGTCGGAACATTCGGGATTGTTGCATGGTCTGCAGTATCAACCGGTGTTCGTCGAACCAAGAGTCAGTATCTCAAGAGCAGGACCTCTGCAGAAACGACGGGCGAGCGTCAGAAGCGTCGAGTGATGGCATTTGCCGCTCCGGTTGCGCTGGCAACATGGTGTATGGTTGCTCTGCAGCTTCTCACCAACAAAGGCCTATAGGATTTTGCGGCAATTTTTTCATGAAGCAACCCTGCTTCGGCCGAAATGACGGAAGGGAATCGTCCTGTTTGATGGCGGTTCGCTTCCGTTTCCGTTTTGAGTGAGTTCGGAATATGAAGACTTCTGATACCAGAACATCCGGGCGCCGAGGAGCGATCCTGTCGATGGAGCTGGTCCTGATTCTTCCGATCTTCCTGCTCCTGATTTTCTCGATCGTTGAATTCTCGATGCTGATGTCAGCGCACACGCGAGTCGCGAATGCGGCTCATAGTGGTTCGCGGCTGATGAGTATTTCCGGCGCTGGTGTGGATGAAGTGAAGGAAAAGGTCACTTCTCTGCTTGGACCATCATTGGCCAATAACTGTGTGATCAATGTTCAGCCAGCGATCTACCCTGGCGACATCGGTCATGTGACGGTTCATGTCCCTATGAAAAACGCCAGCCCTGATCTCTTATGGATGACGGGATTCAGTCTGCAGAATCGTTCAATCGATTCCGACGCTCCAATGGTAATGGAACGATCGGCATCGAAAGATGAAGTACAACGGTTATGAATGCTGAGTCCGAACTATTGAAGTTCGTCTCAGGTCCCGACCGTTGAAGAATCTGTTCCTCAGGTTGTGCTGAGCAGAATATGTTACGAATGATTTCAGGAGTCACTGCGCAGGGATGGTGCAGAGATTTGAGACTCGCTGTGATGAACACATCGGGTTAGTAAAAAAGTTGAAAATTCCCCTGCGTTGTACTGATTGTCTGGAGATTCGTCGTGAAGCTCACACCGTGGATGCTGACTGTGGCTGCTTTTGGGGTGATCGCCCTGCTTGCGGTAGGATTCCTTTTCAAAAAGCTGCTGGCTTCTCCTGTGGTAGAAGTGAAACCGCCTGAAGCCAGAATTCTGCCAATGGCGATCACCGAAATCGAACCGGGCACAGTGATTACTCGAGCGCATATTGGAAACGGCCGAGCCAAGCTTGGCGAAACACTTCCTGAAGATACGTTCCTTTCTCTTGATGGTGTCATTGGACGCATTGCCAGAGAAAAGATTACCGCGGCTGTGCCTCTTCGAGGTGCAATGTTCTACGCCCCGGGTGATCATCCCGGCCTGACCGTTGCCCCAGGTAAACAGGCTGTCGTTGTACGAGTCAGCGAGACGACTGCCGTCCTCAGCCAGAAGCTTAAGCCCGAGCAGCACGTTGACGTCCTGCTGACTGTTGATGGAGTCAATTCGGGTTCGAATTCTCGTCTTCAGTCCACTGGCGGAAGTGTTCGAGGCGCGAGTGCTTACGGTGACGCGATGACTGCGACACTGTTCAAGGGTGTGAAACTTCTGTCTCTCAGCCGAGGATACGCGACCACTTCGCTTCAGGGCAGTGAGTCTCACAACGTGACTCTTGAACTGGATGAAGACCAGGCTCGAATTATCACTCTGGCTCAAAACAGAGGTGAGATCGATCTGGTCTACAATGAAAATGGCCCGGGAAATGGTGGAATCAGTATCCAGGCCTCTGAGAAAGATCGCATCACTCTGCAGGAAATTCTCGGGGTCAAAGAAGAGAAGGAAAAGGAAAAGCCATTCAAGACGGAGCTTTACCGCGGTGGCGGCAGCTCATCCAACTACTTTCAGGATGGCGAGCGGATCAACGGATTTGGCGGCAACGGTGGCGGGGATACTGACGGATCTCGACTTCAGAGCACCGGCGGTTCGGTAGGCGGCTGGTCGACGGACACGAAACCGGTCGAACGTCAACAGAATGTTGCCCAACAGCCGGGATATCAAAACTCTGACTTGTGACAGATTGATCGTTCACAAATCGTGAGAAGACAAACCAAGCATGCGACCTCGGTCACTGACCTTTCTCAGTCACCGAGGTCGTTGCTTAGAGCCCCGGAAAATCGTAGCGAACTTTGTTGTGACTACTCTCGTTCATCTGCCGAGTTGCGCAGATCCGCGAAAGATCACTTGTTCCTTGTGCCGCTTAGAAACCCTGTGGCGGCAACCTGAGTCAGACTTGTAACGGATTGAGCCATGAAAACGTCTGCTCGTCATGCGCCAGCTAAGCTCTCGCGATGTTCCGATCGCCGAGGCGTGCTTTCCACATGGATGATCTGGATCATGCTGGCTGCTGGCGTTATCGTCGGATGCCTGTTCAACATCATCTGGCTATCCAGCCTGCGCAACCATGCGCAGAATTGTGCAACTTCGGCCGCAATTGCAGCCGGACACAGCTATCTTTCAGATGACATGCTGCGTTCTTATCAACAGCCGTTTGAATACGATGGTCGCGTCGCCCGATGCAAGCAGGCCGCAATCACTATCTCAAATCAGTACCGAGGCCACTCTTTGCCCGCCATCACCGAACAACAGGTGGAGGTGGAATGGCCGGCAACTCAGGGCGCTGTGAGTGACCCGGCAATGCTGGTCCCGTCACGAATCAATGTCCTTTACGATGGCAACAGCAGAGAGTTTCAGGTTCCTCTGTTTTTCAGCGGTCTGACTGGCCTCGGAAGTTCACGTCTTGGGGTTCGCTGTGGTGTAACTCTCGAACATGCGCCTGCTGCGTTTCGTCCTGGCAGGAACCATGGCATTCCGATGCTGCCCTTTGCAATCTGTGACGACATCCTGTCGACTCAAGCCGGGCAGAGCACCACAATGTCTGGGTACTGGACAGCTAATATCGAATCTGGAAAGGGGCAGGATAATTTCAGCTGGAATAGTGAAACCCACCAGTTTGAATCCGGGCCAGATGGACTTCCAGAAGTCACGGTGACTGTTTACTCAACCACGTCCATCGGTTCCGCTGATGCGTTTATTCCGATGAGTTTTTCTACGTCGCAGGCGAGTACCTCGATTCCCGATTGGATCAAGAACGGCCTGACATTCGACGACCTAAAGTCGCTTGGCCGGGACGAGGTCTCATTCCCTGGTTCAATGCCAACAGCATCGATCACGGCGCAGAATCTCAGTGCCTGCACTCAGGCTTTGCAGAAAAAGGTTGGGGAAGCCTGCCTGGTTTGCTTGTGCTCTCAAAGTGCGACCAACGGCAACCTGACGTCTATAAATCTCAAGCGTCCGGTAGCTGCCAGAGTTGTTCAGGTAACAAACAGCCTCAGTGGGTCCGCCAAGGTTGTTCTGCAGCCATGCATTTTGACGACATCAACGGCGATCACTTCCCGCGATCCGCAGGTCGCTGCAAATCGTTACGTCTACAGTGTCCGACCTTGCTATTGATCGCTGCCGACATCCCACAGCAATTTGCACGAACCGAAACATTCGATGCGATTGCATTACGATTCAGCCGTTGCACGAATGAGCGTAATGCGGCAGCCACTTTCGTGCAGACCAGCTTGGCGCAACTCCGCCATTCTCTACTCGCAAGCCGCGAACTCTGATGGCTTGCCTACGACGCAATATCGTTATCATCCTCCCAATCGGTCTTTGTCTCCAGCTTGTCTTCCTGAGCAACCACGCTGTCGCCAATGGAACTCGCGTTACCCGACGGCGTCAGCGTGACTGATTGCGATTGCCCGGAATGACAATGGGCCTGCACATAAAGAGCCTTCTGACAACGAATTGAACCGAATAGTCACGCCTTGAAAGGCATCAAAACGGCGACGTTGCCTTCGGGCCGATTCTGCCGAATGCTCATATCTCGCAGATGTTTCTGCCTGCAATGCCAGACCGAGACATTCTGAATTTCCCCGAGCCTGTCACTCGATAAAGATTCCGGACCATTGGGTCCAGCGCGCTGGAATTGCATATTTCCTGACCACGATGTTACGACTAAAGAACTGAGGACTTTCCATGGTCGCTCCTGCTGAAACACTGGATAACTCTGCTCGCGACTTCCAGCGCATCAAGACCTCACTCCATCGCCAGATTATCGACGTCATCGATTTCAGCAAGGCGGAGTCAATGACAGAGAGCGAGTTGCGGACGCAGCTTCGTTCTCTGGCCGACTATCTTTGCAGCCGTCAAACGGTGGCTGTCAGCCAGGCTCAGCGTGAAACCATGGTCACTGAGATCATGGATGAGATCTACGGCTTCGGGCCGATCGAATCGCTGATGGTCGACCCCTCCGTCACGGATATTCTTGTGAATGGACCCGACCGCGTTCTGGTCGAACGTAACGGTATCCTGGAATCAACCAACATCCGTTTCGCAGATTCCAATCACCTGATGCAGTTTATCCATCGTCTGGTCGGCCGCGCGGGCCGACGCATTGACGAATCCAGTCCGATCGTGGATGCTCGACTGCCGGACGGCTCCCGATTCAATGCGGTCATTCCGCCACTGGCTTTATGCGGACCAACCGTTTCTATTCGTCGCTTCGGTAATCGCCGACTGCAAATGGAAGACATGATCAAATTCGGTTCACTGGCTCCGGCGATTGCAGATTTTCTGATTCTCGCTGTTCGCGGACGAATGAATATTATCGTCAGTGGTGGTACTGGCGCTGGAAAAACGACGCTGCTGAACTGCATGAGCCGCTTTATTCCCGACTCGCAGCGCGTGGTCACGATTGAAGAAACGGCGGAACTGAGCCTTCAGCAGCGGGATGTCATTCCACTGGAAACGCGCCTTCCAAACATGGAAGGCAAAGGGGCTGTGACTCAGCGAGATCTGCTGAGAAATGCTCTTCGTATGCGTCCTGACCGTATCATCGTCGGCGAATCTCGCGGTGCAGAAGTGCTTGACATGCTGCAGGCCATGAACACAGGACACGATGGATCCATGAGTACCGTCCATGCAAACGATACTCGCGAAACACTGGATCGACTTGAACTCATGATCGCACTTTCGGGTGCCGACCTGCCATCTCGAATTGCGCGTCAATACATTTCCAATGCCGTTGATATTGTCATCCATGTGACACGCCTGCACACCGGTCAGCGACGTGTGACCCGAATCTCTGAAGTCTCCGGACTCAAAGATGGTGAGTACCGAATGGATGACATCTTCGTTTATCGCATCAGCGGAGAAGACAAAGACGGCCAGCCTCAGGGTAGTTTCTTCGCAACGGGCTACATTCCGGCCGCTCTTCGAAGACTGGCAATGACCGGAGCGAACGTTGAACAGTATCGCCCGCTTTTCGAAGCACGTGAACTGAAGATGGAATAGTTTTAGACCTGGTTGTTCTGATGTGCCTGCTCGTAATCAGTGAACTGCTTCCCGGACGCCACCATGATTGCTCCTAACAACACACTTTCGTCTCTCGAACGCAGACCGGAATTTTCCGGACTCCTGAGAGAAGATACTCAGTTTGCCCGCGGGGATTCTGATGGAGTCGGCGAATCGGTCAACGGGTGGTTTGACGCACTGATGCTGCAGTCCGGCCTCCGAACTTCTCCAGCACTCTGGCTGGGATTATGCCTGCTGTCCGCGCTGGCGCTTGGTGGTATGGCCTTTGTGGCAACGGAGCGACCATTTCTGACTGCGGTTGCTGCGATCGTGGGTCTGTTGCTTCCGATTGGCTTTGCCATTTATGCCCGCACGAGTCGACAGACAGCCATAATGAATCAACTTCCCGGAATGGCCGATGAGCTTTCCAGATGCGCCCGCTCGGGTCGAAACCTTGAACACTCTTTCAGGCTCGTCGCAGCCGATACACCCTCACCATTGGGCGATGAATTGCGACTGAGTGCTCGCCGAATGGAAATGGGACTGGACGTCGGCAGCGCCGTTAAGGACCTGGCAGCAAGAACGGGAGTGTCAACATTGACCATGTTTTCATCCGCACTCGCGGTTCATCAGGATACCGGCGGTGATTTGATTTCGGTTCTCGAACGACTGGCGACTGCCGTGAGAGACCGCCTGCATTTCGTTTCACGCCAAAGAGCAGCCACCATCGCCAGTCGTATGGGAGCAATCCTGATGGTTGTGATTCCCGTTCTGGTGATGGGATTCTATCTATTTCGAGACCCCAATTATCTCAACAGTCTTCTGAACTCGTTTTGGGGACGTTTGTCACTCTGGACGGCGGTTGTATTGCAGATCATTGGCTGCCTGATGGTCTTCCGAATTCTGAGCCGCAGCTCACGGTTCTAAGCCCAGCATAAAATGTCTGCAGTCTGGACATCGTCCCGTAACGACAGCCCGTGACTGTATCAGGTTGAATCCTTCTGCGTTGTGTTGTGTGAGTTGCTGCAGAGATCGAGGAACACCGTTCATGTACGCCATCTATATCTTCATTGCTGCTGGTCTTCTCGCCGCTGTGTTCGCCATCAGAAGAATGGTGAAGGCCGATCCGACCAGAACACTGAGTCCCTTTCAGCAGTCTCGGCCTCTGCCAGATCTGACCACGGGCAGGAATACTGACGAACTCGCACGTACACAAGAAGGACTTTTGAAACTGGCACGCGAAGAGCAGTCGCGGCGTCCGATGAATGCTGCTCAAGAATCTGTCCCAGCGATTCCGCTTGATTCCGTTCGCCAGAGCATGCAAGCCTTCGCCGGCCACACAAACCAAAACACTGAAGCCACAGCAACCTGGGCTCCAGCCGCTACTATTCCAACTTCGTCCGATGGCGGAGCAAATCGACTTTCAACATGGAATGATCGTCGATTGTTTCAGGACTTTCGTGGCATTCTGAGTGAGGACGCAGATAATATTCCGCTGCCATCACCAGAAGAACTGCCTATTCGTAACGATGACTTTGTCTTTGGATCATTAACTCCCTCCATTGCTCAGTTGCTTCCGGAAACAGACTCGCGCCGAGAAACACAGCGAAAGGCGCTTGTCGCCGCTGGATACCACTCACGAGCAGCGTGGCTGAATCTCAGCGCTATTCGATTCGTACTTTCTTTCCTCGCTTTGGTGATCGTTGGTTTCTGGCTGATTGTGGCCCCTCCCGCGATTGAACCCTGGCTGCTGGGATTGTTGGTGATGGCTCCGTTGTTCATGTGGGCATTGCCACCTCTGATCGTGGCATTCAAAGCCGCTGAACGAAAAATTGATATCGAGCGGGGCCTGCCAGACGTACTTGACATGATGAACATGGGAGTCAGTCAGGGTTTGACGGTTCCACAGTCACTTCGCAGAATCAGTCGCGAATTGGTTGAGTCACATCCGGCTCTGGCCGAAGAACTCCGAATCGTCGATCACCAGGCAGAAGTCGGAAACCTGCCGCAGGCTCTGCGAAATTTTGGCCAAAGGATCGATTCACCCGAGGTAAACTCCTTCACCTCACTGTTGGTCCAGTCGGAAACAACCGGGACCAGTATTTCCAAAGCGCTAACTGAGTACAGCGACAGTATCCGTGCGTCCCTGAAAGAACGAGCCGACGCGCGAGCCAATGCAGCGTCGTTCAAACTCTTGTTCCCTGTTGCCTTGTTCCTGATGCCATCTGTATTCCTGTTCCTTCTGGGGCCAGCGATCGTGCAGATGTCTGACTTCTTCAACAGTCAGGCCGGAGAACTACAGCAGGATCGACGAAACGCACTGCAGAGCCTCGACCAGCAGCCAACGCTTGACCTGAGACGCTTCAACGCTCCAGGTGGCGCATTTGGCGGAACGCAGCCGTAGACAATTCTCAAAGCTGCCTACGCAAGTCGGCAGCTTTTGCTTTGTATGTGATGAGCCGAGCTCACTCGTCCGACCTTGCAGGATCCAGAATCCAAATACGTGACCCACGTGGAGACTTCCTGCCGGTTATTGTCGAATGCATTCCGCGGTGGTCATATTTCGCACTCTCGCTACCGATACGCACGGTCGTAATCGCGCCTTGGATTTCAGCGTCGACGATCTTTCACCGCAAGTGGCCAAGCACGATGAGCCTCAGAAGAGAAGTGTTAAGGAACATTCCAGAAATAACTTCCGGCGGTAGCGGAACGGCGCAGGCTGTTATGTGTTTGCGAGGATTTTGAGAGCGCTCACCGGACGGCTTGCGCCGTTCCGCGGAAAATGACGACGGAGACTAATTCGGGACTGTTACTAAGTCATGCCAACGCTTCAAACTCTCATCATAGTCTCTGGCGTACTTCATCTGGGAACTCTGCTTGGAAGTGCACAGGTGCCACGTGAGTTGAAGTTCCGCGAAGAACTTCCCAGGCTGAGTCCATTGCTGCAACACTGGATCCTTGTCGCTGGCGGCTACATTGTGCTGGATCTTGTGGCATTCGGATTGTTGTCGTTGTTCTTTTCTGCAGAACTCGCTTCCGGACAACCACTCGCTCGGGGTGTCTGCGCATTCATCAGCATTTTCTGGGGCCTTCGACTGCTGATTCAATTGTTTGTGTTCGATGCAAAGCCCTACTTGCGAACAACATTCCTGGCCGCTGGTTATCACGGCCTCACAATTGTCTTTGCGTGGCATACCGTGATTTACGGCTATGCAGCGATCTTCGCTTAGCCTCTTCCAGGCTCATCACAAAAAGCAGGCTGCACCAAAGATGCGCATGGGCGGCGGCCCATTTTTTCAAGGAGCAATCGCTGCCGACCCTGCACGACTTTCGGCCGATTGACGAAGTCTTTCCAGCTCTTCCGCTTCCTTCACCCGCTTGTCTGCTGCAAAAAATACAGTTAACGACTCACCCATTTTTTTGCAGAGTTTTTCGACCTTCGTTTTTGCACCTGAGTTTCTCTGCTGTTCGGCCTTGGTGACTGCATCAGTCTGAATTTGATTCAGTTGCTCTTCAAACCGCTTTTGCCCAGGCAACGCATCAAGCTGAGCCATTGCGGCTTCCAGTCCTGCGACATTGCCTTCCCCAGCCGCCTTTTTTGCAAGGCTCATATAAACAGCTTTTTGAGCAACCATATCGACCAGCTGATCGCGAAGAAGGTACAGCTCGCCTTCCACTCCCAGCCGTACAGAATCATCAGGAAGTCTCATGATGTCAAAAGGTATCAAACCCGGCGCATAAGGAACTCGCGCCAGAAGTACACTGCCGCTGTAAACATAAAGCCAGTACGTTGGATTTTCGGGATCCACTTCAATTTCAATATCGCCGTTACGGTCGGACAGCATCCTCACGCCCGGTGCTTCATTCACGTCCATCTGACGCAACTTGGAGACCTTGTCGACTCGAAAGCAAATCAGAGGTCGATCCGGCCGTGATTGCAGAACCAGTCGCACTCGGCTTTTCTCCGCCGATGGCCTTTGACGAAGCCCGATCTGCTGCATACTGCGACCTCGCCCTCCGAACGGCACCATACCATGGGCGATCAGCACACCACTGACGTGACCATTGTCGGTGAACACTGCGGTCTGTTCTGAATCTCCGTCGATTCGAATATTTGCGTCTTCAGGAGCGATCACATCGCTGCGGAGTTCGCGATTGAACGTGGTCACCCGAACGTAACAAAGATCAAGACGCTGCAGAAGCTTGACTTTGCCGGGATTGCGTCGTTCCATCTGCCGAATGAATGTCCGGAGAACATCACCTTCCATAATCTGAGCCGCGGAAGGGTCCGGCGGTATCAGAGTTCCCGCCTGAAGTTCGAACTCCAGCTCTGTCTTATCAATCGATGGCCCAGTCAGCATCAGCACTGGGCGAAAACAGTCTCTTGCCAAACGACATGCAATATTGGAAACACTTTGCGCATCGTGAGTCTGCTCTGCCAACAGGGGACTTAGTTCCTGCACTCGCGTATCAAACTCGCGACAACTGACTTCAAATGCTCCGTTGCTTCCCGAAACGGCAATCAAAATGACTTTCTCAACCTTCATGCTGTCATAACGAGTCTGCAAATCGGCTTCAGTCATTCGTCGAAGACGATTGGAGTCTGCCGGAATCAGCCAGGAACTGGCCTTAACTTCTGCACTCCACATCTGGCCGTACATGCGAGTAAGTCCTTTCCGAATTTCTTCGGTTAAGTGATCTCGAACATAGCGACTTTCTGTTTCCGCGCCCTGGAAACCAATTTCAACAACGACGTCATATGGCTTGTGTGACAATGCGACGGGAGCGACTTCCTCCACCGTGACCGCAGCGGGCGTCTGCCCTTCAGCTGCTGGCGACGGCGCAGCCGAGGCGGACGCAGGTTCTGCCGTCTGTTGGCAAACAGCTTCCGTAATCGTAAGCAGCGGCACCAGTATCGCCAGAACCAAAGTGCGGCAATGATGTGGGTGAAACAGGCTCATGGGCGCACGATCCAGCGTTCGACGTTTTGATAAGTAGACATTGGGCGATCCGGAGTTCCAATAATGGATTTCCGCCACACGGCAAAATCATCCACTTCCCATAAGGGGATCAGAAAAGCTTCGGCCGCAATGTGATTGTGAATCGTGAACAACCGTGACTGGGCATCCTGAAAGCTTGACGAATAGTCCAGATTGATCAATTCCTGCCGCATCCAGTCGGGAAACATTCCCAATCGATTCATATCAAGTGAACTATCGTTGGCCAGCAAAGGCCAGAGTTCAAGAAGCGGTTCTTCCATCCGAACCCTGCGATAGCACATATCCCACTCTTCGTCTTTAAGTGGTTCACCTGGCTGATCACCCTTGATCAGATCAATCTCGAACCCAATCTTCTGCCAGTAAATCATCATGCGTTCAGCCGCCGCAATACAGCTGGGCTCTGGATCAACGACGAATCGCAGACGAGGCAATTTGATGTAATCGACTTTGGTATCGGCTCGAAATTTTTCGGAATCAAAATTCACTTTCTGCTTCTTTGCTTCGGCCCGCGCGGCGTCGGTCAGCTTTGTCAGTTCCGCAAGCTGAAGTTGTCGTTCAGCCGCGTATCGAAGTGCATACGCAAGGCGAATGTTAAACTCCGGAGGTTTCTCTCGAGGCTCTGTTGCGTAACTGGACAAACTCCAGGCCGCACTTGTTGGGCGGCCATATTTCATCGCATCATCACGCAGTACGATTGACTTCAGAATGCTTTCACGATTCACAGCAAACGACAGTGCACGCCGCATTTGAGCATTAACCACTCGATCTGACATCGGGTTAAACGCTATCAAATGGGTGACTGGTAATGCATATTGCCGTGTGTTGAATTCACTGGAAGACTGAAATGCATCGACCTCCCACGGAAACAAGTGCGGAAGGTAGTCAATTTCATTTCGAATCATCGCCTGAAGCAATTTCGCTCGATCCGAAAAGGTTCTTTCTTCAACCGCAGCAATGTGGTACTGGCTGCCATCAAGGCCATCGGGTTCTGGCCGCTCTCTGACGAACAAACGACCAGTTTCGTCCGATTTTTCCTGCCGAAACCGCGTCGACAGAATGATACGCTCTGGCTCAACAGGTTCCTCGCTGCCACCTGGAGATTCACCGTTCTCATCCGCTGCCGTATCGGTTTCATTGACCGCCAGCGGTGGAAGTCCGGTGATCGGAAAACGCAACAAAGATTCAATACTCAGCGGAACGCGAGAGAATCGGATACGCAATTCCGTTGGGGAGCGGACCGAGATCTCTTTCACAAACGAAGCGAGTCGAGAATTGAACTGGGGACTGGAAATCTCAATCCGGTGCCCCAGGGCTTCTGCAATATTATTCGCCGTCAGAATTGGCTGAGACTGCCAATGCGGTCGTGTTTCCCGCAGGGAAAAAATAACCTCGCGGCCAAGGTCGGCCGGATCCCAGATCTCAAAGTAGCTGGATCGAAAATACGTCAATTCGTCAGCAGCAGAAGGTTCAAACAACGGAACCTCTACCAGTTCTGTGAGCCGCTCGCGGGATTCCTGAGGAACCGGAAAGACTTGCTTCTGGCCATCAGAATCTGAAACGCCAACTCGCAATACCTGATGTCGCGAGGTGATTCTGGAAAATGCGGCCCGTTGATTTCCTGTAAGCTGCCAAACACCATTCGCTTTCAAGGCCAATTGCGTGGCTGCCGCAAATTCACGAGCCCCATAGTGTTTCTCTGATTCCTCAAGCAACTGACTGACAATCTGCTGCAACTGCGATTTGGCGTTCAAAACCAATTCGTGATCGGGAATAACGCTTTCCACACGCGAGATCAGATATCGGACCTTCCGAAAGTCCTCCCTGGAAATCGCATCTGCGATCATGGGATCGACAATCTCTCCAAAGCGAGTCCGCAGTTCCGGGTTCCCGATATTCCTCAGGGCGGCTTCATCAAGCAAAGCCAGTGCCGCATAAATATCACCTTCTTTGGCTCGAATAGACGATTCTGCAAGCAACAACTGTTCAAATCGAGAAAGAGACTTTTCCCAATTTGGGATCTCGTTCTCGACTCGCAACAAGAGTTCGTAGGCTTTCCGAATATCGCCCTCTTTAATAAGTTCATCCACACGGAGCAAAATCAGATCTTCGAACAAAAGGATCTCATCGACCGTAGACACCGGCAAACTGTATTCGGTCAACTGGTCGCCGATCAGCGTGACAACCAGTCGCTGAAGCTGCTTCATGCGATCGATTCGTTCTTCACGTTCTTTTTGATTCTGAGGCTTACTGGCTTCGACCTTCTTGTAATCCTCCTGCATCTGCACGAGCGTATTCGGTCGTGGAAAAATCGGATTGACCACAATCACAGTGCGATCCTGAGGCAGAGTTGCCTTAAGAACAACCCAGTCGAAAGCCTTGCCGTCTTCATCAGCCCGAAGGATCTCGTCCGAGGTCGGCAGGCGCATTTCTGTCAGCTTGGGCAGTTCGTTTCGCTCAACTTTTTCATCGGCGATCGCCAATGTCGAGCCACAGAACCCCAGAACTAGAATGATCGCAGCCATCTGCTGCCGAAACAGTCTGGTAACCGTGGGATGGAAGATTCTTAAATGATGGCTCATGTCGTCTCTATTGAACCGAAGAGTCTCGAAAACCCTGATCAGGAAATGACTACTTCAAAAGGGCAGGGTCAATCTGATAAAGACTACCGTCAAATCCGATGATCAGCGTCTGACCATTAATCTCCAGCGGCCCTTGCTGGATTGATTGACCAAGGGACTGAGTGACATCCGTCGATCCACCATTCTGGTCAAGTTGCATTAACAGTCCGTCAGCACGAGCCGCCAGAAATCCGCTGGCAACCTTGAGCGGCGGTCCAGCAAGCGGATGCCCGTCCAGTTTGAAAACCCCAGTCTGAGGCAACGTGTTGTCGATATGAAAAACTCGGGTTTCCTGATCGGCAACCTCGACAAACACATACTCACCAGACACTTTCGGTGTCGCACTGGGAACACCACCAAGATCGGCTTCTGCAAGTACCTCGAGGCTTGACGCCTGCATCAACAGGAGCTTGCCATCAACCGTCGCCACAAACAGAAAACCGTTCGAAGATGCTGGTGGAACCTCAATGACATGAGGCATCTTTGTCACACTCACTTCTGTCAGTTGAGGCCTCGGCGACTCACGATACTCCACTCGAATGAACGAATTGTCCCCTGTCACAGCCAGCACCTGATTTCCGGAAATCGCTGTCAGAGATTTCCAGGGCTGCTGACCATCAGAAGTTTGCGACGAACGATAATCCTCAGCCTGCTTTCCACCAGCGATCGCAGAAATATGCAATCGACCAGGCATGCCAAACACAACACCGCCATCAATCACCACCGGCGGAACCTGAGGAGCGTCTGGAAGCACCCATTTTCGCTCCAGCTGCCCGGTATTAGTAAATGTCCACATCGACGGTTCCGTTGCACCGCACCACGCTGCCGGGCGACCATCTTTTAGAACTATTCCATCAACAGCAGACGTCAGCTTTTCCGGCAATCGAAATCGGCTGACAGATTCCAGTGTAAAGCCGCCTTTCTGGATTTCAGACATCTGCACACGATACGTTTCTCCATAATCCGTGACAGCAAGAACTGCCTGACCACCAGCTGAAGGCCCAAGAGCTACAATCCGAGAGCCCAGCACTGTTCGCCAGGTTCCCTTCATTTGCTCACGATCGGCTCTGGTAAAAAACACAGAGTTCGAGGTGGGGTTTCGTGACGTGAGGAAAACGGATTCATCAGCAAACTGAATCGGTTGTACATGAACGCCTTCCGCAGTAACTCCAGAATCGAGGAGAACAGTGTTTGTCCTTGTCTGAAACTTTCGAAGATCGCGACCGCCAAGCCACAGTTGTCCGCCAGGACCAGCCAGCAGAAACATCTTTGTCTGCAATCCTTCCTCCAGCTGATTTGAACCAACCTTCGCCAGTGGCGGCTGACCAGCATCATCCGTCACGCGAAAGGCGGTGACTCTCTGAGGCGTAGATGGGACAAAAAGCTCATAGCCTCGCAGGAGACACGGATCATTCACCTGACCGTCGACGGTGTCCTGTGCAACAATCGTCAGCTGACCAGCCTCATCCATCTGCAGCGTCTGAATACGAGCTCTGTCTGCGGCATTGTTATCGCACATCAGATAATACCGGCCGGCAGAAATCATCGGAGCTCTGACACTGCCCGTCGGGTGGGGAATGTATGATACGGCAAGACATGAAAACGGATTGATACCGATGGTATAAACCAGCGTCTGATCTCCCGGAATAATCAACTTCTGAGAATCGCTGGATACTGCCGGCGGCCCCACCACAGTCTGCGAAAACTTCAGCTTTGCAATTGCGCGACCACTGATGGCAGCAACCTGCCAAAGCTCTCCCGCCTGAGTCGTTACGTAAAAGCTGTCGGCAATCAGAATTGGAGCGCCCGTCGGCCGGCTGCCCAGCGCCTGACGCCAAAGAATCTGACCATCTTTCTGAGATAACATCTGCAGTTCATCTGACAGCGTGCTGTAGACAAGAACGCCAGCTGGGTCGGTTACTTTGACTGCAAATGGAGAAAACGGACTGTTCGCTCCAATTGGCCGGCGCCACAACGGATTTCCCGTATCGGTATCAACCGCAAAGCAGCTATCCATACCCAGCGTGAAGACGGATCTTCCCTGCGACGACAAATCTGTCGTTGCCTGAGTCCTGAGTGTCAGCGCGAGTGAGGAAAAGGCAGGGGCGTTTGCATCGGGACCAAGTCCATCTTTTCCAATATCTGTTCGGATAACAAATTCTTTCTCGCGAGCCAGGATGTCCTGCAGAACCTTTGCAACATCCTTATCATCTTTCAGCAGCGGATATTTGCGGATCAGATCACCGCGAGACACGATGGCGCCGATAGTGTCTCCTACTTCCAGCTGCTCCCTGACTTTTGCCAGCGTGGCCATAAAATCGACTTTTTTCGCCACCGACGCTGAAGCCATTCGTTGACGATTCACGAGATCCTGCTCGCGATTGGCAGGAATACCCTGTTCGCCAGAGTACTTGCGAAGCAATTCCAGCGATTCAATACTGACATCCAGAGCTTCCTGCGACTGAATTTTTTCCGCGACAAACGCGCCTGCGAATGTCAGTCGATCGGAATACCTTTTCAAGTTGTCTTTTTCACCATCAAAGCCTTCAAGCTCGCGACACTCACTGATGAAGTTCTTTAGCTCGGCCAACCCCTTAATCACATCAGGAGTTTCGGTGATGATGAACTTCTCAACGCGTGCTCGGTGAAGGCCAATCTTGGCCGTTCCAGTCATGCTGGTCTTGGGATACCGGGCAATAAAACGCTCAAACTGCACTTCGGCATCTAGATATTTTTGTTGTTCCAGCGAAGCTGTCGCTTCTTTGAGCAATCGATCCTCCGCGTTGCGTGCGTTGATGAACCAGAAAATCGCCGCAAGAATCGACGCACCGACAGTAGATCCTGCCAACAGCAGCACAACCGGTGACCGACCAATCTTCTGCTGACCTGGTCGTTCTGGGCCGCCAGTCAATTTCTCTGTCAGTTGAGCCAACCGACCTCGCTTGAGCTGACGACGGGCTTTCTCCGCGACAGCACCGCGAGCCTGCTCACGTTCGTCTTCTGCGTCGACAGCTTCGACCACTTCCTCTTCATCGTCATATTCTTCAGATGCCACTGTTGGTTCCACTCTTCACTTGATCGAAATCGGAAGGACTTTGAAAACGAATCGTTAATTGAATTCGACGATCTTATTGCGAACCTTGGTGAATCCCGCCTGAGTTGCGGCATCGATCACAATAATTCGCATTTCATGAATAGAGTCCGGATCCAGCTCCAGATCCAGATCACTCACGCCGGACGCCGCGTTCTTTTCGGTTGTCAGGAGATCCAATATTTCCTGGTACGTCGTCGCCTTTTTGCTCTCCACATACATCACGTTGTCCGGGCCAACCTGAACCTTGACCCCCATAACCTGGTCCTGCGGGACGACAACAGTGGTGGAAACACCCTCCACGTTCTTGGCGGGTGGGACATCAAACGCTTTTTGCATGCTGAATGACGCGGTCACCATAAAGAAAATCAACAACTGAAACGTCACGTCGACCGCAGGAGTCAGGTCGATAGCGCCCATTTCTGCTGCCGACCGTTTGCTCTTATACGGAACATCATCGTCTGGCTCTGTCGGCTCAACCAGAACGACTTTCTTTTTGGGCGCCTGTACCGGCAACTGCTCCTCAGCCCAACGACTTGGCATCACGGCGGTCTGCGTCACGGGGGCTCCGGTCGCAAGCTCCAGGCCCACATCATCAAATCCACCGGGCGGAATCGTGCCGCCGTTCTTCAGATGCTTTGCCTTTTCCTCTTCAGCAAGCTTTTCAAGCTCTTCAAGACGAGGCAGTCGGACAAGATCCAGAGAACGCCCCTGCTTATGAGCGGTCACAAGCTTCTTCAGATCTTCAAGCACCTCATCAGCCGACTGATATCGCAACGCTCTCCGCTTAGCCATCATGCGATGCACGACTCGACAAAGCACATCGGGTAAGGCTGGATTTTTCTCCTTCAGCGGAGGAGGAGGATTTTTCAGATGCTGCATCGCAATTGCGACTGGATTTGTCCCAGTGAACGGCGTTTCCCCGCACAACAACTGGTAGCAGGTGACTCCGAACGAATAAACATCCGATCGCGGATCGAGCTCACGCCCACTGACCTGCTCGGGACTCATGTAAAGCGGCGTCCCCATCGTCACGCCTTGCCGTTCCGTTGAAGAACCATCACCGAGCTGTGCCAGACCAAAGTCAGCAACTTTGACTTCACCCTTTTTGGTGACCAGGATGTTCTCAGGCTTGATATCTCGATGCACAATGCCAGCCTGACCGGACGCCTTCAGTGCGGCGGCGACCTGTCGAATCACATGCAGCGCAGATGACAGATCGGGCTTACCTCGTTCCTTGATAATACTGGCAAGGTCTTTTCCCTGAACATATTCCTGTGCAATATAATGCAGGTCACCTTCCTGACCGATTGTGTAGACCTGAACGATGTTAGGATGATTCAACCCGGCCGCCATCATCGCTTCCTGCTTGAAGCGACTCACCATATCCTGGCCAGAATGAGCCATCAGCTCAGGCTTCATCACCTTGACGGCAACGTATCTTTGAAGCGTTGTCTGTTCGGCCAGAAAGACGTCAGCCATCCCGCCGCTGCCAAGATGTCGCAGCAGGTGAAATTCACCCAGTTGTTTGTCGGTCAGGTCGGTCATGATAAATCAAGTCTGCCCACAGAAACACAAGCGTCAACACAAACGTCTCGTTACTCGTTTGAGTAAACGAAGATCATCTTCGATCCTGCACCGCGAAGTGATAGGTCACACCGGGAATCTCTCCGATCATCGCTTCGATCTCACCAGTAAACCGATTGGGAACTAATCGGTCAGCCATGATCATCACGTCAATGCCTTCGGAACGAGCGCCGGCAGCATCACTCATTCGAGTTCGCAGTTCGTCAAGGGTGATCGGCACCTTGTCGATTTCAATCACTGGGTCCACATTCGAACTGACGGGAGGCCGAATAATGACATTCAAGACCTTGGCCATCTCAATCGAACCACCCGACATCGACTTCGGGATCTCGGCAGGTGGGTTTCCCTGCATGGTGGATGTCACCATAAAGAAAATCAGCAGCTGAAAGGTCATGTCGATCATTGGCGTAATATCAACGTCAACTTCCTCAACCGGACGCTTTTTTCGTTTGTATGGTTCGTCATCGTCTTCCGAAGACATAAGATTTCCATCGTCGCTAGATCAGGCAGAAACTCGAACGCCAGCCACCAGATGTCATTCGCTGCGAAGATATCATCAGCGAAATTAATCTGACCTTACTGCCCTCCGCGCGCCTTCGCGGCCGCCATATCATCAAGGAAAATCCCTGTCCCTTCATCAATCGTTTCCTGCAGCTTCTTAATCCCATTCGCAGCCGCACCCTGAATCACGATCAGAGGAATTGAGATCGCCATTCCGGCAGCTGTTGTCCAGAGAGCAAAGCTGATGTCCTGCGACAGCTCTTTTGGGTCCACGCCCGATGCTGCGGCACCGGCGATCTTCGCAAAGGCGTTAATCATCCCCAAAACTGTTCCCAGCAGTCCAAGCTGCGGGCTTGTCTTGATGGCCGTGCCGACCCATGAATTCAATACTTCAAGACTCGCCAGAATGTCTCGCTCAAATCGCTCCCCGACGATCTGCCGAATCTTCTTCATGGGCTCCGCGCGGGTTTGAATCGCCAACAGAGCAAGCTGGGGCAACGCCTTGTTCCAGACCGCAGGATCGTCACAAATCCTGGCAGCCCCATCGAAGTCCTGCTTTTCGAAGCAGCCACCAAGATCATCAAGGAAAGCCTGCTCTGCTTCGACACCTGGAAATTTCTTCTGCTTGACGCGACGCATCAGCAAAATGCCGCTGTACATTCCAACAAACGCACAAACAGCGATGCCCACCCAGATGGAATTTTCCACCACTTTCATGAACATGGATGCTTCGGCAGCCGCAAACGTCGAAGGCACGAGAAAAAGATCTGGAATACTGATCATTGGACATCCCGAAAAACAACACTTCAAATAGTAAATCGCGGAATCGTCTATCACCTCAGGCCGCAAGGCCTGCTTCAAACCAAATTATCTTAACTGCTGTCTTGTCACCACAAACTCATAACCATTGCCAGCCTTCTTGACCTGAAAAAACGTCTTGCGTATTTCAGTATCGGCCTCCTTCGCGTAGTCGAACTCCACCTGAGCCAGCATAGATTCAGTCGCTGCGGGATAGAAATGCATCACGACCCCCGGGCCTGCATCAATGCCGGCTTTCTTGAACAACTCAAGATCCGCCGCCCGACGCTGTTCACTTCCATCCTGCCAACTCATAAAGAGACGCTTTTCGGAATCGCCAGTCTTGACTTCACGAGTTGTTGGCCTGGCCGCACTGAGATTGCTCAGATAAACCAGCCGACTCTCATCCTGAAAAAGCGCCCCGAGCTCAATGCCGAAGAAATCCAACTGAGCAGCGTAGCTTTTTAGATCACCCTTATCACCAAACTCAACGTACCAGCGTTGCTCACGCTTCGCTCCCCCACGCCCTGGACCACCGCTGCCAAGAGGCCGACCACCGGTCCCGTCTGCACTTCCAGGCGAGCCGGTATTTCGAGAATCGCTGAATTCATTTGGCGCGACCATCATGGCGGCGTTTTCGGCGACTTCAACGACCTGCTCGGTCACTTCCTCAAGTTCGGTCACGTCCGTCTCTTCGTTCGCCACCGATGGATCAAGAGACGCATCTTCTGGTGAGTCCACGTTGGGGGTTGCATTGGGATCACCGTCTTCCCATCCACCATCACCGGCCGGCAGCATTGTCACCTGCTTCGAAACAGGCGAAGGCAGCAGGTTCGAAAGCCAAATGAACACCATCACCATAAACGCGAGCCCAGCGGCTGTCGCCGTTGTGATCAGCGTGGACACAACGATGTCATATTTCGTCAGTTTTATGTGAGGCCCGGACGATCGGCGTGATCGCGCGGAAGTTGGATTAACTGCGGACATGAAATCGCCTTTTGATCCTTGGCTTGATCGCAAATAGGAATCGACGGGGTTCTACTCGATCAACGGCCTTCTGACAAAGTACTCAGCGACTCTGGAGACGAGATTACAGGACAGGACAGAAATTCATCAGACAGGAATGTCGCACAACAAAACAGGGTCGCCGAAGTTCCCCACGCGACAGAA
>JBGSVD010000259.1:0-1941 GCA_041753135.1 Planctomycetaceae bacterium
ACGGAGCCCGAAGTTCCTAAAGAGGCTGGGTCATTATGATGAGGCGTGAGCGGTTGGCCTATGAATTGCCATCTGGCAAGCAGTCGGTGATTTCCTGGCGGTTGTGGTCGGCGAGGTTGGCAGGACTTGAACTTTTGTGACGGTCGCTCAAATTTCAAATGCGACTGTCACAGTCCTTTGTCTCGCGTGTCCAAAGGGGCGATATGGAGAAAGTCACGGAAGTTTTTTGAACCAGGAGCGGCGATGCACAATCCTTTTGTCGAGGTCGTCGATGAATCGACGGATACCGAATTGATCGAACAGGCCACGCATGGCAGCCGCGAGGCTCTGGAAAAGCTGGTTCTGCGACATCAGGCATGGATCTACAACATCGCCGTGCGGATGGTCTTCCATACACAGGATGCCGAGGAAGTCACGCAGGAAGTGCTGGTCAGGGTGATCACCCGACTCAGTACCTTCAAGGGGGAAAGTCAGTTTCGGACATGGCTTTATCGCATCACAGCCAATCATGTGCTGAATATGAAGCGACGCCACGGGGAAGCCGAAGCTCAGTCTTTTTCCAGCTACGCTGATGCCATTAACGACATCCCTGACCTCGATCTGCCCGATCCGAAAGGCATGCCGGTCGATGTGCCGCTCCTGGTTGAAGAAGCCAAGATCTCCTGTACCACCGGGATGCTGCTCTGCCTTGACCGCAAACAGAGGCTGATCTTCACGCTCGGGGAAATCTTCGGAGCCAGTGATGCGATCGGCAGCGGAATCATGGAAATGTCAGCTGACAACTTCCGGCAGAGCCTCTCCCGTGCCCGTCGCGATCTGTACCAGTTCATGCACGGTCAGTGCGGCCTGGTCAATCCGAACAACCCATGTCGCTGTGCGAAGAAGACACGAGGCTTCATTGAGGTTGGGCATGTCGATCCCAATCATCTGCAATTCGTGTCCTTGCATCTGCGACGCATTACCGAAGTGGCAGAAGGTGTCGTGCGGACGATCGAGAATACTGTCGATGAACAGTACGAAGCGATCTTCCGCGAGCAACCTTTTCTTGAACCCAAAGATCAGATCGGCTGGCTGAGGCAACTCCTCGACAACGGCGATTTCGGGAGGTCTCTGCAACTCAACTGAAGAATCTTGAAAAAAGTTGTCACAGTCTCGTCGCCAGATTGTCTACGGAGTCAGGAGGACAACTTATGTCGAAGCTACAAGGAAAAAACGCCATCGTCACTGGCGCGTCCAAGGGTATCGGGGCAGGAATCGCCAGAGAGTTGGCCGCCGCTGGGGCAGCCGTCGTGGTGAATTACGCGAGCGACCAAATCGGTGCGGAATCCGTCGTTGATACGATTGTCGCCGAGGGCGGTCATGCCACAGCGATTCAGGCGGATGTCGGGAAGGCTGCCGACGTCGTTCGGCTATTCGAGCAAGCGAAGGATACATTTGGCTCACTCGATATTCTGGTCAACAATGCCGGAGTCTTTCAGGCGATGCCTGTTAGCGAACTGACCGAAGAAGAGTTCCACCGCCAAATGAACGTCAATCTGCTTGGACCTTTGCTGGTCATCCGCGAATCGCTCAGGTTCTTCGGAACGAATGGCGGCAGCATTATCAACATCGGCTCCGGTGCCTCGCGTTCGCATCCGCCTGGTTATTCAATCTACTCGGCCAGTAAAGCAGGCCTCGATGCAGTCACTGGCGTGCTTTCCAAAGAACTTGCTCCACGCAGAATTCGTGTGAACTCTGTCAATCCCGGGGCCACACTCAGCGAAGGCACAAAAGCAGCCGGGCTTTATGGCGTTGGTAGCGAGCTTGAGAAACAGCTTGTGGCCATGACGCCTCTGGGGCGAATGGGTACACCTGAAGACATCGCGAAGGTGGTCGCTTTTCTCGCCTCCGACGATTCTGCCTGGTTGACCGGCGAAGTCATCCTTGCTTCTGGCGGGTTGC
>JBGSVD010000260.1:0-34554 GCA_041753135.1 Planctomycetaceae bacterium
GGCGCTTCGAGCTTGTATGTAGGTGATCGTAAGATGGATTGACAATGAACCTCCCCGGGGAAATTCGATTGTGAACAACATCCGAACCGTGATCCTGGGAACGGGATTTATGAGTTGGGTCCATCTGGACGCGCTGCGCAGAGTCGGCGTTTCTGTTGTTGGCATGCTGGGATCATCCGCAGAGAAAAGTCAGGCCGCCGCGAAGAAACACGGCCTGCCAGGATCCTACAAGACTCTCGATGAGGTGCTGGCAGATTCGACCATCGACTGCATCCATGTGTGTACTCCAAATCGATCTCACTTCGAAATCGTGTCAAAGGCGCTTGCGGCCGGAAAACATGTGCTCTGCGAAAAGCCGCTCGCAATGGATTCCACAGAGTCGGCCGAATTGGTTCGGCTTGCCTCACAATATGGTCATTTGGCGACCGGCGTGAATTACAACATTCGCTTCTATCCTTTATGCGCCGAAGTCCGGTCTCGACTGAATCAGGGCGATCCAGAACAGGTCTTTCACATCAATGGCAGCTATGTACAGGACTGGCTTCTGAAGCCGCATGACTACAACTGGCGAGTACTCACTGAAGAAGGTGGAGCATTACGAGCAGTGGCGGATATCGGGACGCATTGGCTGGATCTAATTTCGTGGATCACCGGATTAAAAATCACATCTGTCTGTGCCGACTTGATGACTGTACACCCAATCCGCAATCGACCTCAGGGCGAAGTTGTGACGTTTGCGGACAAAAGCATTTCATCGAAAACCGAAACCCGCATTGAAGTCCCTATCAAGACCGACGATTACGGCGCGATTCTGTTACGATTTGAAAACGGCGCACGGGGGACACTGCATGTGTCTCAGGTCACTGCAGGAAGAAAGAACTGCCTGCGTTTTGAGATCGCAGGCGAAAACTCGGCCTTTGCCTGGAATAGCGAATCTCCAAACGAACTCTGGATCGGACATCGAGATCGGGCCAATGAAGTTTTGGTTCGAGACCCGGCACTTCTGTCCGTCGAAGCAAATCGCCATGCGGCTTATCCCGGCGGTCATAACGAAGGATATGCCGACTCCTTCCGCGCGTGTTTTGCGACCTTTTACAAAACCATTACAGAACGCGATTTTTCGAATCCGCCGTATCCGACATTTTCGGATGGCCATCGTGAAATTCTGCTTTGTGAAGCAATCCGCAAGAGCCATGACAGCAGAGCCTGGGTGGATCTCTGAAGTTCGATGCCAGAATCGATGATGCTCCGTCAAAGTGATACTTCAAACGGTCCCATCGGAGCTGTTTTTTGTTTAACCGTTAGCCGGAGGCGTACGTTGGTGGCCGTATTCGCGTACGCCTTCGGCTAACGGTTAAACAGCTCAATGGTGACCGCGATGAGCATAAACACGCAAATCAAGCCGTGATAATCACTTCCAGCTGAGCGTCGAACCCCGTTGCAGATTCTTCGTAACTGAAAATTCACAAACTAACGAACGGGCCGAGATAACGCAGGAAGAAAATCGACTAGACTTCCGAATCGAATCTCCAACAACGATCACTGAACGAAACAATACTCAAGCCATGCCCCAACCCGACTTTGGCGTCATCTTCGACGTAGACGGTGTTTTGATCGACTCTTACGCTGCCCATTTGAAAACGTGGCAGGTCTGCTGCCAGCGTCACGGGCGAGAATGCACGGAAGCTCAGTTCGCAGCAGGCTTCGGTCGAACCAGTCGAGAAGTCATACGCGATACATGGCCAAATCCTCCCAGCGATGCAGAAATCGCAGCCTTCGATGAGGAGAAAGAGATTCTCTACCGCGAACTGGTGGCGAATGACTTTCCACATATGGCAGGGGCCAGAGAACTGATTGCGGCCCTGCATTCGCAGGGAATACCGATGGCGATCGGCTCCAGCGGACCTCCAAAGAACGTTGTTCTTGCGATCGAACAACTTCACGCAAAGGACATTATTCGCACCGTGATCACGGGAGCCGACGTTGTGAGAGGAAAGCCTCACCCGGACGTGTTTCTGAAAGGGGCTCAAGGTCTGGGACTTGAGCCATCTCGCTGTATTGTGCTGGAAGATGCTCCACCAGGCATTGAAGCCGCACTGGCTGCTGGCGCAAAATGCCTCGGGGTGGTGTCGCGAGGACACACTTGGGATCAACTTCATCGGGCTCATGAACGCGTAATGGATGACCTGCGTCAGGTTACTCCCGAAATGCTGCGGCGAATTGTTCATTCGCAAGGCGTTTGAGCGAACGGATTCAACTGGTACAGGAAGGCATCTTTTCATGGCAACTGTCGACGACACCACCATTCTGATCTTCGGCGCATCGGGCGATTTGACGTCACGAAAACTGATCCCTGCGCTGTTTCGACTTTCGCAGCAGCAATATCTGTCCGAAAAGTGTCCCGTGATCGGAGTCGCACGACGCGCGAAAAGTCACGAAGAATTCCGTGCCGAGATTCGGGAAACCCTGATCTCTCGAATGGGTGCCGACAAGTTTGACGCTGCAGCGTGGGACGTTTTCGCAAAGCAACTGTTCTATCAGCAACTGGATATCACGAACAGCGCTGAATACACAACGCTGCAGAACGCAACCTCCGCTATCGAGGCAGAACTTGGAGGCAGCGGCCAATCAACTCGCGTGGTTTATCTGGCCACAACTCCCGATCTGTTTGCACCGGCGGTCGAAGGACTGCATGAAGCGGGAATGATTCCTCCTCGCGAACGGGATTCGCAGCTGCGAGTTGTGGTGGAAAAGCCATTTGGCCGAGATCTGAAATCCGCGCAGGAACTTACAGTCGCGCTGGCCAGGCGATTGCAGGAAAGTCAGATCTATCGCATCGATCACTATCTGGGAAAAGAAACGGTTCAGAACATCCTGCTGTTCCGATTTGGAAATGCGATCTTTGAACCGCTGCTCAATCGTAATCATGTTGAACATATCCAGATCACCGTTGCTGAATCACAGGGCATGGAAGGATCAAGAGGCGGCTATTACGACACTTCCGGTGCGATGAGGGACGTCCTGCAGAATCACGTCCTGCAGCTGCTTTGTTTGATCGCAATGGATCCACCGTCGCTGTTTCAGGCTCGCGAAATTCGCGACGAAAAAATGAAAGTCCTGCAGGCACTGCGTCCAGGAACCAGTGGTTCAATTGGTAATTGGGCGGTGCGCGGCCAATATTCGGCAGGACTCGTTAATCGGCAGCCCGCTTTGGCTTATCGCGAAGAAGAGCGAGTGAACCCGGCATCCAATCGGGAAACCTATGTGGCCATGAAGGTGGCACTGGACAACTGGCGCTGGGCAGGGGTTCCGTTTTATCTGCGAACCGGCAAGCGTCTTCCAAAGCAGTTGACCGAAGTGGCGATTCAGTTCAAGAATCCTCCGCTGAATCTCTTCTCAACGGTCGAATGTGACGGGGACCTTTGTGACTTGGTCGAGACGCGTCCGAATCAGCTGATTCTTCGCATTCAGCCACAGGAAGCGATCTCTTTACGATTCTCGACCAAACGTCCGGGTATGACCTATCAGGTTCAGCCAGTGTCGATGGACTTCGCTTACGACGAACATTTTGACGCCCAGTTGCCGGAAGCTTATGAACGCCTGCTGCTGGATGTGATGCGAGGCGACTCAACATTGTTCACACGCAGTGATGAACTGGAAGCCGCATGGCGATTTGTCACGCCGATCCTCGAAGCCTGGGAGAGCAGTTCTTCCTCGCCAGAATTTTATCCGGCAGGAACCTGGGGCCCTGGCGCCGCAGATCGATTGCTCTCCGAAAACAAAGCCCTGTGGCGGGCTCCTCGATAGGGTCAGAATATGAACGAATCATCCGATACAGCCGAAAACACTTCCCTCAACGAAGAGCTTCCTCTGTCTGAACGCAACAAGGGCCTTCAGCCGATCGCGCAGCTGATGGCCGAACATCAACTAAGATCTCATGATCTTGTTGAAGCATCGACTGAACAGCTGACGCACAAGATGGTTGCACGCGCTATGAAGGGCCGACAACTGACGATCAATTCAAAGGGAATTGTTCAGCGAGCATTTAACAGAGCCACCGGAAAATCGTGGACTCAGGCTCAGCTGTTCAACTACTAACAACGCCTTACAAAACCGGCACCGGTTCCCGAGCAAATAAGAAAACGCTGTCAAACAAGCCTTGGTAGGGTACCTGTCCCGGTTTTGTTGGAGCCTCGAGCAGCAGTAACCCAACCTTGCTGCCGCAGACGGTACAGACGGCGCACGCCATCTCACGCGGTGTTTTGAGACAACCAGCGGTGACTGTCGCTTCTACGGTGTCATTTTCAAAATACGGTTGTTACCCATATCGACAACGTACAACTGGTCGCGTTGCCAGGTCACACCATGCGGATGACTGAGTTGAATCCGAGAATCTCCGTGGCCCTTTCCAAGAACCGTGGTGACGTCGTGAGTTTTTGCATCAACTCGACGAATCACTCCATTCTCGTCATCAGCAATGAACAAGTTGTCTTCGTCATCAGTGCAGAGATGCTTGGGAGATCCAAACTGAGCCATCAGGCCAGGCCCATCTGAAAGCCCTTTCTGTCCTGTACCGGCGATGGTGTGAATTGTCCCGTCCGGCCGAACGACTCGCAAAGCGTTGCCGCCGCGTTCCAGAATCCAGACGTTCAACATGGAGTCCTGCACAACCGCTCGCGGGTCAACGAGTGGACTGTTCACAGCCAGATCGCCGTCCTGAGGCACACCCTTTTTGCCATTCCCGGCAATCGTGGTGACAATTCCGGTCTTCAAGTCCACAGCACGAATGCGTCGGTTATTCAGGTCGGCGATGTGGAGCACATCATTCGCAGGACTCAATGTGATGCACATAACAAAGTCGAAAGTTGCCAGAGACGCAGGTCCGCCATCGCCGCTAAATCCTTTTTGGCCAGTTCCGGCAATCGTTGAAATCAAACCACTCTTCGAATCGACCTTTCGAACACAGTGATTCCAACTGTCTCCGATATAAAGGTCGCCATTGGGAGCAACCGTGCAGTTATGCATGCCGTTGAATGTGGCGGAAACCAATGGACCGCCATCGCCCTTGTAGCTTCGAGACCCATCTCCACCGACATGATGAAGCTGGCCGCTTGAGTCTTGCTTGTGAACTCGACCGCCTTCGAGTTCAACAATCCACATCTCGCCTGCACTACTGAAATCAACGCCAAACGGAGATGTCAGCGGACTGTCCTTCGGATTCCAATCCCCGCCTTCCGCAGGCATCAATCCGCCCACGACGATATCCACGTCGCCAGCTTGAAGTGGGCTGATGGAAATAGAAAGGCACGGGAAAATGAGCAGCCAGACAGCGGCGGGACCCAACTTGAAAACAACAGCAGCAATGAACGATCTCATGACGGCATTACTTTCCGAAGCGAGTCCAGCCCCTGAACTATTTCTTCTTTCCAGAGTTCTTGCCTTTTCGATCACCCTTCTCGCGTTGCTGTTCTGCGTTTTTCTGAGCTTCCGCTGCAGCATGCAACAACTTCTGCCAAAAGCCTTCAGGCTTTGCTGCGGCAGTCGATGTTGAGGGTGTCGAACTATTCTTTGGCGACTTCGGTGCAACTTCATCGCTGACGGAGAGAACTTCGACAGAAGGACCAGCCGGTGTCAGCTTGCCGGTTCCCAGGAGTTTTCGTTCAGCAATACTCCAAACGCTGGAAGCAATAAAATACAAGCACAGGCCAGCGGGCTGATGCCAGAACATGATGCCCATGACGCCCGTCATCATGTTCATCATCTTGTATTGCATTTCCTGCTGTTCATCCTGAGCGGGCGGCATGAACAACTTCTGCTGGATCAAAAACAAGGCCACAGTACAAAGCGGAAGGATGCTGAAATCCTGCCCCAGGCCGAACGGCAACGAAAACGGCAATCGGAATAAAGCATCCGGCCCTGCAAGATTCTCGACCCACAGGAAGCTCTGCAAACGCAAATCGACAGCAGAGTTCAACGCTGTGTACAACCCGACAAAAATCGGCAACTGCAGGAATAACGGCAAACATCCGCTAAGCGGGTTGATGCCATTCTTTCGCCAGAGTTCCATCTGAGCTCGAGCCAGTTTCTCTTTCTCGTCGGCATACTTTTCTTTAAGCAACGTCAACTGTGGCTGAAGTTCCTTCTGACGAGCCGCCATAATCGCCTGCTTGCGTGAAATCGGGAAAAGAAAACCTCGCACCAGGATCGTCAAACAGATGATCGCGAGGAAGTAAGGCATCCCGATTCCAAAGAACAAGTCCAGCAGATAGTGCATACCTCGAGCCACGAAACCGAACATGCCGTAATTCAGAACCTGGCTAGCCTGAAGCGGAGCCGGATCCAAAAGTTCGCGGCGTTTTGGGCCGACAAAAAATGCATACTTGTGGAGCAGAGAATCCCCTTCACCCTTCGCGTTCAGAATGATCGGCATTGAGGACATTCGGATGCTGATATCTGACTTTCTCGCTTCACGAGAATTTTTGCTGATCAAAACTGGATAAGTTCGCTCCAGCCATTTTTTCTCTATCCGCTCTTCATTGGGCCGATCATCCAGCGGGGCAATCAATGCGGCAAAGAACTGCACGTCAACACCCGCATATCGAAATGCAGAAGTCCACTCGTGGTCTTCACGCAGCTTTGCTCGCTGCTCCGCAGCCGTTGCTGGACGTCCCAGTTCATCATCAATGTCATCACAAAAATCACTGACCTTGCCTGCCGCCAGAGTTGCGGCCTTTGCTCCATCCACAAACTCAATATGGATATCGCGATACTTGGAGGTATGCTCTTCGTTCTCGAAAAGAACGCCAACCGGTCCTTGAATTTCGTATTCCACAGTCCTCGGAGCATCGGACAGATTGATAACTTCCAGTGCCACTTCGATGGTGTAAACAGCGGGATCTGACCGCCACGCTTCCGCAAGTTCTTTGTCGGAGACCTTGAGTCGTGGCAATGAATAGGACTTTCGAATTCGCAATGTTCCGTCTGGAGAATCAAACTCAAAAACAGCTTTTGCAAGTGTGTCCGTTTCAGTCTTTTCCGCCAATCTCCAGTTCACGGTTTCCAGTGATTTTTTCTGAGTGGCCAATTGCTTGTCGACACCAAGCATTGCGATAGAAAACGTTCGATCATCAGTGATATTGTTTCCAACAATTCGAGCTGGCACTTTTCTGTCTTCGAGATCCTTGTATTGCGGCGATGTCAAAGACACGCTTTCGACAACAGCTCCCGTCGACGTCAGCTCAACGTGCAAACCATAGCCGCTCTCAGGATCGGATGACCCAAGGATCACGTCTTCCCTTGGATGTTCAACAATTGTCAGTTCGGTTGCTGGAAGTGCCCCGTCTGGCGATGCTGAAATTGCACCGCTGTCAGCAACCATTGCATCAGGTTCGACAGGAAGTGCTGCAGCAGGCTGCTTTTTGGGTTCCGGAAAGAACTTTGGCGCAATAACAGCTGTCCAAAGATACAGGAACGCCAGTGAAGTCAGCAGAAACGAAAAGAGTCGGCGATTTTCCATGAGATCTGATCGCGAGTCGTATCGCGAATTCCATCAAAGTGCGGTCAAAACCACGCAGCCGCCACCTCAAAGAGGATGCGCATCGGCTCGAAACAGGCGGGGAAAGATAACCGATGAGAACGCAGGCGCGTATTGTGGGATCTTGAGAAGTCCGTTTTCCCGAGAGTTTTCACCCAGATTGGAGATTAGGGGATCTGTACAACCCACAATGTGCCCGTAATCGTCGGTAAGACTCATAAGCAAATAGCAGTCCTTGAGGCGATTCGCTGGTCGTCACTCGCTCTTGACGCTAAAAGAACGAAAAATTCTCCTTCGTTTCACTGGCCTAACAGAAAGTCCTATTTGTGCTTTCAGCTCGTCAAACATTCGTTCTGACCGTCGCCTGCCTGCCGATGCTCATCTTATCGTGGGTCGAAGCGGAAGGACCGTTTTCAATCACCAGGCCCGTGCCGTCTGAGTTTGTCGCCGGATTTGACAGTATTCGGGAATCAGAGTCTGAGGATCTGCTGAAAACTCTCGTTGAGGGAGATATGTCGGGACGCGGCACCGGGCAGCAGGGCTACATTCTTGCGGCTCGCTGGTTCGCCTCAAAACTGGAGTCGTATGGATTTCAGCCTGGCGGCACCGATGGCTCATGGTTTCAGAACGTTCCGTTTATCAAGCTGGCAACCAAATCCGAAAACTGCTATTTCAAAGTGGGGGCCGAGGAAGGCATTTCCGGAAATGCTGTGGGCATCAGTGACTACGCCGGAACATTCAACTCTTCGCTGCCCGTCACTTTTGCTACCGTAACAGACGAACGTCCCGAAGTGGCGGAAGGGATTTGTGAGGGCCGTCTGCTGTTGATTCAGGCAACCGGTCGAATTCGTTGGGATGATGCGTTCATTTTGAAAGCGAAACCTGCCTGCCTGCTGATTGTCGCAGATGATGGCCGAGTCCGTAACGAAGCGGTCAATCAGTCGGAACAGACTCCCAGCACAATTCCAGTTGCCATGGTGACACGAGTCGCTGCAAATGCGCTGGCCGCAAAGTGCGGCGTTCGTTCCGATTTTTTTGGCGAAGGAAACCCAGGCAGCAATCTGATCGTCTCTTCGTCTCAGGCCGTCGACAGTCAGTTGACAATCGAGCGAGAGGCCATCGATGTTCCCAATGTTGTGGGATGGTACCCGGGCTCGGACGAATCCGTGCGACACGAACATGTCTGCATCGGCGCGCATCTGGATCATCTGGGTGTTCAACGAGGCGACTTATTTCCTGGTGCGGATGACAATGGCTCGGGGTCTGCGGCTATTCTGCAGGTTGCCAAAGCGATCCATACAAATCCAGTGAAGCCTCGACGCAGCGTGCTGCTGATGGCATTCTGTGCCGAAGAACGCGGTCTTCTGGGTTCAAAATATTATGCGGCTCACCCGCTGAAGCCACTGAGCGACATGATCTGCATGCTGAACATTGACATGATCGGGCGCGACGAAGAAACGGCTTCCGAACCGGCCTCCGAAAACCGAACCACGATTCATCTGGTTGGGAGTAAGGATCATTCCGCCGAGTTGCATGCGATGACCGAAAAGGCGAATGAATCTGTTGGCTTCATTTTTGAATATGACGAGGAAAACCGCGTCGATGGTCGCAGTGATCACGCCTCATTTTCAGAGAAAGGGATTCCTGTCACCTTTCTGTTTGGTGGTTTCAATCCGCATTACCACAAGCCCACTGACACCATGGACGGGATCAACTTTTCCAAAATCGCCAACGCGGCCCGACTGGATTATCTGCTATTGATGATGGCTGCTGACCATGGGCGTTTTAAACTGGATGAAAAGAAGTAGGCCGGACCGACCGGAGTGAGTTCCGGTCTACGTCCTTGATTCAAGGACTACGCGAGACACGCACCGCTGCTTTGTCCAGATTTGACTTGAGGAATGTATTAGCGGGCGAGACGCCCGCGCTCCCGGAGCGCGGGCGTCCCGCCCGCCTTTATACAACTCCTCAAACTAAGATTTACAGGGCACTCGTGCTCTCGCATGACTCAGAGTCCCAATGTTTTGTGGCGACTGAAGGACTCGTCGCCTCGTTCACTACCTCGGTTATTCTGAGTTATTGGCATCGAAGAAGCAAAAAGGCGATTCGTTGCCGGACATCTCACCACGAATGGAGTCTTCATGGCGATTACTCGTCATTTCCTCGACTGGAAGAAGCCAGCCCTGTCAGAGGCCGCCGACTATCTGATCTCCCGCTATGCGAATGGCGATCAGCTGGATATGTCGAAGGTCATTCTCGTCTTTCCTGGTCGCCGAGCTGCGAGACGAATGCTCGAATTGCTGGTACAGCGAGGCGGCCCAAAATGGCCCGCTTTGATTCCCCCGCGGATGGTGACGTTTACGCACTTTCCGGAGATGCTTTATCCACAAAAGCAGAAGCTGGCGGACGACCTGACCCAACTGCTTGTTTGGCGAAAAGCACTCTATGCGGTTCCCGCGCGGGAGATCCGGGCGGCGTTACCGAATCGGCCGCATGAGGACTCAGTGCCCGCATGGATGGCATTGTGCGAATCACTTCGCAGGCAGCACAACGAACTTGCTGCCGAAGGACTGGAGTTTGACGAAGTCTACGAAAAACTCGTCCAGTCCGGGGATGGCGAAGAAGCTGAACGCTGGAAAGCACTGCGACGAATTCAATCCGAATATCTCGTTCAGATGGATGATCTCAAACTCTGGGATCGACAAGCCGCCCGATTGGTTGCAGTCGATTTGCATGAATGTCAAACGGACTGTGACATCATCCTCATCGGCACCGTCGACATGAATCGCATCATTCGCAAGATGCTGGATCAGGTGGCACATCGCGTCACTGCCCTGATCCATGCTCCGGAATCTGAGTGTGACTCGTTCGATGATCACGGCTGTGTGAAGGCCGATGCATGGGAAAACCGAGCCCTCAACATCAACCTCGACCTGACACACATTGCAGACACGCCGATCGAACAAGCTCGCACCACAATGCAAAAGCTGGCTTCCAGCAACGGCATCTACCGCGCGGACGACATTACGATTGGCGTGGCGGATGACACGATGGTCCCGACTCTGCTGCAGGCCATGGCGGATGCAGGAATTGCCGGACACTGGCCTGTTGGAATGCATGTCGCAGAAACTCGCCCATACCGACTGCTGCAGGCACTGGCTCTGCATATTTCTTCGGCTCGCGACGATATGCCCGCAGACTTCGCCACACTCAGCGATCTCGTGCGACATCCTGATGTGAATGCCTGGATCTCGGACTATCTGGAGGCGAACCTCTCCGACGAAGATGCCTACAATCAACTCAACATCTGGCTCAGCGAACTGGACCAATACATCGCCGATCACTTGCAGGTGACTCCGGGAGAAATGCTCGGCAAGGCCCCGCGACGCATCCTGGTCGCCGAAGTTTGCCGCGCGGTGGAGACGTTGTCGCGTTGTCTTGTGGCTGATGCCTACACAGCCGAATACGCGGGTTCGGCCGTTGGGCGACTTCGACCACAGAAGCACCAGCCTGCTCGAAAGAATCGCCAGCGAACGCTGGATGAGATGACCGACGTGATTGAATCTTCTCTCACGAATCAGCTTGAGCAGCGTCGTCCATTGTCCGAATGGGCCGAAGGTGCGGTCAGAGTTCTCGCAACAATCTATGGTCAGCGAGAACTGAAAAGTGAATCTGCAACGGATCGCGGAATCGTGGAATGTGTGACACGTCTTCAGGACCTGAATGAACAGCTTCACCAAATCCCTGAAGGTGTGCTTCCGCGATGTTCGGCCAGTCAGTCTCTGCAGTTGCTTCTGAAACAAATCGCCGAACAGACAATTCCGCCCGAGCCCAACGATGACGCTGTTGAATTGCTGGGCTGGCTGGAGCTGACTCTGGACGACAGTCCGTTTTTGATTTTGACCGGATTCAATGAAGGCAAGATTCCGGAGTCAATGAATTCCGATGCTTTCATGCCGAACAATCTGCGAACTCGTCTGGACCTCACCGACAATCGTCGACGATACGCGCGTGACGCTTATGCCCTGACGTCAATTCTACATAGCCGCCGTCGAGTTGTATTGATTACCGGTCGTTCGGATGTGAAAGGAAATCCGCTGGCTCCGAGTCGACTTTGGTTTGCCGCTGAACCGAAGTCGATCCCTCAGCGAGTGCGCATGTTCTATGACCCCAGCTATCTGGCAAGCAAAGAATCGCGCGAAGAGGCCATCGCAGCAGAAGCGGAACCGGAGACAGCTCCTCGCATGAGTGGCTTCACGATTCCATGTCCAATCGACGTGCCAGCTGTTCCCGAAGAGATTCCCGTCACGTCGTTTCGTGAGTACATCCAGTGTCCTTATCGCTATTTTCTTCGTCGCGAACTTCGCCTGCGATCTGTTGAAGACGACGTACGAGAATTAACGGCCTCCGCTTTCGGAAGCCTGATGCACGATGTGCTGAAAAGCTTCGGAGAGTCTGAGGTTCGAGAGGCTCTCAATATTGAAGCCATCGAAACGTTTCTGATGCAGGCACTTCATCGCGAAGCGCTGGGCAAGTTCGGAAGATCACGATCCGCCACGGTCAGTGTGCAGTTAAAAATGCTGGAAAGTCGACTCAGTGCGTTTGCGCGATGGCAGGTTGACAGTCTTCGTGAAGGGTGGCGGATCGCATACACAGAGACTGCATGTAAGTGCGAAGATTTTTCGGACATCTACAATCGACCGGTGCAACTGATTGGCCGTGTGGACAGGATTGATCGAAATATTGTCACCAATGAGTGGCGAGTCATTGACTACAAGACGAGCGAATCCGCCGAGCCGCCGAACAGGACTCACCGAAAGAAAGAGGAGTGGATTGATCTGCAGCTGCCTCTTTATCGATTGCTTGTAAGATCGTTACCCATCAAGGGTGACGTACAACTCGGCTACATTCAACTGCCTGGCGATTTGAGCAAAGTCGGCTTCGAACCGGCCACGTGGACGGATGAAGAATTGTTGCAGGCCGAGCAAATTGCCCGCACAATCGCAGCTGACATCATCGACCTGAAGATTGATCGAGTGACCGCGTTGAATGACGACCGAGCTTCGGAGCTTGGCCGTATCTGCCAGGACTCCGTGATTGATCGCAACATCCCCTGGCTCGCGTCCTGGCCCGGCCGCAGCGGAAGCGATTTACAGGCCGATACACTCACCGACCAGCAGTAGTGCAACAACGAAATCCAATCCGTCGTCACAGCAAAGCCAATTCTGCACGCAGTTCAATCCGGACTCAGCATTGAATCCTCAGGAACACCGATCTGAAATAGGTCGGTCTACAGAAACAATCCCATGAAACGACTCATTAGAGCCTCTGCGGGAAGCGGTAAAACCTTTCAGTTGTCGGGGCATTTTCTTCGGCAACTGTTTCTGGGTGATCAGCCGGAAACGATTCTCGCAACGACGTTTACTCGAAAGGCAGCCGGGGAAATTCTGGGCCGCGTGCTCTTGCGACTGGCGGATGCCGCTGAAGATCCCAAAGCCGCCAGACGACTTGCCGAGTTTCTAGCCCCTGCAGAAGTCACTTCTGAAACATCCAGTGATTTGCTCGCGAACGTTACTCGGCAACTGCATCGACTTCGAGTCTGTACGCTCGACAGCTTCTTTCAGCAGGTCGCCCGAAGCCTGACCCTGGAACTGGGATTGCCTCCGGGATGGAGTATCGTCGATGAACACACAGACCGAGAGCTTCGTGAACAATCCATCGACGCGGTCCTATCACAACACGTGCCACAAGATGCACAAAATCTTATGCAAATGCTGGCGAAAGGGCGATCCAAACGCAGCGTGCGAGATTTAATCGACGACACCGTCAGCGACTACCATGAGTTGTTTCTGCTGACGGACGACGAAGCCTGGAGCAAAGTCCCCAAACACAATCGGCTCACTCAGGAACAGCGTGAGGAAGTCATACGAGGTCTCTACGCCGCACCGCTGGCTACGGACAAACGCTTCATTAAAGCGCGGGCGGAGGATATTGAACGCTTTCAGAATGAACAATGGGACGAATTCATCGACAAGGGTCTGGCGAGTAAAGTTCTTTCTGGCGACGACAAGTACTACGGGAATGCACTGCATCCTGAAATTATAGAACTCTATAAACAACTGTTGACGCACGCCAAAGCAGAACTTCTGGAACGACTGTCGCTTCAGATGAAAGCCATCCGGAATCTGATGACCCGTTTCGATCGCGAGTACGAACGCCTGCGGTCCGAACATGGCTGGTTAAGATTCAATGACGTCACACGCATCCTGGCGCGATCTGCTGAAGCAGCCAGTGGCCAGAGAATGAGTTTTCGACTGGACAGTTCCATTCGAAATCTCCTGCTGGACGAGTTTCAGGACACATCCTCTGATCAGTGGAAGATTCTGAAACGACTGACCGTGTCGCTGGAAAACCACGGCGACAAATCGAGCTTCTTCTGCGTGGGAGATGGCAAGCAAGCGATTTACGGCTGGCGAGGCGGCGTTGCCGATATCCTGAACGCCGTGGCCGACACCGTCAAAGGAATTACCACTGACACACTGGATACCAGCCGCCGGTCGTCGCCTGCCGTAATGCGGGCGGTGAATGATATCTTTCGCCACATTACGAATCATCCGAATCTGGACGATTACACCGCAGCAAACAAGAAGTGGTCCGATGAGTTTCCAGACCATTCCACAGCAAATGAAGAAATGCCGGGCTACGTGGCCTTTCGCACGTCACCCGCCATGGAGGGCGAATCTGCTGAGGACCGGCGAGTCCCATGGTTTCGGTGGGTTGCCGAGCAAATCCGTGACCTGCATCTGCAGACCCCCGGCGCGGAGATTGGTGTGCTGACTCGAAAGAACAGCACGGTCGCGCGACTCGTTCACGAATTGTCATTGCTAAACGTTCCTGCCAGTGAAGAAGGAGGAACGCCTCCGACCGACAGCCCGGCAGTTCTGGCCCTGCTTTCATTGCTTCAGATGACGTCTCATCCTGCTTGTCAGGTCTCACGTTTTCATGTGGCGCAGTCGCCATTCGCGGCGGTTGTTGAGCTGCACAGATGGAAGAATCTCTACGACGCCATCAGGGTTGCGGCAAAACTTCGAGCCAAATTGATGGACGATGGCTACGGCCGAACGCTTCAATGGTTGTCAGAATCTGTCCGCCCCCATTGCAGCGCGCGAGACATGTTGCGACTTCAGCAGGTCGTATCCCAGGGATGGCTGTTCGATGCGACAGGCTCTCTGAATCCCTGCGACTTTGTACGCCTGCTGGAAAACAGCAAATTCCAGAAGTCGGAGCCCGCTCCGGTGCGAGTCATGACAGTCCACCAAAGTAAAGGACTGGAGTTCGACGTCGTTGTGCTCCCTGAAATTGACGGCCAGCTATTTCAAAGCCCTCAGGCAGCTTTCACCAGCGACAAGCCAGGCGAAGCGCCGGATCGCGTCTGTGTCTGGAGCAAAAAGTCGTTACGTCCTCTGCTGCCGGATTCATTACAGAAAGCCTTCGACGACACAATTTCACGACAGGTCGCGGAAAGTCTGTGTGTCTTTTACGTGGCGGTGACGCGAGCAAAGCATGCCATGCATTTGCTGTGTCCGCCGATTATGAGTGACAAACTTCCGAAGACTTACGCCGGGTTATTGATGGCGGCGTTGTCGAATGGAAATCAAGCTCCGCCTTCAACCGTGCTTTATGAAACTGGTGATCCAGACTGGTTCAATAGTGTCCCCGAAATGCTCGTCCAGGAACAACAACCTCGCAGCGCCGCAAAATCTGTGGCCCCGCAAGTTCGATTGTCACCAATGCATGATGGGCGTCGGCGAGGTTTACGCCGACGAGCCCCTTCACGGCACGACGAAACGCGTTTGTATCTTCCGGAAGTCACGTCAGCGATCGCAAAACGACAGCCGATGGATGAACGGCCCGTGATCGCAAATCGTCAAGAACCGCCGGCTGTTGATGCGAGAACTCGCGGAACCGTTATGCACGCGTGGTTTGAGTGCATCGAATGGCTCGACGATTCAGTGGCCGCGCCTGACGAAGCCATTCTGCGAAAACGGACTGAGCAACTATCTGTTCCCGACACGATCGTGAACCGTCTGCTTCCGGATTTCCTGAGGATGCTCAAGCAAGCCGATATTCGAAACGCATTCGATCAAGCGTCGGGTGGCAATGCAGCCGTGTTTTCGACGTACAAAAGCCAGGTGGCAAGTGGTCAATACAGCTTCAAGGTGGATCGGGAACGAACATTCGTTCTGTTGCACAATGGAGAATTGGTCCAGGGCACGATCGATCGTCTAGTGCTGCTGTACGCCAATGGCCGACCAGTGGCTGCGGATGTCGTGGACTTCAAGACCGATCGCTTCGTTGGTGATCGAAGTCGCTGGATTGAAGGAAAGCGGGTCCATTACGGTCCGCAGCTGAACGAATATCGCTTTGCTGTTTCGCACTGTTTCGGTATCCCCACCGAAAAAATCAGTACCCGCCTGCTGCTGCTGGAAGCTCAGGCAGTTGTAGAGACATGAAAAGCAGTCAACAATCCCCCCTTTTACAAACCTGCCATCCAATGCCTGACCTGACCGCAAACGAAATCAACACGACGTTGCTTGCTTCCATTGAGCCGGAGTTACCCAATGATCGTTCCATTGGCATTGGCTGCATTGGTGCTGGATTCATCATGGCGGATTGTCAGCTTGTTGCTTATCGCCAGCACGGGCTGAATCCGGTTGCCATCACGTCACGAACTCGAGCGACAGCAGAATCTGTGGCGGCTCGCCATGACATCAAATCCGTTTGCGAATCGGTTGAAGAAGTCGTTCGCCATCCTGAAGTTCAGATCCTCGACGTCGCTGTTCCGCCGGACTGCCAGGTCGATGTGATCCGCCGAGCACTGACAACTCCTAATCGACTCAAGGCGATCCTCGCACAGAAACCGCTCGGCGTCAGTTATACCGAAGCGTTGCAGATCGTTCGCCTGTGCGAAGATGCTGGTGTTGTGCTGGCCGTCAATCAGAACATGCGATTTGATCAGTCGGTTCGAGCGTGCCGAACGCTTCTGGACCACAACGTTCTGGGAAAACCTGTGCTGGCAACAATCGAAATGCGAGCGATCCCGCATTGGATGCCGTGGCAGGAACGGCAGGGCTGGGTAACGTTGCGAATCATGAGTATTCATCATCTGGATACTTTGAGATATTGGCTCGGAGACCCTGACCGAGTCTTTGCCAGCGTCGCTCCGGACCCGCGTACATCGGAGAAGTTTGCTCACCGTGACGGTATCGCGTTGTACATTCTGGAATTTCCGGGCAACGTTCGAGCGTCCTCATGGGACGATGTCTGGTCCGGTCCTGCCCGCGAAGGCAGCGCGTCGGATATTGGCATTCGCTGGCGAGTTGAAGGGATGGACGGACTGGCTCGTGGCACAATCGGATGGCCATCTTATCCCGAACGTACGCCCAGCACACTGCAGTATTCCACTCGCACCGACAGCGGGCAATGGCATTCGCCAACCTGGGACAGCGTCTGGTTTCCCGACGCCTTCATCGGCCCCATGGCCGAACTTTTGTGTGCTCTTGAACAGCAGCGAGAACCAACAATCTCCGGCCGCCGCAACCTCCTCACGATGGCCCTTGTCGATGCGTGTTACCTGTCCGCCGAACTGCATCGAGCTGTCAGCCCGCAGGAGATCGTCAACCAATAGGTTCCAACCTGCTGTCGGACTGCATCCGAACACAAGAGTCGACCAACGCCGACTCTATGATCCAGCGGCAAACGCCGCAGCAGCATCTTCCGCAGTTGGAAAAACTTCAAGCACGCTGTCAAGGCGCGACACACCCAATGCGGCGCGGCAGAATGAGCTCATTCCGCAAAGAGCAAAGCGACCCGATTCTGTTGCCGCGAAAGCTTTCTGAAGACTAACCATTCGACCGAGAAATGCAGAGCCGATAAATTTCACGTGCTGCATATCGACAACCAACAATGGCGCCGGAAGCGATTGAGCCATTCCGGTGCTCAACTCAAGGTTGTCCAACAGGCTCTCGTAGAGATTCGAAAAGTCGGCTCCTGGACGAACCACGGTCACGGAGTTGATTGTGAATACTTCGGGAGGAGTCGGCGTCGTCATTGGAAATCAGTTCGCGAATCTCTGGGGCAAAAAGGAACATTTGGAAGCAGAAGATACTGAACTGGATCGAAGCGAATTGCAATCGTCAACAAGCAAACTCCGCCGTCTTCTCACAGAGTCAGGTCCGATGCTCGTGATGCATATCGTTCCAGGAAAGCTCAAAACGCGCGAGGTATTTCTTCAATCGGTCAGAATCATTCACAGACGTGCGAGCCTGTCGCGAGACTGCAAAAAGTCGCCGCCCAGCTTCGGACATCGATCGGCATTCACGACAGACCTGCAGTACCGCTGCCAACTGAATTCGGTCAAACAGATCGATCTGTTCAATCTGCTCTGTGCTTAAAAAAGATTGCAGCGTCTCTGATGGATCAACTGTTGAATCCACATTCCCGGCGGTCCAAAGTCGAGTCAAACGCTCACATTCGTCTTTCACATCCGTTTCGCTGATCCGGCCGGATCGAGCCAGAGTCGCCATGCGAATGACGGCCGCATTAAGATCACGAAAATTCGCCGACCACTTCGCGTCCGCAGACTGAGCCCATTTCAAGAACGCTGTCCGAGCCTCGCGACTCATGCTGACTCGATGGCCGGTTTCGTCTCCAATTCTTTGCAATTCAAAATCCAGATTGGGTTCGAGGTCTTCTCGTCGAGCGGCCAGGCCCGGAAGCTCAAACGTCCACAGGTTAATACGAGCCAGCAGGTCTTCACGGAATTTTCCTTCGGACACCGCATGTTGCAAATTTCTGTTCGTCCCTGCAATCAGTTGAAACTCACTTTCAACTTCACGATCGGAACCAACCGGAAGAAATCTTCTCTCTTCAATTGCGCGCAGCAACATGGCCTGTTCATCGAGCCCGAGTTCGCCAATCTCATCAAGAAACAGCAAGCCCTTGTCCGCCGCCATCAAAAGTCCCGGCCGATTATTCGTTGCTCCCGTGAACGCACCTTTAATGTGCCCAAACAGAGTCGACATCGCCTGATCTCCACGCAATGTCGCGCAGTTCACTTCGACGAATTCTCTCGACAATTGTTCGCGACGACGCTTCAGTTCAAAGATCCGCCGGGCGAGTCGCGTCTTTCCAGCTCCGGTAGGGCCAGTGATCAACATCGGAGATTTGCTGGCGATGGCCACTCGTTCGATTTGTTCGATCAGCCGATTGAAAGTTACGTTTCGTGTTTCAATGCCGGATTTCAAAAAGGTGAGGCCCTCTTGTTTCTCTTCCGCAAACCGAGTCGCCAGTGCATCGTAGCGTGAGAGATCCAGATCAATGATTCGAAACGATCCAGCATCGACGTCGTTTCGAGGTGGCGGCGAAGTCTGCAGAAGTCGACCGGGAAGGTGACGCGATTCGGCCAGCAGAAAAAGACAGATCTGCTGGACATGACTGCCGGTCGTAATGTGAATCAGATAGTCAGTCTTGTCCGTATCGAACGGATACGATCGAGCGAAATCATGAAGCCCGGTGAAGACTTCTTCAAAGTCCCATGGATCCTGGAAACCCACAGGATGCAACCGAACTTCGGTTTCAGGACTGACACTTCGAATATCGTCGGCCACAACTTCAGCCAGATCCAGATGCCGCGGCTCATGCAGCAGATCGAATCGCTGAATCAGCAAATCTTCATGCTGACACGCAGCGACTGACGGCCGCCACTTCGACCAGCGATCCTGCGACCGACCTGCGTCAAGCTTGCTGCCAATCAATCCGATGAGGTGTACAGATCTTGCCATGTGCGAAGAAGCAAACTTATGGAAAAAACTTAGGCTTGTCGAAAAAGCAGAACGAGCGGACGAAGTTTATTCGAGTCGTTCGGCGATTATACTCTAAACGGTCGCGATGGAGATGTTTTTCGTTTAACCGTTAGCCGCCGGCGTACGTTGGTGGCGGCATTCACGTACGCCTCCGGCTGACGGTTAAACATCTCAATCGTGACCGCGATTCGTATATCCAGCAACGGGACTCATCCTGGAAAGGAAACATCGGCCTTGCGTCGTTCGCATCCGCCATTTGGCCTGATATGCTTCCGAAACCACCAGAATGTTTTCAAACTCCCAATAGGATAACGAATCATGTCAGACGTTTCTCGACGCGGATTCATGCAGGCGGCCAGTGTAGCGGCGATGGCTGTCGGAGCTACTGCGACAACTCAGGCGGTTGCCGGATCGTCGGCAGCAGCTGGAAAAATTAAAGTGATCTCGTCTGGCAATGGTGCGCCAGCAACAAAAAAAGCCTACGAGATGATCGCAGCGGGCTCCGATCCGATTGACGCGGTCGTTGCTGGCGTAGCAATCGTGGAAGATGACCCAAACGACACCAGCGTCGGCTACGGAGGACTTCCGAACGAACGTGGCGTTGTCGAACTGGATGCAGCAGTAATGCACGGCCCAACGCATCATGCAGGCGCAGTTGCCTCACTTCAAAACATCCGCCATCCGGCTCAAGTCGCATTGCAGGTTTTGCGACGATCGGATCATGTTCTGCTTGTCGGCGCTGGAGCGTTGGATTTCGCCCGAGCCCATGGGTTTCCTGAAGAGAATCTTCTGACCGAGCATGCTCGCAAAATCTGGCTTCAGTGGAAGGAAACGATGAGCGAGAAAGACGACTGGTTGCCGGAAGCTGATGAGAAAGATCCCGGTGTCGCAGCCTTCTTTGAGAAGAACACGATTCGGCTGTCTGACGGATCTCGCCGTCGTTTTCGTCGACCGACTGGCACCATTCATTGCTCAGGAATTGCCGCAAACGGCGATATCTCCTGCACAACAACAACCAGCGGTCTGGCGTTCAAAATCCCAGGGCGAGTTGGCGATTCACCAATCATCGGAGCAGGCCTTTATTGTGACAATGAAGTCGGCTCCTGCGGGAGCACGGGACGAGGTGAAGCCAATCTGCAGAACCTGTGCTCTTTCGCTGGCGTCGAACTGATGCGAAACGGAGCGTCACCAGAAGAAGCCGGCATGGAGATCCTTCGTAGAGTCGCCAGGACAACCGAAGCCAGGCTTAGAGATGCAGACGGACGCCCGGATTTTGGCCTGAGCTTTTATCTCATCGCAAAAGACGGCCGCCATGCGGGTGTGACGATGTGGGGACCTGAAAAATTTGCAATCTCAGACGAAAACGGAACTCGACTGGAAGAATGCAAAGCGTTGTACATGAAGCCGAAGGGATAGTTCACGACCATGACAACCCTCACCGCACGACGATACGACACTGGCGAAGCTGTTCGCCTTCAACTGCGCCACGGTCGTATCGAGTCCATCCTGCCGGCAGGCGTTTCTGCAGCGGAAGCAGAAGCGTTGCCCTTTGTTGGTCCGGGACTTTTTGACATTCAGGTCAACGGATTCAACGGCATCTGGTTTTGCAGTGAGCAATTGACATGCGACGACGTCGAAAACGTCATCGCGGCCTACGTCCAGCAGGGGATCACTCGCTGCTTTCCGACATTGATTACGACATCCTGCGAGGCGATTGAACATGGCCTCTCAACGATTCGTAAAGCTCGTGAAAAATCGGACCTGGTTCGAAACGTCGTTGCTGGTTGTCATGTCGAAGGACCATTCATTTCGGCAGTCGATGGTCCTCGCGGAGCTCACCCGCTCGCTCATGTCAGACCGGCGGACATGTCGGAGTTTCAACGCTGGCAACAGGCCGCAGGTGGATTGGTCAAGCTCGTCACACTCGCACCAGAAGTGCCCAATGCAGTCGATTTTATCCGGCAAGTTTCAGCAGAGGGAGTTGTAATCTCCATCGGACACACCGCAGCATCATCAGAGACTATTCGAAAGGCCATTGATCAAGGAGCTCGCCTCGGGACACATCTTGGAAATGGCTGCGCGGGACTGGTTCCTCGGCACGACAATATTTTCTGGCCGCAATTGGCGGACGATCGTTTGACCTGCAGTATCATTGCTGACGGATGGCATGTTCCCGCAACCATGCTGAAGTGCATATTGCGGTGCAAAACTCTGGAGCGACTTGTGCTGACGTCAGACGTATCTGGCTTTGGCGGATGCAAGCCTGGCCGATATTCGACAGGGGAAATCTCTGTCGATGTTCTTCCCGATGGGCGAATCGTAGTGGCCGGACAGACTCAATTTCTCGCAGGCTCCGGCGCCACAACAGGCGAGTGTGTGGCGCATTTCATGAGAGCCTGCAGCATTTCACTTCGTGATGCCTGGTCGCTTGCGTCCACTTCTCCAGCTCGCCTGATGAAGATTCCGACGACGTCTCTTCAGGAAGGCGAACTCGCTCACCTGACGGTCTTTCGAATGCTGAAGTCGACAGACGCAGACGACAATGCCACATGGACGTATCAGCCAGAAGCTGCGTTCGCGGGAGAAATGCAATCACACTGAAACCGGAGAAAATCTGACTTCAGGAAGTCGCACGACCTTTGTTGAGTATCCAGCCTCGTTCAACTCAATGACCCGATATCCAGGTGGAGCGGCAATGAATGTTGGAGTGCTGCCTTCCGGGCTGAATTGAATGCCGGTTGATGGTGTGGTCAATATCTCGGTTTGACCAAGCAAACAGCGAAACTCGTGATGAACGTGGCCACAACAAACCAATCGAATGCGATGTTCGTTTGCAAACCATGACTGCAGCAGTTCCTTTCCGACTAAACCAATCGGATCCATCCACTGACTGCCAACGTCAACAGGCGGATGATGAAAGAACAATGCGACAAATTTTGCATCGCATTCAGACACTTGTTGCCTGGCCCATTCCATCTGCTCCGCTTCAATCAGCCCGGGCACCGATCCTGGCACATGTGTATCAAGACCAAGACACAACCATGCGTCGGCCCGGAAAACAAAGTTGATACGCTCATCGCCGGAGCCTGTGATCCTGTCGGCAAACACAGATCGCATCACCGATCGATCGTCATGATTTCCGGGCACTTGAAACAGGCGATCGATCCAGGGACTCAAAACCACGCGCACCGCAGAGTAACTTTCCGCGAGTTCGTCGTGCGTATGATCACCCGTAACAATAACGTAGTCGAAGGATTCGCCGCGGCTTCGGATAAACTCAACAACATCCTGAAGCAGTTCGTTTGTCGGAATTCCTTTCAATCGAGCAGCCGGATCCTTGAAGACGTGCAGATCCGTAAGTTGAAGAATTCGAATCGTCATCAGATTTCGTTCCACACAAAATTCAAAAGACGCAGTCTCTTAAACAAGTCCATTCAAACCTGCCAGAGTTCCGCTGCTGCTGCCAAATTCGTCGGACTCAATTCCACATTGTTGCAACATCGACACAAACAGATTACTCAAGGGCGTGTTGCTTTCCTGGTCGAATGTCAGATGCTGACCATGATCAAAGCCACCACCAGCCAGCATGATTGGCAGGTTCGTGTTGTCATGCGTATTTGAATCGCCCATATTGCTGCCATAGAGCACCATGGTGCGATCCAGCAACCTCTGTCCCTGCTCCTGCTTTTCAGACAATGACCGAAACAGGCGATTTAACAAAGCCATCTGCTGATAATCAACCTCTTCCAGTTGTTTTACTTTCTCTTCAGACTGACCATGGTGACTCAGGTTGTGATAGCCGTCCGTCGTAGTCGTGGTCTCGTTCAACTGAAACGCGGGTGTTGCAAAGGCGTCAACCATCAAGGTGACAATTCGCGCCGAATCAGATTCAAACGCCAGTTGCGCCATCAACAGCATCAGTTCGAATTTAGGGATCAGGCGTTTCACGTCATGAATATCATCTGGCTCCGGCTGCAGGGCTTCCGGCTTCGGACGCTGCTCCCATTCTCGAGCCGCGTTCAACCGTTCTTCGACATGACGGACGGAAGTCAAGTACTGATCCATGCGATCACGATCGGCGGCACCGAGCTGGCGATTCAGACGGGCGGCATCGTCCAGCAGCGTGTCAAGAATACTGCCCCGCTCATTCAGTCGATGGACCTGTCGAGCCACATCGTCCGAATCGCCCTGCACAAACATCTTTCGAAACAAAGCCGACGCTCGATCTTCGGCGGGAAGCAGAACTCCGTCACGAGTCCACGACAAGCTGCGATTTGCTTTGTCGATATTGACGCCAAGATTCAACGTGGAAAATCTGGTCACCGGCCCGAGTCGTTCTGCGGCAAACTGATCCAATGAAATACTGTTTCGAAATCCACTGCGGGTCGGCCCGCGAGCCGCAGTCAGGAAGCAGTTTTCGGTGCTGTGCCCGCCGTTCACGGCCGGATGTGAGAGTCCGCTGAAAACGGTAAAGTCGTTGCGGAAGTCTTTCAAAACGGAAAGATATGGCGACAGCTCATAGGAGCGACCGGCCGACATGGGAAAAAACAATTTCGGCAGCACGCCAAGATTATTGGAAATCAACAGCATGCGACGCGGTGTTGTTTGTTCATTGCTGGCGGAAAACACCGACTGCATGCCGTTGAGAAATGGCAAAGCCATCACAACGCCAGCACCACGAAGAACCTTGCGGCGATTGATGACTCGGGACGGAATAGCAATCAGTGGTGCATCCATGAAATGCCTCAGGCAAGCTCAAACAATTTTCTTTTCGCTAGTGTCTCACTTCACCCAGAAAAATACGACTCTGTACAAGACTGCGAATCAAATCACCGACGCGATATCCGTTCGGGGCACACTGGTCAAGGAGCGTTTCAATTTCACGCCGGTCAGAAAATCGCACCGGAGTTCCTGTCGCATAAATCGTAAACTGATGCAGAAGGTTGCGAGCCAGCGGACGAGGTTCCTGTACTAACAGGGCTTTCAATTCTCGAATGTCCTGAAAGGTCCTCCCGTCCGGCAATTGACCACTGGCGTCCACCGCCAAATTCAGCGAGTACGTAAAATCATGCCCCGCTCGATCAATTCCCGAGACCGCAGTACCGGAACCAAGGCTGCGATAGCTTGTCCGCTGCGCGCCAAGGATATCGAAGCTCTCCAATGCCAATCCAACAGGATCGAACTTTGCGTGGCATCCCGCACATGAGTCTGACTTTGTATGCAGCGCGAGCAGTTCACGGATGGTCGTCGCGCCGCGAATATCGGGTTCCACCGCAGGAACACTTGCGGGCGGTGGAGGTGGAGGATTGCCGAGCAGTCGGTCCATAATCCACGCCCCGCGAACAACCGGCGACGTGGTTGTTCCATTTGCCGTCACCTTCAGAACAGCGCCCTGTGTCAAAAGACCACCGTAAACGCTGTCACCAGCAAGCGAAACCTTCTGCATAGCCGACCCGATCACAGGAGGGAGTCCATAGTGCAGAGCCAATCGATCATTGGCAAAAACAAAGTCTGAATCAATAATCGTGGTCGCTGGCAGGTTCTCCTTCACCAGCGCAGTGAACCAGACTCTCGTCTCCTGCTCCATCGACTCCACCAGATAATTGTCGAATCGATATTCTGGAAAAAGCCGAACGTCAGGCTCATCACGATACAATGATCGAAGATTCAGCCAGTAGTCGGTAAAGTTTCGAACAAATTCCGAAAAACCTTCACTGCTCACCAGGCGATCAACTTCCGCCTGCAACACCGCAGGATCGCGCAACCGACCGCTTCCAGCCTGTTGCATCAACAGATCATCCGGACGAGTATTGGTCAGAAAATGCGACAGCCTGGAGGCCACTGCAAACGAATCATCGCGCTGCGGTTCATCCAGAAAAAGAAAATGTCCCGAACAAAGAAAAGCCTTGTATCCAGCCAGGACAGCGACAGCGAACGAGTCACCTTCCTGAAGTCGTGTCTGTATCAGCTCCTGAAACGGAACGATCTCTTCGTCAGAAAAAGGACGCCGGGCAGCGCGTTGGACAAATCGTCGCAGCAACCGAACAGCATCGTCCTCCGGTTGCTTCGAGATCACATCAACGGGAAGGGACGAGCCCGGGGCAGGGGACCTGATCTCCAAATCGTCGAACAGAATCTTGTGTGAGACAGGCGGCCAGACCTCAGGCGAGGTCGGACCGTCCACTTCGATCCACTGAAATGCAACACCAGGTTGACCGCCTTCCGGAAACGGCGGATAACGATACTCAGGCGGCCCATTATTCACATTGCGAGCCAAAGGCACGGGTAGTCCGAGCAGACTGTATTCAAATGTCTCGCCAGCCTTCAGCAGAATCGTAGTTTCGTACACAGCATTTTCAGGAACAATATCCATCACGCCGCCCGTCGCTCGCACGTCTCCGGATACGTCAGGCCCTGAAGGCTTGCGAGCACGGAAAGTCATCGGGATCGGTTTCGTTCCTTCGTGCAAAACAAAACCGGGCTTCTGAAGAACCGACCTGGCCGAGAAACGAACTTTGTAACGCCCGGGAAGCGCTGCGACAAAGCCGTGTGGATATCCATAATAAGGCCAGTGCGCAGAACGAAACAATGCCATCTCGACGGACGCATCGTGCTGACCGCCGCGACGAAGCTCTGCAAGCTGCTGGCCGCTGATCGGAAGCATCTTTCCGTCTTTGGCATAAAACATGGCCTCTTTGTTGCCAAATGTTTCAGCCTCCTGAAACATCTGCGTCGCCAGTGCCCGGAATTTCCTGATGGGCGGCGGTTCAAGCCCACTGGCCATTGCTTGCATCAATGCCGACTCAGACGCATCAAGAAAAGCCACAAGCTGAACACGCGAAACGTCAAGCATCGCGGCCGCTTTGTTGAAGTGGTGACCGGTGCGATCTTCAGGAAGGAGATCGCGAACACTAAGATCCGGAAGCTGCAGAATGTCTTTCAGGTTCTGCTCAAACTCATCCCGATTCAATCGCCGCATGGGGCCTCGCCCGTGGGACACGACATCCTTCAAGTCGGCGTCATGCAAAGCGGGTTCAAGTATCGACAGCAGAGACTCACGCACGTCGTCTGGAAACTCAGAACTCCGAGGAGGCATTTCCCGTTTATCGACGCGATCAAACAGAAGAACCCACTGCGAACGGACTGATGCGTCAGCAAGATTGTCGGAAAGACGAGCAAGATTCAGACCAGCTTCCGGCGCATCCTCACCGTGACAGGAAACACAGTGCTCCTGGACAATTTTCTGAACGTCTGCGAACTCTGCGGCGGAAACAGTGGAACCTGCGGGCAGGAACAGACATCCGCACAAAATTGACGCGCAACTTAAAGCCTGAACGCAAGATGTAGATCTCCTGGCCGCGTAGCACAGATTAGTCCAGAGATCATTCAGCATGGCCGGTCCATATCGCATGAGAAGGAAACTCAAACAATGAACCGCTAAAACTCCGCGTGCCCTGGAGTTCGAGGGAACGGAATCACGTCGCGAATATTGGTCATTCCCGTGATTAACAGGACCGCGCGTTCAAGCCCAAGACCGAAACCCGCGTGAGGAACTGTGCCATACTTTCGCAAGTCGACATACCACCAATAGTCATCCGGGTTCAGATGACATTCGTGCATTCGCTCAATCAGAACATCAAGTCGTTCTTCGCGCTGGCTACCGCCAATAATTTCTCCAACTCCAGGAACCAGTACGTCCATGGCACGTACGGTTTTCCCATCTTCGTTGCATCGCATGTAAAACGGTTTCAGCGTGCGAGGATAATTGAACAGAATGACCGGCTGACCAAAATGCTCTTCAGTGAGGAACCGTTCGTGCTCCGTCTGCAGATCGCTGCCCCATTCGACGCTATAGTTGAACTGCTTGCCGCTTTTCTGGATGATCTCAATCGCTTCGGTATAAGGCAGTCGAATGAATTCCTTCTGGCGAATGTTCTCCAGTTTCGCCAGGACTGTCTTGTCAATGCGATCATTGAAGAATGCCATATCATCGGGACACTTCTCAAGAACATCATTGACCATCGTCTTGATAAAGGCTTCAGCGAGATCCATATTATCCGGCAACTCGTAGAATGGCATTTCGGGTTCCACCATCCAGAATTCCGCGAGGTGACGTGTCGTGTTGCTGTTTTCGGCCCGGAACGTTGGACCAAACGTATAACAATCACCAACGGCCGTCGCGTACGTTTCGGCTTCCAACTGACCGCTTACGGTGAGCGACGCAGGTTTTCCAAAGAAGTCCTGCTTCCAGTCGATGTTATCGATTTGCTTCTTCGCAAGCATTGCGAGATCCAGTGTTGTCACCTGAAACATCTCGCCTGCGCCCTCGCAATCGCTCGTGGTAACGATCGGCGTGTTGAGATACAGAAAGCCGCGCTGCTGGAAAAAATTATGGATCGACCAGCTGATACAATTTCGCACTCGCGCGACTGCACCAAAGGTATTCGTACGCGGCCGCAGATGCGCGATCTCGCGCAGAAACTCCATACTGTGCCCCTTCTTCTGAAGAGGAAAAGTGGCCGGATCAGCAGTGCCCAAAATCGTCAGTGACGTTGCGTGCAATTCAATTCGCTGACCTTTGCCGGGCGATTCCTTAATCACCCCTTCAATCGAAACGCTGGCCCCGGTAGTAACGTCCTTGATGGACTCGTCATAACCTGGCACTTTGTTTTCAACGACAATCTGCAGGTTCTTCATGCAGCTGCCATCGTTGAGTTCGATAAACGAAAACCCGCTCTTTGAGTCTCGCCGAGTTCTCACCCAGCCCTTGGCGGTAATCGTAGTTTCAGGTTGTCCGTCCCGAAGAATAGTAGCGATGCGTGTGACCGGCATAGTGGCTTCGTTCAGTGATCGAGGATAAAGATTCTGCAAACAAACACACGGATATTAGAGTCTTACTCAGGAGGATGCACTCAAGTGGACACTCGTTGCTCGTGTCGGTCACTCACGTGGCGGCAAAACCCAGATTTCGTCAAAATCGATGGGTTGCTCAGAGCGATATCCTTCGTGACGAATGATTTCCAGAATTGCCAGGAAAATACCCACAATTCGAGACTGTACTTTTTCGTGTTCAAAGAACGAACTGAACGCAACACGACCTTCCAGCTTGATTCGCTCTCGAATATTTTCCTGAAAGACGGACATAGGCGTCTCGTCCATCCGAACTGCAATTTCCTTTTCCAGGTTCGGAATGCGCACGATTCTCGAAAGGGCACTGACAAGGTCCCACAGTTCCACTTCGCGAATTCGATCGTCTGATCGATCACGTGCAACAGTTGGACGATCGCTGCTAAGTCGCGGGAAGCGTTCCAGCCATTCCGACGCTCGTTCGTCGAGAAGCTTCGAGGCTTCCTTGTATCGCCGATACTCCATCAGCCTCGCGATAAGGTCACTGCCGGTATCTTCTTCCGGGGTATCTTCTGCAACTTCAACAACCGTTGGCAGAACCTCTCGACTCTTAATCTCAAGCAACGTGCTGGCGACAACAACGAAGTCACCAATCAGGTCAAAATCAAGGAATTCCAGAACTTCGATATAGTCCAGAAAATCTGTCGTAATTTTCGCCAGCGACATCGAACAAACATCGACCTCCTGCTTGCGAACCAAATAGAGCAGCAGGTCGAGCGGCCCGGCGAAAATTCCGGAGTCGATACGATAATCAGTCAGCGTCATAAACAGGCAACTTGATCGAATGGTCGACAGGCTCAGGAACTTCGGCAAAATCTGCCGCACACTCCGCCACAGGGGTCCCCATTCAGGATCGTCGTTGTGATCGGTATAACTGGAATATTTTGTCGCGCAGAAGCCCTTGAATTTCCAGCTTTTGCTGAAGCATCGCCAGGTTGAGGCGGACAAATGTCTGAAGTTTGAGAAGGCTGTCATTCGTGCTACTCAATTTGGACAATAGGCGCCGTTGATGCTGATGCAGTAGAAAATCGATGGCATCGAACTATGACGGGGTCTCAAGCGGGACCACAAACAAGCCACGACGGTGTGAGGTTGGATCATGGCTATTGAATTTGATTGCCCTTATTGCACAGCAACCATTCGCGTCCCTGATGCTTACGGCGGCAAACAGGGACGATGTCCCAAGTGTGATACGCGACTACTTGTGCCGATGGTCGTTCGCCCGGGAAGCGCAACGATCCCGGATGGTTCCGCGCCTCCGGCAACAACCGAACGGCCCAACGATGCCGCGATGTCGTTCCCGACGCCTGACGCCTTCTCGATCAAGCCGACCACCACAACTCCAAGCCGTCGACGAAATGCTCGCCGTCGGCCAAGTCGCGCCTTAGTCGTTGGCATGCCAGTGCTTTGCTTTCTCGTGTTGCTGGCCGTGATTTTCTTTAGCGTGACGGGCAGCCTGCCGGAACTCAGTGGCGAACTCACGGCAAAACGACTCGAAAACAAAACGCTTCCCGGCATCACCATTCCCTGGTCCGATACGGGCTTGCTCCCGGAAGACGTTCAAACATTAAAAGAGTTTTTGAACACAAATCCGGAGACTCTCGCCAGCGAAGTGATGACCTGCAGAATGATCGGCACGGACGCTGGCATTGAAGTGCGTCTGACCTCCGGCGCCGGAAGCGACTGGTTTGTCGTCGATACAACAACCAGCAAGCCGCTGGCCTTGTGGCTGAAGAAGGAGCGATCAAGTCTGAACACTCAACGCATCAGTCTGATGCGTGCCAGTCTGGTCACTTACTGTAAGGACAAGCTGGCTCAGATCAGTGGCGAACCGCTTGCAATTGACGCCGTCTCCGTGAGAGACAACGTTGGAATCAATGCCTGTGGAGGCGCACTGAGTTTCTCCGTTCACGGGGTCGTGGGAAACCGACTGGTCCCATGCGCCTACGAGGACGAACGCGGAATGCTCTATTTTTGCCTGCCGAAGGAGACTCAGGGCTTCCAGATCCCGGGCCGAACTCTCGCCGACGGTACCAAGCCTTTCGGCGGTGAATTCACGGCTGTTGTTGCCGGCATTGCTCACCCACCGGCAGACACCAGTGGAACACCGGATTCATCCAGCGAAACAACACCCCCGTCAACAGACGATACGACAATGCCAGACTCGGATTCGGATTCGGATCCAGAATCGAAAATGAAAAATTCCGACGAAAAAATGGGTGACGAATCCGATGGTAAGATGATGGATGAGTCCGAATCGGAAATGGAATCAGAAATGAAAATGGATTCCGGAATGAAGAGCGATTCAATGAAGAATCGCAAGCAAAAATCGGAACCTATGATGGACGAAAACATGATGGACGGCGAAATGATGGACAAAGAAAAGATGCTGCCGTAGTTCGAAAAAAGAGAATGCAGAAGCAAGCTGCCATTTGCTCCAAACGAACATCCGTTTTGTCTATACTAATCGCGGTCACGGTTGAGTTGTTTAACCGTCAGCCGGAGGCGTACGCGGATGCGGCCACCAACGTACGCCTCCGGCTAACGGTTAAACGAAAACATCTCCGGCGGCACCGTTGAAAGTCTAACGAAAACCGTCGGACCAATCCGCGCACAACAGTTCCGCCTGTTGCAGCACTGTCTTCACAGCTTCGTCCTGAAGATCTGGTGGATAACCCCATTTGTTGAGAATTCGTTTCACGATCACTCGGATCTTGGCTCGCGCGCCTTCGCGGAGATTCCAGTCGATTGTCACACTCTTTCGAACCATCTTGATCAGTTCAGCGGCGATGACTTTCAGTTTGTCGTCACCCATAGCTGTTATGGCGGATTCGTTGGTGGCCAGAGCATCATAAAATGCGATTTCGTCATCGGTCAGGCCGAGTTCTTCGCCGCGTTTGGTGGCGGCGTCCATTTCTTTGGCCAGGCGAATCAGTTCTTCGATCACTTCATGCGTGGCGATTGCGCGATTGTGATAAGCATTCAGCGTCGCCTTCAGCTTGTCAGAAAACAATTGTGACTGCACCAGATTGCGGCGAGAACGGACCTTGATCTCATCGTTCAGCAGTTTCTCCAGCAACTCTGCCGCGACGTTCCGGTGCTTCAAACCACGGACTTCTGCCAGGAACTGATCCGACAGAATGCTGATGTCCGGCTTCTTCAGACCAGCGGCTGTGAAGACGTCGATGATCTGTCCCTCGGCGACGATCGCTTTCCCGTCCATGGCCTCCAGCCGCTTTTCGAAGTGTTCGACCAAATCTGCCGCAATCAGTTTGATGCGTTTCGGATCCCCCACCAGAGCTTCCAGCGCCGCCCATTTGGATTTCAGCTTCTCGCGACTCGTCTGTTCTTCGCCTTCGGTGATCTCATCGAATTCCTGATCCAGTCCGGGCAGCGCGGCGATATTCAGGCCGAGCTTTGCGATCCGGCTTTCGTAATAGATTGGAACTGTGGAACCATCGGCAACGGCCCGTTGGATGTCGTAGATGCTGATGTAGTCGCCGAAGATGGCTCTTGTGTTGGCGTCCGTCTGTTCGATCGGTGTTCCAGTGAAACCGATAAACGAAGCCTGCGGAAGTGCGTCACGCAGGTTGCGAGCCAGACCATCGATCAGATCGTACTGACTGCGATGCGCTTCATCAGCAATCACGATGATGTTACGGCGGTCGCTCAGCGATGGCATAGATTCGCCTTTCGCCGGCATGAACTTCTGAATCGTCGTGAAGATCACACCGCCGCTGGCCACTTGCAGCAATTCACGCAGATGATCACGATCCCTCGCCTGCACGGGCATCTGGTTCAGCAGTTCATGGCAGCGCTGGAACTGAGTGAACAATTGATCGTCCAGATCATTGCGGTCCGTCAGCACCACGATCGTAGGATTCTTCATCGCCGAATGCCGGACCACACGAGCCGCATAAAACAGCATCGAGAAACTTTTCCCCGATCCCTGCGTATGCCACACCACGCCAGCTCGGCGGTCACCCTGTCTGCCGCCGTGCATCCGGCCCGCCCAGTATTCACCGATCGGCAGCTCTGCCGTTTCCAGATCTTTTGTCATTCCACTGGCGCGAACCGTTTCTTCAACGGCGCCATTCACCGCGTGGAACTGGTGATAACCGGCAATGATCTTGTGCAGCCGGTCGCTTTCGGTGTCTTCTTCGAACACGATGAAGTGTTGCAGAAGATCCAGGAACCGCTGCTTTTCGAACACACCTCTGATCAGCACTTCAAGTTCCAGAGAGGCCCGCGGCGCATCACCTTCGCCATCGACAGTTCTCCAGACCTTGAACCACTCCTGATTCGCTGTGAGTGATCCAATGCGTGCCTGAAGTCCGTCTGACACGATCAGCAATTCGTTGTACTTCAGCAGCGAAGGAATTTCCTTCTTGTAGGCCTGAAGCTGCGAGTACGCAGACCAGATCGTCGCATCGGCATCGGCTGCGTTCTTCAGTTCGATGATCGCCAGTGGCAAGCCGTTGACGAACACGACCAAGTCAGCCCGACGATTGTGCTGCGATTCGATCACAGTGAACTGGTTCACGACAAACCAGTCATTGTTGGCAGGTTCAGCGAAATCGATCAGGCAAACGTGATTGCCAGCAATCGATCCATCCGGTCGTTGATACTCGACTTCGACACCGTCGCGCAGCATCTTGTGAAAGACACGATTGCTGCCAACGAACGTCGATGCTTCCAGCCGCAAAACTTTGCGCAGTGCGTCCTCCTGTGCTTCCTGAGGAATCAACGGGTTCAGTCGGTATATCGCTTCCTGCAGCCGTCCAGTCAGAATCACATCCGCAAATGAACCTCGCTCAGCTTCCGGTTCGCCAGGAGCAAGATTCGGCCCATGACCGACGGTATATCCGATCTGCGCGAACCATGAAATGGCGGCATTTTCGACGACAGATTCGTTGAGTGACATTGTCACGCCTCGTTGTTTCCAGTCTCAGTTCGTCATTCGAAGGCGATTCAGTCCCAATGGGACGGCATGTTGTAGCCACGGGCGCGAGCCCGTGGTAGGCATCACCAATATGACCAAGCCCCAGCGGGGCGACATGAATTCGTTGCCCGTGATTTTATGTCGCCCCGTCGGGGCTCAATCAAAATTTCAATCCCGATTTCCATGGGCTAACGCCCATGGCTACATCATGCCGCCACTCCGTGGCTGAGCCGCAATCATGCCACCATTCTGTTTCTGATTTGCCCGGCAAGATCACTGCACGATTTCCTGATCGAATATGTAACGAAGGTCGTATGAGATGTTATGCCGCTCCAACAGTTCTATGAACTCTTCCTGAAACGTTTTTCTTCGGTGATGATTTTCCTGATTCAGGATGTAGTGTTTTACTCTGGGAAGCTGCGATTCGCTTACCGAAAACGCTGCATAACCGGTTTGCCACTCGAAGGGAATTCGGGGCCGGAGAGTTTCATTCACCATCTTTGACGAATTCGCTTTGATTAACCGCAGCATGTCTGAGATCGCAATCGTCGGACTTAGCTTCGCCAGCAGATGAACATGGTCCTGAACACCTCCCATACAAAGCAACGTTCCCTTGTGTTCACGAATTATACCGCCCACATATCCGTACAATTCATCCTGCCACCGTTTTTCGATCGTTGGCTTGCGGTACTTTGTACTGTACACGACGTGAAACAGGAGATTGGTATACGTCGACACGGTGTTGCTCCTTTTGACTCAAGCAGGTTTCCCCATCAATGACTTCACCAAATCTTCCGCCATATCTTCATCCACACAATTATCAAACCGACCGACGGCAGCATCGACACCCAGTTTCTTCAGAACCGACTTCGGAACATCAGTCACTTTCGGAATCACCAGTTTCACACGAACCTGATACGGAAACTTACCGCCCCAAACCTTTGGCACAAGATTCTTGCCGCCGTCACACGTCGCCTGCCACAGTCCCAGCAGCCCGCCGATTTCGTAGTGATGAAGCAGACAGTAGTCGCCGGTTTTGATCTCCAGCGGCCACGGTTTGTTCGAACCGAAGAGGTTCTTTTCCACACAGTCCAGATAGGTGGAACTGCTGCATTCGAAGATGAATGTTTGTGATGTCATTATCTGGTCGCCTCAATGTCGCTCGAACGTAGCCGTCCATTTCTCCGTGAATCCCCATCGTCGTCGTTTTTGTTACGCGGGTTTGGGGAGTGGAATCAGGGTATTGAGCCGTGATTCGGTGGGCGGATCGAGGCCGCAGTTTTTCGCGAGTCGAGAGAACAGGCTTT
>JBGSVD010000261.1:0-15424 GCA_041753135.1 Planctomycetaceae bacterium
CCACGCAGACTTCCTCGCGGGGCACATTGAGTTGCGTAATCAAGCGGGAGCTCGAATTTGTCTGGGCGAACGAGCCGGAGCGGAGTTTGATCACACGGCGTTGAAAGACGGCGATGTTATCGAATTTGGCGATGTACGAATTCAGACCATGGAAACTCCCGGACACACTCCGGAAGGCATTTCACTGCTGGTGTTTGACCTCGCTGCCAGTGCCACAGTTCCAAACGCAGTGTTGACCGGCGATACATTGTTTATTGGCGACGTAGGCCGCCCCGACCTGCTGGCGTCGATCGGTGTGACCGCCGATGAATTAGCGGAGATGCTGTATCATTCGCTGGACAAACTCCGACGTCTGCCGGACGCAACGCTGGTCTATCCGGCGCATGGAGCCGGTTCGTTGTGTGGCAAGTCGCTGAGCAAAGAAACGGTGTCGACAATCGGCGAGCAAAAGAAGTTCAACTACGCCTTGCAGCCGATGCCGTTTGAGCAGTTTCGGGATCTCGTCACCAGTGAGCAACCGGAAGCTCCGGGTTACTTTGTTTATGACGCCATCAAGAATCGTCAGGAACGTCCAGGTCTTGAGAGCACCATGCAGACATCCTTGAAGGCGCTCAGCCTTGAAGAAGTCATCAAGCTGCGTGACTCGGGTGCGCAGCTGGTTGATGTTCGTGAAGCGGCCGACTTTGAAGGAGCTTACCTTGCAGGTTCGATCAATATCGGACTCAAGGGCAAGTATGCCACGTGGGCCGGGTCTATCCTGAGCCATGACGCGCCGATTGTTGTCATCGGTGATGGTGACAACGAAGAAGAGGCCGTCATGAGACTCGGACGTATCGGGTTCGACAATGCCGTTGGTTACCTGAAAGACGGCATGGAAGCCTTGGATGGTCATCCGGAGCTGATTCGCAAGGTATCGCGGATCACAGCGGCCGCTTTGGCGGAACAAGTGTCGTCGAAAGCAAAGCCGTTCGTGCTGGATGTGCGATCGGAGAAAGAATACGGCATCGTGCATCTGGCGGATGGTTACAACATCCCTCTGACTCATGTGCGTGAACGCATCGCGGAAGTTCCGTCAGATCGGCCGGTTGTTGTGCATTGCGAAGGCGGCTATCGCTCTGCGATCGCTTGCAGTTTGCTGGCTCACGCCGGCCGCACGAACGTGTCGGACATGGTCGGCGGAATCAAGGCATGGATCGCGACGAAGCTGCCAACAGTTCCGGAGGGCACCATGACTTGCGGGACGAAGGTTTGCGAAACGGTTCCGGCGTGATGCATTTTCCGTCGAGTTCATCAGCCGCAGTGTGTTAGCACACGGTTTTCTCCTGTCAGGTAAACCGCACGCTAGCGCGTTCCGGCTAATTTTGGAAGGAGTTCGTTTCATGGCTCAGTCAACTGAAGTCGGGAACCGCGAACAGCAAATCCAACAGGAACTGCGAGACGCGGGTTCGTGTCTGGCGATGGGTGCAGGAGTTGGAACCGTGGGTACGGCGTCGGCATTGTTGCTCGGAGCCATCTGCCCAATCTGTGTTGTCATGGCCCCGGCATTGATCGGAATGGGGCTTGTGAAAGGCTATGCAGCGAGAAGGAAGCGGGCGGCCATGAGCACAGAGGATGCAGAAGTTGCAGGGCGAAATGACTCAGAGGGCTGACGCCCTGCCGCTCGCCTAATACTCAACCACCAGTCTCACGAAAGGAACATCAAGATGACATGGCTCAGCCTGCTGTTTGGCTCCATCGTGGGGCTATCGCTGGGTTTGACCGGCGGAGGCGGAGCAGTCTTTGCAGTCCCTTTGCTGGCGTATGGAATGGGACTTCCGGCTCGCGAGGCGGTTGCCATTTCTTTGGTCTCTGTCGGCCTGACGTCGTTCGTTGGATTCCTCGGCAAGTGGCGAAAAGGCGAAGCGGAGCTGAGAACCGGACTGTTGTTTGCCGTCGCAGGAATGCTGGGAGCACCACTCGGAGCGTGGATCGGTCGACAGATTCCCGAGGCATGGCTGATGCTGATGTTGTCTGTGCTAATGCTCACGATTGCATGGAAGATGTGGCAGAAGAGCAGCCGAGTAGCCACTCAGGCACAGGTTTGTGTGCCCGTTGAAGCCTCTCGTCTTCTGCCCGATGACTATGCAAAAGACGGCCCAAGTTGCCAGCGGAATGCTGCAGGTCAATTAATTCTCACCAGTCGATGTGCTCGCTTGCTGCTGATCGTCGGTGTGGCCGCAGGGATTCTCTCCGGGATGTTTGGTGTCGGCGGCGGATTCATCATCGTTCCTGCACTGATCCTGTTCAGCAGCATGTCGATGTCGCGTGCTGTAGGCACTTCGCTGATGGTGATTTCATTGGTCAGTGTATCGGGCCTTGTTTCGCAGATATGGATCGGCCAGTCCATCACGCTTGGTATCACGACCCTGTTCGCTACAGGCGGATTACTTGGGCTGGGAGTGGGGCAATCCGTTGCTCATCGACTTTCAGCCTCCATGCTCCAGCGAGTGTTTTCAGTCGCCATTCTCCTCGTTGCGGTTTTTGTTATCGTCAACAATCTTTCGTAGAAGCGGGTTCGATGTCTCAGACAATTCATCATCAGATCGTCGTTGTGGGCGGCGGCACGGCCGGAATCTCAGTTGCGGCAAGACTCACGAACGGCTGGTTCAACAAACGCGACGTCGCCGTCATCGAACCAGCGGATACCCACTACTACCAGCCGCTCTGGACGTTAGTCGGCGGTGGTGTGGTGCCAAAGGAAGTCATCGGGCGGCCGATGAAGTCTGTGATGCCAAAGCGAGTTCACTGGATCAAAGAAGCGGTTGCTGAGTTTGAGCCGGACAAGAACACGATTCGAACTCGTGAAGGCAAAGTCATCACCTACGACTGGCTGGTCGTTGCGGCGGGCCTGCAAATCAACTGGGACAAGATTCCTGGACTCAAGGAGACGGTTACTCGCAACGGAGTCTGCAGTAACTATTCGTATGAGACCGTTGACTCGACCTGGCAGAATATCAAAAACTTCAAAGGCGGCACCGCGATCTTTACGATGCCTTCGGGCGCTGTGAAATGTGGTGGTGCTCCACAGAAGATCATGTACCTGGCCGATGAAACGTTTCGCAAAAACGGGGTGCGAAAGGGCAGCACGGTAATGTTCACAAGCACTCTGCCCAACATCTTTGCGGTGGAACGTTATCGCAAGACCCTCGAAGAGGTCATCAAGCGTAAAGAAATCGTCTGTCATTTTCGTGAAGAGTTGATCGAAGTTCGGGGCGAACAACATGAAGCGGTTTTCAAACACCTCGACACTGGGGACGTCGTCACTCGCAAGTTTGACATGCTGCACGTTACTCCGCCGATGGGACCACCTTCGTTTCTGGCGACGAGTGCTCTCGCTGACAAAGATGGCTGGGTCGATGTTGATAAAGCAACCTTGCAGCACAAGCGGTTCTCGAATGTATTCGCGATCGGAGATTGTTCGAACCTTCCGACCTCAAAGACCGGTGCTGCCATTCGAAAGCAGGCTCCCGTGCTGGTTGGAAACTTGATTTCAGCGATGAGCAGTCAGACGTTGCCTGGAAAGTACGATGGCTACACATCGTGTCCGCTGGTCACCGGATATGGTAAACTTGTGATGGCAGAGTTTGACTACGACAAGAAGCCGGAAGAAACGTTTCCCATCGACCAGTCGAAGGAACGCTGGAGCATGTGGCTTGTGAAACGCTATCTGCTGCCTCAGTTGTACTGGCATGGCATGTTGAAGGGCTGGATGTAACGTGTATGTATTGACCATAACCGATCCGAAAGGAAACTGAACACCACCATGAGTCGCGAAGATCACTGGAATTCAGTGTATTCAACGAAAGCTGTCAATGAAGTGAGCTGGTTTGAGGACGAGCCTCAGCCATCTCTGGACTTGATACTGCAGACTCTTCCCAATGGTGGAGCTGTGGTCGATATCGGAAGTGGTGCCTCACGCCTGGTGGATCGATTATTAGCTGCAGGCGTGTATGAGTTGGCTGTCCTCGATATTTCTCAAGTGGCCGTCGATCATGCCCGAACAAGACTCGCTGCTGCGGCCGAACATGTTCGCTGGATAGTGTGCGACGTTACAAAAGCGACAAATATCGGTGAGTTTGATCTGTGGCATGATCGTGCAGTCTTTCATTTCCTGACGACTGATGAAGACCGACGGGCGTATGTGAGCCTTGCAGCAAGGACTGTTCGACATGGCGGCTTTTTGATCATATCCACATTTGCAACGGATGGGCCAACGAAATGCAGTGGGCTGGACACATGCCAATACAGCTTTCAATCGTTGGCCGCTGAGTTTTCACCGAACTTTGCCACCGTACGAAGCATCGAGCATCGGCATGTGACGCCCGCTGGTAAGCAGCAGGGCTTTCTTTACGCCATATTCCAGCGAATCACTGACACTTGAAACCTGAACTCATATTCCCGCTCTCTCCAGGAGGATCACGAACAATGCTCATTCGAGCCACAACATTTGCCGCTCTACTCGCAAGCGTCTTGCTAACGCCAATCATCGCTCAGGAAAAGAGCGTCCGCCCTGGCGTAAATGACACCTTCCGCGATCCTGACCCAAAGGCTTTCACGGAACGGTTCGAAATTGAAAGCCGCGAGGTCTTTGCAAAGCGAAAAGAAATTCTGGAAGCCATCAAACTGAAACCAACCTATGTCGTGGCAGATATCGGCGCCGGGACGGGATTGTTTACACGGCTGTTTGCTTCGAATCTTGGCCCCGAAGGCCGAGTCATCGCAGTGGATATTGCTAAGAAGTTTCTGGATCACATCGAAGTGACCTGCCGCGAACAGAACCTTCGCAATGTCGAAACGCTGCTGTGTAAAGATGACTCCACGGAGCTGCCTCCGGAGTCAGTCGACGTGGCGTTCATCTGTGACACGTATCATCACTTTGAATTCCCACAGAAGACCATGACGTCACTGCTGAAAGCCTTAAAGCCTGGTGGGCGAGTGATTCTGATCGACTTCGAACGCATCGAAGGCGAAAGCAGCGATTGGACGATGGACCATGTGCGAGCCGGACAGGAAGTGTTCGAAGCGGAAGTGCTGGAGTCTGGTTTTCGAAAGGCGGATGAAATCAAAGATCTGCTGAAAGAGAACTACATGGTGGTCTTTGAACAAGCTGAACAGGAACAGGCGGCGGTCGAAGAGCCGACTCCTGCTGGTCGAGGGCGCGGTCGAGGCATGGGCGCTGGACGAGGCCCGGGTGGCGGTCGTGGTCCAGGTGCTGGACGCGGCATGGGAACTGATGCGGCTATGCGAATTGATCAGGACGTGTTCCACTATCTGCTGGAACGACACGAACTAATTCGCCGCGAAGTGAAGAATCTCGACAATGGCGTGGAGACGATTACGGAATCAGACGACGAAGCCGTCTCTTCGATGATTCAGGAACATGTGGCAGCGATGCACGAGCGAGTCAAAACGGGTCGTGGACTGCGTTTCTGGGACGAACTATTTGTGGCAATCTTCAAGGATCACGACAAGATCAAGATGGTTGTTGAGAACACTGAGCGCGGAGTGAAAGTCACCGAAACTTCCGACGATGCATACACGGTCAAGCTGATTCAGGCTCATGCCGTTGTCGTCAGCAAGTTTGTGAAACGCGGCTTTGATGAAGCTCATGAGAATCACCCGGTCCCGGCAGTTGATCGGGCCTCGAGTTCGGCGACGCCTCCTGTTGCCGATCCCAATCTGCTGTTCCCGATCATCGAAGGTTATGGCGGCGTTGTGGCAGTGGCCGATGCTGTTGAGCCGCCTCGTGCGGGCATGAAGCTGGTTCTGGATGTGACGTCTGAAGCGAAGAAGCCTGAAGAGGTCAACAAGGGACTGGATCGAGCGGCACGACTGCTCAACCTATACGGCACAGCGGGGCTCAAGGCTTCTGACATCAGCATCACGATTGTTCTGCATGGTGAGGCCACGAAGTCTGTGTTGTCTGATGAGGCATGGGAATCGCGATTGCAGATGAAGCACAACCCTAACCTGCCGCTGATTCGACTGCTGCAAAAGGCCGGCGTTGAAGTCATCGTCTGCGGTCAGGCACTGAGCTACAAAAAGATTGAACGGGGCGAAGTGGCTGGCGAAATTCCAGTGGCTGCTGCTGCCTTAACAGTTCTGTTGAATCGCCAGGCAGATGGATTCGCTTACGTGCCGGTGCCGTAGTGGATGCATGCAAATTTCATGAAGTTCAGTGAGAACGGCTTCGGAGCACTCAAAATGTCCCCAGCACCTAAAGTCACAGCAGCATCAAGTCTCATGAAATGGCTGCTGGCGGTCGCGATGACGGTTGTCGTCACCGTCATGTTGCTCTTTCTGGCGGGTGTGTTTCACAGCAAAGTGCCATCTGATGTTGCTGAAGGAAAGAAACTCTCCGCAGAGGGACTCAAGAGCGTGGCGGCTCGCGTGTTGAAACAGCCTCGATACGAAACGGCGACCGGCACAGTCAAGCCGGTTCACGAATCGGCTGTCGCTGCGAAGTTGCTGGCGAAAGTGCTTGAGATCAATGCCACCGCCGGTCAGGTTGTCCAAAAGGATCAGGTGCTCGTCAAGCTGGATGACGCGGATCTGCAGGCTCGCTTTAAACAAGCGGAGGCGGGCCTGACCAGCGCTCAGGTGCGCAGCGAGCAAACGAAAACAGAATTCGGTCGCGCGGAGCAACTCAAATCGAAGAAGGCCATCTCGCAGACGGATTTCGATGCTGCTCAGGCTGCGATGAAGAGTGCGGCTGCGGAGTTTGAACGAGCAACTCAGGCGGTAAAGGAATCTCAGGTGATGCTCGACTATGCGACGATCCGCTCGCCGATGTCTGGGACGATCATCGACAAGCGAGTCGAAGTGGGCGATACGGTGAGTCCCGGTCAAATCCTGTTGACTCTGTTTGATCCCACACATATGCAGATGGTTGCCTCAGTGCGAGAATCTCTTGCCCTGAAACTGAAACCGGGCCAGTTACTTCCCACACGGCTTGACGCCCTCGACTTTGATTGCGAAGCCACGATCAGCGAAGTCGTTCCGGAATCGGATGTTGCCAGTCGATCTTTTACCGTCAAGGTGACTCGGCCATGTCCTCCTGGAGTTTATAGCGGCATGTTCGGTCGACTGATGATTCCGCTGGACGAGCAAGAGGTGCTGGTGATTCCTGTCGCCGCGGTTCGGAAAGTCGGCCAGCTGACAATGGTCGATGTCGTGAGTGACAACTCTGTTTCGCGCCGGAATGTTCGGCTGGGACGAACACTTGAACTGGACGTCGAAGTGCTGGCGGGGCTGGTCGAAGGTGAACTGGTCGTGGTTGAGTGAGTGTACCGTAAACCCGTCCACGCTCACGTCACGATGAAATTATGGTAGGAAATTCGATCATGACCACATCCGACGAAGCAGACCTGAATCAGGGTCCCTCCGATCCGCTGTCGCGTATCGTGCGGATATTCCTCGAATCAAATCTATCGATCATTCTGATCGTGTTCTCAATCATCGTCGGCGTCGCTGCGCTGCTGATTACACCGAGAGAAGAAGATCCGCAGATTGTTGTGCCGCTGGCGGACATTTACGTCAACTTCCCCGGACACTCGGCCTCTGAAGTTGAGCAGCTTGTCTCATCACCGCTTGAACGAGTGCTGTATCAGATCGACGGCGTTGAATACGTCTACAGCATGTCGAAGGAGAATCAGGCGATCATCACTGTGCGGTTTTACGTTGGGCAGGACCGCGAACGCAGCCTTGTCAAGCTGTTCAAAAAGATGGACGAGAACCGCAGTCAGGTTCCACCGGGTGTTACAGGCTGGGTAATGAAACCCGTAGAGATTGATGATGTTCCGGTGACGACACTCACACTGAAAGGAACCGATCAGGACACTCATTCTCTGCGACGCATCGGCGAAGAAATGGTCGAGCGGCTCGCAGAAGTTCCGCAGGTGTCACGAGCCGAAATCATTGGTGGTGAGCCGCGAGCGATCCGGCTGAACATCGACCCCGAACGCATGCGAGGCTACAGGCTTAGCTTACTGGAGATTCAGCGAGCCATTCAGGGAGCGAATGTCTCACTGCCAGCCGGTGAGCTGACTCTGGGTGATCAGGTTTCACAAGTCACGACAGCCGCCGCGATTGCTCGTCCGGAACAACTGAACGGACTGGTCGTTGGTGTAGCCGACGGTCGCCCGGTCTTCCTGAAAGATGTCGCGACCATCGAAGACTCGTCGGCGGAGATTTCCAGCTATGTCCGACATGGCTGGGGAGCGGCTCGGAACTTTGCGTCAACGAAACACTCCAACGAAGAGCCTGCCGAAACCAAAGCAGAAGAATCGCAGTCTGCCGTCACGATCGCCATCTCCAAGCAGAAAGGTGCGAACTCCGTCACGGTCGCGGACAACGTCATTGAAGCCGCGCATCAACTGGAACGCGATGTTCTTCCGAGCGGCGTTGAGCTGATTGTGACTCGCAATTATGGTCACACGGCCAATGAAAAGGTCAACGAACTGGTCGAAGGGCTGGGCATCGCGATTGTGATTGTCATCGCGTTGCTGACGCTCAGTCTTGGCTGGCGAGAAGCATTTATCGTGGCTGTGGCGGTTCTCGTGGTGTTCGGACTGACTCTGGCTGTGAATCTTCTATTCGGCTATACGATCAATCGAGTGACTCTGTTTGCATTGATCCTTGCTCTCGGACTCCTGGTGGATGACCCGATTGTCGATGTCGAAAATATTGCTCGCCACTTTGAGGAAAAGAAGAAGGCATCTCGGCGAATTGTTCTGGATGCCGTTGCCGAAATCCGACCGCCCCTGATCAGTGCAACACTTGCGGTGATCGTCAGCTTTCTGCCCATGTTCTTCATCACGGGCATGATGGGCCCGTACATGTCTCCGATGGCTCTGAATGTGCCGGTATCGATGGCGATGTCGATGCTCGTGGCGTTTACGATTACGCCGTGGCTATGCTTCCACATTCTCAAGGGAAAGGCGACGGCTCATCACACGGGAATCGTTTCGAACGGCGCATGTGCGTCTGAGCCTGTAGCTTCCACCGAAGCCGGAAAATCCAAGGTTCACGAGATCTACGATCCGGAACTCGTCAAGCAGTCGTTTCTGTATCGCTTCTTTCGTCCCATCATGGTGCCGATGCTGAAGACTCGACTTCGGGCTGTTGGCTTTCTGATTCTGATGGCCGGGCTGACTCTGGCCACGGCTGGCATGGCCGCGACACGATCTGTGCCGCTCAAGATGCTTCCATTCGACAACAAGAACGAGTTCCTGCTGGTGCTCGATATGAATGAAGGCACATCGTTGGAACGCACGAGTGCTGTCGTCGCGGAATTCGAACACCTGCTGGCCGCAATTCCTGAAGTCACTGACTTCACCAGCTATGTAGGCACTCCTGGCCCGATCGACTTCAATGGCCTGGTTCGACACTACTACCTGCGACAGGGATCTCATCTCGCCGAAATTCGCGTGAATCTTGTCGGGAAGAAGAATCGTCGTCAGCAAAGCCACGCGATGACTCTTCGTCTTCGAGACCAGATGACCGAACTGGCCGCAAAGCACAATGCCCTGGTTCGCCTTGTAGAATTACCACCGGGGCCGCCCGTGCTCGCGTCGGTGGTTGCTGAGGTTTACGGTCAGCCTGATCACAGCTATGAGGATCTGCTTGCTTCGGCCACGATCGTTGCAAATCGGCTGAAGGAAGAACCTGGTCTTGTGGAAGTCGATGACATCAGCGAAGCCGCGTCGCGGAAATTGGTCTTCGTGACCGATCAGGAGAAAGCTGCGCTCGCGGGCGTGTCGGTCGCCGAGATCGCATCGACGCTACGAATTGCTCTCTGTGGCACCAGCGACGAACTTGTTCGAATAGAAGGAGAACGACATCCGCTGCGAATCAACCTGCGACTGCCCGAAGCCATGCGGTCCAGTCCGCATGATCTCAGTCAACTGCATGTCAAAGGGGCCACTGGAGCTCTCGTGGCACTAACCGAATTGGGAACCTGGGAAACTCAGCGAGTGGATCAGACCATCTATCACAAGAATCTGAAGCCTGTCGTCTATGTCTTCGCCGAATGCGCGGGGCGACCACCGGCCGAATGTATCGTTGACGTGCAAGCCGATCAGGTCTTCAACCAGAATAACTCGGAAGTACCTGCAGACTCCCGGACGCCTCGCCCTGTGGAATCTCGGACGTATTTCACCAACGGCAGCGGCCTTGCATGGAGCGTCCCCAAAGGCATTGACGTGGTCTTCTCCGGTGAAGGCGAATGGAAGATCACACTCGACGTCTTCCGAGATCTAGGTCTGGCCTTTGCAGCGGCCATGCTCATGATCTACATCATTCTGGTCGCGCAGACGGGCTCATTTGCGTTGCCGATTGTCGTGATGATGGCCATTCCTCTGACTGTCATTGGTGTCATGCCGGGATTCTGGTTGCTCAATGCGATCAACGGCAGTGTCGTGGGTGGATATGCCGATCCGGTGTACTTCACAGCGACCGCGATGATCGGCATGATTGCACTTGCCGGAATCGTGACGCGAGATTCCATCATCCTCGTTGACTTCATCGAGCTGGCGATTCGACACGGTCGCCCGTTGTTCGACGCGATTCTGGAAAGCCGAGTCGTCCGCCTGCGTCCGATCCTGATCACCGCCGGAGCAGCCCTGTTATCCAGCCTGCCGATTACGATCGACCCGATCTTTTCGGGACTTGGATGGTCGCTCATCTTCGGGCTGATCGCGTCCACGGGGTTCACGCTGTTCGTGATTCCAGTCAGCTACTGGCTGTTAAAGGCTGGCAAAGGGCAAGATCTTTGAACTCATTCCAATGACGTAGCGGGCAGTTAAGGCTCGGTATTGAATCAAGCTCAAGCAGCCCACGGTTACCGGGTGTTTGAATCAAACGAAACAGCTTGCTCAGCCGATGTGGGCTGCGAATGAGTGGCATTTCCTGTCAGCCTTCGCAGTGACGACACCGGGATCGCTTCGCGATGGACCATTTGACTCGCGTCTCTCCGAGTAGCAGAAACAACACCGACAACATTTCCGAACATGTCGAGCAGCGGGCCACCACTGGAGCCCTCAGAGAAATCAGCAGTCACTCCCATCCGAAGTGAAGGTACGGCGTGTCGAGTCGTCTGAAAGTATCGAGTTGTTCGCCCGAATGTCATGCTGAAATAATGTGAGTCCGGATGAGTGATCGCCATCAGCTCGGCTCCGACTCCTGTATTGCCGCTCGCCACAGGAATTGCGGGGAGATCCATAGCCTCGATTCGCAAGAGTGCAAGATCATCGCTCGGGTTCCCGGCCAGAAACTCCTGGACCTCAAAGAATCGATGATCAGACGTCAGAATTCCTGCAGCAACAGCATCCGGTTTATGCACAACGTGAAAGTTGGTCACGATGACACCCGTGCTATTGACGACAAAACCTGTGCCCTGTGAAATCATCCCATCCGGATGCAACATCCCAACCACCACGACCGAAGATCGGCGTTGTTGGTGAATTTGCTCTGACGCGAGGGCCGTCGACTGATCAGCGGCAATATCGACGAATGATTCGGGGCGCCTCAGAGTCTCTGCCGCATTCAGGCGGCTAAAGACAGATTCCGTTGCACGAACCTCTTGCAGGTTGCGGAACAGTTCCTGTTGGATCAGATCGTCGTTCACAGCGTCTGTGCTCTCTGGAACACCCGAGAGCCGGGGCGGGCGTTCATAGCTGCTACCCATTGAGAACGTCCGTTGCTGAAGTCTCTGATATTGTTCCGGTACAATCACTTTCAGACTTTTGATCTGCCTGGCGGAAATAGCGAACTCCGCCAGCCCCGAACTCCCGACGCGAGTCCATTCAATTCCGCCTGCCCATTGCAGTGCCACGGAACTATCGACAAGACAATGTCCGGAATCATTGGCCAGCGTCAGCACGAGCCGAACCTGATCAAGGTTCTGTTTTGCCTTCAGTGAATCAAACCATTCGAGCAGTTCAGACTCTGTGATTCCGACGGAATCGCAGAAGTCGAGTGCCTTCATGCCATCCAGATTCTCATTGTCTGAAAGTTTCTCTTCTGAAGTAGCAGTAGTCATGGATCGTTGAAGTTCCGTGGCAATCCGCCGACTCGCATAGACCGTCGCCAGTAAAGCGGAACATTCAATAATCACTGCAACAATAAGTAGCCCTGCGATAACCTTCATGATGCCATTTCGCATCACTACCTCCAAACTCTGCCATGTCACTCGATGCTTTTCGGCTACGATGAGATCCAGCCGAACGCTCTTCCATCGTGAATCCCTGGCCAGGCTGAAGACAACGCCGCTTCAGCAGCGGTCCAGGAATTCTGGAATGGAAGGCGTCTTCGAAGGCAGAATCGGTGTATCCGTTGGAACTCAAGCTGTGCACAATCTGTGCGTCGACTCCGAGATGTGCGATCAGGCGCGCATTCAGATCACCATGAAAGCCCACAGCAACTAATCACTCAGCAGAGTCCGACGCTGAAACGGCTTGCTTATCAGATTTATTGCGGCGGCATCTGAATCGTCATCATCGCCGTTCCAACAATCAACGCGCTCATCAACAGTAGCCCTATGAGCAGCCCCACTCCGAGAATCGTCTGGATGCCGTCGTCAGGGGTTTCCGATTGCTTCATAAGCTTTCTGGCAACGATTGTGCAAACCCACGACCAGTGCAGCATGACATGAATTGTACTGGCAAATCCGAAAGCGCAGATGAGTCCATACTGCAGGGACGACCACTGATTGAAACCCATACCCCACAACGCCCACCCCTTGGCTCCCGTTCCGGGTGGAAAAACGAACTGCACAATCGTGGCTACAATGGCTAGCGAAATGAACAGTACCATCAAACCAGCATCAAGCCAGAAATTCAGTGTCGCTCTGGAGATGTGATGATCCTGATTCTGTCGAACTGGGGACACAGCCTCTAACAATTGAGTCCTGTTTCGCACAACCTTGGCTGGATCCTTCTCCCGCGATTCGTCTTCAGTCATCTGTCCATGCCCTCACTTGGGTTTCCCACCACGCTTCACCACACTCAAATCACGCTTCCGCGTGCACCACAGACGTCTCGGGCACGTCTCGCCACCCTGAGTGCTCTCCCACTTTCTCGACTGGGAATTATGCCGAATCGACAAGATCTGCATAACGGTGAATGATGGTTTTTCAGATTCGAGGTTGTATCGTCTATCGAACTCCAGCGGCTAATTCACCCGCCCAGCCGAGACATCCATCAAGAAAGCATGCTCACATTGCTGACGGCAAAAACTCATGCATCTTTCGATGCTCCGGGGGTGACGACCGACGCTGCGAACTGATCCTCGCTTCATTACTCCGGTCCGACACCCCGGAGTGGTTGCAGTCGATGTGGCCGGAGCAGCGAGAGGATGGGCGTGAAAAGTCGCGTCGGTCGGTCTCACCGAGGGGAGTTGGCAGCAGCCAGTGTCTCTGTAATTCACAAATCCTGTATGACGGTAGACTCGCTGTGTGTGGCCCTGATGCTGCTAAGTACAGACTGAGGTTTCGAAGTGGCAAGAAGCATTCAGTTCGATGTCATGTTTTTGGAAGTCGATGACTCAGGAAAGGTCGTTGAAAGCAGCGCCGGTCTCTTTATTTAAACGGAGTAAGCGATAAAGCTGAATATTTCGAACGCGCCGAACTCCCGGCCTTGGTCTGTGGCGACGAAAACATCCTCGCGTATTGCACAGATCGGATCACCAAATAGGATGGAAGGGCCTAATCCATCAGGTGCTTCAGAAAGCTTCAAACACGGTTTTGTTAGGCGTTCTAAGGTGAGTATTCCTTGCTGAGTGGCACTCTCCCACCAGCGAGAAATTTCCCGCGTGGATTCAGCTGCGTCTCGCGGAAGAACGTGGCGAAGGTACAATGACCCGTGTGGAGAGCGAGCCGGTTAAATCATCTCAGTCGCTTTTGGACGGTTTTCCGTCGAGCAATGATGAAACTGAATCGCAAATTTTTGCCAAAGCTCATACGCGGCCTCGTAAGCCTATCCGTATTGCTGGGCGTGTGCGCGATGTTGTTTCCGCTGCCGGTTGCTCCGCTGCCTCCGAATTCACCGGAAAAAGATTCTTCCGAGCCCTTCCCTTGCCAGAATCGACCATGTGGTTGTCGGTCGGCCGAACAGTGCTGGAAGAAGTGCTGCTGCTTTAACAATGTTCAAAAAATCGCTTGGGCGAAAGCCAACAACGTCAAAGTACCAGAGTTCGTTTTGGTAGCGGCAAAGAACGAGACCGTGGACACCGCCAATAAGGAAATATGTTCGTCGCTTGTCTCGCACAAACGGCAGTCCTCCGCTGCGAAACACACCGTTTCGTGCGAGCATTGTGCAAAAAAATCGGTGGCTGCCGTTAAGCCCTCATGTTGCAAAAAGGCTGGAGATTCTTCGATTGATGACACTTCTGTAGCTGCGAAGCAGGGCTCATGCGATTCATGCGTGGCATCGGAAAAGAAATCCGCCGAGGTTAAGTTCAAGCCATCGAAGCCATCGAAGTCGAAGTGGGTTCTGGCGATTTATGCAGCCGAATGTCAGGGGCAGGGACCGCCTGCGTTTTGTTTTCCAGTCTCAATCATTCCGGAACGGATCTCTTTGGTGATGCCGACCGTCGCAGAGATTGAAACTGTTCCTCTTGAGTCCGAGCGATTGCAACAGGCGTCGCTTCGACCTCCGTTGCCGCCGCCGAAGATCGTTTGAGATTAACTCACGTCTCTTTTGCGTGCAATTTCGTCGCGTGTTGCTCTTTGCGTTCTTACGCAACAAAGAGCCGTCGTGTCTGTCGGATAGTCGCTGCGCTTCGACTGATCGCTCAGCTTGGGTTCGCACGCTCATCCGAATCTTCCGGTTCGCTCTCCACAAGCCCGATACCGGAGATCTCGCGATGAGCGTGCCAGCACGGGCTGAGCGGCCGCAGGGTTTCCATGCGCCAAGGTCATTGAGAGCAGCATTTCGCATGCTTCTTGTGATCGCCGTTTGGCGTTTCTATTTGCGTTCATTCCAAATCCGGAGTTTCATAAGATGCCTATTCATAAAAAATCGCGTTCTCGAACCCGCGGGTTCACGTTGATCGAACTTCTGGTCGTGATTGCGATCATTGCAATCCTGATTTCACTTCTGCTGCCTGCTGTTCAGCAGGCGCGTGAAGCTGCTCGGCGGACGCAGTGCAAAAACAATTTGAAACAGATTGGTCTGGCCCTTCACAACTATGAAGGTGCCATGGGCATGTTGCCGTCAAATTATGCGCAGGGGACAGCTTCCAATGCAGGAAACTATTCCGTCCATGCCCATCTTTTGCCATATCTGGAACAGGCAAACCTTCGAAACCTGATTGATTTCAGCATCAGACTTCAGGTCGGGTGCTGTCCGGGTGACGTTCATCCAAACAACGTTGTTGCAGCCGCCAC
>JBGSVD010000262.1:0-6171 GCA_041753135.1 Planctomycetaceae bacterium
ACGATTGACCGAGTCTGCAAGGACATCGAAGGTGTGCTCAAACCGATCAGCGGCGCACGCGATGTGATAGCGGCTCCGATCATGGGCAAAGGGTATCTGCAGATTGACATCGATCGAAAAGCGGCGGCTCGCTACGGCATCAGTGTGCAGGATATTCAGAATGAGATTGAGGTGGCTCTGGCCGGTCGCACAGTCACGTACACGGTCGAGAAGCGGGAGCGATTTCCCGTGCGGATTCGCTATGCTCGTGTCCATCGTGACGACGAAGACAGCATCCGCAGACTGCTGGTCAGCTCAACCGGAACGCCATCCGGGACAGAATCACTGACATCGTCCGAGGTTCCGGATGATTCGCACTCGGCTTCGCCCGCTCATTCGCTGCGTGGTCAACCGCTGATTCCGCTGGGGGCACTGGCCGAGATTCGCATTGTGGAAGGTCCGGCGATGATCAAGAGTGAGAACAGTCGCCTGTTGAATTATGTCACACTCAACGTGCGAGGACGCGACATCGTCGGCTTCGTCGGTGAGGCTCAGCGCGTGGTCGGGGACAAAGTGAAATTGCCGGAAGGGGTCCACATCGAGTGGAGCGGCGAATTCGAGCATCAGGTTCGAGCGGCGCGCACACTGCGTTTCGTATTTCCGGCGGTCATCCTGCTGATCTTTGTGATTCTGTACCTGACTTACCATGATCTGGCAGACGCCGTACTCATGATGCTGGCCGTCCCCGAAGCACTGGCGGGAGGGGCATTCTTCATGTACCTGTTTCCGAAGATCACGAACGGATGGGACACACCACCAATGGATTTCAGCGTTGCGGTGTGGGTGGGTTTTATCGCCTGCTTCGGAATGGCGACCGAGACGGGCATCATCATGCTGGTCTACCTGCGTGAAGCCATCGACAAACGTGGCGGACTGGAGAACATTCAGTCGCTGGAAGAACTTCGTCAGGCGGTGATTGAAGGTGCTGTGCATCGCCTGCGTCCAAAGCTGCTGACGGAAGGTGTGGCGATCATTGCGATTTTCCCAATGGTGTTTGCAAAAGGCGTCGGTGGAGAAATCCTCGCCCCGATGGCCCTGCCCGTGCTCGGCGGACTGCTGATCTCCGACGAAGTTGTCGATCTATTCCTCCCCGTCCGCTTCTACTGGGTCCGCCGCGCCAGATGGCTGAAGCTGCATGGTCGCATAGACACAGGGCATGTCACTCAGTCAGTGAAAGCAGTCGCGACAACTTGACGTTGGATTAACAAACGTCCCGATGATCTTCAGATGCTTTTCTGCACGGCGCAACCTGTCAGAAAGCTCTACCGCTGACACAATCAGCTGTCGGGCACCTACCATCAGACGGGACTCCGATTGTGACAACCTCCCTGCAGGAATCAGGCGACATCCATTTCGCGGCCTATTTCGGAAGCGTCTCCCGGGGGACCGCAGATCTGTTGTGATCGGTACGACATCGTTGCCGCAAAGGAACGGCTGCAATGTACTGAGACCAGCGCCCAATCTGAACCGGGCGAAACCCTCTCGCATCAAAAATCGCCGATGACTTCGCCTCCATCGCGAGTGCCGAGCGACTGCCAGGTTCGCAAATCAATGTTTTCACTGATGGATCGCACAGAACCATCCATCAGCAGTGCATGCACCATACCTGTGTGGTAACTGCGCGCCGGCAGAGCGGCATAGGTGATCCGAGTCGCGGTTGTCCCTTCTCGCCACGAGACGTAGTCAATGTTGTACTCCCTGCCGCCGACGGTATGCGGGATCTTCGCGTTCGGCCCGAAAGTCGTGGTGAAACCGCTTTGCTGACAGAGTCCGTCAGCCCACTCCGTGTGTCCGGTGTTCAGCTGCAGCGACGCACCAATGCAGCAGCCGTCTCCCGACAGGCCTGCGGCGAACGACGGACTCGACGGAGCGACCGGGCCGGGGTCTGCAGACGTATTGCGAAGATAAGGAGTAAACGCCTTCGCTTCGGATGCACCCAGAGTATTGCTCATACCGTCCGTGAAGTTCGCGGCCCGCATTTTGCTGTTTGGAAAGAACGCACCGTCGCCTCCGGAGCCGGTCTGAGGATCATAAATCTTCCACGTCCCAAAATTCATGACGTAACTGGCGGGATAGTCGCGAGCCACGCCGGTCGAGGGATTAACTCGCACAACGTCGTTGGGATCGCTCGGACAGAGGTAGGCCGGGACGCGTGTGATCGCCACGTTGACCTGCGTCGCATAGTTCACGTTCCAGTTGATGAGGTTCTGCAGGTTCGCCTGTTCAAGATACGGCAGAATGCGGGCGAACGCGGACCACTGACCGCCCACCGTGGTCGTGACACCCGGAACCACACAGTAGCTGGGAGGGAACGCCGAATGGACGTCCAGATAATTGTGGAGCGCCAGTCCAATCTGTTTGAGATTGTTTTTGCAGTGTGTTCGACGCGCGGCCTCTCTGGCCTGCTGAACTGCCGGAAGCAGCAACGCAATGAGAATCGCAATGATCGCGATTACCACTAACAACTCAATAAGCGTGAATCCTCTTTGACGATACGGCCTCATCTGGTACTCCCCTCGAATTTCGTGTGACAGAAACAAGATGTAGCCTCGGCTACAATTCTTTCAAGTGCGTTCGCCCGGCAATCTTCGAATTACGCGAATGACTCGTAGCGCGGCGCTTGCGAAGCAATTTGGACTATACGCATGCTCCGCGAGGCCGCTGAAAGAAGGTCATCGCGAACTCAGCAACGCCCCCCAGGCATCTTGCGGAATCGATTCGGGGCAGCACGAAAAAAAACGCCGGGGACTGGTTGAATGCCCGTCCCCGGCGCCGCAGCAACACCGTCACTTGACAGATAAGGCCTGCCGAGCCAGAACACGTCACTGTTCGTCAGCAGCAGCTGAGTCATCACAGCCAGCCGAATCGCTGACGGCACCGAATGTTCCCGATGATTCGCATTCGGCCTCGCCTGGACATTCGTTGCGCGGCCAATGGACTTCAGTGTTGCCGTCTGGGTCGGCTTCATTGCTTGCTTTGGTATGGCCACTGAGACGGGCATCATCATGCTGGTCTACCTGCGAGAAGCCATCGACAAACGCGGCGGGCTTGAGAATTCTACTGGGTCCGCCGCGCCAGATGGCTGAAGCTGCATGGTCGTGCCGATACAGGACATGTGACAGCCTCAGAGTCCAGATCGACGTCGGACTAATTGACGTTGACGCCAGTGATGCCGGGAACACTTCGAATCGTGCCGTCTGCCAAAGACACATACGTCCCCTTGTAACCCGACTTTTCGAGGGCAGCCAGGATTTCGTCTTTTGGGAACGGGCAGCAGATTTCGGTGCCGACGACTGCTTCACCTTTTTCGTAGTTGACTTCGACTGCCAACACGCCCGGTGCCGTCAGAATTGCCCTGGCAACAATGGCCGAACAGCCTTCGCACGTCATGCCTTCCACTTTGATGACGGCCCGGTTCATGTTGTCCGTTACGGTCTTCCCGTCACCGCCGAGAAACGCTCCGACGTAAATGGGAAACAACAGGAAAACGACAGCCATTCCGGTCACGCCCCACAGCATGACTTTGTTCATAGCCATCATGTTGAAACGGCCATTGGCTTGCGCACAGCAGTCTTCGCCACCCGTTGGTTCAGCGGCACAGCAATCATGCCCCCCAGAGGTCTTAGTCGTCTTCTTCGGTCGGTATGTGTAATAGAACGCAGCACCAAGAAAGCCGAACGTGATGACCATGAAGTAGGGGCGATACTCTTCCAGCGTTGCTGCGATCCCCGCCCCGGAAACACCAACAGCCAACAGCGCCAGTGGCAACCAACAACAAGCAGAAGCCATGATTGCCGAGACAAGCGTTCCAACCGTGGCAATCTTTTCGCCCCTGTTACCGGATGACTTTGGAGGCGGTGCGGGCTTCTCGGTGTCAGAATCACTCATGCCCAATTCAGTCTGAGCAATCTGGATACCGTTACCGACGCTTCCCAAACAGCACGAGCCAGATGGATTCTCGGTCTCGCAGCGGCATCCGGGATCTTTCATTTTCGCTCGAATGTCTTCAAGGACCGCAGAGTGACCTGTCGTGCGAAGTTCTTCTTTGATGCTCGTTACCGAATGCTTGAAACAGTAGCAGAGAGGCCGTTCGCCGCTTGCTTTCTTGACGCCAACCGCAACCTTGAGCTGGGATTTCGTGAACGTCGTGTCGCCGTCTTCCGAAAAATACACCACGTCGCAATCTGTGGAATCACAGAATCGCCAGCCAGTGTCTCCCTGAATTGAAGTGCAGCCTTCACCGCCTGAGGCACAGCAGGCGTGATCGTCCGTCTTGAACTGCCGGGCAAACGTATCACTGAGCAACGCACCCAGAGTAATGGTACTCACTCGCTTCGCTTTCTCTCCGCAGGACGGACATTCGACTCGTCGCGCGGCTTTCGTTTCCGTTTGAATTTCTGCCTTCATCGTTACACCCATTTTCTTGATCCTTGTGGGAGATGTTGATCTTGGCGAATCATCGTCGCCTCCTTATTATCGACGTTGCACCTGAGTGTAAGGTCAAGTCGCTTTTTGTGTTTTTGTGGATGTGGCCGCGAATCGGCACAATTCGGTTCGGAAAGTGAGTTGCAGAACACGATGAATGAACGCTACACCATCAGTCAGTTAGCTCAGGCGGCGGAAGTTCCGACCACCACGATCCGTTACTACGAACGGGTTGGTCTCGTGCAGCCTGAGAATCGCAGTGCGGGCAATTACCGCCTTTACAACGAAGAGTCGTTGCAGACATTGCGGTTTATCCGCTCGGCACAGGCGATCGGCTTCGCGCTCGACGATGTGAAGACGTTGTTTTCCGTCTCCAACGCCGGAGGTTCGTGCCGAAAGGTTCAGGGGATGATTGAAGAACGTCTCAGTGAGATTGGCAAGCGACTGAAGGATCTGCGACACGTCCAAAAGGTGCTGAAGTCGTCGCTCCGGAAGTGTCGAGATGCTGAGCAGGACAATGGCTGCCACGTCATCCAAACGCTGCGAGAAACGGGTCCGTAGCCGACAGAGGTTGCCGCGTTAATGTCGATTTGATGTCAGACGCTTCAACTCTGAGTTCGAACGTCGCTCACGTGAAGTCATCAGAAGGACACGAACGTTCTTTGAAGCGTTGGTCTTGATGAATCGCAGAATTTGAATTGATGGGCGCGGTCATTGCGCGTCGCCGATCGCTCGGGATAGTTCGAGTTGTGCCTGATTAAAGTCGATCACGGCAGCAAGGTAAAGGTTGCGAGCGTTGGAAAGCCCGGCAATCGCCTGTTGGGCCTCGATGGGGCGGATGACTCCGTCGCGAATGCCTTTCATATTGAGCGGAAGGGCGTCTGCTGCAGCCGCGACTTGTGACTGCGCGTATTCCATCTGTTCCTTGCGATAGCGAGCACGAGACCATGCCTGAGTGACTTCGGCAATAACACGGTCGCGAGCAGCAGTGAATTCCAGGTGAGCCTGACGATGACGACTTTCCCTCTCGCGCTGCAATGCCTGGTTTCCGAATCCAAGATTCTGCACCTGCCAGACGGCGAGGGCATCAAAATCGCCACGCGTGCCAAAGTTCTGCATGTCGTCATTGCGGCCGCCACCGAATCCGGCACCGGCGTATCCAAGGGCCAGGTGCGGCAGCCAGGGACGCCACTGTTCCTGCGCGATGCGTGTCAGTGTTTGCTGAACCTGAGCCTGATGCTGGGCCAATTCTGGTCGATGCGTAAGCCCGTCGGCGATCAGAGATTCAATCGGCGTATCGGTGCTGGTCAATTCCAAAGGCAGAGGCTGTGGATCAATGGATGTCAACTGCGTTCCCTGACTGAGTCTGAGCAGTCGAACAAGTTCGGCGGAGTTGACCGCGAATTGTTCGTGGGCACTGGCCAGTTGATGGCGTCGTTGCAGGAGTTCACCTCGGGCGCGTTGAGTATCGGCAGGCAGACCTTTTCCGGCCTGTTCGAAACTTTCGGTTAGTTCAACAAGCTGTTGAGCATTCTGAATGGCCTCAGCGGAAATCGCGAGTTGCATCTGTGATCGCACAAGTTCCTGATAGCCCAGACCAACCGCAAGGATGTTGTCATTTCGTGCGACACGCAGCGCATGTTGAGTAGCGTGGACCGTCTGGCGAGCGGCAAGAGGCTCGAACAGGACATCCGCTGTCGACAGATC